>CANQSR010000011.1 GCA_947626575.1 uncultured Clostridia bacterium | reverse complement strand
TTCATCTGCGAGAAATCTTATTGTGACCAAGTCAAGGCAGAACAAAAATGAGGTGAAGATTTCTCGACTTCGGCTTCCTCCGTTCGGAATGACATTCAAACTCCCTCAGTCTCGGCCTCCGGCCTCGCCGCTCCCCTCATAGGGGCGCCGAGAAGCTCCCCCCGCGTCATTTCGAACCCCGTAGGGGTGAGAAATCTCTATTACGTCATTCCGAACGACCGAGGCTTCTATTGTAGACTAAGGTCGCCACGAGCGCGTAGCGCGAAGTAACGAAGTGAGGGATCTCGGCGTAGAGATTTCTCGTCGCTTTGCTCCTCGAAATGACGTAAAAGCCCTTTCGGCCCGTCGGACCACTGTTGACAGCAAGGGCAAGCCCGCCTAAGGATGCGGTTCTAAAAGACGCAAAAAAATAAAAGCCCGCCGGGGCTTTTATTTTTTTGCTTGCGTATCGCTTATTTTTTATATCCGTCCTTGCCGTACAGGGCGTTCACGGTGTCCGAATACTTCTTGGACTTCTCGTATTGCCTCAGCTCCTGCCCCGCGGCGGCGTTTGCAAACGCTTGCCGCTGTTCCCGCGTCAGCTTGGAGGGGACTTCCACCATCGCCCTGACATACAGATTGCCCGTCCCGTTGCGCGAACGGATTCCCTTGCCGCGGATGGTAAAGACGGTCCCCGTCTGCGTCCCTTCCGGGATCTCGTATTCCATCGTATCGTCGAGGGTGGGGATGTTTACTTTGCCGCCCAACGCCGCCGTAAAGAAGGGAATGGGCAGATCGACATAGAGGTCCATGTTTTTGCGCTGGAACAGCTTGTGCGGCTCCACGCGGAACACGATCGCAAGGTCGCCGGGTTCGCCGCCGAGCGTGCTGGCGTGTCCCATGCCCCGCTTCACGAGATAGGAATCGTTATCCGCACCCGCGGGGATATCGAAGGAGACCGTCGTCTCGCGGCGAAGATAGCCCTTGCCCTTGCAGGCGGGGCATTTATCCGTCACGATCTTGCCGCGGCCGCCGCAATCGGGACATGCCCCCACGCGGACGGTCCTGCCGAACATGGTCTCCTGCGTAAAGCGTACCTGCCCCTTCCCGCCGCACTTTGCGCACGTCTTGAAGGCGGTGCCGTTTTTCGCGCCCGTCCCGCGGCAATCGCGGCACGGCTCGTTGCGCATATAAGTAAACTCCTTATGGCAGCCCTTGGCGGCGTCCATAAAGGAGATGTTCATCGTATAACGGATATCCTCGCCCGTGGTATCGCGCTGCACGGATGCGCCGCCGCCGAAGCCTTGGAAGATGGAATCGAAGATATCGCCGAACCCGCCAAAGCCGCCGAAGCCGCCCATGCCGCCGGGACCGCCCATGCCCGGATGCTCCTGTTCATAATCGTACGCCGCACGCTTCTGCTTATCGGAGAGTACCTCGTTGGCCTCGTTGATCTCCTTGAACTTTTCCGCGGCGAGCGGATCGTTCGGATGCAAATCGGGGTGGTACATCTTGACGAGCTTTTTATAAGCCGCCTTGATCTCCTCATCGGAAGCGTCCTTCTTGACGCCGAGAATCTCGTAATAGTTCTTTTTTTCAGCCATAGATTACCTCACGAAATTTGTTTTGGAAAACAAATTTCCGTGATACGATTTTACTTTTTTGCTTGAAAAGCGCGAAGGCCTACCCCTTGGGGGGGAGGCTCCGCCCGCAGGGCGGTGGTGGGGGGACGGAGTTAGTTTTACCCCCCATCCGTCACTCGCGTTGCTCGTGCCACCCTCCCCCCCGTTGGGGGTAGGGCTTCCAATTACTTGCCTTAGCCCGAATTTACTTCGGGCGTGGGCGACCCAATTTGCAGAACCCTGCCTGCTTCTTGTCCGTTGGAATGTATGAGAGGATAACGCATGTTAAGGCATCAACGCACATTTCCCTCACGGAAATTTGTTTGGGGTTCGTTGATGTACACCCCCTACCCTACCCTCCCCCCTCTGGTAAAAGGGGGGAGGCATGAGGTTGCCCAAACAAATTTCGTGAACGTTCTGATTTTCTGCGAATAACCAAAATCACAATTTTGGTTTTCGCCCTCAATTTGCGCGTCAAGCGCTTCTTGTCCGCTGGAACGGATGAGAGGATAAGCCCATTAAGGCGTCAACGCACATTTCCCTCGCGCGGATTTATTTTCGCAGAAAAGAAATCGCGCGAAACCTTTACTGATGGAATTCGTCGCCGCCGGCGTTGGGATCTTCGCCGCCCTGCGCGCCCGCATTCTGCTGGTACAGCTTGGCGATTACGGGCTGGATCTTCTTCGAAAGTTCTTCGAACGCCGCGTTATACTTCTCCTCGTCGTCCGCTTCGAGGTCTTTCTTGGCCTCGTCGACCGCCGACTGCAAGGTCGCCTTGTCCTCATCGGAGAGCTTGCCCTCGCTGTCCTTGATGGTCTGCTCCACGGAGAAGATGAGGCCGTCGAGCTTGTTCTTCGCATCTACCTTGGCCTTGCGCTTCTTATCCTCTTCGGCGTACTGCTCCGCATCCTTCACCGCCTTGTTGATCTCATCCTCCGAGAGGTTGGTGGACGACGTGATGGTGATATCCGTGGACTTGCCCGTGCCGAGGTCTTTCGCCTCGACGTGGACGATGCCGTTGGCATCGACGTCGAATGTGACTTCGATCTGCGGGATGCCGCGGGGCGCGGGCGCAATGCCCGTCAGCATGAAGCGGCCCATCGTCTTGTTATCGCGGCAGAACTCGCGTTCGCCCTGCAAGATGTGGATCTCCACGCTCGTCTGGTTATCCGCCGCCGTGGAGAATACCTGCGATTTCTTGACGGGGATGGTCGTATTCCGGTCGATGAGGCGGGTAAACACGCCGCCGAGCGTCTCGATGCCGAGCGAGAGCGGCATGACGTCGAGAAGAAGGACGTCCTTGACTTCGCCCGTCAGAACGCCGCCCTGGATAGCCGCGCCGATGGCGACGCACTCATCGGGATTGATCCCCTTGAACGGCTCCTTGCCCGTGATCTCTTTGACCTTGGCAACGACGGCGGGAACGCGCGTCGAGCCGCCCACGAGGATGACTTTATCGATGTCGTTATAGGAGAGGCCGGCGTCCTTCATGGCGAGACGCATGGGTTCGGCCGTCTTTTCGATGAGGTCGGAAATCAGCGCTTCGAATTTCTGGCGCGTGATATCAAGTTCGAGGTGCGCGGGACCCGCGTCCGTCATGGAGATGAAGGGAAGGGAGACGGAGGTCTGGTTCATGCCGGAGAGTTCGATCTTGGCCTTCTCCGCCGCCTCTTTGAGGCGTTGCATGGCCATCTTGTCCTTGGAGAGGTCCACGCCGTGGCTCTTCTTGAATTCATCCACCATGTAATCCATGAGCCGCTTATCGAAATCGTCGCCGCCGAGCATATTGTTGCCGTTGGTCGCGAGGACTTCGAACACACCGTCGGAGATTTCAAGGATGGAGACATCGAAGGTGCCGCCGCCGAGGTCATAGATCATGACCTTGCTGTTTTCCTTCTCCTTATCGAGGCCGTAAGAGAGCGCAGCCGCCGTGGGTTCGTTGATGATACGAAGCACGTTGAGGCCCGCAATTTTCCCCGCATCCTTGGTGGCCTGCCGCTGTGCGTCGGTGAAGTAAGCGGGGCAGGTGATGACGGCGTCCGTCACTTTGCCGCCGAGATAGGCCTCCGCGTCCTGTTTGAGTTTGGAGAGGATCATGGCGGAGATCTCCTGCGGAGAATAGGATTTTTCGTCGATCTTCACTTTATAATCCGACCCCATCTTGCGTTTGATGGAGATGACGGTCTTATCGGGGTTGGCGACCGCCTGACGCTTTGCGACCTGCCCCACGACGCGGGAGCCGTCCTTTTGGAACGCGACGACGGAAGGGGTCGTGCGGCTGCCCTCCGCATTCGCGATGACCACAGGCTCGCCGCCTTCCATCACCGCCACGCACGAATTGGTTGTTCCTAAGTCGATACCGATTACCTTACTCATAATATATTCACTCCTTTTGATTTCAGATTTTTTTGGTTTGATTTTTTGGGGGGGTGAAGGCCTACCCCCACCTGACGCGGCAAAGCCGCGCCACCCGCCCCCACAAGTAGGGGCAGGTCTTCCCCTTGGGGAAGGGTTTCCGAAACCCCTCAGCCCCGCAAGACCGCGGGGCAGCTCCCCTCAAAGGGGCGCCAAGGGAACAAATCGTCTCGAAAATTTCTATGCCCTTATTTTTAAGAGGTTTCTAAATGATAGAAATTTTCGAAACTCATCCGAGTTCATCATAAACGCAGAGTTGCGAGCAAGACAAGGAATACGAGGCTTTTCGCAGGGAGCGTACTTTCCCGTACGTGACCAAGAAAAACGCAGTATGACGAAGTATTGCGACGCAAATATGCGTTTATTTTATAACGATGACTTGCGCAAAGCGAAGTACTTTCCCATCCTTCTCATACCCTTTGAGATACACGCTCTTCACTGTTCCGCCCGTCTCGCCTTCGGCGGGGTCCACGGCCATGATCGCCTCGTGTTTCTCGGCGTCGAAGGGTTGGCCTACGGGGTTGATCTCGGTGATGTGTTCGCCTTCGAGGATCTTTTCAAAGGCCTTCACCACCATTTCGATGCCCTTTTTCGTCGCTTCCGTCTCACAGCTCGCGAGCGCGCGTTCGAGATTATCCGCGATGGGGAACAGCTTGGAGACGACGTCGGCGCGCCCTTCGTTATACCGTTTGGCGCTCTCGCCCGCCGTCCTGCGGCGGTAGTTCTCGTATTCCGCCGTCACGGCGTACCACTTGCGCTTGAAATCCTCGGCCTGCGCCCGTGCCTCCGTGAGCGCGGCATCCTCTGCGGGGGCCTCCTGCGGCGGCTCCGCGGGGGGCGTCTCAGGGGATGCGGCCACGCAGGGTTCTTGGGGAAGCTCTTCGGCAGGAACAGGGTCCTCCGCGCCGTTTGCCACGGCAGATTTTTTCTTTTTCTCTTTGTCCACGGTCGCACCTTCTTGGTTTTTTGACATCTTACATATAATGTAAAAAAAGATTTTCTAAACGGTTTTTCCGAAAAAAGCCAAAAAAATTCCGTGAATTTTCCGTTTACGCCCTTTACAAGCGGGGGAATTTATACTAAAATAGAGAAAAGGGAGGTCCCATTGTATGGAAACCAAGGCTTTTGAACTCTTTGCGGCGCGCAACAACAAAGTCCGCGTACGCGTCATCCCCGGCCACTTTGCCACCCAACACTCCCACATCAATTACTGCGTGGATATGACGCGCGTCAAGTCCGAAGCGCCGCTCGCGCGCATCACGGCAAAACTGTTCGCCGAGAGCTTTTCCGACGTCCCCGTCGATACCATCATCACGCTCGAACGCATGAAGATGGTGGGCGCGTTCCTTGCGGAAGAATTTACAAATTCCACGGGCATCAACATGAAACAGGAGATCGCCGTCATCTCCCCCGAATTTACCGCGGATGAAAAACTGCTCCTGCGGGACAACCTCGTGCCGTACGTCAAAAACCGCCATGTGCTGATCCTCGCCGCCACGGCGACGACGGGCATCACGGCCATGGGCGCGGTCCGCGGCATCCGCTATTACGACGGCGACCCCGTCGGCGTTGCCACGGTATTCGGCGGCGACTTCGAGATTCCGGGCGTACCCGTAAGGCGGCTCATCGGGGGCGAGGACCTGCCCGCATACCGCTCCTATAAGCCGGGCGAATGCCCGCTCTGCCGCGAGGGCGTGCGCATCGACGCGCTCATCAATTCGTACGGCTATTCGAAGATCTGAGAAGAGGCAAGAAAAAACGCCTCACCGTCCCTCTTGCGTCATTTCGAACCCCGTAGGGGTGAGAAATCTCAAAGAACGAGATTCCTCACTTCGTTTCGGAATGACGTATCGGGCCGATAAGGGTTTCCCAAAGCGCCATGTGGGTTCACGTCATTTCGAACCCCGTAGGGGTGAGAAATCTCAAAGAACGAGATTCCTCACTTCGTTTCGGAATGACGTATCGGGCCGATAAGGGTTTCCCAAAGCGCCTCCCCGGGGAGGAGCTGTCACGCGTGAGCGTGACTGTGGTGGGGAATAATCCCCACTCCCTGAATCCCCCTCCCCAAGGAGGGGGTAGAGCTTTGCCGTCCCCCATAGGGGCGGCAAAATGCACAAAACATAAGCAAAGAGCCGGGGCGGGGCCTCGGCTCTTTTTCTGTGTTTTTGAAGCCATGTCCGCGGACATGGTATGGGGAAACGCGGTCTCATTGCCCTTTCCCCCGCTTAAAATCCGTCCGCTTTCTTCATTCCTCGTCGGGCGTTCCGTCGTCATCGGGATCTTCGGGGATCACTTCTTCCGCCGCCTCTTTGGCCTCTTCGGCGAGTTCCTCCGCGCTCTCCGCGAGGTCCTCCGGGGCGAGGTCGGCGGCCGTCTCTTCTGGAGCCTCCACCTCCGCCTCTTCATCCTTATCGGTGACGGCGACCGTGGCGACGATGCCCTCGCGCACGTTCATGAGCCGCACGCCTCGCGTTGCCCTGCCGATCTTGGAGATGGCTTCGAGGTGCATGCGGATGACGATGCCCGCCGAAGTGACGAGCATGACGTCATAGAGGTCGCTCGCGAGCTTCATGTTGACGAGCGCGCCCGTCTTTTCGTTGAAGATGCCCGCCTTGATGCCCTTGCCGCCGCGCGATTGCAGGCGGTAATCTTCGGGATCCGAGCGTTTGCCGTAACCGAGTTCGGATACGGTGAGGATATCGAAGCCCTCGCGAAGCACGAGCATATCGGTGACGACGTCGTCCCCCGCAAGGGTGATGCCGCGCACGCCCATCGTGCCGCGCCCCATCGGGCGCACGTCCGTCTCGCTGAAACGGATGCACTTGCCCGAATGCGAGGCGATCATGATCTGGTCGTTGCCCGTGGTGAACTGAACGGCGATGAGTTCGTCGCCCTCGGCGATCTTGATGGCGATCTTGCCGTTCTTCATGATGCGCTCGAACTCGCTCGTCGCGGTCTTTTTGATGAGGCCCTTCTTGGTCGCCATCACGAGATACCCCGTGCCGTTCTCATAGACGGGCAGGATGGCCGCGATCTTCTCTCCCGCCGCGATCTGCAAGAGGTTGACCATGGCGCGTCCGCGCGCCTGCTTGTTGGCCTCCGGGATCATGTATCCCTTCATGGAGTAGACCTTGCCGAAGTTAGAGAAGAAGAGGATGTTGTGGTGCGTCGAACACACGAACATCTGCTCGATGAAGTCCTCCTCCTTGGTCTTGTGGCCCGTCACGCCCACGCCGCCGCGGTGCTGTGCGCGGTACTCGGTGAGCGGGATGCGCTTGACATAGCCGCCGTGCGTCATGGAGATGACGACGTCCTCCTCGTCGATGAGGTCCTCATCCTCGATGTCGCCGTAATCGACGGATACCTCCGTCTTGCGGTCGGAGGGATACTTATCCTTGATGGCGAGAAGGTCGGCGCGGATGATGGCCATCACGCGCGCCTCGTTGGCGAGGATATCTTTGAGGTCTGCGATGGTCGCACGCAGTTCTTCGAGTTCCTCTCTGAGCTTCTCCACTTCGAGGGCGGTGAGACGTTGCAGGCGCATTTCGAGGATGGCGTTGGCCTGTTTATCGGAGAGTTCGAAGGCGGCAGTGAGACGGGCGCAGGCATCGTTCTTATCCTTGGATTCCTTGATGATGCGGATGACTTCGTCGATATTGGCGAGCGCGATGACGAGGCCCTCCACGATGTGCGCGCGCTCCTCCGTCTTGGCGAGGTCGTATTTGGTGCGGCGCACGATGACCTCTTTCTGGTGGGCGAGATAGTAGGAGAGGATCTCGCGCAGGGTGAGATACTTGGGTTCGGTGCCGTTCTCGACGAGGGCCAAAAGGATGATGCCGTCCGAGACTTGCAGGTTGGTATGGCGGAAGAGGGTGTTGAGAACGACCTGCGCGTTGGCGTCCTTCTTGCATTCGATGACGATGCGCATGCCCTCGCGGCCGCTCTCGTCGCGGATATCCGAGATGCCTTCGATGCGCTTATCCTTGACCATGTCCGCGATGGCAACGATGAGCTGGGCCTTGTTGACCTGATACGGGATCTCGGTGACGATGATGCGGGAGCGCGTATTCGCGCCCGTGCCGAACTCTTCTATCTCGCACTTGGAGCGGATGACGATGTTGCCCTGTCCCGTGCGGTAGGCCTTGCGGATGCCGCTCCTGCCCATGATGATGCCGCCCGTGGGGAAATCGGGGGCGGGGATGTAATCCATGAGTTCATCCACGGTGATATCGGGATTGTCGATCATGGCGACGGTGCCGTCGATGACCTCCGCGAGGTTGTGGGGCGGGATATTGGTCGCCATGCCGACGGCGATGCCGTCGGAGCCGTTGACGAGCAGGTTGGGGAAGCGGGCGGGAAGCACGGCGGGTTCCATTTCGATGCCGTCGAAGTTGGGGAAGAAGTCCACGGTCTCCTTATCGAGGTCGCGGAGCATCTCGGCGGCGAGTTTGGTGAGGCGGGCCTCCGTATAACGCATGGCCGCAGGCGGGTCGCCGTCCACGGAGCCGAAGTTGCCGTGGCCGTCCACGAGCGGGAAGTTGATGGAGAAATCCTGTGCGAGACGGACGAGGGCGTCATAGACCGAGCTGTCGCCGTGGGGATGGAATTTACCCATGACGTCACCGACGATACGCGCGCACTTACGGTAGGCCTTATCGCTGTAAAGGCCCATCTCGTGCATGGCATAGAGGATACGGCGGTGGACGGGTTTGAGGCCGTCTCTGACGTCGGGGATGGCGCGCGATTTATTGACGGCCATCGCATAGGCGATGAAGGAGCGTTTCAGCTCGTCGTTGACCTCGACGTCGAGGACCTTCGTCATTTCGAGTGTCTTTTTGAATTCCTCGGTCAATTCGGGACTTGTTTCTCTTTTGGCCATATTAAACTCCTATGATTTTTTCACGGCATTTTGTTGTGCAACAAAATGCCCGTGGGTCGATTGTGGGTTTTGCTTTTACGGACTTGGTTCCGATGAGATGTTCTCGCGGACAACAAGCGCACCGCGCAAATTGAGGGCGAAAACCAAAAGCGTGATTTTGGTTATTCGCAGTGATTTGAGAAGGTGTTCACGAAATTTGTTTTGCTTCCTATTTGCCTCCCCCTTTTGACCAAAGGGGGGAGGGTAGGGTGGGGGGTGTACATCAACCGCCCCCAAAACAAATTTCCGTGAGACGATTTTGCTTTTTATTTTTACAGACTTGGTTCCGATGAGATGTTCTCGCGGACAAGAGGCCGCAAGCCGGCAAATTGAGGGCGAAAACCAAAAGCGTGGTTTTGGTTATTCGCAGTGATTTGAGAAGGTGTTCACGAAATTTGTTTTGCTTCCTATTTGCCTCCCCCTTTTTACCAAAGGGGGGAGGGTAGGGTGGGGGGTGTACATCAACCGCCCCCAAAACAAATTTCCGTGAGACGATTTTGCTTTTTATTTTTACGGACTTGGTTCCGATGAGATGTTCTCGCGGACAACAAGCAGACAGGACTCTGCAAATTGGGTCGCCCACGCCCGAAGTAAATTCGGGCTAAGGCAAGCGATTGGGGAATGGGGTTTCGCGGCCGGCCTTCTTGGCTGCCCCTTGAGGGGGAGCTGGCCCGCGCCCTTGCGGGTCTGAGGGGGTGGCGTTCTCTTTATGCGGCAGAGAAGTCAATCCAATCCCAACTGCTTCAAAATATCCGCTTTTACAACATCATAGTGCATTGCAATATCGTAGTTGGAATATCGCACAACGCGAATCCCGTGTGCCGAAAAAAAGGCATCCCGTATTAAGTCGCGCCGTTCGCCCGCTTCTTCAAAGTGTTGAGATCCGTCCAATTCTATGGCCAACCTCGCTTCCGCACAATAAAAATCCGCGATGTAAAAACCACGAGCTTTTTGACGCACAAATTTGACGGGAAGATAACGAAGGAACGTATACCACAGCTTGCGCTCTTCCTTTGTCATTCCTTTGCGCAATGACTTGGCGTTTTGTATCAGCTTGGGATTGTAAAGTTCATTCATCATGCCACCCCTTCCGTCACGGCGAAGCCGTGCCACCCACCCGTCTAAGGTGGGCAAGATATATGACACCCCTTCCGTCACGGCGAAGCCGTGCCACCCACCCCTCAAGGGGTGGGCAAGGGTTAGATATCCAAATCAGTGACAAGGGTGGCGTTTTCTTCGATGAACTGCCTGCGCAGCGCGGGACTCTCGCCCATCAGAATGTTGAACATCTTGTCCGCCTCGACCGCATCCTGCATCGAGACCTTGATGAGCGTGCGCGTCGCGGGGTTCATCGTCGTGTTCCAGAGCTGTTCGGTACTCATCTCCCCAAGGCCCTTGTAACGCTGGTATTCCACCTTGTTGTTATTCGCCGCGTCGAACAGCGTCTTTTCTTCCTCGGAATACAGATACACGTCGTCCTTGCCCTTCACGCTCGCCTTGTAGAGCGGCGGTTTGGCCGAATAGACGTGTCCGTGTTCGATGAGCGGACGCATATAGCGGAACAGGAACGTGAGCAGGAGAATGCGGATATGCGCGCCGTCAACATCGGCATCCGTCATGGAGATGATGCGGTCATAGCGGAGTTTGCTCTCGTCGAAGTCATCCAGAATGCCGCACCCGAAGGCCGTGATCATGGCCTTGATCTCGGCGTTTTCGAGCGCCCTGTTGAGACGCACCTTTTCCACGTTCAAGATCTTGCCGCGGAGGGGCAGGATGGCCTGAAAACGGCGGTCGCGGCCCTGCTTGGCGGTGCCGCCTGCCGAGTCGCCCTCGACGATATAGATCTCGCAAAGTTCGGGACGCTTATCCGAGCAGTCCGCAAGTTTGCCGGGGAGCGTCGTGGATTCCAACACGCCCTTCCTGCGCGTCAGTTCCCGCGCGTTGCGCGCCGCATCGCGCGCCTTCTGCGCCGTGATACAGCGGAGGACGAGTTCCCGCGCCTCGGAGGGGTGTTCCTCCAAATATTCGCCGAGTTTATCCGCCACGGCCTTATTGACGAAGGGACGGATGAAGGAGTTGTTCAGCTTATCCTTGGTCTGCGATTCGAACTGCGCATCTTCGAGCTTGACGGAGACGACGGCCGTGATGCCTTCGCGGACGTCCTCGCCCGTCAGTTTATCGGTATCCTTCAAGATGTTCAGCTTGCGGCCCGCGTCGTTGACGACTTTGGTGAGCGCGAGTTTGAGGCCCTCGACGTGCGTCCCGCCGTCGATGGTGTTGACGTTGTTGGCGTAAGAATAGATGACCTCGTTGTAGCTCTCGTTGTATTGGAGGGCGATCTCGCATACGGTGGTGCCGTCCTGCGCCTCGAAGTAGAGGGGGGCGGCGAAGAGCGTCTCCTGCCCTTTGTTGAGTTCCTCCACGAGTTCGCGGATGCCGCCTTCATAGAAGAAGGTATCGTTCCGCTCCTTGCCTTCGCGCAGATCGGTAAGGGTGATGGTAAGGCCCTTGTTGAGGAAGGCAAGTTCCTTCAACCGCACGCGCAGGATGTCGTATTTGAAGGAGATCGTCTCGAAGATCTCGCTGTCGGGGAAGAAGGTGACCTTGGTCCCCGTCTTATCGGTATCGCCGATGATATGCAGTTCGCGCTGGGGTACGCCGCGGTTGTAGACCTGCTTATAGATATGGCCGTTCTGCGAGACCTCGACTTCCAGCCACTCGGAGAGCGCGTTGACGGCCTTGACGCCCACGCCGTGCAGGCCCGACGAGACCTTGTAACCCGAATCCCCGCCGAACTTGCCGCCCGCGTTGACCTTGGTAAAGACGACCTCCACCGTGGAGATGCCCTCTTTGGGGTGGATCTCGGTGGGGATGCCGCGGCCGTTATCGACGACGGTGCAGCTTCCGTCCGCGTTGACGGTGACGTCTACGCGGTCGCAGTAGCCGGCGAGGGCCTCGTCGATGGAATTATCGACGACCTCGGAAACGAGATGATGCAGGCCCTTTTCGTCGGTTGAGCTGATGTACATGCCGGGCCGCTTGCGAATGTGTTCGAGACCGTCGAGGACCTGGATCTGTTCCGCACCATACGCGGTTTCTACTTTATCAGACATAAAACACTCCTATGTTTTCACGAAATTTGTTTTGCCTCCTATTTGCCTCCCCCTTTTGACCAAAGGGGGGAGGGTGGGGTGGGGGGTGCATATCAACCGCCCTAAAACAAATTTCCGTGATTCGATTTTGGTTTTTATTTTTACGGGCTTGGTCCCGATGCGATGTTCTCGCAGACAACAAGCAGACAGGGGGCTCTGCAAATTGGGTCGCCCTACTTCGCGCTTTGCGCTCGTGACGCCCTTAGACAACAAAGAATGTGCGGGCGGTCGGCGGAAGTGAATTCCGCCTAAGGCAAATAATTGGGGAAGCCCTACCCCCACCTGACGCGGCAAAGCCGCGCCACCCGCCCCCTTAGCAAGGGGCAGGTCTCGTCGCCCCTTTGAGGTCGCAAAACGCACTTCTCGCACATCAGCACGGTGTGCTGTGGGCGGCGTTTTGCGGTGAGTGAGCGCATTTGTAGCGCGAACGATGACCGAACGCGGGGTTCTACCCGCGTGAGACAGATGTCACGAGTTTACGAGTGACAGAGGGGTTTTGAAACCCTTTCGGCCTAATACGTCATTCCGAACGACCGAGGCATCTATTTATTATCGAAGGTCGCCACGAGCCGAAGACGAAGTAACGAAGTGAGGAATCTCGTTCTTTGAGATTTCTCACCCCTGCGGTTCGAAATGACGTGAAAACCCTTTCGGCCGCTCGCGCCCACTTTCCCTTTCCGGGACAGCGAGGGGAATAACCTTTCCCTCACATAGCGCGCCCGCGCGCAAGTTCATTGTGTTATACTGTATATCAATCTATATAGCGCGCACGCGCGCGAGACAGGGTCATTATAACATGCCGGAATAAAAAAGTAAACCGTTTCACAACGGTTTACAAAAAATTTTTTGATTTTTGCGCCGAAAACGCCGGGAAACGGCCGTCAATCGCCCCAAATGCGCTGGGTGAGCCGCAAAACATCCTCACAGCTCTCCGCCTCGAACAGCTCGCGGCGGTGCGTCGCCGAACCCGGCAGCCCTTTGATATAGAACGCCGCCATCTTGCGCATATATACGAGCGCAAAACGCTCGCCGTAGATGATCCGCGTAAGCGCCATCTGCTCCTTGAAGAGCGGCAAAATGGGCGGGGCCTCGCTCTCCGTGATCTCACAGAACACGCGGGGGTTATAGAGCGCGGCTCTGCCTACCATGACCGCGTCTGCGCCCGTCATTTTCAATATTTTATCAGCATCTTTCTTGTTCCAAACGCCGCCGTTGGCGACGACGGGGATGCTTACGGCCTGCTTTGCGGCGGCGATCTCCGCGAAGTCGCAAGGCCCCGCGTAGATCTTGTCGGCCGTCCTGCCGTGGACGGTGATCATCGCAGCTCCCGCGCCCTCGCACATCTTCGCGAACTCGCGGGTGACCTTCCGTTCGGGAACCATGCCCGTGCGGAACTTGACGGAGATGCGCTTGCCGCTCTTGACGCATGCGGAGATGACCTTTTCGGCGAGCGGCATGTTGTCCATGAGCGCGCAACCCTCCCCGTTGCGGGTGATCTTGGGCATGGGGCAGCCCATGTTGATGTCGATGAGGTCGTAATCCGCCAGCTCCTCGCTCTCGCAGGCCTCGCGCATGATGTCGGGGTCGCTCCCGAAGAGCTGTACGGCGAGCGGCCGCGTACCCTTCCCGCCGCCGTGGTACAAAAGCAGCCGCGTATCCTCGTTTTTATAGTGAAGGCCCTTCGCGCTCACCATCTCGGAGACCGTAAGCCCCGCCCCCAAACTCTCGCACATGGTGCGGAAGGGATAGTTCGTATAGCCCGCCATGGGCGCAAGGATGACGTTATTGGGGCATACCATGCCCGCGATAGATAGTTCATGAAGCATGTTTTGCCCTCTCATAATAAGTATCGCGCTCTTCCTTGGTGAGCTTGTTTACGTCCTTGCCGTCGGCAAGGACCATCGCCTCATAGGCGTTGTAACGCGCCTGCATCTTTTTGACGGTATCGAGAAGCGCCTGCTCGCAGTCCGCCCCGACGGCGCGCCCAAGTTCTACCGCGCAGAACAGCACGTCGCCGAGTTCCTCCGCGATGTGCGCGGCGTCGCCCGCACGGAAGGCCTCCATGAGTTCGCCGTATTCCTCGCGGAATTTCTTCTCGAAATTCTCGATCGTGGCGGCGTCCCAGCCGCCCTTTTGCATCCGCTTTGCGATCTTCTGGGCGCGAAGCAGCGCGGGGAAACATTCGGGTACGTCGTTGACGGCGTCCGAATAGGTCGTCTGGTGCTTTTCCGTCATCTTGTTTTTCTCCCACACGGAGAGCGCGCCATCGGCATCCTGCGCCTTGTCCTGCCCGAAGATGTGCGTATGCCGCGTGATGAGCTTTTCCGAGACGGCGGTGAGCATGTCCGTCACCGTAAATCCGCCGCGCTCCTCTTCGATGAGGGCGTGGAACGCCGCCTGCATCAGCACGTCTCCCGTCTCTTCAAGCATCCGTTCCGCGTCGCCGCGGTCGATGGCGTCCACGAGTTCATAGGCTTCTTCGATGGCGTTGATGCGGATGCTCTCGTGCGTCTGCACGCGGTCCCACGGACACCCGTCCGGGGCGCGCAGACGGCGCAAAATGGCGATGAAGTCTTCAAAATCGAACTTCTTTTTTTGCAACAACGGAAGGTCATAGACCGCAACGCCCGCACCCATGTCCAAGGGATGCCTATCGATTTCATAGATAGGCAGGGAAAACGTGCGGCCGCCCGCGGCCAAAAACGCGGGCGCTTCGTCGCCGTATTTTTCGGCGAGCAGCAGTTTGACGTCGCCCACGTTGTCCGCCGTCAGATCATAGACGACGAGCGGCAGGGCGAGTTTTGCATCATGGATGGCGAACGCCGAGACGGCCGTGTGATCGCCGAGGCGGGCAAGCGCCGCGATGCGGGCGGCCTTGGACGGGCCGTCGATGCAGGAGACCGTCTTTTTGGTAAGTAAAATGCGGGCGGCTTCATCTTCGAACACGCCGCCGTCCACGCAGTAGGCAACGTTCTTTCCGCCCCGTGCGCGCGAACGCACTTCGCGCACGATGCGCCGCGTGAGCGTATCGTAATTGCGGCATCTCTCATAGAGAAAATCGAGGGATGTGTATGGGATCTTTTCGTCGTCAAACGTCTTTGAGGAAGGTGCGGCCGCCGTGCGGACGAGGACTTCGTCCGCCCTCCGTATGGCTTCCAACCCTCTGAGGGTCACTTCCCCGCGCGCCGCGCCGAGACTCACGACCGTGATCATAGGCTCTCTCCTTGGGTTTTCTTACAGTATAATACAAATCCATGAAAAAAGCAATCAAAAAGCACAGATCTGCCGCAATCGCGGCGCCGCCGATGCCGAATTGCGGCCGCGGGACAAGGGCCGCCTGCACCGCAAATTTTACGAGGACGGCAACGAGCATGGAGAGCGCGGCGTATTTCGCCCTGCCCATGCCCGTAAGACAGGCCGCGAGCGTCTCCACGCCCGCGAGCGTGGCGGCCGAGACGGCCGTCATGCGCACCAATTGCACGAGGAGCGCCGCATCGGCAGAGGAGAGGGAGGGGTACAAAAAGTCCACCACGGGGCGGGCAAGGAGAGCAAGCCCGGCCGCGCACGGAAGCGCGAGGGCGAGCGTGATGAAGAGCGCCGTAAGAGAATGCCGTTTGCCCTCCGCCGCGTCCCCCCTCGCGGCGGCGCGGGAGATCTCAGGAACGGCCGCGGCCGCAAAGCCGTAGGCCGCCGTGGCGGGCAGACTGTACAGCGCGACTGCGCCGCCCGAAAAGAGGCCGTACTGCGCGACCGCATCCGAGGCGTGTACGCTCAGAAGGCGCACCAAGAGTACCGAATCCGCCATCTGCGAGAGGGGCAGAAGCGCGCTCGCCGCCATCACGGGCAGGACGGGCGCGAGAAGATTGCGCGGATGCTGCGTGCGGGCGCGGAGGGTGCGGCTGTGCCGCGTAAAGCGGTAGCGGAGCATGAGAATAAGTAGGGCCGCGGCCTCCGAAACCGTGACCGAAAGTAGCACGTATGCGGCGGCGCGTTCGGGCGTATTTTGATACCTGTATGCGAAAAAAATGCCCACGCCCGCCTTCACGGCCTGCTCGATGAGTTCGGAGACCGCCGTCGGGGCCATATCGCCGCAGCCCTGAAAGTAGCCGCGGAAAACCGAGAGAAGGGCGACGAGCAAAACAGACGGCGCGAGCATCACATAACAGGAAACAAGCCCCTCGTCCCCCTGCAAGCCCGCCATGGGAAGGGCAAAGAGCAGCATGGCGGCCGTCCCCGCCGCGCCGAGGAAGCCGAAGAGACGCAGCGCGGAACGGACCGTGCCGCCGTTCTCCGTGCCGCGGGCGCGTTCGGCGGCCACAACGCGGGAAAGCGCCGACGGAATGCCCGTCGACGTAAAGGTGAGAAGGACGCAGAAGAGCGGATAGGCCATCTGATAGAGGCCCATGCCGTACCCGCCCAGCGCGTTGGCGAGGGGGATGCGGTAGAGCGCGCCGATGACCTTGGCCGCGAGTCCGCCCAACGTCAGAATGGCGGCCCCGCGCAGATAGGATGCCTGTTTCATTATGTAGCGGGGGCATTTAGGCACCCCCTACCTGTCCGCACGTCATTTCGGCAACCTCCCTGCCTGTCCGCACGTCATTTCGTCAACCCCCTACCTGTCCGCACGTCATTTCGAACCCCATAGGGGTGAGAAATCTCTAAAAGCGAGATTCCTCGTCGCTCCGCTCCTCGGAATGACGTAGGCCACCGGCCGAGACTCTCCCTACGGTCGTTGGAATGACGTGGGCCACCGCCGAGACTAAGGGGTGAAACCCTTTCGGCCTCATTCCGAACGAAGCGAAGTGGAGTGAGTGAATCTTTAACTCATTCGGTTCCATGATACCTCTCCGCTCAGGATACACTCCCCGCTCACTGCGTTCGGGGTCGGTATGAGGGAAAACCCTTTCGGCGCTTCGCGCCACTTTCCCTAAGAGGGACAGCGAGGAGGCTTCCCCCACCTGACGCGGCAAAGCCGCGCCACCCTCTCACGCGGGTAGAACCCCGCGTTCGGTCACCGTTCGCGCGGCGAATGCGCTCACTCACCGCAAAACGCCGCCCACAGCACACTGTGCTGATGTGCGAGAATTGCGTTTTGCGCCCCCACAAGTAGGGGCAGGTCTTCCCCTTGGGGAAAGCTTCCCGCAAACCCATTCTAAATCTATTGCGAATAACCAAAATCGCATTTTGGTTTTCGCCCTCAATTTGCGCGTCAAGCGCTTCTTGTCCGTTGGAACGAAGAAGAGAGCCAAGAGCGTTAAGGCGCCAACGCGGGTTTCTATCGTAAATTTCTATGCCCTTAGTCTTAAAGGGCTTCTATATGATAGAAATTTACGAAACTTAATTACTCGAATTGGTTTGCGATGATATCCGCGGTGAGGCGGGTCAATTTGACCGCCGAACCTTCGGGGACAAATCCCTCTTCCGCTGACAGCAAGATCACCGTTCCCAAACAGTCGCCGTTCGCCACGATGGGGACGATGACTTCCGCCGTGAAATCCGTCCCCTCGGACGTGATCGGCACCACTTCGCCGCCCTCCGCGCGGCTCGCAAGATAGCTCCTGCGCGAGGACATGATCTCGGTGAGCTTATCCGAGACCGTCTTGCCGACCAGCCCCTTCTTGCCCGCGCCCGCCGCCGCAAGCACGACGTCGCCGTCGGTGATGACCGCCGTAAGCCCGCTCTGTTCGTTCAGAGACTTCACCGTCCCCTCCGCAAAGCGGTCCACGGACGCGATGGGCGAATATTTTTTGAGCATGAGTTCATCGCGGTCGGTAAAGAGTTCGAGGGGGTCCCCCTCGCGGATGCGCAGCGTGCGCCGTATTTCTTTCGGGATGACCACCCTGCCGAGTTCATCGATCCTTCTTACGATCCCCGTTGCCTTCATAAATAAAAACCTCCGTATAACGTCATTATGCGGAGGTGGGAAATTATTATACAAATTTGTTTTCTGACCGCCTATCCTCGGACATGGTAGGCTCATTTTACGTCTCTGTACCCCGTCGGACTCTTTTCCGCAACGCTCGTGACCGTTGCGGCGAACAGCTTTTTCGCGCCCGCGCGCCGCAATACTTCGGCAAATTCCGTGATGGTCGCGCCCGTCGTCATGGTGTCGTCCACGATGAGCAGGGTCTTATCCCGCACGGCCTTGCGGTCAAAGACGTGGAAGGAGCCGCGCAGGTTTTCCGTGCGCTCGGCGCGGCCCAAGAACTTCTGCGAACTCGTTTCGCGCGCCTTGCGGACGGGTGCGATGACGGGGACGCCCCAAAGCTCGGAGAGGCGCACGGCGAGCAGTTCCGCCTGGTTATACCCGCGCTTTGCCTGCGCCTTTTCGGACATGGGGATCGCCACGAGGGCATCGGGCCTTGAAAACTCACGCTCGCAGAGCGCGAACAGCTCTTCGCCGAGCGTGCGGTATAAATACTTCTGCCCGCGCTTGAAGCGCACGACGAGGCGGGCCGCATCGCCTTCGTGGGTAAAGACGGAGCGTGCCTTTTCGACGCCGATCGGCCGCTCTTTGCACGTAAGGCAAATGCCCTCCTCCTTCTCGCGGCGGCCGCAGAGAGGGCAGATGACGCCGCGGTTATAGGGGAGCTTATCGCGGCAACTGCCGCAGATGCGTTCGCCGCCGAACACTTCGCGCCCGCAGACGTCGCAGGTGAAGTTGTGCGCGTCGTCGTATTTCTTGATGCGCGCGCCCAAACGGGCAAATAAATTTTTCATCGTGTGCAGGAAACGGGGGCATGCGGCCCCATGGAAAAAGCGGGCAAATACCCGCTTCCTTCATCAGAAATCATCGTCCTCGGATCTTTCGTCGGCCTCGTCCTCATCGTCATCGTCGTCGGTGAGGGTGTAAATTTCGTCGCCCGTGACGTAATCCAGATCCTCTTCGTCGTCCGCGGCCTCTTCCGGCTCTTCCTCCTCTTCCTCTTCGTCGGCAAACTCTTCGCCGAATTCCGCATCCAGCTCGCCGATCTCGCCCGAAAGGTCCTCCGCGTCGTCGTCGAGGTACTCGCGCCACTCGTCGTCCTCTTCGCTCTCGGCCTCCTCCGTCTCGTCGTACTCCATCTTTTTGCGGCACTCATCGCACATCTTTTCGCCGGCACGCATCATATTTTCGCCGCAGACGGGGCAGAGTTCGGTGGGAAGTTCATCTTCCGCTTCCTCGATCTCTTCAAGCCCTGTCGGGATGCCTTTCATTTCTTTGAGACAGACGTCGCAATACTCCTGTTTTTCCGCATCAATATAGTTCAAATCGCAACGCGGGCATTTCATGTAACGAACCATTTTTCTATCCTCCGCTGGCCGCCCTCTTACAGGCTAATAAATTATATTAAGATTTATTTTTTTTGTAAACCGTTTTTTTATGTATTTCGGAAAAAAACAGAAAAAAATTTTTTGAGGGTTCTGCGGCGGGGTCGGGGGGCCTAAGGCGGTCCCTGCCGCCGTAGCGGATTTGGGGAGCGGGGGTACATTCGTCACCCTGAGCCTGTCGAAGGGTCACATTATTAAAACCAAGTGATTCCTCGACTGCGCCACTTCGCCTGCGGCTCGTGCTTCGCTCGGAATGACGCATAGAGGCCTCGGTCGGAATGACGTAAGCGCCTCGGACGTCATTTCGAACCCCATAGGGGTGAGAAATCTCAAAGGAGAGATTCCTCACTTCGTTCGGAATGACGTATAGAGGCCTCGCTCGGATTGGCGCATAGAGGCTTCGGACGGAATGACGTAAACGCTTCGCGCGGAATGACGTAAACATCCGAAACCCCTCAGTCGAGGCCATGGCCTCGCCGGCTCCCCTAATAGGGGCGCCAAGGCCTCTTTTCGCCAAGGACATGGAAAAGCTCCCCTGCAAACACAGGGGAGCTTTGTTTATCGGTTTAGTTTTCCGAAGGCTGTTCGGGGGCCGGTTCTTCAACAGGTGCCGGTTCCTCAACGGGTTCCTCAACAGGCTCGGCGGGAGCGGGTTCCTCAACAGGTTCTGCAGCGGGTTCTTCGGGAGCGGGTTCTTCGGGAACAGGTTCTTCGAAGTCCTCTTCCGACTCCTCCGTCTCTTCGGAAGGCTCTTCCGCGGCTCCTGCGCTCTCCGGGTCCTCCGGTTCGGAGGTCTCGTCCGCATAGACGTCGATATCCTCGTCCACCTGCGTGCGCACCTTGCGCCTCGGCTCGGTTGTGGCCTTCGCCTTCTTCTTGTAGTAGAAGAAGTACAATCCGCACAGCACGCCCGCCGCCACGACGAGTGCGATCGCGATCGCGATGAGCAGCCATGCCCACCATGCGAGGCCCGTATCTTCCTCTGCGGGAGGGGTGTAATGCGCCAGCCCGCTCGTCTTCCAATAGTTATCGTATGTCTCTTCGTCCGCATCGCTCATCCTGCCGAGACGGGTGCGGAAGGCATCGTACAGCGTCCGCTCGCCGGCCGCGAACAGGACTTTATCCTGCGACGTCTTGTACTCTTTGCCGTTCACATAGGCATTGAACGCCTTCTGCTCTTCCTCGGTGTAGAGCGACGTATCTTTTTCGCCATAGGTGAGGGCTTCATCGATGTTCGCCTTGAACTGTTCGCTCTCCCCCGTGTAGAAGTAATACTTGATGGCGTTGGAGAGGTCGGAATCGCCGAAGGCATCGTTGAGCTTGCCGAAGAGGCCCACCGACTTATCCGTACTCGTGATGGCCTCATAGCTATCGTTGAAGGCTTTGAGTTCGACGTTGTCCATGAGCTTGCCGTCTTTTTTGAGGCTGACTGCGGCCGTGTAGCTATACGCCGTGCCGCCGAACTGCTCGGCGTCCGCATAGAACACGGTGCCGTCGATCACCTCATAGTTATACCAGCCGCTCACGTGTTGCAGGTTGAGGACCTTCACGGGCTTATACGCCGCGTTGTTCTCGCCGTCATAGGTGAGGTTCTTGTAGTTCTCCGCGTCGCCGTCATAGACCGCGCGCTCCACGGAAAGGCCGTTGCCGTTGGTCTGCGAATAATAGACGTACCCGTACGCATCGGAGGACGTGCTGTCGAGGGCAACGATGGTCGCGGACCCCGCGCCCGTGGCGATCATGAGATCGCTCGTAATGCCGCCTTTGCCGTCCAAATCGGCGCGGTAAATGCTCCCGCTCTCCACATAGAGATAGTGATGCCCGTCGTCGTCGATATAGTAATAGGCGGAATCCGTCGCCTTGTTTGCCGCGTCGATGTCGTTGGCAAGCTTCACGCAGGCCTCGCTCTTGCCCTCTTCGGGGTTGGCAACGGGATTGGACCCGATGGAATCGAACCCGCTCTCCGCGATCTTTGCCTCGGAAAGATAATAGAGGTCACCGCCCTTGCCGTTGGTCTCCGCCAGCGTGAAATAGATGCCGCCGTTCTGGTAGGAACGCAGGGTGTAGGTGTAGCCGAAGGGGGTGGAAGGGTCCTTCTCGCTGTGGTTGAAGATGGTCTTGCCGTTGTTCGTGCTGATGCCGTCCAGGACAAGTTCGCCGAGGTTGGTATAGGGGATGTTCCCGCTGTTGTTCTCGTCGATCCATTCGCGGAACTCGTCCCAATAGCCCGCATCCTTGTAGGCATACCCTTCGGGCGCTTCGGTGGCGGCCGCGGATACGCGGTAGAGCTGGTTATACCCTGCCGTGCGCGCGCTGTCGGTGGCGACGTTCTCCGTCACGCTCATCGTATAATAGACGGTGGCGTTGGTCTTATCGTTGCTGTCGAACGCGTACTTGGTCACGCCGTCCGCAAGAACGGTATCCGTGCCGTTCGACGTATTATAGGAATGCAGGGTGTAGGTACTCGAACCGGACGCATAGACGGCGTACACCGTGCCGTCCACTTCCACATAGCGATAGACCGTCGTGTTGGAGGAGAGACGGAAGAGGTCTTTGATGTCCGTGCCGTCGAGCTTGGCGCTCTTGAAGTCGAGGTAGGAGTTTTCGACGACGCCCGTGGTGTTGCGCACGTTGGTGGGGGTGGCATAGTAGATGCGTTCGCCGTAAATGAAGAGGCCCGCCGTGTAGTCGCCCGCGACCATGAGGGAGGGAATGACGAGTTCGCCTTCCCCTTTGCCCTGCGCAAGTTCGGATTTCTTCACGCGCATCAGCGCGCCCTTCACGGGCGTGCCGTAAGTGTTGTCGGAAGTGGCCGTCTCGACGCCGTTGATGAAGTAGTAATACCCGTTGGCGTCATCGCCCACCGAGACGACGAAGCCGCCGTTGGAAGTCACTTCGCCCGGCTGGATCGCCGCGGGATTCCGGAAGCCGGAGCCGCAGGCGGCGAGCGAGAGGGCGCCCGCGGAGAGGACCGCCGCCGTCGCCAATGCTAAAAATTTTTTCGTTACATTTCGCATATGCTGTATCCTTACCGTCTTTGGAAAATTTATGGTTCTAACGATACATTTTTCATTATAAACTAAATCAAGGCTTTTGGCAATCAAAAACCCGTGAAACTTGCACGTTTTTTGGAAAATTTTTGTGCAGGGAACGGTATTTTATGTCCCGCGCGGCCGTTTTGGCGGCCGCAGGGCTTCAACGGAGTGTGCCGCAATGGAAAAATTCGGTATCTTTGAACTGCTCGATGCGCTCTCTGCGCTCACGGCGGGAGAGCAAACGCAGCCCAAGGCGGACGATCCCGCCTTCTCCGCACCCGCCTACGGGACGGAGACGCCTTCCGCGCCCAACGCGGGCCGCGACGCCCTCGGCGGTCTCCTCGCCCGCCACGAACAAATCAGCAGAAAGGCGAAGAAATGAGGGGCCTTGCCCACCCTCGGCGGATTGCGCGGACGGGGAATAAATCCGTCACCCTGAGCCTGTCGAAGGGTCACATTATTACGATAAGGGACAGCAAGGTCTCGTCGCCCCTTGTAGTGATGGGCAAGAGGCATGTACCCATCGCCCAATACGTCATTCCGAACCCCGCAGGGGTGAGAAATCTCAAAAAACGAGATTCCTCACTTCGTTCGGAATGACGAATAGAACGCCTCGCGCGGACGTAACGACGTTCGGCCTACCCTCTCCTTGGGGAGAGGGATTCAAGGAGTGGGGATAAATCCGTCACCCTGAGCCTGTCGAAGGGTCACATTGTTACAATAAGGGACAGCAAGGGGAAGTCTTATCGCACCTCGAAGCCGCGGGCCTTCAAGAAATTCAGGGCGAGGGGGATCCACATGCGCACGGCCTCGACGTCGCCGCGGCACCCGCGTTCGTTGCAGACTTCGATATCCGACGTGGACAGGCCGTGGCCGCCCTTCTCGAAGATGTGCAGTTCAAACGGCACGCCCGCCGCACGGTAGGCCTGCGCCATCAGAAACGCGTTCTCGACGGCAACGCAGTCGTCCTCCGACGTGTGCCAGATGAATGCGGGCGAACTCTCCTTCGTCACGCGCTTTTCAAGGGAGAGGCGGGCCGCAAGTTTGGGGTCGCCGCCCGATATGGTATTGGCCGTGTCGCCGTGCGTACGGATGCCCGTCGTGATGACGGGATAACTCAAAATGACGGCGTCGGGGCGGACATGCCCCCCTCCGATGCGCTCTATGACCTCTTTTTCGCCGAACATCGTGGCGAGCATCCCCACGAGATGGCCGCCCGCAGAAAAGCCCGCCGCGCAGACGCGGTCTGCATCCACGGCGTACGTTTGCGCGTTTTCGCGGATATACTTCATCGCCATCGCCGCCTCGATGAGCGGCACGGGATAGGGCGTGCAGATGGTGTAATTGAGCAGGAATACGGCATACCCCTCGGCGAGAAATTTCAAGGCGACGGGTTCGCCCTCGCGGAAAGAGAGGTAGTTATAGCCGCCGCCCGCCGCGATCAGGATGGCGGGACGGATGCGGGGCGAATTTTCGGGATTGCGGGAACGCGCATAGACGGTCAGCGACCCGCCCGCATTTTCCCCGCGGGGAATGTGAAAATAATCGTATAAATCGACGGTCGTATAAAACATGATAACTCCTTTGCGTGTGACAGTAAGAAGGGCGAAAGCGGGGCTTCCCCCCTTGGGGTCCATATGAGGGGAGACGCCCGCCTCCCCCCTTATACCTGAGGGGTCGCAAAACGCGCTTCTCGCACATCAGCACGGTGTGCTGTGTGCGGCGTTTTGCGGTGAGTGAGCGCATTTGTAGCGCGAACGGTGACCGAACGCGGGGTTCTACCCGCGTGAGACGGACGTCACGGCTCTGCCGTGACAGGTAGGGGGTGTTTTTATATGACACCCCTTCCGTCACCTGCGGTGACACCCACCCCTCAAGGGGTGGGCAAGAGGCTTGTTCTCGTCGCCCCGATGCCTCATTCCGAACGAAGCGAAGTGAGTGAATTCGAATTGGTTCAATGAATGCTTTTTCGTTCAAGATACACTCCCCGCTCACTGCGTTCGGGGTCGGTATGAGGGGGAACAATAGCGAAAACCGACCCGCACGGGTCGGTTTTTGAAATCATCTCTTGGAGAACTGCGGCGCACGGCGTGCTTTCTTCAAGCCGTACTTCTTTCTCTCCTTGACGCGGGGATCCCTCGTGAGGAAGCCCGCCTTTTTGAGCGCGGGGCGGCATTCGGGTTCCGCTTCGAGAAGCGCTCTCGCGATGCCGAGACGGATCGCCCCGGCTTGCCCGGTATATCCGCCGCCGATGACGTTGACGAAGATATCATATTTCCCTTCGGCGCTCACTTCGGCAAGAGGCTGCTTCACAACATACTGCGTCGTGCCTTGCGGGAAGTAATCTTCGAGGGTGCGGTCGTTGATCACGATCGCGCCGCTGCCGCCGGGGATGAGACGCACGCGCGCAATTGCCTTCTTTCTTCTGCCGGTGCCCCAAAACTGTAACTTTTTCTTGATCGTCGCTTTGGCCATGTCTTTCCCCCCACCTTAAAATAATTTCAGCGCTTCGGGTTTCTGCGCTTCGTGCTTGTGTTCAGGTCCCTTATATACTCTCAGCTTTTTCAGCATCTGGCGGCCGAGAGAATTTTTGGGAAGCATGCCGCGCACGGCTTCGTACACCGCGAGGTCGCTGTGTTCCGCCATCATCTTGCTGTAAGGCGTCTCTTTGAGGCCGCCGATGTAGCCCGTATGATAACGGTAAAATTTGTTCTCAAGTTTCTTGCCTGTGAGAACGGCTTTATCGCTGTTGATAATGATCACAAAATCGCCCGTATCGACGTTGGGAGTGAATGTGGGCTTGTTTTTGCCGCGCAAAATGGCCGCGACCTTGGAAGCAAGTCTACCGAGGGGAAGGCCGTCGGCATCGACGACGTACCACTTTCTCTCGACCGTTTGCGCGTTTGCCATGTAGGTTTTCATATCCGTACTCCTTGTAATATCCCGAAGGCAGTAACAACCATGTTGCCGGCTTGTTTTGGGTCCGCACGGGGGAGCGTTTTCTGCCTCTTCTTGCCGGCTACCTCTTTATTATAGGACCTCGAAAACGTTCCGTCAAGCTGTTTTGCATTTGGATTTTAAGATTTTTTCGGAAAAGTCCAAATATTTTCGTTCACGGAACGGACGAAAAAACGTCCGCCGCGGCGCGCCTTCCGGGCGGGGTTTATTCCCCCGTATCCGCCGCAGGCAGCCTTTTCACGACGCGCGCGGGATTGCCCACCGCAACGCTATCGGACGGGATATCGTGTACCACGACCGCCCCCGCTCCGATGACGACGTTGTCGCCGATGGTCACGCCGGGAAGCACGCGCACCCCGCCGCCGATCCACACGCTGTTTCCCACGCGGATGGGCTTTGCGAATTCGAGCCGGGCGTCGCGCGTTTTGGCGTCGAGGGGATGCCCCGCCGTATAAAATCCGCATTGCGGCGCGATGAACACGTTGTCGCCGAAGGTGAGCTTGCCCGTATCGAGGAATACGCAGTCGTGGTTGGCATAGAAATTTTCTCCGACTTCGGTGTTGTAGCCGTAATCGAACCAGACGTTGCTCTCGATGAAGAAATTTTTGCCGCACTTGCCGAGGATGGCGCGCATGACGGCCTCACGTTTTTCCGTATCCTCGCGCGGCGTATTGTTGTATTCGACGCACTTTTTCTTGCACGCGGCAAGCTCGGCGCGAAGCTCGTCGTCTACCTTATATAATAGCCCTGCGTGCAGTTTCTCTTTTGCCGTCATGGTTTCTCCTTACTTTCATATGCCGACGCGCCGTACGTCATTCTGTCCGCGCCGAAGCGTTCTATTCGTCATTCCGTCCGGCCGAGCTTTGAACGTCATTCTGAGCCGCAACAACATGGCTTTCAACGAATTGCCCATCCGCGAAGAATCTTATTGCGACCAAGTATTGTGGAAGCGGGCTTCGTTCTTACTTCGTCGCTCCGCTCCTCGTGCCGCCCTTCGACGTCACAAAGAACGTGCGGGCGGGGCAGTATGACGGCGGACGAGATTCCTCACTGCGTTCGGAATGACGTATTAAGCCGAAAGAGTTTCCCTCATACCGACCCCGAACGCAGTGAGCGGGGAGTGTATCTTAAACGAAGATGTATCATGAAACCGATGAGTTAAAGATTCACTCGGCCCCTGCGGAGCCTCGGAATGAGGAGTTCTTCTTATTCCAGAACCGCTTTGATGCGGCGGATGCCCGCCGAAGAGGACTGCTCCTTCACGATGCGGAAATGCCCCAAAACGCCCGTGCGTTCCACGTGCGGGCCGCCGCACATTTCCTTGGAGAAGTCGCCGATGGAATACGTCTTGACGACCTCGCCGTACTTGCTGTCAAATACGCCCACAAACTGCTCCGCACGCGCCTCTTCGAGGCTCATCTCGCGGAATACGACGGGGATATCCTCTCTGATCTTCTCGTTGACGAGATCTTCGACGGCCTTCACTTCCTCCGGCGTCATGGCGCGTTCGAAGTTGAAATCGAAGCGCATGCGCTCGTCGTTGATGTTGCTTCCCTTCTGGTTGCAGTCGGGGGAGAGGACCCGCTTCAAGGCCGCGTTGAGAAGGTGCGTGGCGGTATGGTACTTGGTGGCCATCTCGGAATGCGATTCGAGGCCGCCCTTGGCTTCCCCCTTGGGGATGACGCGGCTCTTCTCCTGATGCTCCTTGAAGGCCGCTTCGAACCCTTCGCGGTCCACCGAGAGGCCCTTCTCGGCCGCAAGTTCCTCGGTAAGTTCGAGCGGGAAGCCGTACGTATCATAGAGACGGAAGGCCTGTTTGCCGCCGATGACCGTCTCCTCAATATACGCGGGATCCTGCTTCTTCATGAATTCGTTCTTGCGCGCGATGCCCGCGATGCACTTATCGAATTCCTTCATGCCCGTGGCGAGCGTGGCCTCGAAGCGTTCGGCCTCCTTCTTGATCTCGCCGAGGATGTACTCTTCCTTTTCGGCAAGCAGCGGATAGGCCTCGTTGTAGACTTCGCGGATGTAGATCTTCGCGGCTTCGCACATGGCGTCGGAGGAGACGCCGAGCTGGCGGCAGTAACGGATGGCCCTGCGCATGATGCGGCGGAGGATGTAGCCCGCCCCCACGTTGGAGGGCAGGATGCCCTGCACGTCGCCGATGAGCATGACCGTCGTGCGGGTGTGGTCGGCGATGATGCGCATGGCGCGCTGTGCCTCGCCGCCGTCCGCATACTTCTTGCCCGAAAGCTCTTCGAGTTTTTTGAGTACGCCCGTGAAGAGGTCGGTGAGGTAGGCGTCGTCGAGACCGTTCAAAAAGAGGAGCATGCGGTCAAAACCAAACCCCGTGTCCACATTTTTGCTCGCGAGCGGCTCGTAACCGTCCGCCGTCTTTTTGTACTGCATATAGACGTCGTTGCCGATCTCGACGTAATCGTCGGGGAAAACGGGGTCCTTTTTGTCTGCGTCGAGGGGGTAGAACCACTCGTTATCGGGGCCGCAGGGCGTCCCCACGGTGCCTTCGAGTTCCCACCAATTATCCGATTTGGGCAGGAAAAAGACGTGTTCGGGGCGGATGCCGAGGCCGATGAGCAGTTCGGCCGTCTCGCTGTCGCGGGGGGCGGAGGCGTTACCCTCGAAGACCGTCGTACACAGCTTGTCCTTATCGAGGCCGAACACGCGGGTGAGCAGTTCGAAGGTCCACGCCGTCTTTTCCTTTTTGAAGTAATCGCCGAGCGACCAATTGCCCATCATCTCGAAAAAGGTGAAGTGGGAAGCGTCGCCGACGCTGTCGATATCCACGGTGCGCATACAGCCCTGCACGTTGCAAAGACGCTTACCGGCGGGGTGCTGTTTGCCCAAGAGGTAGGGCATGAGGGGCTGCATACCCGCGACGTTGAACATGACGCCCGTTGCGCCGTCGCCGATGAGCGAGACCGCGCCGATATCGGCGTGTCCGCGCGCCTTATAGAAATCGAGCCATTTTTGTCTGAGTTCCTTTCCTGTGATCTTCATAATATTTGCTCCGTTTATGGTTTATCGGTTTATGGGGGGACGCGCTCATACGTCATTCCGAACGCGCGAGGCTTCTATTGTAGACTCAGCGCGATACGAGCCGTAAGGCGAAGTAACGAATGTGTAACACGTCATTCCGAACGAAGTGAGGAATCTCATCCTTGGAGATTTCTCACCCCTTTGGGGTTCGAAATGACGGGCGGGGTGCAAAATGACGTGAGGGAGGGCAAAATGACGTGAGGCGTCATCCTGTTAAACCCCGGACTTGCGTCAAAGGCGCGTGAGGGTATATCCGTCCTTGGAATCCTTTACGGCATAGCCGAGCGCTTTGAGCTTCTCGCGCAGTTCGTCGGATCTCGCCCAATCCTTGTTTTTCCGCGCTTCGGCGCGCGCCTCCGCCACCGCCTTCACTTCGGCGGGAACGTCGTCCGCCTTGGGCGCGTATTGCGCAAGATATGCCTTCGCGTCCTTTTGCAAAATGCCCAAAAGTCCGTACGTCGCCCGCAGTTGGTTGGTGATCCTCCGCGCGGCGGGGTCGCCTTCCGCAAGCAGTTTTCCCGCCTCCTTGAAATATCCGAAGAGATCGGAAAGCGCCAGCGCGGCGTTGAAATCGTCGCTCATCGCCGCGTCGAATTTCGCGTCGATCTCGGACATGCCCCCCTCCTCCGCGGGGAAAGCCGTCTCGATCTTGTCGATGAGCGTATAAAACCGCACAAGGTGAGCCTCGGCATCGGGGAACAGGTTGTCCGTGATGTTGAGGTCGCTGCGGTAGTTGGTGGAGAGGAGCGCGAATTTCAGCGCCTCATCCGAATACTTTGCGAGAACGTCCTCCATGAGCAGCACGTTTCCGAGCGATTTGGACATCTTCTGCCCGTTGACTTTGATAAGCCCGTTGTGCATCCAATAGTTTGCGAATGTCTTGCCCGTGAGCGACTCCGTCTGCGCGATCTCGTTCTCGTGATGGGGGAAGATGAGGTCGCGGCCGCCGCCGTGGATATCGATGCGCTCGCCGAACGCGGCGCGGTTCATCGCCGAACACTCGATGTGCCACCCCGGCCTGCCCTTGCCCCACGGCGAATCCCAAAAGATCTCGCCCGGCTTTGCCGCCTTCCACAGCGCAAAGTCATAGGCGTTCTTCTTGCGCTCGTCGTTTTCCACGCGCACGCCGTCGAGCATTTCCTCCTTGCTCCTTCCGGAAAGCTGCCCGTAAGCGGGGTAGCTATCCACGTCGAAATAGACGTCTCCGTTGCCCCCTTCGTAGGCATGCCCCCCGCGGATGAGGTCTTGGATGAAGGAAATGATGTCGCCGATGTGTTCGGTCGCTTTGAGCCACAGCGTGGGTTCGCCGATGTTCGCCTTCGCCATGACGGCGTCTATCTTTGCGATCATCATCGCGGCGTACTCGTCGGCGGGGATGCCCGTCTCGCGGCTCTTGGCGATGATCTTATCATCCACATCCGTATAATTGCGGGCATAGGTCACTTCATAGCCCTGTTTTTCGAGAAATTTGCGGAACACGTCATAGACGAGGGCCTGAAAGCCATGCCCGATGTGGGCCTCGCCCGAAACGGTGATGCCGCAGGCATACATCTTGACCTTTCCTTCCTCGATGGGAACAAATTCTTCCTTTCTGCGTGTGCGTGAATTATAAATTTTCATAGCCTTTACCTCGGACATGGTATGGTCATTTGCTGTCATTCTTATCTTTTTGCTCTTGAAGCTGCTCTTCCAGCGCGAATACGCGCTCGCGCAGGGCGCACAGCTCTTTGAGGACGGGGTCCTCCCTTTCGGGGATGAGCGTTTGCGTTTTTTCACCGTTGATGCGCACCACGCGGCCGGGAACGCCCACGACGGTGGCATACGGCGGGACTTCCTTCAATACGACGGCGCCCGCGCCGATGCGCGCGCCTTCGCCGACGGTAAACCCGCCGAGGACTTTGGCGCCGCAGGAGATGACGGCGTTCCGCTTCACCGTCGGGTGGCGCTTGCCCTTTTCCTTGCCCGTGCCGCCGAGCGTTACGCCCTGGTAGATGACGACGCCCTCCTCGACCTCGGCGGTCTCGCCGATGACGACGCCCGCGCCGTGGTCGATAAAGACGCCGGGGGCGATCTTTGCGGCGGGGTGGATCTCGATGCCCGTTTTGAATTTCGCCCACGAGGACATCATGCGGGCGAGCGTCTTAAAGTGCAGTCTGGTGTAAAAGAAATAGGCGCGGCGGTGCCAGATGAGGGCGCGGACGCCGCCGTAAGTCAGATATACTTCAAAGCGGTTGCGCGCGGCGGGGTCGTTCCGCATGGCGGCGCCGATATCCGCGCGAAGTTTACGAAAGAACATGGGGGACCTCCCCTATACCGTATGCTGTTTCTCCGCCGCGATGGGAAGAGTGTCTATTTTGTATTCCGCAAGGCAGGCGTCCCGCATGGCGGGATTGAAGATCTTGCGGACGATGAGATACTCCGCGACGATATCCCGCACGGAAGTATGGTCAAGCGTGAACTGACAGCTTCCGAGCAGCGCGAGCGCATCTTCCTGTTGCATCCGCGTGACGATCGCAAGCGCGAGAATGGTATTTTTTTCGGGATAGAGGGTACCCTTTACGATCTTTTTCCAATAGCGCGGCGCGATGGAAAGTTTTTCCCCCGCAGATTCCGCCGTTTCGCCCGCACGGGCGAGCGCGGCGGGCAAAAGATGGGAAAAACTGCCCTTCTTGCCCCTGAAAAGCGCGTGCATCCGCTCCTTGAATTTGGGGAAACGGAAGGAAAAGGTAAAATCGGTATCCGCAAGCCCCTCCTTGAAGCGCGCGAGCAATTCGCCCGCGTTCTGCTGGTGGCTGAGCCGCATGCACGCGGAATCGCGGCGGGCGATGTTCCCGTCCCGCGCGACGTACAGCACTTCGGGCATGACGTACCCCTCGATCGCGCTGATGCGCACATAATCGGCATATTGGGCGCAAAAATATTCGTCGAGCCCCTGCAAAAAATTACCGGTTTCCATGCCGCTATTTTACCATTCTTCGGGCGAAAAGGCAACGATTTTTGCGCAACGTATTCATGAAATTTGTCTTGCGGGGCGCGATATCATCCGCGAAGGCCGCGCGGCGGCCTTCCGCGGCGGAAGCCCTGTATCGCTGCCGCCGTCATACGGCCAAGCCGCCGTATGACGGCGGCAGAAGGCGCTCCGCGCCGTAAAATGAAAAAACTTTTCACCGCAATTTCGCACGCTGCGGGCGTATTAACAAAATTTTCAAAAATGTTTCCGCTTTTCCACAAATTTTCTGTGAAATCGCTTGCATTCCGTGGAATAACGTGTTAAAATATTACAAAGGATTATAAAGGAGAGATATCAACTTATGAAACGGGACCGCGTAGAAGAAATTGCAGAACTCCTCGATAAGCGGGGCAGGCTGACCCTTGAACAACTCGATGACTATTTCCCCCACGTCTCGCAGATGACTCTGCGGCGCGACCTGTATCAGCTCGAACAGGAGGGGCGCATCATCCGCGTAAGGGGCGGCGCGATGTCGGTGAAGGAAGTGCAGAAGGTATCGGGCGAGCCTTATACCAAGAAAACCGCCATCCATACCGACGAAAAGATCAAGATCGCGCAAAAAGCGGCGCGCCTCATCGACGAAAACACCTCGCTCTTCGTGGACGGCGGCACGACTTCTTTATATCTTGCAAAGGAAATGCCCGATATCAACATCCATGTGTTCACGAACGGGCTTGCGGTGGCCATTGAGATCGCGCAGAAGAAGAACGTACACTTAACCGTCCTCGGCGGGCAGGTGATGAAGGACAATTTGTCTACGGCTTCGCCTGTTGCGAAGGCGTACTTTGACAATACGAATTTCGAGCTTGCCATCATCTCGGCCTCGGCGTTTACGCCGGAGAACGGCTTCTCCTGCGCTTCGCAGGTGGAGGCGGACCTCCTCAAAATGACGAGGAGAAAGGCGAAATCCATGTATATGATGCTGGATAGCTCCAAGATCGGCAAGATCATGCCATATACGTTCGCGCGCCTCGAAGATATCGACGTCCTCATCACGGACGATAATTTCCCGCAGGAACTCAAAGATAAATTCACGGCGAGAAACATCGTCGTGATGTAAGGTTTCGTTGGATTTCTTTTCCTGCGGAAAACAAATCCAACGAGGGAAACAAACGCCCGCGCCTTCATTTACTTGGTCCTCTTGTTCGTTTCAACGGACAACAAGCGCTTGACGCGCAAATTGAGGGCGAAAACCAAAAGCGTGGTTTTGGTTATTCGCAAGAAATTTTATTCACGAAATTTGTTTGGTTGTACCCCCGCCTCCCCCCTTATACCTGAGGGGGGAGGATTTAGGTAGGGGGTGCATCAACGAACCCCAAACAAATTTCCGTGAGGGAAATTTACTTCCCCGCCTTCATTTACTTGGTCCTCTCATTCGTTCCAACGAACAACAAGCGCTTGACGCGCAAATTGAGGGCGAAAACCAAAATGCGATTTTGGTTATTCGCAAGAAATTTTATTCACGAAATTTGTTTTGCTTTTTTCTCGCTGTCCCCTTGAGGGGAAAGTGTCGCGCCGTCCTTGCGCGACCAAAGGGGTGTCGTAAGTCCGCAACCGTGAGGGAAATATACTTTAACGCCTTAACTTGCATTATCCTCTTGTTCGTTTCAACGGACAAGAAGCAGACAAGACTCTGCAAATTTGGTCGCCCACGCCCGAAATCAATTCGGGCTAAGGCAAGTAATTGGAAGCCCTCCCCCCAGGCGTCTACGGAGCCATTGATTTGCCACGTCCGAGCGACGGGCCGCTTCTACCCCCTCCCGTGGGAGGGGGACTCCCCAAGGGGGTGGGGAGCATGAGTAGCGTCCTGCCCGAACGAGCCGCGTCCCGCCCCCCGTGGGAGGTAGGCCTTTGCGCTCTTGCTGTCCCCTTGGGGGAAAGTGGCCCAACGGGCCGAAAGGGGTTCAAAACCCCTCTGTCACTCGCAGGCTCGTGACATCTCCCCTATAAGGGGCGACGAGACCCGCCCCTGCTTGTGGGGGCGGGTGGCTCGCGCAGCGAGACAGGTGGGGGAAGCCTACCCCCCACCACCGCCCTGCGGGCGGAGCCTCCCCCCGTGGGGGGTAGGCCTTTGCGCTGTCCCCTTGGGGAACAAATCACAACAAAATGAAAATCGGGGGCATGTCTTGCAGACATGCCCCCGTCGTTTTTGCTCTAAGCGGTCATTACTCCTGTTTCTTTTTGCGGGCGACGGAGAACTTTTCTTTGCGCTCGGTGAGTTCTTCCTTGAACTCGGAAAGCGACTTGAACGGGAACGCAAAGCTCACCTTCACCTTGTGTTCTTCCATTCGTTCGCGCACGGCTTCTTTGAGTTTTTCGAAGTGGACGACGACGTCATGCTCCTTCGCAAACTTGCGGATGCGCGCCGAAACATTCAGCGAATGGCCGAGGTCCACGAAAAACACGCCGAAAAAGATGCCCACGACGAACGCAAATTCGATGTGGTGGACGAACCACGTGACGGCTTGGATGACGGGCGCGTCGATGACGAAGTAAAAGAACACCGCCACGAGCAGCCAAAACAGCGAAAACAGCGGGCAGATGATACCCTGTATGTTTCCCCATCGGTTGGAATAATCCCACAGTTTGATGCCCATCCCTTTGATAAAGATCAGCCCCGCGATGTACTCGATGAGCGTCATCGCGGCCCCCATGATGAGAATGATGAGGACGGCGTCGAGCCAATCCATGCCCGTATGGATGGGGATCAGGGAGATGCCGAAGAGGCCCACGACGCCGAAGCCGTAAAGCGGCAGATAGGGTCCCGTCAGAAAGCCCGGATTGATCCACTTCTTCGCCGAGAAAAAGCGGCGGAACAGCACTTCGAGGCACCAGCCGAGCGTGCTGCCGATAAAAAAGAGAAAGAAGCAAACAAGCAAAACGTCGATCCAATTCATGGGTTTTTCCTCTGTACTACGCCCCGCACGGGGCGGTTTTTATTCTTCGCAAGTGATGGTAAATGCGGCGGAAGTCCGCCCTGCGGGGACCTCGAAGTCCACCAGATACACGGGCTTTTCCGCGCCGCCGTGGTCGCGCCACGTCCGCGCCTCGATGCGCGCGGCGAAGCCGTCCTCGGAGCGGATCCGCGCCGCCGCTTCGGGCCGTATGGAGATAAACCGCTCCGTGATGCGGTCGGAAGCGGAAAATTCGTCGAAAATTGCCACCCCATGTGGCAAAAACGAAAATTTGCGCGAAAGTTTTTTGCAGTCCGCATAGGCCGCGGAGAACTCCACGCTGAGGCCGTCCGCCGCGAGCGTCCCGCCGTATGTCTCTCCCGCGCACTGCCCCTTGCCGTTCACGATAGGCACGCTATGCCCAAAGGAGGACGCGGCCAAATTTTCATAGCGGCGGGCGGAAAAATAGTCCCTGTCATAGAGCGGCTGGCCGAGGTCGGCAACGATCGGCCCGCCGTCCGCCGAGAAGATGAAGGAGCCGACGTCGTTGTGGTTGTGCGGCTCACCGTTGTTGCCCGCCTTCACGGCGAGCGAAAACCCGTCCCTGTGGAAGATGGCCGCCTTTGCGCCGTAAACGCCCTCCCGATACGTCGGCGCGGGCGACGTCTTAGCGCCGTATGCCGCGGCGCGGGAGAGGGGAAGCCACGCGCAGTTCTCCGCGCGCAGATAGGTCTGCTCCTCAGGAAGAAGCGGCAGGCCGAATTTTTGCGAAAGGAAGGTGATAAGCCCCCTGTCCGCCTTGCCGTAAGGCGGGCAATCGGAAAAACTCGCCGTGACGTTTCCCCGCAGAAAACACCGCTGCGGATACTGCGCGATCTCGCGCACTTTGGGGGCAAAGAGCAAATCGGGGCATACCAAGTCCGCGATATAGGCGAAGGCGCCGAAGCCGAAGTTCCAATATTCCAGCCCCTCGAAGCAGTAGCCGTCGGCGGGGAAGCCGTCAAGATAACGGCACAGCGCCGCGCGGATACGCCCCTCTTGCGCGGAAAACGCCGCCCTGTCCGTACGGTAGAGCGTCCCCGCCACGTTGCCCATGCAGACGGCCGACCAATTGTTCTCCGCCTCTTCCCACCAAAATTTCCGGGCGCAAAACGGTGCGGCGATGCGCCGCAGAAGCTCTTCCCGCACCTCCTCTTCTATCGCCTGCGGAAGAGGCAGGGCCGCGCTCGCTTCGGCGAACAAAAGGCCTGTCTCCGCGGCAAAGAGGTCGATCTCGTCCCCGTGCGCGGGATGCACCCACGTGGGTTCGCGCAGGATCTTTAAGATCTCCGCGGCCGCGCCGTCGAGATATTCCTGCCCGCCGCACGCCCCGTATAAAAGCGTTGCCGCCGTAAGAAATTTCCGCCGCGCGAAATACGCCCGCTCGAAGGCGAGGCGGTCGCCCGTGCGCGCAAAGGTCTCGCGGCACAGCGGGAGCGACCGCTCCTGCGCCGTCTGCGCATACAGTTTTCCGAGAAATTGCAACATGGGGTAAGGTTTTTGCGCTTTTTTAAGAAAAGCGGCGGCCATAAGAGCCGCCGCCCGCTGAGGTCTCGTTATGCAAACAGGGACGTGAGATTGAGTACTTTCATCAGATTGAAGTTCTGGAACACCACCACGCACACGAGCGAGATCGTGGACATGATCTTGATGAGGATATCGAGGGAAGGCCCGACGGTATCTTTCAAGGGGTCGCCGACGGTATCGCCCACGACGGCCGCGTCATGGACGGTATCATAGCCCTCTTCGCCCTTCTTGACGCCTTCGACGCCGCCCGATTCGATGAACTTCTTGGCGTTATCCCACGCGCCGCCCGCGTTGCCCGTGTAGATGGCGAGCATGATGGCGGAGAGCGTCGCGCCGATGAGGATGCCGCCCACAAAGCCGGGGCCGAAGATGAAGCCGCAGACGACGGGGATGGCGATGGCGACGACGGAAGGCACGATCATCTGTTTGAGCGCGCCCTGCGAGGAAATGGTGACGCATTTGGTGGAATCGGGGTCCTCTTCGCCCGAAAGGATCTTGGGATTTTCGCGGAATTGGCGGCGCACTTCCTCCACCATCTTGCGCGCCGCCTTGGCGACGGCATTGATGAGCATCCCCGAAAACAGGAAGGGGATGGCCGCGCCCACGATGGCGCCCACGATGATATCCCCGCGGATGATGTTGAGCGTGAGAAGGCCGTTTTGCAGGAAGGTATCGGCCGCGGCATACAGATAGCTCGACATCATGGACATGGTGGCGAGCGCCGCGCTCCCGATGGCAAATCCCTTGCCGATGGCCGCCGTCGTGTTGCCGACGGAATCGAGGGTATCCGTGATATCGCGCACCTCTTCATCGAGCATGCTCATTTCGGCGATGCCGCCCGCGTTATCCGAAATGGGGCCGTACGTATCCACGGAGACGGTCGCCGCGACGAAGGAGAGCATGCCCATCGCGCCGCAGCCGACGCCATACATGCCGCCGATCGCATAGCAAGAGAAGATGGCGATGCCCAAAACGACGACGGGGAGCATCGTCGAGATCATGCCCGTCGCCATGCCCTGCGTGATGGTGAGCGCCGCGCCCTCTTTGCTCGCGTGCGCGATGCTCTTCGTGGGCTTATGGTCGTAACTCGTGTAGTACTCCGAGATGATGCCGATGACGATGCCCGCGAGTATGCCGACCGAAGCCGCCACCCACGGCGAAACGACGCCGATGTTCAGCTTGGCCGCTTTGAGCGCTTCCGCGCTCTCCCCCATGAAGAGGAACACGGAGAGCAGACACCCGCCGATGACGGTCACGCCCGCGGAGATCCACGTCGCGAGGTTGAGTTCCATGTGCGGATTATCCGAGAGCTTGGGCTTCAAAAGGGGGTAGGAGATGCCCGCAACGCACCCGATGAGGCCGATGCCCGCAAAGAGAATGGGGAACAGGATCATCTTCTGCAAGAGCCAGACGCCGATGACCCCCGCCGCGCCCAAGGTGTTGTTGAAGAGTTCGAGGGCGAGGATGACCGTGGACATGATGGCGCCCACATAGCTTTCGAGAAGGTCGGCGCCGAGGCCCGCGACGTCGCCCACGTTATCGCCCACGTTATCGGCGATAGTGGCGGGGTTGCGGGGGTCGTCTTCGGGGATATGCGCCTCCGTCTTTCCGACGAGGTCGGCGCCCATATCCGCGGCCTTGGTGTAGATGCCGCCGCCCACGCGGTTGAAGAGGGCGATGATGGAACAGCCGAGGGCATAGCCCGAAAGGATGATGGAGAGATTGTAGCTCTGCCCCGTGACGGGGTTGACATGCGAGACGATCTCGCCCGCATCGGTAAGCGTGAGCATGCCGCCCGCCCAGCCGAAGATGCAGTAGACGAGGATGGCGCCGAGCAGGGCAAACCCCGCGACGCACAGCCCCATGACGGAGCCGCCGCGGAAGGCGACTTTCAAAGTCTTGCCGATATTGCGGCTCTCGTTGGCGGCGTTCGTGACGCGCACGTTGGCGTACGTTGCGATCTTCATGCCGATGAAGCCCGCCGTCGCCGACATGATGGCGCCGATGACGAAGGCGACGCCCGTCTCCCATGCGATGAGGATGGCGAGGACCACGGCCACGGCGAGGCCGATGATGGCGACGATCTTGTATTCATAGAAGATGAATGCGTTCGCGCCTTCGCGGATCTTTGCGGCGATGTGCTGCATCCGCTCGTTGCCCTCTTTGAGCTTCTTCGTGAGGAAGAAGTTGAGCGCGGCATAGCCGAGGCCGAGGACCACTGCGAACATGACGATGATCGTGAGCAGGTTCAGGCTGAGCGCGCTATGCTCAAAGGGTGTTGAAACTAAGAGATTCATATTCCCCTCCTTGATTAGGAAACATTGCCATTATTATATCACGCCCGCGCGCGTTTGTCTATTTTTATAAGATTCTTTTCGTGAAATTTTCTTTCGCCGCGGAGGGGGTGACGAGGACGCGGAGGAGACCGTGGTAGGGAGCAGCCGTCATTCTGAGCCGCATAAGGATGACTTTCATCGAACTGCCCATCCGCGAAGAATCTTATTGCGACCGCGTTCAATGTAGGCGGACTTCGTTTTTCGGGATGTTTCGCTTCGCTCAACATGACGTGGAACGGGATTTCTCGTCGCTTCGCTCCTCGAAATGACGTACAATCAGGGCAACGCACGCGCCCCCTCGCCCACCCCTTTGAGGGGTGGGTGGCACGAGCAACGCGAGTGACGGAAGGGGTGTCATACTATCCGTCATTCCGCCCGCCCCCCTTGCTGTCCCTGAAAGGGAAAGTACCCTGAGCCTGCGAAGGGGGAAAGGGTTTCAAAACCCCTCTGTCTCTCGCAAGCTCGTGACATCTCCCCTCTTTAGGGGCGACGAGGAACGCAGCGACGATGTAGCCGTCATTCCGTCCGCGCTCCTATGCGTCATTCCGAACGAAGTGAGGAATCACCTTATTATAATGTGACCCTTCGGCAAGCTCAGGGTGACGGATTTATCCCCACTCCCTTAGTCCCTCTCCCCAAGGAGGGGGTAGGCCTCACCCCACCCCGCGGAAAACCACAAGAAAAAACCGCCCGAAGGCGGTTTTTTTCGACCACAGGTGTCACTTTTCGCAATTTTCTTTGAGCGTTGAGGCTTTCGCGGATGACGCCGCTAAGCCAACATGCCCTCGTTATTCCGACGGCTCTTCTACCTTGGGGCGGACGACGTTCTGCTTGCCATATGTAATTGCGCAAATATAGTTTCCCGTCTTTGTTTCGCCTTCCATTCTTTCCCACAAGATCGCGACGATCTTACCGCTCTGGAATTTTAGCGTTACGGTATCCTTCATGGCAGACGTCTCTTGCGTAAAAACATACCCTTTTTGCGCTTCACTGTATGTAAAGGTTTCATATTCACGCAGATTGACTTCCATCAACTGCTCAATGATTTCCAAAAAACCGTTTGCGGGGTTTGCGAATGTCTTGTAGGCCCCATAGTCGGGGGTTTCCTGCCATTTTGATCCGTCCGCGCTTTCGTAACACAAGATCGTACCGTCCTCTGTCTTCTCGCAATACCGCATCGTCGCTTCGGTGGAAGCATCCGCTCCGGCGGAAGTGTCCCCCAAAGTCCATTCCATTTGTATCCGATTTTCTTCCTTCGTACATATTCCGGATTCATTGACGCCGTCATCGCCCGCGAGATACCTGAACGAATGCAATCTGTAACTTACGAAATTATCATCTTCGAAGGCGGCGGTCCACTGCTCGGCGGTCACGGTTTCGCTTGAAAATGTTTCGGGGTCGATCCCTTGCTCCGCACAGCCCGCCGCGCCAAAACACAGCGCGGATGCGATCACGGCGGCCGCCATGAAAAGCATTGCCTTTTTCATATCATTTCTCCTTAATAAAATGGTTTTAGCGTCCTCTATTTTACATCATAAAGCGGCGTAAGTCAAGGATTTTACATCACTTTATGGTAATAATTCTTACATGGAAGTTGCAAAAATGGTGGGGGCGAACCTCAAACAAGCGCGTAAAGATATGGGCTTGACCCAAAAGGAAGTCGCCGCAAAAATGCTCATGACGCAACAACAATACAGCCGTTTTGAAAACGGCGTCTTTCAGCTGAATTATGAGCAGATCCTTGCGCTCTGCAAATTATATGGGGTCACGCCGAACACGCTTTTCGGCATAGACCCTTAAAGCGGATGAAGGAGTTTTCCCTCATACCGACCCCGAACGCAGTGAGCGGGGAGTGTATCTTGAACAAAGAGGCATATGGAACCAATTCGAATTCACTCACTCCGCTTCGCTCCGTTCGGAATGAGGATAAAGGGTTTCCGATAGCGCCCCCTGGGGAGGAGCTGTCACGCGTGACTGAGGTGGGAAATATACGTCATTCCGAGGCTCTGCCGAGGAATCTCCTTATAATAATGTGACCCTTCGGCAAGCTCAGGGTGACGGATTTATCCCCACTCCCTTAATCCCTCTCCCCAAGGAGAGGGTAGGCCTCGCCGCGGCCCCAAGGGGGCGACGAAGTAGCCGTCATTCTGAGCCGCATTGGCTTGGTTTTCAACGAACTGCCTATCCGCGAAGAATCTTATTGCGACCGCGTTCAATGTAGGCGGACTTCGTTTTTCGGGATGTTTCTCTTCGCTCAACATGACGGGGAACGAGATTTCTCGTCGCTTTGCTCCTCGGAATGACATACAATCAGGGCAACGCACGCGCCCCCTCGCCCACCCCTTTGAGGGGTGGGTGTCACGAGCAACGCGAGTGACGGAAGGGGTGTAGCTGTCATTCTGAGCCGCATAAGGATGACTTTCAACGAACTACCTATCCGCGAAGAATCTTATTACGACCGCGTTCAATGTAGGCGGACTTCGTTTTTCGGGATGTTTCGCTTCGCTCAACATGACGAGGGACGAGATTTCTCGTCGCTTCGCTCCTCGAAATGACGTACGCACGCGCCCCCTTGCCCACCCCTTTGAGGGGTGGGTGTCACGAGCAACGCGAGTGACGGAAGGGGTGTCATACTATCCGTCATTCCGTCCGCGCTCCCATACGTCATTCCGAGGCTCTGCCGAGGAATCTCCTTATTATTATAATGTGACCCATCGGCAAGCTCAGGGTGACGGATTTATCCCCACTCCCTTAGTCCCTCTCCCCAAGGAGAGGGTAGCCTTGCCGCGACCCACAAGAGGGGCGACGAGAGTGCAGCGACGAAGTAGCCGTCATTCTGAGCCGCATAGGGATGACTTTCAACGAACTGCCCATCCGCGAAGAATCTTATTGCGACCGCGTTCAATGTAGGCGGACTTCGTTTTTCGGGATGTTTCGCTTCGCTCAACATGACGAGAGACGAGATTTCTCGTCGCTTCGCTCCTCGGAATGACGTACAATCAGGGTAACGCACGCGCTAACTAGCCGTCCCTTTTAGGGAAAGTACCCTGAGCCTGCGAAGGGGGAAAGGGTTTCAAAACCCCTCTGTCACTCGCAAGCTCGTGACATCTTTCTCGCGCGGGTAGCCCCCCGCGTTACTTCGCCTGCGGCTCGTGGCGACCTTCGATAATAAATAGAAGCCTCGGTTGGACGGTCACCGTTCGCGCGGTAAATGCGCTCACTCACCGCAAAACGCCGCCCACAGCACACTGTGCTGATGTGCGAAAAGTGCGTTTTGCGACCTAAAAGGGGCGACGAGAGCGAAACCCCTCAGGCACCTGCGGTGCCAGCTCCCCTCTTAGGGGCGCCAAGGCCTCGCCCGCCCCGCAGAAAAGCATATGAAAAAACCGCCCGAAGGCGGTTTTGTTGACCACAGGTGTCACTTTTCGCAATTTTCTTTGAGCGTTTTAAGACTCTCGCGAAGCTCCTTGGGGAGACGGTCGCCGAACTGCTTGTAGTAGCCCTCGATCTCGTCCGCCTCGGCGCTCCAACGCTTCTTATCCACATAGAGGATGCTTTCGAGCTTCTCCTCGCTGTAATCGAGACCTTCGAGGTCGATGTCCTTCGCATAGGGGACATAGCCGATGGCCGTCTCGCGCGCGCCCACTTTGCCGTCGCAACGCTTCAAGATCCATTCGAGAACGCGCATATTGTCGCCGAAGCCCGGCCACAAAAATTCGCCCTTTTCATCCTGCCGGAACCAATTGACGTTGAAGATCTTGGGCGGATGCGCGATCTTCTTGCCCATTTCGATCCAATGGCCGAAGTAATCTGCCATATGATAGCCGCAGAAGGGCTTCATCGCCATGGGGTCGTGGCGGAGTACGCCAACAGCTCCCGTCGCGGCGGCCGTCGTCTCGGAACTCATGATGGAACCCACGAACACGCCGTGGTCCCAATCGCGGGATTGATAGACGAGCGGGGTCGTCGTGGCGCGTCTGCCGCCGAAGATGATGGCGTCGAGCGGCACGCCTTCCTTGGAGTTGAAGGCGGGCGAGAGGCACGGGCAACCGCTTGCGGGCGCCGTAAACCTCGAATTGGGATGGGCGGCCTTCACGCCGCTTTGGGGCGTCCAATCGTTGCCGAGCCAATCGATGAGTTTTTCGGGCGGCTGTTTGGTGAGACCCTCCCACCACACCGTGTTATCGGAGGGGTCGATGGCCACGTTGGTGAAGATGGTACCCTGCCGCGTTGCGGCGAGGGCGTTGGGGTTGGACTTCTCGTTGGTGCCGGGCGCGACGCCGAAGAACCCATTTTCGGGGTTGACCGCCCAGAGCCTGCCGTCCGCGCCCACGCGGATCCATGCGATATCGTCGCCCACGCATTCCACGCGGTATCCCTTTTCGAGGTAGTGTTTGGGGGGAATGAGCATGGCGAGGTTGGTCTTGCCGCAGGCGGACGGGAAGGCCGCCGCGAGGTATTTCTTGGTGCCGTCGGGGAAGGTGACGCCCAAAATGAGCATATGCTCGGCCATCCAGCCCTCGTTCTTGCCGAGGTAGGAAGCGATGCGCAGGGCAAAACACTTCTTGCCGAGCAGGACGTTGCCGCCGTAAGCGGAGTTGACGGAGATGATGGTATCATCTTCGGGGAAGTGCATGATGTAACGCTTTTCGGGGTCCACATCGCATTTGCAATGGAAGCCCTTGATGAAGTCCCCGTCCTCGCCGAGGTAGTCGTAACAATCAAGGCCGACGCGGGTCATGATGGCCATGTTGAGGACGACGTAAATGGAGTCCGTGACCTCGATGCCGATTTTGGAAAACGGCGAGCCTACAACGCCCATCGAATAGGGGATCACGTACATGGTACGGCCCTTCATCTTCCCGCGGGCGATCTCGCGGCAGAGGGCATAGGCCTCTTTGGGGTCCATCCAATAGTTGATGGGGCCTGCGTCGTCCTTATTGCGGCAGCAGATAAAGGTACGGTCCTCGACGCGCGCCACATCGTTTTGCGCGGTGCGGTGATAGTAGCATCCGGGGAGCTTTTTCTGGTTGAGTTTGATCATTTCGCCCGTCTTTACGGCCTCTTCGCGGAGGGCCGCAAGCTGGGCCTCGCTGCCGTCGATCCATACGATGTTGTCGGGCTGGGCAAGTTCCGCGCTCTCTTTGACGAACGCGAGGACTTTTTTGTTGTTGGTAAGCGCCATAGTAACCTCCTGTAAAACGTTTCCGTTCTATTCTATTATACCACGGACAGGAGGAATTGTAAACAAAATCCACGCAAAATTTGCGCGGATGAGAGAGGATAAGGTATGTTAATAAGGAATGGCGGCCGCCCCTTGGCGCCCCTAAGAGGTCGCAAAACGCATTTCTCGCACATCAGCACGGTGTGCTGCGTGCGGCGTTTTGCGACCCCTCATGTATAGGGGGGAGGCGCGGGCCTCCTTGCCCTCCCCCTTTTACCAGAGGGGGAGGGGTAGGGGAGGGGGTGCCAAACAATGCTCGTTCGGGCAGGACGGTGGTGGGGTACGGAGTTAGCCCCCCATCCGTCACTCGCTCCGCTCGTGCCACCCTCCCCCCGTTGGGGGTAGGGCTTGCGCGGACGCCCCGAAGGGGCGCGCCCGCAGGGCGTGAATTGCCCGAATAAGCGTTATGGTTACCCCAACTGCGGAGAAGCAAGCGAGACGAGGAGAAGGAGCATTCCCGACGGGAGTGTACTTAAAACGTACACGACCGAGGGAAGCGCATCTTCGACGACGTATCGCGTAGCTTATACGCAGTTAGCCCGAAGAAACAGTCACGTACTCCCCGCTGTCGGCGGATTGAAAGACTATATAAAACCCCTCCGTATCCGAAAAGGGTCCCGCGGGGACGAATTGGCAATGCTCCTTCATCTCCTCCGGCGGCTCGCCCGCGGCTTCCACCGCAACGCACAGGTAGCGTGGCAGTCCGCCCTCATAGATGATGCCGAGCAACGCCCCCTCCGACCTTACCCATTCGGAACAGGGGAATACGGCCGTGAGGCGCGTATCCTTCTCGAAGCGGGCGAAGGCTTCCCGGAGTTTTTCCCGCACGGTGTGGTAATATGTAAGGCCGCCCGCTGTGACACGGAACGGATGTACCGCTTCTTCATCCCCGCAAGGCGGATCCCCTGCCTCGCGCGGCTCATTTGCGCCTTCCGTTTCAGCTGTTGCATCTTCATGCACCGCGCGTTCACGGTAGAAGTTTTCTTCGGCGATGGCTTCGTCGTCGTATTTCTCTTCGCGAAAGGGTTCTTCTTGCGGCGGCGCGACGGGCGCATTGTTGGGGTATCCCGTGGGAACTGCGGCGGGGGGTACGGGCATGGGTGCCTTCTTTTTCCTCTCGCGGGCGGAAATCTCGGCGAGAATGCCTTCGTAAGACGCGGGTGCGGCCCCGCAACTGCCGAAGGCGACGGGGCTGGGTTCCCCGTTGCGGATAAAGACGAGCAGCACCGCCACGCCCTCCTTCATGGACGGCGCAACGATCTTCGCATTGGCCCCGCCGTTCAGATCGACGATATAGACGCCGCCCGCCACCCACAGCGCGAGCGCATAGCGGCCCTCCTTGACGGGCGCGATGCCCAAGAGGCGGGGCATGACCGTGATCTCCTCGCCCAACCGTTCGCAGTAGACGGCGCCGGATAGGGCGCTGCCGTCTGCGGTAAATCCCTTTTTAACTTGTTTGAGTACGCAAACTCTCTTTTCAAACGGCATAAAAAATTCTCCTTCTCCGCATGAGTATAACAGGCGGAAGGGAGAAAAAAATGTCATATGGGGTCGGAAAAAAGCAGCTTTTGTCGGTTTTCCCGCGGAAGGACGTAAGTAAGAGCTACCCGCTCCTTGGGGAGAGGGATTGAGGGAGTGGGGGGGGTAAATCCGTCACCCTGAGCCCGTCGAAGGGTCACATGATTATAATAAGGTGATTCCTCGACTGCGCTACTTCGTCGCTCCGCTCGGAATGACGAATAGAAGCCTCGTGCGGAATGACGAATAGTAAAAGGCCTACCCCCCATGGGGGGAGGCTCCGCCCGCAGGGCGGTGGTGGGGGGGACATTCTCTCGCCTTTCATCACCCCCACCTGACGCGGCAAAGCCGCGCCACCCTCTCACGCGGGTAGAACCCCGCGTTCGGTCACCGTTCGCGCGGCAAATGCGCTCACTCCCCGCAAAACGCCGCCCACAGCACACTGTGCTGATGTGCGAGAAGCGCGTTTTGCGACCCCTTAAAAGGGGGCAGGTCTTCCCCTCACAAGGGGGAGGCTTCCCGGCGTTTGGATATCCGTATCCGCTCAAAAATCGAATTCTTCGGCGGACGGTTCCGCGCAGAGGCTAAGACAACACTTCGTATCGGCGAGCTTGGTCTCCTTGCCGCCCGAAAGTTTGTAGATATGGCGGCCGTCCGTATAATAAATGCCTTCGCGGCCGACGGAAAAATCGCACACGCCGCTCGCGAGGACCTCGTCCGCGCCGTCCGCCGCCTTCATCAGCTTCCAGCTCGCGGGGATAAAGCCGTATGTATGGTCCTTCCGCTTGCGGTTGCGCTTTTCTTCCTTCTCTGCGTCGATGAGACGGCCGTCCACGAACAGCTTGCGCGCATCCTGTTTTCTGCCGCTTGTGGGATTATTGCCCGTACCCATGTCCGAGGTCAGGCTTGTTTTTCCGAAGATGACCGTGAACGCCTGCAACAGCCCGAAGAACGCTTTCACGAGGCGGAAGGGAAAGAGCAGAATATCCCAAACGACGGAATCCCGCCGCTCTTTGTTGGGCCGCCTGATATAGTACAGCGCGCCGTCCGCGTCGGTTTTGGGCTTGACGCAGGAATTTTTGCCGTCGCGCTTTACCTCTTCGAGCGCGAGCGTTTCGCGGTCTAACCGCATGAGGACGGCGGGGGCATACTGCCCCGAAAACTCCCCGTTCGCGAGCCGCCCCGCGCCCGCGCTGTCAAAGAGTATCCACATGGGATGGGCCGCGTCGAACGCGGCGTTGGCGTCGCGCGCGTCCCCCTCGGTAAACGTCACGAGTTCGCTCGTATTCCCGTCGAGGATCCCCACCTGCGAAGTGGCTTCGTCGCGCTTTACCGTGACGGCAACAGAGGGACCCAACGTCTGCACGGAGAGGATCTCGGCGTCGGACGCGGAATAGATATGCTCCTCGCGCGCCTTGGGGTCCTGCGGCCTTCTGCATACGCCCGACGACCCGCCCACGGTGTAGGCATAGACGATTTTGCCGTCCTGCCACGCGACGCCGTTGACATAGGCGTCTGTCTGCACGGCGGCGTTTTTCGCCGTGTCGCCGCGGAACCGCGCGCCTTCGCCAGAATACTTCCATTCGTCGTTTTTTTGGCGCGTTTCGGCATATTCCCGGTAGCGGGCGATCGTTTCGCTCTCATAGAACGAGACGCCGTCCTCTCCGATGACGCCTATCTTTTCGCCGTCCGCAAATGCAACTTTCTCCATATCCTTCTCCTATAAAAACCTGACCTCGACGCCCTGCGAACGCGCATAATTCACCGTGTACGCGGTGCCGCCCGTCTCCTGCGTCAGGTATGCGAACACGAGGTCGGCCCGGTCCACCATCATCCTGTCGCGGAAGAGTTCGCAGCCCTTGAAATATACCGGCGCGACGAGATGCACGACTTCGCACTGTTTGAGGAGCCGCTCATACATTTCACGGTCTTTCTCGCCGTAATACTCCGCCTGTTGCATGTGCGGAATGAAGGCCTCAACGCGGGCATGGTATGCCGCTTTGCGCTCTACAAGGTAAGAAAGGGCGAGCAGATCGAACCCGCGCGCCATGCCGCAGTAAAAGACGCAGAACCCCTCCCGCAGGAGTTTTTCGAGTGCGGCGAACAGCGCGCTCTTATCGAAATCGCGCGGAAGGTCGCGGTGGCCCGTGAGCGCGCAGCGGAATCCCCTGTTCATAGCGGCGATCTCCTCTCCGCGCCGTTCCCGCGCGGATACTTCGGCGGCGTCGGCCGCGCCTTTTCCACCAAAAACAGCGTGCGCTTTCCATAGCCGCGCGGAAGGTCGTAAGAAATTTCTTTCATGGCGCCGCCGCCCAAGATCTCCACGGCGCGCCTGCCCGTCTCCATCTCACCCGCGCCCTTGTAGGCAATGAAGAGGCCGCCCTTTTTCACAAGCGGCATGCAGTATTCCGCGAGCGTATCCAGCCGCGCCACGGCCCGCGCACAGCACACGCCGAACTTTTCGCGCAAATCCCCCCGCGCAAGGTCCTCCGCGCGGCCGCAGACCACTTCGGCCTTTAAGCCGAGTTCACGCACGGCCGTCTCCAAAAAGCGGCATTTCTTGCCCGTACTCTCGATGAGGGTAAAGGAAAGGTCCTCGCGCGCCAACATGAGCGGCACAGAGGGGAACCCCGCCCCCGAACCCACTTCCGCGACGGACGCACCCGCGGGAAAGAGGTCCATGCCCGCCAGCGAATCACAAAAATGCTTGACGTAGACCTCCTCTTCCTCTATAATGGAGGTGAGGTTGAAACGCGCGTTATACGCGCGCAGGAGCGCATAGAATGCCTCGAAGCGGCCGCGCCGCTCCTCAATGCACGCCGCTATCCTGCCGAAATCCGGAAGCGCTGTCTGCATGTCTTTATTGTATCACATGTGGATAAAGATTGCAACTGTTTCCACATGTTTGCACATTGTGGATATCTCCGTGGACAACCTTCCCCGTTCTTCTTCCGCTTTCCCGCCGCGGGAAGAAACGCTTGGGCGGCGCGGGAAAGTTATCCGCTTTTCCATGCCGCGCCGTAAACTTTTCCACACGCCTTTCCACAGGGAAATTTCCCCGCATTTTTTCGGAAACGGGGCAAATTTCTTGACCTTTTCCGCGATTTTCGGTATAATACCGTCAGAAACGCAAAATGGCGGAAAGTTATCCACGCTTTCCACATCCCTACTACTATTATTATAATATTTATTCTATAAGTCCACCTCCCAAAGAAGGCGGCGAAGGAGAACAAGATGAAATTTATTGCAGACGGTCTCACGCTCTCGGAAGCGGTGACGAAGGTTTCCAAGGCGTGCGCGGTGCGCACGACGGCGCCCATTTTGGAGTGCATCAAACTCACGGCGACGCTGCAAGGCGTTTCCCTTCTCGCCACCGACGGCGAACTCTCCATCCGCAAGCTCGTAAACGCGGAAGTTTTGGAGGAGGGCGAGATCTGCGTCCCCGGCAAACTCTTTGCCGACTTCTCTTCCAAACTCGCCGATGAGGAGATCTCCTTCTCGACGGGGGAACGTGGCGTGGAACTGCAATACCGCGATTCCGTCTCCTACATGCAGGCGCTCTCCGCCGAAGATTTCCCCAAGATAGATCTCGAAGTCGGGGAAAACTCCTTCCGCATGAAGTCCGAGGCGCTCAAAACCGTCATCGCCGAGACGGCGTTCTGCTGCGCGCAGGACGATTCCCGCCCCATCCTCAAAGGCTGCCTTATGACCTTCGGGGACAAGCTGGAAACGGTCGCCCTCGACGGGTACAGGCTGGCGGTCTCCGAGGCGGATATCCTCGAAAAGAGCAATGCGATGAGCATCGTCTGCCCCGCGCGCACGCTCACGGAGATCGCGCGTATGCTCGGCGACGGCGAGGAGATCACCCTCTATACGCAGAGCGGCATGCTCATGGCGGGCGCGGACGGCCTTACGCTCGTCTCGCGGCTGTATCTCGGCGACTTCATCAAGAAGGAAAACGTCATCCCGACGTCGTTCTCCACCGTCGTGACGCTCTCCCGTGCGCAGCTTACGGCGAGCGCGGAACGCGCCAACATCTTAAACCGCGGGGACAAGAACAATCTCGTCACGCTGGAAATTTCGCAGGAGGGCGTGCGCATCTCCTCCAATTCCGATTACGGCAACGTATCCGAACCCGTTCCCGCCCGCGTGGAGGGGAAGGAACTTACCATCTCCATGAACGCAAAATTCCTGCTCGACGCCCTGAAAGCGCTCGGCGAGGATGAGATCGTCGTCTCCTTCAACGGGGCGGTTTCGCCCTTCATTCTGCAAAATGCGCAGGATAAACACAGCCTCTATCTGATTTTACCCGTCAGAAATGCGGCGTGAGAGGGAAAATCGCTTGACGCAAGGCGAGAAAACCCTTATAATCAAATAACACGAACTTCAAGGAGCAACCGATATGAAGAGAACTTACCAGCCCAAGAAGAGACAGCGGAGCAAGGTACACGGCTTCCGCAAGAGAATGGCTTCTGCCGGCGGCAGAAAAGTGATCAAGAGAAGAAGAGACAGAGGCAGAAAGCACGTTTCCGCGTAAAGCACGATGAAATATGCGCGGCTGAAAAAGGCGAAAAAAATCACGGCCGTATTGCGAGGAGGAAAGCGGGTCTACGGGGACACGCTCGTTTTCGTCTATTCTCCCGCCCCGGAGACGGCGCTCGCCGTCTGCGTGGGGAAGAAATACGGAAAGAGCGTCGAGCGGAACAGGATCAAGCGGCTCCTTCGGGAAGCCTTCCGCACCGCGCGGCCCATCCGTCCGTGCAACGTGCTTCTCATCCCCAAAAAGGCCGCGGCATATTCTTTCGAGGGGTTCAGCCGTGACGTCGAAAGGATCATCGGCAAGGAAAAACTCGGTGAAGATCTCAATCCGTGAACTTGTCCGGAGAAACAGGCGGTATCTCCGCCGCCGCGTATTCCGTCCCTTTTTGCGGGGCGTCTGCATCCGCATGATCGCCTTTTACCAGCGCCGTCTTTCGCATCACACCTGCCTCTATACGCCCACATGTTCGGAATACACCAAGCGATGTATCAATAATTACGGCGCAGTCATCGGCATTCTGCTCGGTGCGTGGCGGATTTTGCGCTGCAACCCTTTCTCCAAGGGGGGAATCGACCCCGCGCCGGAGGTGTTCTGGAAAAAGAAGTGGCTGATATAGTTCACGAAATTTGTTTGGGTGTTCCTCTCGCCTCCCCCATTTTACCAGAGGGGGGAGGGTAGGGTGGGGGGTGTGCATCAACTTACCCCAAACAAATTCCCGTGAGGGAAATATACTTCCGCGCCTTAACATGCGTTATCCTCTCATACGTTCCAACGGACAAGAAGCGCTTGACGCGCAAATTGAGGGCGAAAACCAAAATTGTGATTTTGGTTATTCGCATGAAATTTAGAATGGGTTTGCGTAAAGCCTTCCCCTTGCGTCATTCCGTCCGCGCGAGATTTCTATTGTAATCTAAGCGCGTCACGAGCCGTAGGCGAAGTAGCGGAGCGAGGAATCTCGCCCTTTGAGATTTCTCACCCCTGCGGGGTTCGAAATGACGAAGTGGCGGCGATGAGGGGCCTTCGCGCTCTTGCTGTCCATGATAGGTCGTAACCCGCCCCGAAGGGGGGAAGCCTTGCCCCCTTCCCATTAGAAAAAAAGCCCCGCCGGCAAGGCGGACAAACTTTCAGTCGATACGCAGTCCCCAAGGAGATATATGAATTTTATCGGCATCACCCTGCTCGAACAGGGCTACAATATCGGGCTGGATTGGCTCGGCCAATTTGCGCGCGTCATCATCGAGGGCGTCGGCCTCATCGGTCTCGGCATCATCGTGTTTACGCTCGTCTTGAAGGCGATCACCCTGCCCTTCGATATCTATCAACGCTTCAAAATGCGCAAACAGACCCTCATCATGCGCGATATGAAGGACGATCTCGAAAAGCTCCAACAACAGTACGCCAACGATAAGACGATGTACAACACCAAGATGATGGAGCTCTATAAGAAAAACGGGTACAGCATGTTCGGCGCGTGCTTGCCCATGATCCTCTCCATCGTCATCCTCATCGTCGCATTCCAGGGCTTCAACGCCTACTCGCGCTACGCCAACCTTGAAAGTTTCGTCAACATGTCCAACGAGTACAACGCCGCCATTCTGGAACACGGCGTTGTAGGACCCAACTTCGCGATGACCATCAAGGAGCAGCACGAGGATACGTCGAAGTGGCTCTTCGCCAAGCCTTACCACCTCACGTTTGAGGGGAAAGAGGACGACGAGTATGTTCTAACTTTTGAAGAAGGGCATACCATGTCCGAGGACGGCGTTGTCTATGAGATGTTTTACTACACCCACGAGGAGGCCGACCTCAACGAGGACGGCACGCCCAAGGTGGACGCAAACGGCAATGCCGTCATGAAAACGGTAAATTCGCGCTATATGCGCGTGCATGCGCAGGACAGCGCGCGCTATCTCGAATACATCTATAATCTCGACGCGGCGAGCATCCGCGAGGAGTACAGGTTCGATAAGGATATCCTGCTCGCGGACCCCGAAGCCAAGGAGGCAGTGGAGAAGATCGTCGCCGATTCCAAAATCGTCCCCGAAGGCGAGGAGACGGCGACGCCCAAGAGCGAGAACACGGCCTGCACCGAGTACGTCATCAGCCTCGGCGCAAAGGCCGCGAAAGTGTGGTACGATGCGCACAATCCCTCGTTCTTGTGGGTCAAGAACGTGTGGTATCCCGACGTCTCCTATAACCACCCCATCCCCGATTACGGCACGTTCAAGAGCCAGCTCGGCAGCTCGTGGGTGGATATCCCCCGCGCGGACGGGACGGTGGAGAGCAAGGAGCTGAACGTCGTTCTGACGCAGCCCCTGTATGAAAATCTGACGTCCCAATTGGAGGACCAGAAGAGCGCTCCCAACGGGTACTTTATCCTCATCGTACTCTCCATCGGCCTCATGGTGCTTTCGCAATGGATCACCATGCGCAGCCAGAAGGAGAGCAACCAATACCAGACCGTAGACGGGCAGGGCGCGGCCACGCAAAAGGTCATGCTCGTCATGATGCCCATCATCTATGCGATCTTTGCGTTCATGTACAGCGCGGCATTCAGTATTTACATGACGATGTCGAGCGTGATCTCGCTACTCGTGACGCTCAGCACCAACGCCGTTCTCGGCGGCATCTTCAAGAAGAAGGAAGAAGAGCGCATCCGGGAACGTTACGGCCGCAAGCTACCGTGGATGGAAAAGGACGGGAACGCGAAACCCGAAAAGGGCAAAAAGGACGAAACGCACGGTAAGGGCGGAAACAATGATAAAAAGCGGCGCAAATGACGCCTGCCGATAAGAGGTGAAACCATGGAATTTCAAGGCAAAACAGTAGAGGACGCCATCGAAGCGGGCCTCAAACAACTCGGCATCGCCCGTGAGGAAGCAGACATCGAGGTCCTCGACGAGGGCAAAAAAGGCGGCCTGTTCGGCATCGGACACGTGGACGCAAGGGTAACGGTGGAAAAAAAGCCGTTGCCGCAAGAGACGAAAGCGGCGGAGCATACCGACGGCGAGCGCGCCGTGGCGTTTTTGACGGGGCTGTTCCCGCTCATCGGCTCGGATGCGGCGTGCGAACTCGTAAGCGAGGACGAGAAGATCGTCATCCGTCTGCAAGCGGAATCGGCAAAGGGGCTGATCGGGCGGCGCGGCGAGGTCATCGACGCCATCCAGACGCTCGCGGGCGCGGTCGCCAACACGGGCAGGAAGGAATACAAACGCGTGGTCGTCGATTGCGGGAATTACCGCGAAGAGCGCGAGGAGACCTTGAAGAAGCTCGCCGAAAAGCTCGCGGCCAAGGCGGTGAGGCTGGGGAAGCGGGTCCGCCTCGAACCCATGAACCCGTATGAGAGAAGGATCATCCACGCGGCGCTCGTGGATAACGAAGAGGTGACCACCAAGAGCGAGGGCAAAGAACCCGCGCGCTATGTCGTCATCACCCCCAAAAACCTGCGCGTGGAGAAGCGCGGCGGCAAGGGCCATTACGGCGAGAAGTACGGCGAAAAACGCGGCGGCAAGGGCCGCGGCAGGGACAACGGCCGCGACCGCAAGTACGGCGATAAGAAGCCCTATCCCAAGCGCGAGTTCCCCGCCGAGGCCACTCCCGAAACGAGCGGCACGAGCCTTTCGCGCGGCGGCACGCCCGGTTACAAGAAGGGCGGATTTTCGGGATTTTTCGGAACGTATTTAGGGAAAGCCGAGGACGGGCAGGAACCCGAACAGACGACGCCCGTGACGGAAGAGACCCCTACCATGTCCGGGGATGAGGAGTAAGAAAAACAATTGATTGAGCAACAGGGCCGCAAGAATGCGACCCTGTTGTTTTGCGCGGAAAGCCTCTCGCTGTCCCTTTTAGGGAAAGTGGACGCGAGCGAAGCAAGCGGCCGAAAGGGTTTCCCGCGTCATTCCGACGACCAAGGCTTCCATACGTCATTCCGAACGTATGTGAGGAATCTCAACTTAGAGATTTCTCACCCCCGTGGGGTTCGAAATGACGTGAACATGCGAAACCCCTCAGTCTCGCTTCGCTCGCCAGCGTCTCACGCGGGTAGACCCCCGCGTTCGGTCACCGTTCGCGCTACAAATGCGCTCACTCACCGCAAAACGCCGCACACAGCACACCGTGCTGATGTGCGAGAAATGCGTTTTGCGACCTCTCAGGGGCGCCAAGAGCAAGCCTTCCCCCCCATAGGGGGGTAGGCCATGCGCCCGCCAAAAAAGAGACCCGCACCACGGGGGTGCGGGTATCTTTTTGTTCCTTGTTGCGGGCCTTGCCGGTCTCTCGTTGAAAGTCGCTTGTGCAGGCCTCTTGCGCAGTCCTTTGTCGGTTGTCAGTTCTCTTCCAGCCACTTCTTGGCGGCCGCTTTCGAGAACGCCTTGATGGCTTCCGTCGCATATTCGGATGCCTCGCCGCCATAGGTGTAGAGGAAATAATCCCCTTCCGCAGTGCGGTACATCGTCATCTCATATCCGGCGGGGTCGCCGTAAGTCCCGACGGTCACCTTTTTGACAAGCTCGGCGGTCGCGGTATCATAGGTCTTGGTCTTGGTCGTCTTGATCATTGCTTTGCCCTCCTTTTGAATTTTGTCAGCATTATTTTATTCCAACGCGATAATTTCGTCAAGAAAACACAGAAAAATTTCGCGGGACGTGTGAATTTGTTAATTTATTACACGAAACCGCGCGTCTGATAACATTCCTGTTCGCCCGTAACATTTTCCTCCCGCCAACTGCTTTTGGATGCGAGAAGAGAGAGCGCGCCGCACACCGTTTCGGCCATGCCGTAGACCATGTTCAGCCGCGTAAGGTTCAAAAGCGAGTAAGAGAACGCCGATTTTTTCGCCACCACGCCCAAGACGGAGACGTCTCCCACCTTGCCCAGCCGCTTGTTCGCGCCAGAACCGGGGCGGAGGGGGGCATCCACCACTTTCAGAAGCCCGATATCCGCCTCTTCCCCCACGGCCGCGTCCACCGCGACGATCTTGCTCTTCGGGTGCGTCTTGCGCAGGAAGCCGTCGATATTTTTGATCTCCTTGGCGGTCACGGGCGTCTTTAAGGTCCCATAGATATAGCCGCTGAACCCCGCGCGGCGGAGAAGCGTTCCCGTGAGCGGGCCGAGGCTGTCCCCGATGGCAAGGTCGCTCCCGATGCAGAGGACCACGGGCGGCGCGTTGCAGGGGCCGAGGAGTCGTGAAAGCGCGAGAAAGATCCCCGTTTCGGCGAGCGTGTTGTAGAAGTGAAAGGTGTATTCCATAGTTGCCTCGCAAAAGTTGCAGGGAAAGTTTGGACCAACGTAAAATTTTTTATAACATTTTTACGGAAAGCGGATGACTTTTTTCGTAAGCGGTGATATAATAGGGACTACCAAGAATTCGGAGGGATAGATCATGAATTTGCTTGCCGAGGCCTCGATGGCCGGTTCGGGCGGCGGTTGGATCCTCGACGTCATCTTTTTCGCGCTCATCCTCATCGGCCTCATCATCGGCTGTACGCGCGGGTTTGTGCGCGGCGTGTGTAAGTTGGGCGGAACGCTCCTTGCCGTCGTACTCGCGTTTTCCATGTGTACGCCGTTGCAGGCGGCGTTGGAATCCTCGTTCGGTCTGACGACTGCGATCGCGAACGGCGTGGGGAACGAGACGCTTGCGGGCTGGCTGAGCATCGTCATCTGCTTTATCGGGTTGCTCGTCGTCACCAAACTTGCCACATGGCTCATCGGGAAGTTAGCGCGCGTCCTCGTGGAAAAATCCAAAGTGCTGAACGTGACGGACCGCATTTTGGGCGGAATATTGGGTCTTGGCGAAGCCCTGCTCCTCATTCTCGTGCTTCTTACCGTATGCCATTGGATCAACGCGGATTTTATCAACGAGTTTATCCAATCGAGCGTTGTGGTGAGGTCCATTTACACGTCCGAGTGGTTCATTGAAGCGACCAACCTGCCCGGACGGATCATCAACCGCCTGTAACGGAAGAATACGAATACGATAATACGAAAGTGCGAAAGTGCCGAAATACAAAATTTGAAAATGTGAAAACAAAAAAATGTGAAATCGCGAAAATACCGCCTCTCGGCGGTATTTTTCATTGGGAAGACGCCTCCACCCTTATACCTGAGGGGGGAGGACGTCCGCTTTGCGGACAGGTAGGGGGTGAAAGGCCAACCCCTACATGGGGGGAGGCTCTGCCCGCAGGGCGGTGGTGGGGGGCATTCTTCCGTCCGTTCCCCCCCCCATCCGTCACTCGCGTTGCTCGTGCCACCCTCCCCCCAACGGGGGGAGGGCCTTCGGGTTCTCTTAGGGACGGCGAGGCCTTATCCTTGGCGCCCCCTTGAGGGGGAGCTGACCCGCGCCCTTGCGGGGCTGAGGGGGTGGCGTATTTGTATGACACCCCTTCCGTCACCTTTGGTGACACCCACCCCTCAAGGGGTGGGCAAGGGGAGATCGCGTCATTCCGAACGTATGTGAGGAATCTCGCTTTGAGATTTCTCGTCATGTTGAGCGAAGCGAAACATCCCGAAAAACGAAGTCTGCCTACATTGAACGCGGTCGCAATAAGATTCTTCGCGGATGGGCAGTTCGTTGAAAACCAAGCCAATGCGGCTCAGAAAGACGGCTACATCGTCGCTGCACTCTCGTCGCCCCCTTGGGGGGCGTGGCGAGGCCTACCCTCTCCTTGGGGAGAGGGATACAGGGAGTGGGGACTCCAATCCGTCACCCTGAGCTTGCCGAAGGGTCACCTTATTATAATAAGGAGATTCCTCTCATCCGTTCGGAATGACATGATTTTCCCTGCGGCGAGTGAGGGGTTATCCACATTTCCACAAAATTATCCACATTGCTATCCACGGCGGGCAAAAATTTTTATGCGCTGTATGTTTCACGTGAAACATCGGAATTTGAAAATTTTTTGGGAACAGTTTCACATGAAACAATTTTGCAGCAAACAGCGCGGGGATATTTCGAAAATTTTGTGATAAACATGAAAAGCGGGAAAGATTTCCCGGCATTCGCTTGATAATTTTCTGCATCTGTGGTATAATACCTCTATCACAATGTGCGCACGCGCAATATGCGTGCGAAGTTTCGATAAGGAGACCAAATTTGAGCAAAACAGTAAAAGCGGTCATTGCCGCGGTGGTCGTACTCGTGCTTGGGATCGTTGCGTATTTCTCGATCACGGCGCTCATCAATAACAGCAAAGAGTTGGACCAAACCACCTTCTTCCAATATATCGAAGATCCGCGCAGCGAAAAGGACGGCTCGGCGGGCGAGATAGACGACGCGCGCCAGATCGTGCGCGTCCATGTGGACGGGTTCACGATCTACGGCTACACGAGCGTTGACGCCCGCGAATACGCCTATTGGGCTACCCTCACCATGGGGCAGAACAGCGTTCCGCTCAACGAAAAACTTACCGAGTGGCAGGAGAGCGGCCTCATCAAGATCGTCAGCGCGGCCGACCCCAACGCGGGGGCGGGCTGGGGCAACTTTCTCTACATTGCCGTCCTCGTTTTGGGCGTTGTGATGTTCTTCGTCGTCCTCCGCGCAACGAGCGGCGGTGGCGGAAAAATCATGAACTTCGGCAAGACCAAGGCCCGCGTCACCACCAATATCAAGGTGCGCTTTTCCGACGTCGCGGGCGCGGAAGAGGAAAAAGAGGAACTCGCCGAAGTCGTCGAATTCCTCAAAAATCCCCGCAAATTCTCCGATCTCGGCGCGCGGATCCCCAAGGGCGTCTTGCTCGTGGGGCCTCCCGGAACGGGGAAAACGCTGTTTGCCCGTGCCGTTGCGGGCGAAGCGGGCGTTCCCTTCTTCTCCGCCAGCGGTTCGGATTTCGTCGAGATGTACGTCGGCGTCGGCGCTTCGCGCGTGCGCGACCTCTTCGACCTTGCAAAGCGCAACCAGCCCTGCATCATCTTCATCGACGAGATCGACGCCGTCGGCCGCCAGCGCGGCGCGGGTCTCGGCGGAGGACACGACGAGCGCGAGCAGACCTTAAACCAGATCCTCGTCCAGATGGACGGCTTCGAGGTCAACGAGGGCGTCATCGTCATGGCGGCGACCAACCGCGCCGATATCCTCGATAACGCGCTTCTCCGCCCCGGCCGCTTCGACAGGCAGATCTATGTCAACCTGCCCGATGTTAAGGGCCGTGAACAAATTCTCAAAGTCCACTCCCGCAACAAGCCGCTTGCGCCCGACGTCAATTTCAAGATCATCGCGCGCATCACGAGCGGGTTTTCGGGGGCGGACCTTGCCAATCTTCTCAACGAGGCCGCCATCCTTGCGGCGCGCGCGGGCAAGAAGCTCATCGGCAATCTCGAACTCTATGAGGGCATCAACAAGGTCATCATGGGGCCGCAGAAGAAGAGCCGCGTCGTCACCGAGGCGGACAAGAAGAGTACGGCGTATCACGAGGCGGGCCACGCCATCCTCGCAAAACTTTTGGAACACTGCGATAACGTGCAGGAAGTTTCCATCATCCCGCGCGGCATGGCGGCAGGCTACACGCTCACCCGCCCCGAAACGGACGACAGGAACGACACGATCAACAAACTCAACGACGATATCTGTATGGCGCTGGGCGGGCGCGTGGCGGAGGAGCTGGTCATCCACGACGTCTCCGCAGGCGCTTCGGGCGACATCCAGCACGTCACCAAGATCGCGCGCAAGATGGTCACCGAGTGGGGCATGAGCGAGCGGCTCGGACCCATCGCCTACTCCTCGGACGGCCCCGTCTTTCTCGGCCGCGACTTCGAGGAACGCGCAACTTACAGCGAGGAGACGGCGGGCATCATCGACGAAGAGATCAAAGCCATCGTCAGCCGCGGATACGAGCGCGCGAAAAAACTTCTCTCCGAGAACCGCGCCATTCTCGACAACATGGCGCGCGTACTCGTGGAGCGCGAGACCATCTACACCGCCGAGGTGGAGATGCTCATGAACGGCGCGGACTACAAGGCGGTGCTTGCCTACATGGAAGAGCATGACAAGGAGACGCCCGATAACCCGTTCGGCCGCATGGACGCGCCCGCGGCGGGCGCGCAGGACGGCGAAACTCCTGCCAAGCAGGAGGAAACGCCCAAGCAAGAAGCCCCTTCCGGGCAGGAAGAGGCCCCGAAGCAGGAGACGCCTTCCGCGGATGCGGACGACGGCCCCGCGGCGCCTTCCGAAGGCGGCGGCGGGGACCGAGAGCAATAAAGTTTCATAGAGAAAAATCACGACGAAAATGACGTAGCAGCAGGGGGGATCGCGGACATGGGTAGGGTCATTTCGTTCATCAACCAATGCGCAGGGGCAGGAAAAACGGCCACGGCCGTCAGCCTTGCGGCCTTTCTCGCCAGACGGGGTTTGCGCGTTTTGCTCGCAGATCTCTCGCCCGACGGCGGCGCCACGGCATGGCTGGGCGGCGTGGAGACGGGCGGAGCGATGTACGGCATCCTCACCGAGGATGAGCAGATCGGCGGGTGTGCCGCCGAGACGGAATCGGGCGTGTTCCTCGTCCCCGCGGGCGGCGAACTCGCGCGCGCCGAGCAGGAACTCATCTACCGCCGCGACCGCGAGAAACTGCTGCGGGCGGCGCTCGGACAGGCCGCGCGGCAATATGATTTCGTCCTGCTCGACTGCCCGTCGTCTTTGGGGCTTCTCACCATCAACGCGCTCACGGCATCGGACGGCGCCGTCATTCCCGTTCCCGGAACGGGGGCGGAGAGCGCCGCGCTCGAAAGCCTTGCGGAGACGGTGACGCTCGTCAGGCGGCATCTCAACAAAAATCTGCGCATCGAAGGCGCGCTGCTCACGATGTACGACGTGCGCGCCGCTTCGGCCGGGCAGGCGGCCGCGGAGGCGGAGCGCATCTTCGGGAAGCGCATCTTTAAGACGGTCATCCCGCGAAGCGCGCGGCTCGCAGAGTCCGCGGCGCAGGGCAAGCCCGTAACGCTATATGACCCCAAGTGTATGGGGGCGCGCGCCTATGAGGCGTTTGCGGAAGAGTTTTTGAAAAAATCGGCAAGAGGAGATTAGCTATGGCGAAAGGATCGAGAGGCCTCTCCGCGCTGTTCGAGGGGGGGATCGAGGAGGAAGCGCGCACCGCGGGCAAGAGCGGCGAACTGCTTCTTTCGGAGATCTATCCCAACCCCGACCAGCCGCGCAAGGCTTTCGATGAAAATGCGATGAACGACCTCACGAATTCCATACGGGAATACGGGGTCATTTCGCCCATCGTCGTCAACAGGAACGCGGACGGGACGTACATGATCATCGCGGGGGAACGGCGTTACCGCGCCGCCCGCCGCGCGGGGCTGGAACGGGTCCCCGTCATCATCCGCGAACTCGACGAAAAGCAGATCCGCGAACTCGCCCTCATCGAAAACTTACAGCGCGAGGACCTCAACCCCATCGAGGCGGCGTACGCCATGAAAAAGCTCATGGAGGATTACGGCCTCACGCAGGAGGCGCTCGCCGAGCAGATCGGCAAGTCCCGTCCCGCCATCGCCAATACGCTGCGCCTTCTCACGCTCGCCGACGAAGTCATCGCCCTCGTCCGCACGGGCAAGCTCTCTCCGGGCCATGCGCGTACCCTCGTCCCCCTGCCCAAGGAGGCGCAGATACGCCTTGCGGCGGAGTGCGTCAAAAACGGAAGTTCGGTGCGCGAGATGGAGCGCGCCGTCAAACAGGAACTGAACCCGCCGGAGATCCTCGCCCGCGAAAAGGAAAAAAAGACGGCAAAGACGAGCGTGGAACTCAAACACTTCGTGGAGCGGCTCCGCACGTCGCTCGGCACGAAGGTCTCTTTGATCGGCACCGAAAAGAAGGGCCGCATCTACATCGACTACTACTCCCGCGACGACCTCGAACGCATTTCCGAGATGCTCGATATTTTGGATAACATCAAGTGAGACCGCGGACATGGGTATCCCCGACGCTCTCCTGAGGGGGCGAAGGGGTGTTCTCGGCGCCCCCTTGAGGGGGAGCTCCGCCGCTGCCCTTGCGGCGGTGAGGGGGTGGCGTTCCATTTATATGAGAGTCTGGGAACGCAGGCAGGTTTATGGAACTTTTTCAGCCGATCGACAGGGAGAACATGCAGGAGCTTGCGCCGTATTTTGCGGCGCAGACGCGGCATATCAGCGATTTTTCGCTCGCCTTCCAATACATGTGGTACGACGCCTTAAAGCCCGCCTATGCCTTCATCGGGGATTGCCTCGTTCTGCGCGAGTACTTTGCGGGCAAGTGCTATTACCATTTCCCGCTCTCGCGCTCCGGGGACGGGGAGGCGGAGATGCGAGCCGTTGCCGCCATCGAGGAGCGCGCGCGGGATACGGGCGAGCGCATCCACTATACCAACGTCCCCAAGGAGCGTCTGCCCCTGCTCACGGCGCGCTATGCGGAGATGCTTGTCACCAACAACCGCCGCTGGCGGGACTATCTCTACCGCGCGGAAGATTTCAAGGAGTATCCGGGGAAGAAGTACGCGGGCCAGCGCAACCACGTGCGCAAATTTGAAAAATTATACCCCGATTGGCAGTTCCGCGAGGCCTTACCCTCGGACATGGGTGCCATTGAAGCCTTCTTACACGAATACGAAGCCTCCCAGCGGGCGAAGGGAAGCCCGCTTGCGGACGAGGAACTCGACGAGGTCTATGCGGTCTTGCCGCACATGCAGGAATTGCACATGCGGGCGGGAATCCTCACCGCAGGGGGCAGGGTCGTCGGCTTCTCCGCGGGCGAGCGGTGCGGCGACATGATCGTCGTACACATCGAGAAGGCGCTCAGGGAATGCGAGGGCGTCTATCCCTTCCTCGCGCGGCAGTTTGCGCGGGCGTTTTGCGGGGATGGGGTGCGGTTTCTCAACCGCATGGACGATGCGGGCGACCTCGGCCTGCGCAAATCCAAATTGCAATACGGCCCGTGCGAACTCGTGGATAAATACAACGTCACCCCCAAGCGCGCCATCGACTTCGTGATGCGCCTGCCCGATTTCAGGACGGAGCGGTTGGTCTTGAAGCCCGTTGAGGATGCCGATAAGGCGGCCTATGCGCGCCTTGCGGGGGACGTCGTGCGCAACCGCTATTGGGGGTACGATTGGCGGAGCGACCGCAAGCGGCGGCCCGCCGATTCCTACTTTTTGAAGAGCGCGCGGGAGGACTTCGCGAAGCGCCGCGAGATGCCTTTGGGCATCTACCTTTCGGACATGCTGGTGGGAGAAGCCGTCCTGCACCGCTTCGGCTATGATGCGCGCGCCGAGATCGGCGTGCGGCTTCTGCCCGAATACGAGGGCATGGGCTATGCGCGCGAAGCCGTTTGCGGGTACGCCGCGTATGCCTTCTCGCGGCTGAACCTCGAACGGCTGGAAGCCAAGTGCTACAAGGAGAACGCGCGTTCGCGCACGATGCTGCTCGCGGCGGGGATGCGCCCCTGCGGCGAGGATGAAACGTATTTCTATTTCTACCGCACGCCCGAAGGCTGAGCTTCGGCGCGCCCGCACGGCGTATTCCGCCCGCAAACCAAGCAATTTTTCCCGCCGCCGCCCCGCGAGAGGAGCGTTGCGGCGGGAATTTCATTTTATGAAAACTTTTTTCAGCGTAAAAATTTCCAACTGCGAAATATTCAATAAGTCGTGCAAAAAACAAAATTTTTCAGAAAAAGAAAAAAATTTTTTTCAAATAGGTTGACAAATGAAAAATATGCGTGTATAATAAAACCCGACAATGAAATGAGGAGACGCGATATGCGAAGGAAGGGTGCGCTCTTATGCGCCGCGGTGTTTACGCTCCTTGCGGCTTCCGCCTGTACGGGCGGCGGCGGTGGCGGCGGAAACGGCGGGTTTGACGTAAAGGATCATGCAGACCTTCCCGTTGTGCGGCTTTCCTCCTTTCAGACCATCGAGGAAGGCGCGGCGTGTACGGTCAAGATGAAGGCTCCCTTCACGGATACGTACAGCGTAAGTTTTTTGGCAAGCAGCATCCGGAAGGTGGAGTTTTACGGCGAAGACGGAACGCTCCTCGTCTCCTCGGAGAAGGGCTTTGAAATTTTGCTTGAAGCGGGCGATACGGTGTATGTGCGCATCGTTCCCGCCTCGAAAAAGATCCGCCTCACCGTGACGGCCAAAAACCATACGGCGCAACTGCCGTTCGAGATCGGCGCGGTGCCGGATGCGAGCAAGATCCCCACGGAGTCCTCCGACCCCGCCGATCCCATGCGGCCCGCCCCCATCGAATACGTCAAGCGTCCGGATACGCTCTATGTGTATTGCAACGCACCCGAAGCGCTCACCGAAGGCCCGCAGGTCGTCAACCACTGCATCACACGGCAGGATGTCTCCGACCAAAGCGTGTTTTTCACGATGGAGCAGCAGAGCGATAAGATGAACCCCGGCGTGTTCTACGGCTACCGCGTACGCAATACGGGGACCGCGGACATGTACGTCACCGTCAAGAACATCGGCTACCAGCGTGCGGGAGACGGCTCCTATTTCGGCGAACAGGAGTGGACGCAGTTTTACAACCTGAAATTCAGGATCCCCGACCCGGGCGGGTTTACGGAGAGCCAGCTTGCGAGCTGGAAGGCGCTCATGGGGTTCAGCGGCAACTATCCGCTCTTGGGCTTCCAGCCGATAACCTACCGTGTCCCCGCAGGGAAATTCATCTATGTGTTCGGCGGCACGACTTCGGACGCCTTTTCCAACGCCAACGTGGGCGATACGGCGGATAAACGCGTGACGGGCAACTGCCAGAACGGCGCGGTACTCTTCGACGTCGTGGGAAAGGCCGAGGGCGCCTACTATGTGTATGACGACCCCGCCAAGATCGCGCCCGGAACGGAGGGCGGCGACGACCACCTCGGCATCACCGATCCCGAAGCGTACGGCGTGGTGCATTGCGGGCAGGACGTCGGGTATGTGGTGGATAACAGCGCAAGCTGGGTGTTCAACGATGCGACGCCCGAAGGCAAGCTCCCCGTCACATTCAGCAACTATTATATGGACGACGTTCCCGCCGAGGGTGAACCGGGTGCGGAGATCCCCTCGACGCGGCACGAACAGACGCTCGAAGAGTGGGTGACGCACATCAACGTGCAGGGTCACCCCGAAGCCGTCGGCACGGACATGACCTCCTTCCACACCGTCTTTGGGCCCGATCAAAAGCCCGTCACGGTTGGTTGCGGGTGGTATGATACCCGCGGCAAACTTGCCAACATCGGCAATTGGATGAAGGACTACCAGGACGTATTTACGTTCACCAACCGCGGCGAAAGCGAGCGCACGGTGACGGTCCACATCAATCTGACGGGCGGGCTGGTGACGTTTGTCAGAAACATCGACGGCTCGGTCGTCGCAGGAACGGAATATTTCGCATGCCAGCGGGGCAACGAGGGCTTTGGAGACGCCTTTGACAGGGCTTTCCATTACACGGTGAAGATCCCCGCGCACGAGACGGTGCAGTTCATCGTCGAATATAATCTCATGGCCAATTCCACAGGCTACGTCAGGCACAGCGTGGATTTGACGTAACTTTCCCCCCCTTTGAGCAAGGTGCGGAGTCGATTCGACTCCGCACCTTGTTTGGTTGGACTTCGTAATGCGAACTGCGTATAGACGTCGCATAACTTTGTCGCGCTTACGTTTCCCTTCGTCACGTACGATAAAGTACGCTCCGTGCGGGAAGCCGCGCGCTCCTCGTTCTGCTCGCCTCTCCGCAGTTGAGGTAATCGGGTCGCTTATTCGGGCTTCCCGTCGCCTCCCCCCTTATACCTGAGGGTCGCAAAACGCAATTCTCGCACATCAGCACAGTGTGCTGTGGGCGGCGTTTTGCGGTGAGTGAGCGCATTTGCCGCGCGAACGGTGACCGTCCGACCGAGGCTTCTATTTATTATCGAAGGTCGCCACGAGCCGAAGGCGAAGTAACGCGGGGTTCTACCCGCGTGAGACAGGGTAGGGGAGGGGGTGGTGTACCCGTCCTGTCCGAACGAGCGGGGCGACGACCCGCCATGCCAAAGCGACGGGCCGCTTCTACCCCCTCCCATGGGAGGGGGACTCCCCAAGGGGGTGGGGCGCATAGGCAGCGTCCTGTCCGAACGAGCGGGGCTTCCATACGTCATTCCGAACGAAGTGAGGAATCGCGTCCTTTGAGATTTCTCACCCCTGTGGGGTTCGAAATGACGTGAACGTCCAAAACCCCTCATCAGTCACATGGTGACAGCTTCCCCCCGTGGGGGGAAGCCTTTGTCCTGCGTTGCACGTTATCCCCCCACTATAAAATGTATGCGCGCACGCGCACATTATATACTTTATATACTTTCATACTTCACGCGCACCCGTTTTATTTGTTCTCACGGTTGATCCGTTCGTTCTCTTCATCGGTATTCATAAAGTCGGGCTGCGGGGGCGCGGGGGGTTCGGAGCGCTTCTTTGCAAACAGCATGATGCCGGCCGCAACGGCGGCCCCGGCTGCGAAAACAAAAAACCACGCCCAGCCGAAAAGCACGGCAACGGGTATGCCCGCGGCCACCAACAGACACGCCACGATGCAAAAAATAATTCTCACAACTTTCATAATTTTTTTCCGTCCGATGTATAAATACGCACCTATTGTACCATACTTCCCGCAAAAACACAATCCCTTGTGGTGTAAAAAAATCGCAGAAAAAATTGCAAAAAAACCCTAAAAAAAGCAAAAAAACCTGCGAAAAACAGTTGACTTATCCTTTTGGGTATGATAGAATGAACAAGCTGTTCGAAAGCCGCAGGCCTTCCGCAACGGAATGAAACGGAAAAAATTTCCCGAAAAAAATTCCAAAAAAATGTTGCGAAATGCTTGACACGGAAAACTTGCCTGTGTTATAATAGGTAAGCTGTCCAGGCGAAGGACGGCGCGGACTGTTGTCCGTTCACGCAGATTAAAAATCGAATAGGAAAGAAACGATTTTTTGTAACACTTTTGTAAGCAAGCAAAAATGCAGTTTCTGTCAATTTTTTGAGACAATAGTACTCAAAGCAAAGTCAGCAAAGAATAACGAATATCGTTAGAGCCATCGGCGCGTTAGCCCGCGCCGATTCTAAACAATTGAACTTAAGAGTTTGATTCTGGCTCAGGATGAACGCTGGCGGCGTGCTTAACACATGCAAGTCGAACGGACGTAGCAATACGTTAGTGGCGGACGGGTGAGTAACACGTGAGCAATCTGCCCATAGCAGGGGAATAGCAGTTGGAAACGACTGATAATACCGCATAAGACCACAGAGGGGCATCCCTCAGGGGTCAAAGATTTTATCGGCTATGGATGAGCTCGCGTCCCATTAGGCAGTTGGCGGGGTAACGGCCCACCAAACCGACGATGGGTAGC
>CANQSR010000010.1 GCA_947626575.1 uncultured Clostridia bacterium | reverse complement strand
AACTATAAAAACGGAACGCAAACGGTCAGCCTTGACGAGCTTTCGTGTTCGGATTATAATTGCCTCGGTGCACCAAACAGAGCGGCACCTATTTGGTGCCGCTCTGTTTGGTATGTTAATGATCTTTGACAGGACTTGATGGTGCAATATCCCATACGTCATTCCGTCCGCGCGAGATTTCTATTGTAATCTAAGCGCATCACGAGCCGTAGGCGAAGTACGACCAACGGGAGGAGGAATCTCAACTTAGAGATTTCTCACCCCTGCGGGGTTCGAAATGACGTGCGGGGGGGCGACGAGACCTGCCCCCTTTTAAGGGGGCGGGTGGCGCGGCCTTGCCGCGTCAGGTGGGGGTGATGTTCTATTCGTCATTCCGTCCGACCGAGGCTTCTATATGTCATTCCGAGCTTAGTCGAGGAATCTTGCCCTTAGAGATTTCTCACCCCTGCGGGGTTCGAAATGACGTGAAGGGGGCTTGGCGCCCAAGGCACCCCCTACCTGTCACGGCTAAGCCATGACATCCTCCCCCCTCATGTATAAGGGGGGAGGTGAATGAAACCCGTCGCTCCCCTGCGGTTCATAAAAATTCCGAAAAAATTTTTTTGGGAAAGGCGTGATTTTAACGCTTCTTTAACGCTTCTTACTGTATAATAGGGTCAATCATATTCCAAAAGGAGAAAAAAGATGAAAAAACTGAAAATTGGCTTGATTTTGTCTTGCGCGCTGTTTTTGATGTTGGGCCTCATTGCCTGCACCAAGCCCGGCGACCCCGAAGAAGAAGCCGTCACTTGCCGCATGATGGCGCGCAGTGATACGAGCTTCATCACACGCGTCACTCTGACCGACCCCGATACGAACAAAACGGTTGTTGAGCAAAGGGCGGGCGGTACCGCCGTGCAGCAGTCGCTCATCGCAAATCATGAATATACCGTTACCTTTTATTTGGCAAACGGCATTGCCTTGGAGGCGGTAGAGAAAGGCAAGTCCGATCCCTTCATTACATTGGTATATGCGGATAGCAGTAAGGAAGATATCCCTCTGGAACAACATGAACACGTGTTTAATGAGGTCTCTCCCGATTACCGTGAAGACTATTTGTATTACACCTGCACCATTAAGCCCAAAGCCGACTTTTATTTGGACGACGGGAATGCGTCCATCAAAGAAAGGTCGCATTTGGACGTTTATATCACCGATTTCCCAGGTGTGGACATTCCATCCTATGACAATCAATATACCATGACGTTGCCGCTCGGCTATACGGGGCGTCTTCAAATCAACACGTATGCGGGCTATAAATTCTCCGAACGGGCAGTCCAGCTGCAAGTCGAACCCAAAGATCAAACAATTGCAAAAACGCAATTTAATTGTGGCGAATATAGGGTCGGCGAGGACGAGAGCCGGTGGTACACGAGCGACGACGGCCTCGAACACAGCTATCAGGTTTATTGCTTTGACGTAACGGCTTTGAAACTCGGCGAGACGGATATTACGGTGAAAAGCAACGATCCGAGCTACGATTCGTTTACGGCAAACGTGAAACTGACCGTCGTCCCCGCAGAGCATATCGAAAACGACTTGACTGCCGATAAAACTTATGTGAAAGCAGAGCTGGGCTTGGATAGCGGCTTCGGGGTAACGGTCCACATTCCGCGCGGCGAATACACCACGAATTTGGTGAGCGTCGTTTCTTCAAACAACCGCATCGCATATTGTGACCCGATTTGGCGGTATTATGGACCTCACGACGATGACGATAGTTTTAGTGCCTCTCTTATTGTAGTAGCCGCAGGGGAAGTGACTGTGACCGTCACGTTCGGCGATAAAAGCATTGAAATCAATGTTGAAGTGGCGGCCCCTCCCACACTGAATGAGGGGACAAGGGGGTTGCAATACGAAGCGTACAGTACTTCCGCCGCATTGATCGGCGACGGAGGTTGCCGGGATGAGAGGATCGTCATCGGCAACTACTATGAAAATTTAAGAGTGACAGATATCAAAGGGAACGCTTTCTTTGAGAACGATGCCGTCAAACATATCGTGATTTCAGACGGGATTCGTTGGATAGCTATGAATGCTTTTTGGAGTTGCAGTTCGCTTCAAGATGTTACCATTCCGAATTCTGTGACTTCCCTCCGCAGCTATGCATTCCGCGATTGCCCCGCGCTGACATCCATACGCTACGAGGGGACCGTGGAAGAATGGGGCTATATCGAAAAAGGAGAGGATTGGGACAAAGGTATAGGCGATTACAGCATTGTTTGCAACGACGGCGTGATCCGCAAGGACGGAACCATCGAGTATTTCGCCTGATAGCAACCGCGCAATTGCGAGTGACAGCGGGCTTGGCGCCCCAAGGCGCGCCGTTCTTACGTCATCCTGAGCGAAGCGAAGGATCCCGAAGAGCAAGCGACGCACCCCTTGGCGCCCCCTTGAGGGGGAGCTGACCCGCGTCTTTTGCGGGGCTGAGGGGGTGGCGTTCCAATAATTGTATGACACCCCTTCCGTCACTCGCTTCGCTCGTGACACCCTCTCACGCGGGTAGAACCCCGCGTTCGGTCAGCATTTGCCCGTGCATATGGGCAAATGCCATGAAAATTTTGCGCCAAAGATTATCAACCTTTGGCAGAATGCAAAATTTCCCCCTCAAGGGGTGGGCAAGAGGACGAAACGTCATTCCGACGACCAACGGGAGGAGGAATCTCGCCCTTAGAGATTTCTCACCCCTGCGGGGTTCGAAATGACGTGCGGGGGGGCGACGAGACCTGCCCCCTTTTAAGGGGGCGGGTGGCGCGGCCTTGCCGCGTCAGGTGGGGGTGATGCTCTATTCGCCATTCCGTCCGACCGAGGCTTCTATTGTGGTCTAAGGTCGTCACGAGGAGCGAAGCGACGAAGTAGCGAAGTCGAGGAATCACCTTATTATAATAATGTGACCCTTCGGCACGCTCAGGGTGACGGATTTACTCCCACGTGGGGAAGCCTTTCCAAGCGCATCCTTAGGGAGGCGAATATCACGAGGTATCAAATGAAAGAAAGCAGAATTGCCGAGCAGGCGCATGCCAACGAATCCATGAAATACTTTATCGTCCCCGACGGGGTGACTTCGATCGGCAAAGAGGCCTTCCGCTCCTGCGTCGGGTTGCGCAAAATTTATATCCCCAAGTCCGTGACGGAGATCGGGGACGGCGCGTTCAGAAATTGCGGACAAGCGGAGATCTACTGCGAAAACGCACCGCAGGCGGGTTGGGTATACGGCATCCGCAAGGAGACCGTGCGCTATGAGATCACGACGCCTGAGGACGACGCCTTCAACTTCCACCGTTCGGGCGGCTCCTTCACTTCGACGACGGTGGAGCGCGAAGTAGAGCGTTTCCACAATTGGAACCCCGACGGCCGCCCCGTCTATACGCATGTCCCGAAGTCCGTCACAAAGGGCTGGGAAAGGGAAAGCGGCGACCGCTAAGCATGATGACGGCAACGGCCCCCCGGAGATTTCCGGAGGGCCGTTTTGTATGGGACAGGGGTTTCGAAGCGTTTTCGCGGCGTCAGTAGGCGGATGCGGCGCGGTCCATCTCGCGCTTTAAGTCGCGCTCCTTGATGGACTGTTTCTTGTCATAGGCATGTTTGCCCTTGCAGAGGGCGATCTCTACCTTGACGAGCGCATCCTTGAAGTAAATTTTGAGGGGAACGAGGGTAAACCCGCGCTCGTTGACCTTCCCCACGATCTTTGCGATCTCCCCGCGGTGCAGGAGGAGTTTTCTATCCTTGCGCGAATCGCGCGTGGAAAACGCGCCGCTCTTATCATAGAGGGCGATGTGCATGTTTTTGAGAAAGACTTCGCCGCCGCGTACTTCGCAGAAACTCTCGCCGAGGGAAGCCTTGCCCGCGCGGAGCGATTTCACTTCCGCGCCTTCCAAAACGATGCCCGCCTCGTATTTTTCCTGAATGAAGTATTCGAAGGAAGCCGACTTGTTGACCGCGATCACTTTCATAGCGTTTTTACCAATCCGAACAAAACTTTTCTTGCGCCCCAATCGACGCCGTCCACCCTTACGCGCACCTTCTGGCCGAGCGTGAAGGCATTGCGCATTCCTTTGAGGATATAATGCGTTTCGAGAAATTCATAGTAATCGTCGGGGAGCGCTTCCAGAGGAAGAAATCCCTCGACGGCGTTTTCCAGCTCGGCGAACAAGCCCGCCCCCGTCACGCCGCTCACGGTAGCGTCGTATTCCTCGCCCGTCTTGTCCTGCATGTAACCGACGATATAGAGCGCATCCACGTCGCGCTCCGCCTCCGCCGCGTTCTTCTCCGTCATGGAGGAACGGATGGCGGCCTGTTTGACGAACTCCCCGTAAGCGGCCGCGGCCTTTTCGGGACTTATGAGCGCATCCTTGATGATGCGGTGGATGCACAGGTCGGGATAGCGGCGGATGGGGGAAGTGAAATGGCAATAGCAATCGGAGGCAAGGCCGAAGTGTCCCGCATTGACGGGCGAATACTGCGCTTTCATCATGGAGCGGAGCATCACGCGGTTGACGAGCGGGAAATAGGGGGACCCCTCCAATCCGTGGAGAAGCTCCCGATAGTCGGCGGGGGAGACGTTTTCGGCGCGAAAGCGCGGCGTGATGCCGAGGCTTGAAAGGAAGCCGATGAAGTCCTCCGCCTTCTCCGCCGTCGGCTTTTCGTGGACGCGGTAGACAAAGGGCATGTGCATCTCCGTCATGATGGCGGCCACGCTCTCGTTGGCAAGCACCATGAACTGCTCGATCATGTCGTGGGAGACGGTGCGCGGCGCGTTCGGGATTTCGATCTTGCCGTCCTCATATATGATCTTGGTCTCGCGGATGTCGAGCGCAACGCCGCCCCGCTGTTCGCGCGCATTTTTCAGGATATGCGTGAGCTGTACGGCGGTCTGCACGAAATCGACGAGGTCGGGATAGTCCGCAAGCGCTTTCGGGTCGCCTTCGGCAATGCGCGTGACGTCGGTGTACGTCATGCGGTGCCGCGAGCGGATGACGGAGGGGACGATCTTCTTTTTTATGACCTTGCCCTTTGCGTTTACCGTCATGAGGCAGGAGAGCGTAAGGCGGTCTGCGCCCTCGTTGAGCGAGCAGATGCCGTTGGAGAGGGCGGGGGGAAGCATGGGAAGCACGCGGTCGGGAAAGTAGACGCTTGTCCCCCGTTCGAAGGCTTCGCGGTCGAGAGGGGAATTGCGCTTGACGTAGTGGGAGACGTCGGCGATATGCACGCCGAGTTCATAGTTTTTCCCGCTCTTTTTGACGGAAATCGCGTCGTCGATATCGCGGGTATCCTCGCCGTCGACGGTGATGATGCACTCCCCGCGCAGATCGAGGCGGCCGCCGCATTCCGCAGCGGGGTCGCCGCGCGCCTGCCGTTCGGCCTCCGATAGGACTTCTTCGGGGAAGGTCTCCCGCAGCCCGTGCGCGCGGATGAGAGCGCGTTCTTCGGTGAAAAATTCGCCGCTCTCGCCGAGGATTTCGCCGATCTCGCCCGTAAGGGGGTCATAGGAGCGGATGCGCACGACGGCCTTCGCGCCCTCCTTACAGCGGCATTGTTTCCCTGCGGGGATGAGGATATCCGCGCAAAGTTTCTTTTCGTCGGGAACGACGTAAGCGATATGCCCCTCGCGGTGGAAAGTTCCCACGATCTCGCGGTATCCGCGGCTGAGAATGGCGAGGATCTCGCCCTCATCGTCGGATTTCCCCGCGACGGGAATGGCGAGAACGGTATCGAGGTGCAATGCGCCCAAAGTGGCGCGGCGGGGGATGAAGAGGTCGCCCGAACCGTCGTCGGGAGCAAAAAATCCGAACCCGCGCTCGTTGCCCGTGAACACGCCCTTCTTTGCGCCGAACTGTTCGGCCGTGCCGAAGCGGCCGCGCGCATCCGTGAGGAGTTCTCCTTCGCGCACGAGCGCAAGGAGCATGTCGCGGACGGCAAACGCCTCGCGGCGTCCGAGCCGCAGGCGGCGCGCGATCTCCGTATCCGTCATGAGGGCGAATTCACCGCATAGGATCTGTTGTAAGAGTGACAATTTTGCGTTCAAAAGTGACCTCTCGGATGAAAAAACGGGCAAGCATGTCTGCCCGCCCGCTTCTGTGAAATTGGATTTATGCCCCCCAAATGGCGTTGATCTGCAAAATGAAGAATACGATCGCGAGAACGCCGAGGACGGCGAGGCAGATGAGCGTCCACATCTTCAACTTCGCTTCGGTGGATTTGCCCTTGTTCTTCCCGTAGAAGGTCTCGCTGGAACCGCCGAGCGCGTCGATGCCCTGCGAGTTGCCGGGGGTAAGCATGACGAGAACAATGGCCGCAAGCGCCGCAACGCCCATTGCAATGATGAGGGCGAGGCTGACCGCGCGGTAAGTATAGTACATGGCGTCGCTCGCGACGGGTGCAAGCAGATTGGAGAAAACAGAAAGTAAATTCATGGAACGTGATCCTCTTTATTACCGAAATACGGGAAGTATTATACCATATTCCGCCCGCGGTGACAACTTTTTTTGCGCGGTTTTTGGAAAAACATAAAAAAATTCCCCTGCAAAGAGGGGAATTTTTGCTGCATGCAGTTACTTCGTACCCTTAAAAATATCGCGGACGGCGGAGTCGCCGAAAACGAGGATGCAGTTTTCGTTCACGATGTCGCTCTTTTGATACTTTTCCCAAAGCTCGCCGAACTTCTCCTGCTCGTTCTCGGAGAGGTCCTCCTTGTAGTGCTTTTGAAGCTCGTCCACGTTCTTGTATTCCCAAACGATGGCGTATTTTGCGGTGATGAGGCCCGCAAGCTCGGAAAGGGTGGGGTCCTCGGAGATCTCCGCCGTCGTGAGGAAGTGAACGGTCGCATCCGCCTCCTGTACGTCCTCATCCTTGACGCCGAAAGCCTTTTTGAGCTGTTCGGTGAGTTCCACCTCGTGGAAGTTCTCCTTCTCAAAGGCCGATTTGATCTTGCCCCAAGAGGAGCCGCAGGCGCACAGCCCGATGAGCATCACGGCAACGAGGGCCAGCGCAGTTACAACAACAGCAAGTTTCTTTTTCATGGTTCTCTCCTTATTTTTTTTGATATTTTAGTCCCTTTTGCCCGCATTGTCAAGCGATTGACAATAAGTTGTGTAAAAAAATTTTCGCTCGAATTTACGGCGGGCGGGGGGTGCGCGTTTGACAATTGCCGTACGGGCCGTTATAATAAAGATATGTGCAAACTCATTCTCATCGGAATGCCCGCATCGGGAAAGAGTACCGCAGGAAAACTCCTTGCCGCGCGCTATCATATCCCGTTTATCGACGGCGACGACCTCATCCGCGCGTATGCGGGGAAGTCCCTCGGCGCAGTCATCCGCGAACGCGGAACGGCGGGCTTTCTCGTGCTCGAAGAGGAGATTCTTGCGGGGTTTTCCCCCGCGGGGCCGTTTGTGTTCGCCCCCGGCGGGAGCGCGGTGTATTCCGAAAGGGCGATGGCGCACCTCAAAGAGATGGGTACGGCCGTCTATCTCGATGCGCCGTGCGGGGAGATCGCGGCGCGCATCCCCGATTTTGCGGCGCGCGGCGTCATCATGCGCGGAAGCGTCTGTACGGCGGAAGAGCTTTACCGCGAGCGCACGCCGCTCTACAAAAAGTATGCCGATATCACAATAAAGACCGCAGGCCTTAGCGCGGAGGAGACCGCGGAAGAGATCGCGCGGAGGGTCGGGCTATGAAGATCTGCATTTACGGCGCGGGCGCGATGGGGACGAGTCTCGGCTATGCGCTCGAAGCGGCGGGCGTTTTTTGCACCTTCGTGACGCGCAACGCTTCCCACGTGGAAGATCTGAAACGCGAAGGCCGCACGGCATGCCTTCCCGCGGACATGGTAGGGCCGTACGACATCATATTCCTTGCCACCAAACAGCGGGAGAATGGCGAGATCGCCGTATTTTTGCGGGATTTTCTCGCGGAGGACGGCGCGCTCGTCACGGTGCAGAACGGCCTTCCCGAAGCCGCGCTCGCCGAAGTCTTGGGCGCGGACCGCATCTATGGCTGTGCGCTCGGATGGGGTGCGGAACTTGCGGACGGCAAGCTGAAAGAGACCTCCCGCGAGGATAGAAAGCAACTCGCGATCGGCGCATACGGCAAGGGGGCGCGGCTCGGAGAGCTTGCTTCTCTTCTCGGCAGGGCATTTCTCGTGACGGCGGGCGACCTCGCCGAGATCCGCTTCTCCAAACTCACCGTCAACGCCGCTTTTTCCACGCTCTCCGCCATCACGGGCTGCACCTTCGGCGAGATCGCGAGGCGGTATAAAAAACAGGCGCTCTCCATGATGCGCGAGACGGTGAACGTCGCAAAGGCTTACGGATGCAAGCGTCTCGTGCAGAACGGGCATAATATTTTGAAGTTTGCCCAAAGTCCGTTTGCGGGCGTCATTTTGCCTTTCGCCATGCGCAGACATGCGCAGATCAGATCGGGCATGCTCCGCGATATCGCGGCGGGGAGGCGGTGCGACGTGGATTTCGTCGCGGGAGCCGTCGTCGAAGCGGGGCGCAAAAAGGGCGTCCCGTGTCCCAAACTCCAACGCGCGGTCGCGCTCGTACACAGCATTGAAAACGGGCTGGCAGAGATCGCGCCCGAAAGCATCCTGCTTTTGGAGGAGGATCGACCCCCGCTGTAATTTGCAACGGAATTTACATTTTGTACCCATATAAGGAGAATACAATGGACTACCATGCTTTGGCGGAGCGTCTGCTCCCCGGAAATTACCCAGAACTTTCGTCCTATGAGTCGCTTTATCCCCCGCGCAACCTTCCGAAGGGCGCGGAGGTCACGCGTCTTGCGCCCTCGCCGACGGGCTTCATCCATCTCGGAAATCTCTTCGCCGCCATCGCCAACGAGCGCATCGCGCACAGGAGCGGCGGCATTCTGTATCTCCGCATCGAGGATACCGATTTGAAGCGCAAGGTAGACGGCGCGGTGGAGGCCGTCATCAAGGCGCTCGATTACTTCGATATCCGCTTCGACGAGGGCGCCGAGATCGGCGGCGACGAAACTTACGCCCCGTGGTATCAGCGGCAACGCGCAGAGATCTACCGCGCATTCGTCAAACATCTCATCGAAGAGGGGCGGGCGTATCCGTGCTTTTGTACGGCCGAGGAGCTTGACGCTCTGCGCGAAGAGCAGACCGCGCACAAGGAAGTTCCCGGCTACTATGGAAAGTACGCCCGTTGCCGCGATCTCTCCGAGGAGGAGATCTATCGAAACCTCGATGCAGGAAAGCCCTTCGTCATCCGTCTCCGCTCGATGGGGGACCCCGAAGTCAAGCACAAGTTCCACGATGAGATCAAGGGCGAGATCACCGTTCCCGAAAACGACCAGGACGTCGTCATTCTGAAATCGGACGGCATCCCCACCTATCACTTCGCCCACGCCATTGACGACCACTTCATGCGCACGACGCTCGTCATCCGCGGCGAAGAGTGGCTCGCGAGCCTGCCCATCCACATCGAGCTGTTCGCGGCGTTGGGGTTCGAGCGGCCCCGTTACGGCCACAACTGCTCGCTCATGAAGCAGGACGGCGAGACGCGCCGCAAGCTCTCCAAGCGCAAGGACCCCGAACTCTCCCTCGAATACTATCGCAAAGAGGGGTACTATCCCCGCGCCGTCAAAATCTATATGCTTACTCTTTTGAATTCCAACTTCGAAGAGTGGTATATGAAGAACCCCGATGCTCCGCTTGAAGAGTTCAAATTCACGGCGGCGAAGATGTCGAAGAGCGGCACGCTCTTCGATCTCGATAAACTCAACGATATCTCCAAAAACGAGCTTTCGAAGCTGTCCGCTTCGGACATGGCGGCATTCTTGAAGGCGTGGGCCATGGAATTCGGCACGCCCGCACAGCAGAAATATTTCGGGGACGGGGAGAAGCTCTCCCGCGTGCTGACGCTGTGCATGGGCATCGGCGGCAAGAAGCGCAGAAAGGATTTCACGACGGCTTCGCAGGCGATGAAATTTATTGAATACTTCTTTGAGCGGCCCGCCGCGCACGAGGAATACCGCGTAGAGAAAGACGTGCGGAACGGCATTTTGCGCGCGTTTCTCCAACACTATCGTGATACGGACGACGCGCAGACGTGGTTTGCAAACGTCAAGGCGATCGCCGCGGAATTCGGTTTTGCGGCGGAGATGAAGGATTACAAGGCCGCGCCCGAAGCGTACAGGGGAAGCGTTGCCGACGTCGCCGAAGTCCTCCGCATTGCCACAACGGGCAAGGCGAACACCCCCGACCTCTGGTCCATCCAGCAAATTTTGGGTGAAGAGGAAGTCCGCGCCCGCATTTCGGAGGAAATCAAACCGTGAGCAGGGCCGACGAGATCTTCATTGCAAATTGCAAAGATATTTTGCAGCACGGCGTTTGGGATACCGCGCTCAATGTGCGTCCCCGTTGGGAGGACGGCACGCCCGCGCATACCGTGAAAAAATTTGGCATCGTCAACCGCTATGACCTTCGGGAGGAGTTTCCCATTCTCACCATCCGCCGCACGGCATTCAAGAGCTGTATCGGCGAGATCCTGTGGATCTGGCAGAAGAAGAGCAACAATATCCGCGACCTCGGTTCGCACATCTGGGATAGTTGGGCGGATGAGAGCGGCAGTATCGGCAAGGCATACGGCTACCAGCTCGGCGTGAAACATCACTATCCCGAAGGTGATTTCGACCAGGTCGACCGCGTCCTCTATGATTTGAAGCACAACCCCGCGTCGCGCAGGATCTTGACCAACATCTATAACTTCGAGGACCTGCACGAGATGCACCTCTACCCCTGCGCCTATTCGATGACTTTCAATGTCTCCGGGGATACGCTGAACGGCATCCTCAACCAACGTTCGCAGGATATGCTTACCGCGAACAATTGGAACGTGGTGCAGTATGCGGTCTTGCTCATGATGTTTGCGCAGGTCTCCGGGCTGAAAGCGGGGGAGCTTGTGCATGTCATCGCCGATGCGCACCTGTATGATAGGCATATTCCCATCGTGGAGGAGATCATAAAGAGGGAGCCCATGCCCGCGCCCCGCCTTCATCAAGATGAAAGCATCACGGATTTCTATAAGTTTACGGCGGATAGCTTCTCATTGGAAGGGTATAACTTCCACCCGCTGGACGTCAAGATCCCCGTGGCGATATAACGGAGAGCATTTGAATGAAAGCCATTTTTCATGCAGATCGGAAGTGGGGCATCGGAAAGGGGAACAAGCTCATGTTTTCCCTCCCGAAGGATATGAAATTTTTCCGCGAGACCACGACGGGCAAGGCCGTCGTGATGGGCCTCAACACGCTGCGGTCTTTTCCAAACGGCCCCCTGAAAAACCGCACGAATATCGTACTTTCCCCGTCGGATGCGGGCGCGGGGGTGACGACCGTCCGCGGTCTTGGGGAGCTGTTCCGCGAAATCGGGAAGTACCCGCAAGACGACGTCTTTGTCATCGGCGGGGCGAGCGTCTACCGCGAACTCATCCCGTATTGCAGTGAAGTACTCGTCACGAAGGTGGAGGCGGACGGGGGCGCAGACGTATTCGCACCCGATCTCGATGCCGACCCGTCCTTTGCGCTCGTCTATGAGAGCGCACCCGTCGAGGACAACGGTTACACCATCCGCTTCTGTACCTACAAGAACACCGCCGTGAAGCAGTTTTGAATACGCCATGCCGCCGTGACGGCACGAAGTAGCGCAGCCGAGACATCTCGCTATGGTTATATACGTCATGTCGAGCGCAGCCGAGACATCTCCGCTAAATGAGATTTCTCACCCTTATGGGGTTCGAAATGACAGTAACATGAGATTTCTCACCCCTATGGGGTTCGAAATGACGGGAACATGAGATTTCTCGCATTCGCTCAAAAATGACGTGAAACCCCTCTGTCACTCGCAGGCTCGTGACATCTCCCCTCAAAGGGGCGACGAGTCTCAAAGGGGCGACGAGGCCTCGGCTTCGGCTCCTCGGAATAACGCAAAATCACTTTCGCGCTCTGCGCCGCTTTCCCCAATGGGGACAGCGGGCGGCAACGCAGAGAACATCCCCGAAAAAGCGGGCGGAAATTTTTTGTTTCCGCCTCTTTTTTGTTGTCAAAAGAGCGGAAAAGTACTATAATCATCTATGGATTTCAAATAGGACAACAAGTTATGGTCAGAGAAGATTTACGTAACATTGCAATCATCGCCCACGTCGACCACGGCAAGACCACCCTCGTCGACCAGATGCTCAGGCAGGGCGGCACCTTCCGCGAAAACCAGATCGTCGAAGAGCGCGTCATGGACAGCGGCGACTTGGAGCGCGAACGCGGCATCACCATCCTCGCAAAAAATACCTCCATCCACTATAACGGGGTCAAGATCAACATCGTCGATACGCCCGGCCACGCCGATTTTTCGGGAGAGGTGGAGCGCGTTCTCAAAATGGTTTCGGGCGTTCTCATCCTCGTGGACGCCGCCGAAGGACCCATGCCGCAGACGCGATTCGTCACGCAGAAGGCGCTGGAAATGGGGCATAAGCTCATCATCGTCATCAACAAGATCGACCGGCCCGACGCCCGCGTCAAAGAGGTCGTGGACGAGGTTCTGGAACTTCTCATGGACCTCAACGCCTCCGACGAACAGCTCGAAAGCCCGTTCGTGTTCTGTTCGGGAAGGGATGGCACCTCCACCTTGGATGAAAACGCAACGGGGACGGACTTAAAGCCGCTCTTCGATATGATCTTGAAGCACTTCCCGCCCCTCGAAATGGATGAAAAGGGGCCGCTCCAACTCCTCGTTTCCTCCATCGACTACAACGACTATGTGGGCCGCATCGGCGTCGGCCGCATCGAACGCGGCGTCATCCGCCAGGGACAGGAAGTCTTGGTTTGCAATTACAACCATAAGGACGTCAATTTGCGCGGCAAGATCGTCAATCTCTATGAGATCGAAGGGCTTGCACACGTCCCCTGCGAAGAGGCCGCGGCGGGGGACATCGTGTGCTTTTCGGGGCTTGAAAAGATCAACATCGGCGATACCGTCTGCGCCGCGGATACCGCGGAGGCCGTTCCGTTCGTGAAGATCTCCGAGCCGACGGTGGAGATGATCTTCTCCGTCAACGATTCTCCCTTTGCGGGCAAGGAAGGCAAGTGGGTCACGACCCGCCATTTAAGGGATAGGTTATACCGCGAACTTCTCCGCGACGTATCCCTGCGGGTGGAGGATACCGATTCCACCGATTCCTTCCGTGTGAGCGGCAGGGGGGAAATGCACCTCTCCATCCTCATCGAGACGATGCGCCGCGAGGGGTATGAATTCCAGGTGAGTTCGCCCAAGGTACTTTTCAAAGAAGTGGACGGCGAGAAGTATGAACCCGTCGAACGGCTCATCGTGGACGTCCCCGAAACGTCCACGGGCGCAGTCTTTGAGAAGATGGGAACGCGCAAGGGAGAACTCGTCCACATGAGCGCGATGGGGTCGCGCATGCGCCTCGAATTTCTCGTTCCCGAACGCGGTCTCTTCGGCTACAAGAGCGAATTTTTGACGGATACCAAGGGCGAGGGCGTCATGAGTTCGGTATTCTATGAATACCAGCCCTATAAGGGCGAGATCCAGCGCAGGCTCTCCGGCTCGCTCGTCGCCTTTGAGACGGGGGAGGCCGTCACGTACGGTCTCTTCAACGCGCAGGGCCGCGGCATGCTCTTCATTACGGCGGGTACGCCCGTGTATGAGGGCATGGTCATCGGCGTTTCGCCCAAGGAGGGGGATATCAACGTCAACGTGTGCAAGACCAAACACCTCACGAATACGCGTTCCTCCTCGTCGGATGAAGCGCTCCGCCTCATCCCGCCCAAAAAGCTCTCTTTGGAAGAGGCGCTCGAATTTATCGCCGACGATGAACTTTTGGAAGTGACCCCCAAAAACATCCGCATCCGCAAGCGCATTCTCGATGGCGAACTCCGCGCCAAGGCGCGCGCGAAGGCCAAGGCCGGCGAATGACCTTATTGCATAGTTTCCCGCGGGACGGCGTTTTTGCCGTCCTGTTTTTTTAAGAGTAAATAAAATGATAGATTTATAGCGGCAGATCGTTTGTAAACTATTGCAATCGTCGGCCCGATATGATATAATAAATTGCGAACTGTTTTTTGCGCCGCGGCGTTTCATCGCTTTTGGCGCGGAAAACTGTTTTCCAAAGGGAGGGGTCCATGTTGAAGAGCAAAAAACGTTTCATCGCCCTGTTTGCCGTCCTTGCGGCCGTATTTGCCGTGATCGCCGCCGTGCTGATCGCACAGCCCTTCCGCGCCTATGCGGAAGAAAACGACGATTTCAAGATCGAGCGGCTTGCGGAGGACAGCGGTGTTTTCAAAAACGGCTATCTCGACCGTTACGGCGTGCCGACGGAGAAATTCGATTATTCCAACAACGGAAAAGCGGAAAACGGCGCGCCGCTCTCCTATGCCTTCGACCGCAATTTCGGCTCAATCTGGCGTTCGGAAATGCAGCTGAAAGCGGGGGATGCGAGTACGGTCAACAATGTGGAAGTGGAGTTTCACGACCCCGTCATCGTGGACCGCATCCTCTATCAGGCCGATTCGAGCTGGGGCAACCGCGGAAGTTTCACCAAGGTGCGCATTTCCTATATCCCCGCAGGCCGCACTGACTATGTAGCCTTGAAGGAACTCGACTACCCGCAGACGTATGAGACCAATGCCAACATGATCACCTTCAAGAGCATTCAAGGGGCGGTGAAGGGGTTCAAGATCGAGTGGCTCGGCATCCATACGGGCCACCGCACCTGTGCGGCGGCGAGCGAAATCATTTTCCTGCAACCCGAAAGCGACGACGTGGAGAAGGTGCAGGCGCTCTTTACCGACTATGCCCAACTGCATTTGAGGGAAGATATCACCGAGAGAGCCCAGATCGAGGCGCTCCGTGAAAAAGTCAAGACGTACGCCACCTATGCGAGCGAGCTTTCGGGGCTTTTGACGCGCGCCGAGCAGATCCTCGACGGCAAGATCGTGCGCGATGCGCGCCGCGAAATGGCGACTGCGCCCGGCAGCGAAAATCTGCTCACCCGCCACGGCGACGTCGCGGGGTATGCCCGCAGTCAGTTGAAGATGGCGTGGTTCGGCACCAACAGGCAGGTGACAGGCGTCTCCGCAACGCCAGACGACGTTCTCACCGTCTATGTGGAGGCGGAGGAAAACGATCCGCTTCCCACGCTCGTATGCACGCAGTTCTGGGGCGCGTGGTCGGGCTGGCGAAGCGGCGAATTTAAGCTGAGCATCGGGAAAAACGTCATCCATCCCGGAAATTACAACAAAGACGGGTATGTCACCCAACACGAAAACAACGCCCTGCGCGCGGGGGTACAGGTCCCCACGGGCGGCCCCGTCTACCTCGTCAACCCGTATGAGGAGAGCGCGCAGTCCGAACATGTCAAGGTCTATATCGAGGGCGGAACGCTGATCCCCGTATTCCGTCAGGGAGGGGACGTCAACCGTTACAAGGCGCAACTCGCCGAATACGCGGGCAAGGTGGAAGCCGAATGGCAGAGCATCACGGGTTCGCAGGACGGGCAGGATGTGCTGAACGGAACGCCCAAGATCGTGGACGTCACCGAGATCGTCAGCGAAAATATCATCGTCACCGTGCGCGCATCCCGCGCGAACAAGGCATACAACACGGGCGAAGAGGGCGCGCTGTACGACCCGCAGGAGGTCACCGACCGTTGGGATGAATACGTGAAAGAACTGCTCCGCTCCGACGGCGTTGTCCTCGAACAGGAGAAAAACGGCCTGTACGGCGGCAAATACGACCCCCGCGCACGCTATCTCAACTGCAACATCCGCCTCATGCAGCCCTTCGGCGCGGCCTATGCCCACATCGAACACGTCGGCATACAGGTGCCGTGGGAGATGGGCGCGCTCGGCGCGGTCTCCTTCGGCTGGGGCTATACCCACGAACTCGGCCACATGATGGATATCGGCGAGCGCACCGTCAGCGAATGCAGTAACAACATGCTCTCCAAGTACGATGAAACGGTCATGTCCAAGATCGCCCAGCGCGGCGATTTCGATAAGACGACGGCCGCCCTCGCACCCGATGAGCGCGAAACCGCCTCCTTCTGGAACACCAACCGCGGCAACTTCATCTTTTGGTGGCTCATCGAGAGCTTCGAGATCGGCTATTGGCCCACGCTCGAAAATCTCTACCGCTATGAGGATATCTACAAGAATTTCAGCGAGGCGGATAAGCAGACTTACGGCACGGTGAATGCGACGGAGAAGCAGGTCTATCTCTCGTCGCTCGCGGTCAAATACGACCTCTCCTACTACTTTGAGCGGTGGGGCTATAATTTGAGTACGGGCGACCCCATCTTCTCCCGTTCCACCGCCTCCAAGGCCTTCAAGAAGCTGATGGAGGATGCGAAAAAGCAGGGACGTATCGAGGATAATGGATACGAACCTAAGATTTGGTATGTGGACGCGGCGGAATGGTGGGCGCGCCATGACGACGGCGAGACGGCGACCTCGATCTACACGGATGCGGATCACCCCGTTCTCAAAGCCGTAACGCCCTGCGACGAGGGGAATGCGCTCCTCATCGACGGGGGAGATAAATGTCTCTCGCCCTCGCACCTCGGCTTTGAGATCGTCGAGGGGACGGGCAAAAATATGAGGGTCGTCGGATTCAGCGAGTCGCAGACCTATATCGATACGACCGTCTACCCCAAGGGCTACATCCCCGTGTACAGCGTCGTCGCGTATGACCGCGCGCTCACGCATTCGGCGCGGAGCAACCAACTCTCTGCGAAGGAATCGGAGCCCGTCTGCAAGATCGGGCAAACGCCCTATTATTCACTCCGCGAGGCGGTCGCCGCGGCGGGTAGCGGCGATGTCATCACGATCGTAAAGGACCTCTATGCGAGCGCCATTACGATCGACAAGACGGTCGTCATCCAAACGGAAGGGCGGCACACGGTCAGCAAGAACGGCAATTGCGACCTCTTCAACGTGACGGAGGGCGGAAACCTCACCCTGCAAGGCACGGATGGCGCGGAGATCGTTCTCGACGGAAGCGGCATCGGGCAATCGGGCAGTCTCATCCGCGTGGAGAAGAGCGGCAAGCTCGCCTTGGAGTATTGCACGTTGCAGAACAACGTCGTCCTCTATAAGAGCGCAACTAGCGCGCTGTGTCTGAACATGGCGGAAGGGGGGTCGGCAGATGTCAGAAATACCGTATTCAAACAAAATTGCGCCCGCCTCGGCGGCGCGGTATATTCCGTCAGCGGACCTGAGCCGCACTTTACGGCCTGCACCTTTGAAAACAACGAGGCGGAAGAGGGCGGCGCATTATATGCGCGCGGCACCGCAATGAGTTTTCAGGACTGCGTTTTCAAGAACAACACCTCCGCCGTCCGGGGCGGCGCCGTCGCGGGCTGCGGGGGGTGCGTGCTTGCAATTAAAAATACGGCCTTCACGGAAAACGTCTCCGTCCGCGGCGGTGCGGTCTACTTGGACGGCAGTATCAACATGGAAGGCGGCAATATGACCCGCAACACCGCAACGGAAGAGGGGGCCGCGCTTCTCTACAACCGCACGACGACGGGCGGCCGCGTTCTCTCGGTAAAGGGCAACACGGAAGTCAAGGAGAACGTCTGCGAAAGCGGTGCGGCGCTCTATCTCCGCGGGATCGTAAATGACCTCTCCGTGAACGTCTCCGCGGGCAGTTGTCTGTACGCCGTCAGCGCGCCCGATGCGCCGGGCGGGAGCATTACCTTTGAAGGGGGTTCCATCGAGGGCGCGATCTTTAAGGGCGCGGAGGTGAAATTCACCGTCCGCAACAGCATGTTCACATCCAAAGATAAGGTGCGAGTCGTCCTCGATACGCAGGATCTCGATACCGAAGGGGCCGAACCCATCGTTCTCTTCTCGGCCGCAGGCACCATGGTATTCACGGATGACGCGGCGCAGGCCGTCGTGACGGAGAGCGGCGAAGTGGCGCTGTCTCCCGAAAGCAATGAGGTGGTGATCGTCCCCGAAACCATCAAGGTAGTCTTTGCCGTGGGCGCATTGAACGTCGAAAAGGAATATCTGCCGGGGAGAAAGCTGACGCTCGATGAGTCTGTTGCCGCGGGCATTACGGAGGAGCTGAGCGTGACGCATTATATCCGCAAATGGACGTGCGGGGAAGAGACGTATGAGTTCGCCGCGGAATTTATCGTTACGCGAGCGGCAACGCTCACGGCGGATATCGGCGAAAAGTCCAAGATCAGCTACCGCTTTGAAAACGGGGAGACGGACGACTATTCGGAGTATGTCATCCCCGGAGAGACCTATGCGCTTCCGAGCTGCGAACTCGAACAGTACACCTTGAACGGTTGGAAGAGCGGCGGCGAAACCTTCCTGCCCTTCGCATCCCGCGTTGCGGAGGAGGGGAAGGAGGCCGTCTACACGGCGGATACCACCAAGAAATTTGTGGTGGAATACTATATCGACCGTCTGGACCACACGTCAAAACTTTTGCTCGGCAGGAGATACTATGCCTTCGGCGAACCCATCCGCTATTATACGAAATTCCCGAATGGAGCCAATGAGGAAGATTATCTCGGCGAAGGGCAGGAGATCGGCGGATTCCGCATCGCCGACGGCGGGAACGAGATCGATATGCTGACCTATACGGTCGTATCCGACCTCAAACTCGACGCCATCCGTGAGGACGTTCCTCTCCCCATCTCCTATTGGATCACCTACGATAACCACATTCTTTCCAGCGAAAACGATAACATTCGCCGCGGGGTGGAATACACGCTTGCCATGCGCACCATCCCGTACGGCTATCATATCTCCCACATGAGCCTCATGACGTGGTTCACGCAGGGCAATACGATCGAAGCGGATGTGCTTGAATTTTCCACGCAGGATGAAATAGACGGCTTTAAGATCGACGCGGATGACACCGTCATTGGTTATGTCCTCGATGTAGAGATCGAAAAGAACAAATATACCGTCATGTACACGCTCAACGGGGTGGAGACGCTGAAAGAGGAACGCTACTATGAGGACACGATCGTCCTCGAAACGCCCGACCAACTCCCCGAAAAGCACCACTTCGTGAGCTATCAGGTGGGGCAGGAGGAACTTGTTCTCAACGAAGAGGGCGAGTATGTCACGGCGGTCACCATGATCGATATGCAACTCGGCGAAGACGGCACGGCGGAATACGTCGTCACGGGCAACGTTGTGGTCAACACCGTCACCTATGTGGAGGTGGAGGCGCAGGCCGAAGATCCCGACGACCCCGATGACCCTGATAACCCCGATGACCCCGATAACCCTGATAACCCCGATGACCCCGATGACCCCGATAACCCTGATAACCCTGATAACCCTGATAACCCTGATAACCCCGATAATCCTGATAATCCCGATAACCCCGATACGCCCGATGGCCCCGCGCAGGGCGGAAACGAGGACGGCGGAGCAGGCGGAGGCCTGCCCGCGGGCGCGATTGCAGGCATTGCGGTGGGGAGCGCGGCTGTCCTCGGCGGTGCGGCCGCCGCAGCGTTCATCCTGCTCCGCAAGCGCAAGCATTGAGAGAGCAAAAAATAACCGTCTCGGAGAGTTCCGGGACGGTTATTTGCATGTAAGGCATTCACGATGTGAGCATGCAAGGCATTCACGATGTGAAAAGCGGCAGGAGCGGCAAGATGACCACAACGGCCGTGGCGGCCAGAAGTCCGAGGTCCACAAGCAGGGTCATGACGGCGAAGCGTTTTGCCCGTCTGCCGATGGGCAGGTCGTTGAGTTCCCGCTGATATCTTGCATAGCGGAATATGCGTATGAGGTAGACGAAGGGATAGAGCGAGAAGAGAACGGCGGCAACGAGCAGCGCGATCGTACCGATCGCCACCAATAAAACGGCGAAATCAAAGTGATAGACGGAAAAAACCGCCGAAAAACCCGCCGCACACGCGAGGCCGAGGCCGCCGAGAACCAAACAGCCCACGGAACCTTTGATCGAGCGTCTGCCGAAATACTCCGTCGAATCCCTCTCATAGGGGTCGGCTATCAACTCGTGAAATTTCCGTTCCATGCGCGGCGAACCGAAAATGCTATCCAAAAGCGCGCCGAAAATTGTTCTTGACATGGCAAACCTCCTTACCCGCATTGTAGCATGGCTTGCGGCCGCTGTCAAGAAAAACCTTCATATTTCCGCCGCATGGGACATACCTTATGGCATGGAAACCAAGCAAAGTACTCTCACGGTCGAACAGCAGAAGAAACTTACCATGACGGGCGTCTCCGCCGTGGACGCGTTCTCGGAAACGGGCATCACGCTCACCGTAAACGGCATCCGCGTGCAGATCACGGGTTCGCATCTCAAAGTTCTTTCCTTCTCGGAGGGGAGCGGCAATTTTGCGGCGAGCGGGGAGATCGCGTCCGTCCGCTATGGCGCGAAGGGGGGATTCAAGAAACTCTTCAAATGAGCGAACAGATACGGATATTTCTCATTACGGCCGTCCTCGGCCTCATCGGCGGAGGGGCGTATGATGCGCTCTCACTCGTGCGGTTCCCGCTGAAAAAGGTGAGGCCCGTCTGCATCGCGCTGGATATTCTCTTCTGCCTCGCCTTTGCCGCATGTTTTCTCGCCCTGTCCGTTCTGTGCCGCTTCCCCGATTTCCGCTTTTATATGGCGGCGGGCTGTCTCATCGGATTTTTCCTGTACCGGAAAAGTTTTCATAAATTTGTTGCATTTCTCGGTAAAAAGGTGTATAATGAAATAGGACAAATTATCAAGGACAGAAAAAAATGCCGAACAAAAAATGGCTTATGCCGGAAGAGAAAGCAAAACGGGTCGCCGTCGCCGCAATCGTAGCGGGCGTTCTCGTCGTACTCTTTTTGGTCGCCATCCTCATCGTGCAATTTGTCAGGATCGGCGTCGCCAATGCCGAGCGGGACCGTTTGCAGGCTGAGATCGAACGTTACGAGCAGCTCGTCGGCACCCAGCGCGGCGATCTTGAATACTATGAATCCGAACTTGGGATGTATCACCAGGCGCTCGAACAGGGATGGAGTACCCCGCACGCATGAAAATCGCAATTCTCGATATCGGTTCCAATTCCGTTCGCCTCATGCTATGGGCGGACGGAAAATCTTTATATAAAAAGGTCAACACCACCCGCCTCGGCGAGGGACTTGCCAACACGGGTATGCTCTCTCCCGCGGCCATCGAGCGCACGGCCCTTGCCGTCAAGGCCTTTGCCGAAGAGGGGAGCGCGGCGGGCGCATCCGTCTATGCCTTTGCGACGGCCGCCGTGCGGTCCGCCGCAAACGGCTCCGCCTTCGTAGAGCGGGTCAAGGAGCTGTGCGCGCTGACGGTAGACGTCGTTCCCGGCTCCTGCGAGGCGCTTCTCGGCCTCAACGGCGCGCTGGGGACGTCGGACGGCGGCATCATCGATATTGGCGGGGCAAGTTGCGAGGTCTGCCTCAGGGAGCGGGGGGAGATCGCGTATTCCGTCTCCCTCGACGTGGGCGCGGTCAGGCTTTATGACCGTTGCGGCGATAGCGCAGACCGACTTTTGCGCGTCATCCAAAGCGCAGTTTTGCCGCTTGACTGCCATCCGCACGGGAAGGTCTATGCCATCGGCGGCACGGGCAGTACGCTCGCCTCCGTCCTCCTCGGCTTGGAGGAGTACGACGCGGAGAAGATACAGGATCTCGCCATGCCGCTGGAAAGCCTCGAAAGGCTTGCGGACAAGCTGCTCTCCATGACCGCCGAAGAGCGGAGGGCGGTCATGGAGATGGATGTCCGCCGTGCGGATATCATCGCGGGCGGCGCACTGCTCCTTGTGAACGTGATGAAAAAAATGTCCCTTACGAAGGTCTATGCTTCGGATAGGGACAATTTGGAAGGATATCTTGCGATGAGGGGGCTTGCATGAGCGGAAGAGCCAAGCGGATCGCATATAGGGCCGCCGACCTCGTCCTGCTCGGCGCGGCGTTCGGCGCGGCGGCGTGGATCGCCGCATCCGTCGTCGTCGGCTACCGCGGATGGGATGCGCCCGTTGCGCTTGTGGGCGCGCTCTTGTGCGTCGCCCTCCGCATCCCCGCGGCCGTCCACGAACTCGGCCACCTGCTCTTCGGCGCGCTCGCGGGCATGAAATGCGTTTCGGTCACGATCTCCTATCTCCGTATCGGCGGGGGAAGGGTGAAACTTGTCAATCCCGCCTATGCGGGCGCCGTCGAGGCGTTCCCGAAAAACGGGGCGCGCGTCAAGGCAAAGTTCTTTGCGATGACGCTCGGCGGCGCGGTTTTCAATTTGCTTGCGGGCGGCGTTTTGCTCACGCTGTATCTCGTCCTTCCCTTCCACCCCGCGCTGTTCTTTTGCGGGATACTCGCGCCCTTTATGTTCTATGAGGGCATCTCCGCGCTCCTGCCCGCCCAACTTCCCGCCGGCAAGACGGACGGCGCCGTGCTGTGCGGGCTGATGAAGGGGGACGCCGAAGAGGAGATCGCGTTGCGCGTCCTCACGGCGCAGGGCATCTTATACCGCGGGAGCTTTTCGGATATCCCGCGCCCGTTGCTTTTCGATGTCCCCGTCGTCAGGGAAGATCTTCCCGCTTTCGGGGCGCTCCTCATCCTCCGTACCCAATATCTTCTCGATTGCGGCGAAAGGGAGGAGGCGGAGGAGACGCTGGTGCGCTTCGATGAGATCGGGGATGCGGCGGAGGCGCTCGCATCCGATGCCGACCGTTGCCGCAGTTACCTCATCGGGGAGTTCGAAGAGAGAAAGAATATGTTGGGCGGGGTCGCGGAACTCGAAAAAAAGCTGCTCGGCGAGAAAAAAAATTCTGCCCGATAGGGCAGAAACTTATCATTGGTCATCACAAAAAATCCCCGTAAAGACGGTGGAACCAAATTTTATCGAACCGAAGTATGCAGTTGTAAAATAACGGCTTAGTCGGTGAGTCCGAGCAGGTAATCGGAAGTGACGTTAAAATAACGAGCAACTTTCGCAAGGTTGTGCGCAGTCGGATCGCTCTTGTTGGTTTCCCAATAACACACGATGCCAAGACTGACATTGAGGTCCTTCGCAACCGTAGCCTGCGAGAGACCGCGCTCTTTTCTCAACTCCATAAGACGTTCCGCAAAGATCTTCATGATGTCATTATACTATAATCATATGGGACTCTGCAATCGTTTTTCCAAAAAAGGGTAATGTTTATCTGGAATTAAAATAATTATAAAAAATTCATTTCATTTATTAAATTTATGATAACAGGCCAAAGGGTGGATCCAATGTTCAACATTCTCTTTGTATGCCACGGCAACATTTGCCGTTCCGCGATGGCGGAGAGCATGGCGGCTTACATGATTGCAGAGGACAAAAGGCTGAGCGGCAAAGTTGCGGCCGCTTCCGCGGCAACGCATCCCGATGAACTCGGAAACCCGCCGTACTTCGCGGCGGCAGAAAAACTGCGCAGGGAGGGGATCCCGCTCGTTCCGCACAGGGCGCGGCTGTTGGAGCCGAAAGACCTTGAAAAATTCGACCTCATCGTCGGCATGGACGGCGAGAACCTCCGCCACATGCGGCGCATCTTGGGTCCCTCCGAAAAGATTTGTCTGCTGCTCGATTTTACCGCCCGCCCGCGCGCCATCGCCGACCCGTGGTACACGGGCGACTTCGATGCGACGTTTTCCGACCTCAGGGAAGGGCTTTCGGCGCTCTTTTCCTGTCTCTTGCGCGAGGGGCGGCTATAACGCCTTCCCTCGTCCTTTATAAGACCCTCCGCGGGATCTTCATAGAGCGCCTTTATAAATAGGAAACGGGCAAACTGCCGCGGCTCTCAAAGTCCGCCGAGGAGGGTAAAGAAGTTTCCGAAACTTTTTTCACAGCATTGCGGGTTTTCGATGACGACGCCGCCCGCCCTTGCGCCGATGAGCGAAAAGGCCATTGCAACGCGGTGGTCGTTGAACGTGCGGACCGTGCCGCCGCGTACGGGCGCGGGATAGATTTTCACGCTGTCCGCATCCGCTTCGCAGGGGACGCCGAGCGCATGCAGATTGCAGCGGATGGCCTCGATACGGTCGCATTCCTGTCTGCGGATGTGGCCGATGCCGCGGATCACGGTGGGCGTCTCTGCAAAGGGGGCGATGGCGGCAAGCGTCAACGCCTGATCGGAAAAATCGCGCATGTCAACGTCAAAGCCCGTAAATTTTCGGATATGGCGGCCGTCCGCCGTGAGACCCTCCGCGCTCTCGGTAAATATTACGCCCTTTTCGCCGAGCAGACTGAGGAATTTGACGTCGCCCTGCAAGCTGTCAAGATGGACGCCGCGCACCCGTACCCGCGCGCCGCAGAGCAGCGCGAGCGCATAGAAGTAGCACGCTCCCGAAACGTCGGGTTCCACAAAATACTCCTTCGGCGGCGTTTTGGACGGGATAACGGTAATGCCGTCGCGCCCGCGCACATAGTCCGCCCCGAAGGCTTTGAGAACGGCGAGAGTCATCCTGATATAGCTCCCATCGGCGCGTTCTCCCGAAAGGCGCAGGGTAAAGGGGGCGTTCCCGCAGGCCGCCGCAAGCAGTACGCCGCTCGCATATTGCGTGCTGGTATCCGTTCCGAGTTGCATTATCGGGGCCGTGATGCCGTCCGAGTGCATACGGAAGGGGAAGCGGCCGTATTCGCCGCCGTATTCGATGGCGACGCCCGCCTCTTCGAGCGCGAAGAGATGGTCCATGGGGCGCGCAGACATCTGGCGGGAGGCCGTAAAAGAATAGTCCCCGCCGCGGAAGGCGAGCATGGCCGTGAGAAAGCGCGCCGCCGTTCCCGCGCTGCCAACGTCAAGCACGGCGCTCTTTTCGATGTGCGTTCCGTCGGCGAGCAGTCCGCCGTCCTCAGGCGTGATGCGCACGCCGAGGCGCGTAAAGCACCCGATCAGATCGCGCGTATCCTGCGGGTAGGGGCCGCAGTGCAAAAAGACCTTCCCCCCGCAGAACGCGGCAAGCAGGAGCGCGCGGCTCAAAATGCTCTTGGAAGCGGGGACGGAGACTTCTATATCCCGCGAGCGGAGCGGTTTGACGGAATAGGTGTCCATGCGAACATTATAAGCGGAAGCAGGCAGAATGTCAAGAAATCCGCTTGAAATTACGCGCGCGGTCTGTTATAATAGGGTAGCATATGAAATGTGTTGTCAGGCGAAGCAAACAGCGGCGCACGCTGAGCATGCACCTCGATCACGAGGGGCGGCTCATCGTCAATGCGCCCGCCAAGACGCCTGTTTGCGAGATCGAAAAATTCCTTGAAGCGCACCGCGGCTGGATAGAGGGGCAGCTCGCAAAGCGGAAGAAAATGAGCTTTGCCGACGGCGAGCGCGTGGAGCTGATGGGGAAGTCTTACATCGTTACGGCGGGGGCGGCCAAGCTCGCGGGGGAGACGTTGCGGCTTCCCGAAGAGGGGCGCGAGGACGCGCTCGAAAAACTTCTGCGCACGCTGACGCGTAAGCGCATGCGGTCTCTTCTCGATGAGGTCTGCGAAAAGTACGGATTTTCCTATACCCGCCTTTCGGTCACTTCCGCGCGGGGGCGGTGGGGGTCTTGTAGCGCCAAGGGCCACATTTCCTTTTCCTTCCGCGGAGCTTTTCTTCCCGATGCGCTTGCCTACTATCTCGCCGTCCACGAGCTTTGCCACACGCGGCATCTCGACCACAGCCCGCGTTTCTGGGCGGAAGTTTCAAACATCCTTCCCGATTACCGCGCTTTGCGGGCTGAGCTGAAAACCTATCATTGGGCGATGGATTGCCTGTAAAGGGCAAAAAATGATATTTTGCGAAGTAGTATGCGTGACATATTACTTATAAAACAGGGGAAAAATGAGAATTATTGTACACGGAATGGGCATTATCGGCGGGTCTCTCGCCGCAAGCCTGAGAGCCGCGGGGCATACCGTCCTCGGCAGGAACCGCTCCGAAGAGCCGCTCGCATACGCGCTTGCAAACGGCATGATCGACGGGGTTACGAAGTCATACGAGGGGGCGGACGTCGTCTTTTTGGCGTTGCCGCCGCGCGTCGTCATGCACATCCTCGATGAAGAGGACTTCCCCCAAGGCTGTATCGTCGCCGACGTCTGCGGCGTCAAACGCGCCGTCGCGGAGGTTGTTTCGCGTCGCCCGCGCGCCTACCGCTATGTGGGACTACATCCCATGGCGGGGAAGGAGACTTCGGGCATCCGCTCTGCGAGCGCCGCGCTCTTTCGGGGCGCCAACCTCGTCATGGTCGAAGAAGAGACGACCGACCGCGATGCGGTGGCATCGCTCAGGGAACTTGCCGCGGCGATGGGGTTCGGGCGCATCGTCGTCTGCGATGCCGCGGAACACGACCGCATGATCGCGCTCACCTCCCAGCTTGCGCACATCGTCTCCAACGGGTATATCAAAACGCCGCTCGCCGAAGGGTGCGGCGGATTCACGGGCGGGAGTTTTCAGGATATGACGCGCGTCGCGCCCGTGGACGCGGCTCTGTGGGCGGAGCTGTTTTCCCTCAACCGCGATGCGCTCGCGGGCGAGATCGGCCGCCTGATGGCCCGTCTCGGCGAGTATCTGGCCGCACTCGAAGCGGACGATGAAGCGGCCATGCGCGATCTGCTTGCGGAGGGCAGACGCTGTCACCAAGCCTTCACGGAGGCGTCCGCGGGAGAAAATGCGCCCGATCCGCTTAAATCCGCAAGTTTCGCGCAAAAAAATTCCTCTTAGGCATTTACATTTGGCATAAAATATAGTATGATGTTTGTATGATAGCTTGTACGGTCCGCTTTCTCACGCGCACCGCGCATTCGCCGCAGACGCAGACCCAAACTTCGGAAGGTTTTTTGGAGAGGACGGAATCGGGTTACGCCGTTTCCTACCGTATTTTGGGAGACGAGGCCTGTTTTGTTGTTTCGCGCGGCGAACTTTTTATGGAGCGGAAGGGGGAATTTCCCCTCAAAGCACAGTTTCTTTCAGGGCGGGATTCGCTGATTTTCACTGCATACCAAGGGGCGACGGGGGAGATCCCCGTCCATACGGACGGTTTGCGCATTTCGGAGCGGGGCGGCCGTCTCGCGATTTCACTTGATTACCGCATCGGCGGCACTTATGCGGAGCATATCCGTTTGAAAATTTTCATTACTTTTTCGGAGGTTTTATGACAATTCACTATCTCGGACATTCGAGCTTTCTGCTTGTCTCGGATGCCGGCACGCGCATTGTGACCGACCCCTATGGGGATATCGGTTACGCCTTTCCGCATGTCTCGGCCGACTGCGTGACGGTGAGCCACGGCCACTACGACCACGCCGAAGTTTCCGCCGTTGCGGGAACGCCCCGCATTCTCTCATCGGCGGGGGATTTCCGCGTCGGAGACGTCGCGATCGCCGCGTTTCCCTGCTGGCACGACGATGCGGGCGGCAGAAAGCGGGGGCCGAACCTCGCATTCCGCTTTACCGCCGACGGCGTCACCGTATGCCATCTCGGCGACATCGGGGAAGCCTGCAACGCGGCGTTCGTGCAGCGGCTCGGCCATATCGACGTCTTGCTCGTCCCCGTCGGCGGCGTCTATACGGTGGATGCCGCGGGTGCAAAGGCCTATGTAGACGCCATCCGCCCCGCCTGCACCGTTCCCATGCACTATAAGACGGAGGACTTGAAGATCGGCATCGGGGGCGTCGGGCCCTTCCTTGCCCAATTCCCCGAAGAACAGATCTCGAAACTTGGCGGACCCCTCAAAGCCGAGAACGCCCTTGGCGGCAAAATCATCGTGATGGAGAGAATGAAATGATAGATTCCATGTTGGCCGACAGCGCGCTTCGGCAATATTTTGAAACACTTCCGCTTGCAACGCTCCGCATCCTCGGCAGAAGATACGGCGTTCCGCAGGCATCGGCATGCCATAAACAGGAACTCATCAACGGCACCATAGATATCCTCGTGGGGAGAAAGGTTGCGCCGGCGCGTTCCAACCGCGGCGCGCCCGCGAAAACCAACTATCTCGATCCCTCCGTCGAGGAGGAGATCGGGCGGGCGATGAAGCGCGCCGAGATAAAATTTGCGCCGCCCATGGAGGTCTCCTCCCCCGAACCCACAAAGACGGCATCGCTCTTCGAGGCAAGCACGAGCAAGGGCGTTCTGGAACTCATGCAGGGCGGCTACGGATTTTTGCGCGCCAAGAACTGCCAACCCTCCGCGGAGGGCGATGTGTTCATCGCCGCGCCGCTCATCCATGCGCTCAAATTGCGCGAGGGCGACGTCGTCTGCTGTACGACCAAGCCGCGCATCAAGAACGAATCTCCCGCCATGGATACGCTTCTCAGCGTCAACGCAAAGCCGGTGGGGTTCTATGAAAAGCGCGCCGCGTTTGAATCCTTTACGGCGAAATACGCCACCGAACGGCTGGACCTTTCAGGCGCAGACGGCGATCCTTCCCTGCGGCTCATCGACCTGTTCGCGCCCATCGGAAAGGGCCAGCGCGGGCTGATCATCGCGCCCCCCAAGGCGGGCAAGACCACGCTGCTCAAAACCATCGCCCGCTCCCTCTCCGCGCGGGACGATCTGCGGCTCATCATTCTGCTCATCGACGAGCGGCCGGAGGAAGTCACGGATATCCGCGAGAGCGTACCGCGGGCCGAGGTGATCTATTCCACCTTCGATGAGCTTGCCGAACATCATATCCGCGCGGCGCAGCTCACGCTCGCGCGCGCAAAACGCCTCGTCGAACTCGGACAGGACGTCGTCATCCTGCTCGATTCGCTCACCAAGCTCACCCGCGCCTATAACTATACGGTGGAAAGTACGGGAAAGACGCTGACGGGCGGCCTCGACGTGGGCGCGTTTGCCGAACCCAAGCGGTTCTTCGGTGCGGCGCGCAACACGGTGGAGGCGGGTAGCCTCACCGTTCTCGCCACGGCGCTCGTGGAGACGGGCAGCCGCATGGACGACATCATCTATGAGGAATTCAAGGGTACGGGCAATTCGGATATCTTCCTCTCCCGCGAGCTGGCGGAAAAGCGCATTTTCCCCGCCATCGACATCAGGCGGTCGGGTACGCGCAAGGAGGAACTGCTCCTCAAAAAAGAGGAACTCGAAGCCGTGTATAAACTGCGCGAGCGGGGCCTCGCCGAGAGTACCGCGGGTGTACTCGAAATGCTGAAACGCACGAAAAACAACGCCGATTTTGTGGCGCGCCTGCCCGAATGGTTGCGCGTCTATAAGCCTTCATAACACAAAGGAGAACTTCTATATGATGATCGGGATCGACCTCGGCGGCATGTCCGCCAAGGCGGCTTGCCTCAAAGAGGGAAAACTGACGGAGCGCGTACGGGTGGAAACTTCGTCCGCCGCAACGGCGGAAGAGACGGCTTCGGCGCTTGCGGCGCTCTCGCGGGAAGCGGCCCGCGCCGCGGGCATCTCCTATGACGAGGCGGAGGCCATCGGCATCGGCTCGCCGGGCGTCATCGACAGCGCGGAGGGGACGGTCATAGAGTGGTCCAATTTCGGTTGGAAGAATGTTCCGATCGGCCGTTTGGTCGCCGCAAAAACGGGGAAGAAGGTATTCGTCACCAACGATGCGAACGCCGCCGCGCTCGGCGAGGCCAAATACGGCGCGGGCGCGAAGTATCGCGACAGCATTCTTCTTACGCTCGGCACGGGCGTGGGGGGCGGCATCATTCTCGGCGGCAAGCTCTTCGAGGGTTATAGGAGCGCGGGCGCGGAGATCGGCCACATGGTCATCCGCCTCGGCGGCGAACTTTGTACCTGCGGCAGACGCGGCTGTTTCGAGCGGTATGCCTCCGCAAGCGGCCTCATCCACATGACGGAGGAGAGCATGGCGCGGCATCCCGAAAGCCTTCTCCATCAATATAAGAAGGACGACGGACATGCGGGCGGCAAGACGGCCTTTCTGGCGGCGCAGGAAGGGGACGAAGCGGCAAAGGAAGTGGTCGCTTCCTATATCGCCGCGCTCGGAGAGGGCATCGCCAACCTCGTGAACATTTTGCGGCCGCAGGCCATCCTGCTCGGCGGCGGGGTATCCAACGAGGGCGAACGGCTGCTCCGCCCCCTGCGGGAATATGTGCGTCCGCGGATGTACGTCTCCGATGCGTATGCGCCGCTCGATATCCTCTGCGCAACGCTCGGCAACGACGCCGGCCTGTACGGCGCGGCCGAATACGCCGCATCGCGTCTATGAACCCATAAATAAAAATGTGTATAGAAATACGGTCCGGCGTTTGCCGGACCGTATTTCCATGGATGTTAATCCTTCTTGGGGCGGGTCAGCAGGTAGTAGCAGATCCCGAAGATGACGACCCCGAAGAAGTAGATGACGGGTGTCACGACGAAAGTCGCGAGAAGGTTGGGATCGGTGAAGTCGATATTCACCGCCAATGCCACGATGAGGGTCACGATGACGCATAGCGTATAGGCGACGATGGCATTGATGAGGACGGGCGTCTTTCTGCGGATGGACCGCTCGCCGTAGCGGTTGGCATAGGCAAGGCCTGTCACGAGCAGGAGCGCAAGCCCCGAAAACCAGATGAAGTAGGGGTAGAACACGGGGAGGCTGTAACGGGCCTGCATCCCGAAGGCGATGCTTCCCTCCACGATGCAGACGCAGAACACCACGAGCGCGCTCAAAAAGAGAGCTTTGCCCCTGTGGACGAGGCTGAACGATTCTTCTGCCGCCTTTTTCGGCGTTTTTCCGCCCACGGTCGTCACGGCGATGACGTCCTCGTTTGCGCGGGCCTCGATGTCATCGAAGGAGATCCCTTGCAGCGGTTGCGCACCGGGAACGTCCTCCGCGTCCGCCCCGCGGCCCCGTACGGTCCCTTGATAGATATCCGAAATGGTCGGGCGGTAGTCGCCGCTGTCCTCTGCGGGGGGCTGTTCCGACTGTTCCGCATCCTCCGGCGCGGGGGTGTATTGCGTGTAGGCGGCCGTCTCCTGTTGGCGGGGCTGGGAAGGCCCGCTCAGCAGATCGAGATAATTTTGATGTTGCAGCTCCCGCTGGTGTTCGCGGAAGAGGTCCTCCTGCTCGCGGATGATGGCTTCGCGCTGGCTGTTCAGCTCGGCGGTATGCTCGGCGCGCTCGGCGACGATCTGCTCCTCGCGCTGGCGGATGATGTCCGTCAGGCGCACGGTCTCACTGCGGTAGTAGCTCTCGGTACGGCGGAGCTGTTGTTCCTGGTTTCTGAGGTCGTCCTCTTGTTCCTGCAACTGCTGTTCGCGGTCTCTCAGCTTTTGCTCCATTTCGCGGAGCTGTTCGTCGCGTGCGCGGAGCGCCTCTTCGCTCTCCCGCGCGCGCTGTTCGTTTTGCAAACTCTCTGCCTCTGCGCTCATGCGGCGGCTTTCCACCGTCTCTTCGAAGGCGCGGCGGCGTTCGTCGAGTTCATCGTCGAGCATGCGCCGCCTTTCGGCCTCCTCGTCATCGAGCGCGCGGCGGCGTGCCGATTCCTCGGCTTCATAGGCGCGTTTGCGGTCGTTTTCCTCCTCTTCGGCGATACGGCGCCGCTCGTCGAGTTCCTCATCGAGCAGACGGCGGCGTTCGGATTCCTCGGCGTCGAGCGCTTCGCGGCGGGAAGTCTCCTCGTCGGCAAGCGCGGCTTTGCGGGCCGTTTCCTCCTCGTCGAGCAGACGGCGGCGTTCGGATTCCTCCGCCTCGATGGCCTCTTTGCGGGAGGCCTCCTCTTCCTCGAAGTGGCGCACGCGCTCATCGAATTCCGCTTCCTCGGCCGCCGAAGCCGCATCCTCTTCCTCCTGCTGTTGCAGGTAGAGGAGATGCTCCGAGCGGGTGGTCTCGGCGAGCTTTTCGCGCTCCTCTAAGGCGCGTTCACGCTCGGAAAGTTCGTGTTCGCGCCATTCGCGTTCGGTAAGGTACGCCGCGCTCCGCGCGCGCATCTCTTCCTCGAAACGCTGTTTTTCCTCTTCGAGAGCCTGACGGTCTTTGGCTATCTCGGCGGCGCGGCCCTCATATTCTGCCGCGATACGTTCCCGCTCCGCGCTGTCATCGTAAGTGGGTTCGTAGTCGAGTTCCTCGTCGTCCTCACCGCGCGAGGTGACGCGCGAAGTCGAACTGCGCAGAACGCGCATATCCACGGCGGTGGGGGCGGGGTTGTTGAAATCGAATACGCGGTCGGAGATGAGCGAGTCGATGACCGTGCGCGAATATTCCCATTCGGCGAGGTTCTGCTCCGCGATCTCTTTGCCGAGGTCGGTGAGGGAGAAATATTTTCTTCTCCCGCCTCCCACGGAGCCGCCCCAATAGGACGAAACATAGCCGTCCTTTTCGAGGCGCTTCAACGCGCTGTAAAGGGAAGGTTCCTTCAAGCTGTATTGGTCGTGGCTCTTGCGCTTGATCTCGGCGATGATGGCATAGCCGTATTTATCGCCGTCGTAGAGCGCGCGAAGAATGATGGTATTGATATGGCCGCGGATGAGATCGGAGGAAATGGACTTCTCTTCTTTCTCGTCCTTTTCCTCTTTCTTTTCGGGGTCCGCCTCGGCGGCTTGCTCTGTCGCTTCTTCCGCGGGCGTGATTTCGTCGTCCATGCGTTTCCTCCTTTGTTATCCTTATTATACAGGATTTCCCAAGATTTGTCAAGGGTTGCGAAGTACTATGTGTGACATAATTGCAATTTTTTTATAAAAAACGGCATTTTTTTCGCGCATACGGCATAGGAAAGGAGCATGAAGACCTTGCGGGGCGCCGCCATCATCATCGGAGGCACGATCGGTGCGGGATTTATTTCGGGGGCCGAACTCGTGCGGTTCTTTCATACAAAGTACTTCGTACTCCCCGTACTGTTCTCTTCCTTTCTCTTTGCGGCCTTATCGGCGGGGGCGCTTGCTCTCGGAAGAAAGCACGGCGGCTATGAGAACACGCTCAAAGCGCTCTTCGGAAGGGGCGCGGCGTTCGTAAAATACGGCGTCGCGCTCGCCTCGTTTATTCCCTGCGCCGGCATGCTCGCAGGGCTGGATGCACTCTTTCCCGCGGCGTCGCCGCTCCTTTCGCTTGCGGGCCTTCTCATCTCCGCCCTTGTGCTTACGCGCGGGACGAAGGGGATCTCCGCGCTCAATCTGCTCCTCGTTCCTCTGCTTCTCTTCTTTGTCTTTTGGGGCGGGCGGGGCGAGAAATCTTTGGGTTACCCCGTTGCGGAGGCGGGCCTCGGCGGCTGGGGCGGCGCAATTTTGTATGCCTCCATGAACGCGCTCCTGCTCTTCCCCGTCCTGCTCGATGCGGGGCGGGACGTCCCGCATCCCGCCGCGGCGGCCTTGGGGGCGGGAACGCTCATTGCGCTCAGCGCGCTGACGATTCTCGGCTGTATCTACCGCGAGGGCGCGGGCGCGCTGAATGCGGAGATGCCGTTTTTGTATGTGATGCGGGGGAAACTCGTATTTTCCGTTGCGGTCGCGCTCGCCATCTTCACTTCGCTCGCCGCTTCGCTGTTTCCGCTTCTTGAACTCGCAAAGGGATGTGAGGGCAAAAAAAAGTACGCCGCGCAGGGCGGTATGCTCTTGGCGGCGTTTTTGTTTTCAAGGTTGGGGCTGAAAGATATCATCCTGTATCTCTATCCCGCCGAGGGGGCGTTCGGCATACTTCTCGCCTCAATCTGCATTCTTGACGAGTATCTTTTCGAGAAGCACCACAAGAAAGTACATTCCCGCGGCGAGAAGGCAGAGGATGGCGGTGGCGCTCATCACAAGGTCGAGCTTAAAGACTTGCCCGCCGTAAACGATCAGATAGCCGAGACCCGCCTTTGAGACGATGTATTCGCCCATGATGGACCCGATCCACGCCATGCCCACGTTGACTTTCAGCATGGAGATGAAGGCGGGCAGGGAGGAGGGGATCACGAGTTTTGTGAGGATCTGCACCTTGCTTGCGCCCATCGAACGGAGCAAGAGCTGTTTGTTTTTGTCCGTCGCGATGAAGGCGGAGAGCATGTGCATGATGGCGACGATGATGCCGACGAGTACCGTCATAAAGAGGATGGCGCGGCTTCCCGTGCCGAACCACACGATGATGAGCGGGCCCAAGGCGATCTTCGGAAGGGCATTCAGCACGACGATGTAGGGTTCGAGCGTCTCGCGGAGGAGGTCGCTCCACCAGAGCGCCAGCGCGATCCCGTAGCCGAGAATGACGGCGATGGCAAAGCCTGCGAGCGTCTCCCAGAGCGTGACGCCGATGTGATAGAAGAGCGAGCCGTCCGCATAGAGCGAGGCGATGGTCATGGCGATGCGGGAGGGCGAACTCATGATGAAGGGGTCCACCCAGCCGGCCGCCGTAACGAGTTCCCAAAGGCCGAGAAGCAGGGCCAAAAGCCCGATGCGGAGCGACCACACGAGGATGCGGTGATACTGCCGTTTCCTTAGATAGAGATCGTGTTCGGGGGAAAATTGTTTCCTCTGTTTTGCGTGTTTCATCCGTTCAATTCCCTCCATAGTAATTCAAACCAATGTGAAAAGCCGCCCGCCTCCCGCCGTTTGAGCGGGTTTTTTATGTCTCCGAAGTCCAATTCGTGCGTGTAGGCGACGTGCGCGGGACGCTTGGAAAGGACGAGGATGCGGTCTGCGAGCGAGACGGCCTCCGAGATATCGTGCGTGATGAGGACGGCCGTCTTGCCCTCGCTGCGGATGATCTCGGAAACGTCCTCGGTGACGTTGAGGCGGGTCTGGTAGTCGAGCGCGGAGAACGGCTCGTCGAGGAGCAGAAGGTCGGGGTCGGGCGCAAGGGTGCGGATGAGCGCCGCGCGCTGGCGCATCCCCCCGGAGAGTTGCGAAGGGTAGCTTCCGAGAAAGTCGCCGAGGCCGTATTTTACGGCAAGTTCTCTGGCGCGGCGGCAGCGCCCCGCATCGTTCATCCGCTTGATTTCAAGCGGCAGATAGATGTTTTTTTCGATCGTCCGCCACGGAAAGAGTTCGTCGCGTTGCAACATATAGCCGCACGTCCCGACCCGTTCGACCTTTCCTTCCGATGGCTGCAAAAGCCCCGCCGCGAGGGAGAGAAGGGTGGTCTTTCCGCAGCCTGAGGGGCCGATGATGGCCAAAAATTCTCCTTCGGGGACGGAAAACGTGAGATGTTCTGCCGCGAGCGTCTCCTCGCGCGGCGTGTGGTAGATGAGCGTGACATCGGAAAATCTCAGAATTTCCTTTTTCATATGCGCTTCCTTTTGCGTGTTGCGAAGTGTTTATTTGTTCAGCTGTGCATATACGTCTTTGACGTAACTGTTGTCCACGAGCAGCCCGAAGTCTGCGCGGGAGGGAAGTTCGCCCGCCGCGTCGATGATGTCCTGCAAGCGGTCAAAACTCTGTTCGGTCATCGCCATATCCGTGACCCACGCATCGATGCCCTGATAGCTGCGGATGCTCGTCGTGACGGATCCGGGGGCGGTGGAGGGGAACTGTTTGAGAAGGTATTCCGCGATCTCAGCGGGTTCGTGATGTTGGGTGTAGTCCACCGCTTTGAGCATGGCGCGGAGGAAGCCCCGCGCAACTTCCTCGTGGCTGTCGAGCCACGAGCGTTTGGCGATGTAACTCGTGTAGGGGACCTCGCCGCCCGCTTCGCCGACGGCGGCCACGATGTAACCCTTGCCCGCCGCCTGATATTCGGAGGCCGTCGGCTCGAACATGGTGCAATACTGCGCCGTACCCGATTCGAACGCGCCCGTCATGAGATTGAACGCAACGTCGAAGTTGAGCATATAATCTTGGACGCCGTGTTCCTTTAAGATGTATTCAAAGGTCATCGCGGGTACGCCGCCGCGGCGTCCCGCTAAAATTTCCTTGCCTTCGAGGTCGCTCCATTGGAAGGTCGCGGCCTCGTCTTTGCGGGAAACGAGGAAGGAACCGTCGCGCTTGGTGAGCTGGCCGAACACGGTGGGGACGTCCTGCGAGCCGCCGAGCGCAACATAGAGGGCGGCTTCGGGGCCGCAGAAGCCGATGTCCGCATCCCCCGAAAGCACGGAGGCCATCACGGCGTCGGCGCCGCCGCCGTTGGTGAGTTCTATCCTGATGCCTTCCTCTTCGAAAAGGCCCATGGAATCCGCGAGATACATGGGCGCATAGAAGATGGAATGGGTGACTTCGTTGATCCGCACGGTGGTGAGGCCGTCGGAATTTTCTCCGCAAGCGGAGAGGGGAAGGAGGGCGAGGACCGCCGCTCCGAGTAATGCGAGTAGTTTTTTCATATCATCACTCCGTGAAAAATAAGAATAATATATTTTATGTGCGGGGCGGATTTATTGACAACGCCCGAAAAAAGGAGTATAATAAGCAGGATACCATATTTAGGAAAAATGCCATGAAGGACATGCAGACAACCTACTCTCCGAGGGAATTTGAGGACAAGATCTATGCGGAATGGATGAAAAAGGGCTGTTTCGAGGCCAAGATCGACCCCGCAAAGGTCCCTTTTACCGTCATGATGCCGCCCCCCAACGTGACGGGGCAGCTCCACATCGGCCACGCCATGGACGAGACGATGCAGGATATCGTCGTCCGCTTCAAGCGCATGCAGGGGTATTCCGTGCTGTGGCAGCCGGGCGTCGATCACGCTTCGCTCGCCACCGAGCATAAGATCGTGGAAAAACTGCGGGAAGAGGGCACCACCAAGGAAGAACTCGGCCGCGAGGAATTTTTGCGCCGCGCGTGGGCGTGGAAGGAGCAATACGGCGGCAAGATCGTCGAACAGCTCAAAAAGCTCGGCTGCTCCTGCGATTGGTCGCGGCTGGCCTTCACGATGGATGAAAAATGCTCCCGCGCCGTGCGCGAGGCCTTCTTCCGCCTCTACGATGCGGGACTCATCTACCGCGGGAGCCGCATCATCAATTGGTGTCCCGATTGCAAGACGGCGCTCTCCGATGAGGAAGTGGCGTGGTCGGAAGATGCGGGGCATTTCTGGTACTTCAAATATCCCGTGGAGGGGTCGGATGAATTTCTCACCATCGCGACGACGCGCCCCGAAACCATGCTCGGCGATACGGCGGTCGCCGTCAACCCCGCGGACGGGCGTTACAGCGCCCTCGTCGGCAAAACGCTCATCCTTCCCCTTGTGGGGAGAAGGATCCCCGTCGTCGCCGATGACTATGTGGACCCCGCCTTCGGCACGGGCGCCGTCAAGATCACGCCCGCGCACGATCCCAACGACTTCGAAGTCGGCCTCCGCCACGACCTTCCCGTGATCCGCATCCTGAACGACGACGGCACCGTCAACGAACAGGGCGGCGCATACGCCGGTCTCGGCCGCTATGAGGCGAGAAAGCGCATCGTCAAGGATATGCAGGCGCTCGGCCTGCTCGTAAAGGTCGAAAACCACACCCACAACGTCGGCCACTGCCACAGGTGCAACGCCACGCTCGAACCCATCGTCTCCAAACAGTGGTTCGTCTCCATGCAGACGCTCGCAAAGCCCGCGATCGACGCCGTGGCGAAGAACAAGACCAAGTTCACGCCCGACCGCTTTGCGAAAATCTATTATAATTGGTTGGAGAACATCCGCGATTGGTGCATTTCCCGCCAGCTTTGGTGGGGCCACCGCATCCCCGTATGGTACTGCGCAAAGTGCGGGGCGGAGATCGTCACCCCCAAAGACGACCCGACCGTCTGCCCGCGCTGCGGCTGCACCGAGCTTCACCGCGACGAGGATTGCCTCGATACGTGGTTCTCCTCCGCGCTGTGGCCGTTTTCCACGCTCGGCTGGCCCGAAGAGACGCCCGAATATAAATATTTCTATCCGACGGACGTCCTCGTCACGGGCTACGATATCATCCCGTTCTGGGTCATGCGCATGATGGTTTCGGGCATCCGCTATACCAAGAAAGTCCCGTTCCGCGACGTCCTCATCCACGGGCTTGTGCGCGATGAGCAGGGGAGAAAGATGTCGAAATCGCTCGGCAACGGCATCGACCCCATCGAAGTCATCGAAAAATACGGCGCCGATTCTCTGCGCCTCGCCCTGATATCCGGCGTCGCCCCCGGCAACGATACGAGAATGTCGGCGGCAAAGTTCGAGGCTTCGCGCAACTTCCTCAATAAGATCTGGAACGCCTCCCGCTTCGTACTCATGAATGCGAAGGGGACGGACGTCCCCAAGGATATCGCGGGCATGAAACTCGCGCCCGCCGACCGCTGGATCATCTCCCGCCTCATGGCGACCATCCGCGAAGTGACCGTCGCCCTCGAAAAATACGACCTCGGCATCGCGGCGGATAAACTCACGCGGTTTGCGTGGGACGATTTCTGCGATTGGTACATCGAACTCTCCAAGCCCGCGCTCTATGGGGATGACCCCGAAAAGAAGCGTTTGGCGCTCGGCGTGCTGATGTTCGTGCTTTCGTCGCTTCTGAAACTGCTGCATCCGTTCGCGCCCTACATCACGGAGGAAATTTACGGATATCTTCCGAACGCGGAGGGGATGATCATCTCCGCGGATTATCCGCGCTATAATTCCAAACTCGCCTATAAGAGCGAGGCGAAGGCCTTCGAGGGCGTCATCGAACTCATCAAGGCGGTGCGCGCCATGAAGGTGGCCGTCAACTGCCCGCCCTCCAAAAAGGTGCATCTCTTCCTCGTGACGGATGCGCGCAGGCTCATCACGGTGAACAAGGGCGCCATTTTGCGCCTTGCGGGCGCCGCCGAGATCGACTTCGCAGAGAGCGGCTCGGAGGCGGGCGAAAAGACGGTTTCGCAGGTGACGGGCGTTGCGCAGATCTTCGTGCCGCTCGGCGACCTCGTCAACATCGAAGAGGAGCGTGCGCGCTTGGAAAAGGAGATCGCGCGCATCGAGGGCGAGATCGCGCGCGCCGAAGGCAAGCTCGCCAACCGCAATTTTGTTGCCAAGGCGCCCAAAAAGCTCGTGGATGACGAGTATGCAAAGCGCGATAAATACCTCGAAATGAAGAAAATGGTAGAGGAACAACTGAAAACGCTTCTGTAAAGTCGCCTCGCGCGGCGGGGATCCCGCCGCGCGGTTTCATACGCCGAAACGTTGACATTGCCCTGAAATTCGGGTATAATGTTTATGTAGAAAGGTCCGGGAGGGAACCATGAAGGATTTTATCGTGGAAGATGAAGAATCGCTCAAAAAGCTGTTATCCCGCGTGCGCGCCGCCCAGCGGAAATTCGCGTCGTTTACGCAGGAGCAGGTGGATGAGATCTTCTATAAAGCCGCGCTCGCGGCAAACAAGGCGCGTATCCCGCTCGCAAAACTCGCCGTCGAAGAGACGGGGATGGGCGTCGTGGAGGACAAGGTCATCAAAAACCACTATGCCTCCGAATATATCTACAACGCCTACAAGAACACCAAGACCTGCGGCGTCATCGAACACGACGAAGGCTTCGGCTATACGCGCATCGCCGAACCCATCGGGGTGCTTGCGGCCATCATTCCGACGACCAATCCGACGTCCACGGCCATCTTCAAGTGCCTTCTCTCCTTAAAGACGCGCAACGGCCTCGTCATTTCCCCGCACCCGCGCGCAAAGCAGTCCACGATCGAGGCGGCGCGCATCGTGTTGGAGGCCGCCGTCAAGGCGGGCGCCCCAGAGGATATCATCGGCTGGATCGATAAGCCCACGGTGCCGCTTTCGGGCATGATCATGCACGAGGCGGATATGATCCTCGCCACGGGCGGGCCGGGCATGGTCAAGGCGGCCTATTCTTCGGGCAAACCCGCGCTCGGCGTGGGGGCAGGCAACACGCCCGCCGTCATCGATAGTTCCGCCGATATCCGCCTCGCCGTCTCCTCCATATTGCATTCCAAGACCTTCGATAACGGCATGATCTGCGCCTCCGAGCAGTCCGTCATCGTTCTCGACGACGTCTATGACGCATTCAAAGAGGAGATGAAACTGCGCGGCGCGCACATCCTCTCCCCTGCGGAATGCGATATGGTCCGCAAGACCATCATCATCAACGGCGCGCTCAACTCCCGCATCGTGGGGCAGACGGCCGTGACCATTGCAAAGCTCTCAGGGTTCGAAGTCCCCGCAGGCACGCGCGTCCTCATCGGCGAGGTGGAATCCGTCGATCTGAGCGAGGAGTTTGCGCATGAAAAGCTCTCCCCGGTTTTGGCGATGTACCACGCGAAAAATTTCGAGGACGCGTTGAAGAAGGCAGACCGCCTCATCTCGGACGGCGGCCTCGGACACACTTCTTCGCTCTTTATAGATACTGTCAAGTGTCAGGATAAGATCAAGAAATTCCGCGAGCGCATGAAAACGTGCCGCATCGTCATCAACTCTCCGTCGTCGCACGGCGGCATCGGCGACCTCTATAACTTCAAATTCCCGCCGTCGATGACGCTCGGCTGCGGAAGCTGGGGCGGCAACTCCGTCTCGGAGAACGTCGGCGTCAAACACCTCATCAATATCAAGACAATTGCGGAGAGGAGGGAAAATATGCTGTGGTTCAGAACACCCGAAAAAGTCTATTTCAAGCGCGGATGCCTCGGCGTTGCCTTAAAGGAACTCGAAGGGGTATATCACAGAAAGCGCGCATTCATCGTCACCGATAAATTCCTGTTCGAGAGCGGCTTCACGAAGCGCATCAAGGATATCCTGCACGAAGAGGGCATCGATTACGCCGAATACTTCGAGGTGACGCCCGACCCCACGCTTGCCTGCGCCCGCGAAGGGGTGGAGCGCATGAGAAGCTATGCGCCCGACGTCATCATTGCGGTGGGGGGCGGCTCGCCCATGGACGCCGCAAAGATCATGTGGGTGCTTTACGAGCATCCCGAAGCCGACTTCGGGGATATGGCCATGCGCTTTTCGGATATCCGCAAGCGCGTTTACAGCTTCCCGCACATGGGGGAGAAAGCGCTCTTCGTCGCCATTCCCACGACGGCGGGGACGGGCAGCGAAGTGACGCCGTTCGCCGTCATCACCGATGAAAAGACGGGGACAAAATACCCGCTTGCCGACTATGAACTCATGCCCGATATGGCGATCGTGGATGCCGACCTCATGATGGATATCCCCAAGGGCCTCACGTCCGCTTCGGGCATCGACGCCGTTTCCCATGCGCTCGAAGCGCTCGTCTCCGTGATGGCGACGGAGTTTACCGACGGCATCGCAAAGGAGGCGCTCAAACAGCTCTTCGAATATCTGCCGCGCGCTTACAGCGAGGGCGCAAACGATGCGGTGGCGCGCGAGCGCGTCGCCCATGCCGCAACGCTCGCGGGCATGGCGTTTGCAAACGCCTTCCTCGGCGTATGCCATTCGATGGCGCACAAACTTGGCTCGTATTTCCACATCGCGCACGGCGTTGCCAATTCGCTCATGCTCGAAGAGGTCATCCGCTTCAACAGCGCCGAGGCGCCGCAGAAGATGGGAACTTTCCCGCAGTATGCCTACCCGCAGGCGCGCGCCCGCTATGCCGAGGCCGCCCGCGTTTTAGGGCTTACGGGGAAGAGCGACGAGGTCCTCGTCGAAAAACTCATCGCAAAACTCAAAGAATTACAGCGCGCCATCGGCCAGCCCGAAACCATCGCCGAAGCGCTCAGGGGCAAGTTTACCGAAGAGGAGTTCCTCGCCAAGCTCGACAGTATGACGGAGGACGCCTTCGACGACCAATGCACGGGCGCAAATCCCCGCTATCCGCTCATGAGCGAGATCAAGGAGATGTATCTGAATGCCTATTACGGCAGGGGCAAACGCAAAGCATAACAAAATGTTTACGAAAAAAGCGGGGAAAACCCCGCTTTTTTCGTTGTATGGCCAAACGCCATAACATTATTCCATGTCAACGATACCCGCCGAAGGGTATCAAGGATCTTTCTCACCATCTTCCGCCGAAGCCGCCCGGCCCCATTCCTCCGGGGCCGCCGGGAGCGTTCCCGTCCGGCCTTCCGATGCCGCCCGACGAGCCCACCTTGGTGATGACCGAGCTGACGGTAAAATCGCACAGGCTGCTGTCACCGCCGTAAATTTGATACGTCTTGCCCGTTTGAAGTTCGGGGCAGGAGATGATGACCGATTGGCACGCTTTGGGCGTTTGGAACGTCAAGATCGCCTTTCCGTCCCCGTCCGTCAGGGAAAGATTGGTCCCCGCCGCGATCGATTGGCTGCGCGCAAAGGATACGACGCACTGCGTGGAATTCTGCGCGGGCGTTTCCACCATGCCTAAGGAACCCACGGCAAACAGATACCCGCCCGTAATGACTGTCCCGTACTCGGAATCGATGGAGCAGTCGCCGTTGCTCGTGGGGCCTGCCACATAGACCTCGCCGCCCGAAATCAGGATGGTGCCGTTGGAATCGATCCCGTCGCCGCTTGCACCCACATAGACTTTGCCGCCGCTGATGATGATATGTTCGCTGACGCGCGCGTCGTCGCTTGCGGCGTTGATGCCGTCGTCCTGCGCCGTGATGCTTACCGTGCCGCCTTCTATCTCCACATAGCCGCCCTCAATGCCTTCATAGCTATCCGTCACGGTAATCGTGCCGCCCGTGATCTTCGTGAGATCATCGCTCGTCAGGGCGTCGTCATAGGTGGAGACCGTGAAACTCCCGCCGCGCACCGAGAGATTTCCGCTGTTCGCGTGGATGGCGTCGTCCGTACTCCCGATCGTAAACGTGCCGCCTTCGATGATAATGGAGTAGTCGCCTTCGGTAACGGTAATTTCCCTGTCAGGGTCGTTTGCGTCGGGATATTCGATCTCTCCGACTTTGATGCCCTTGCACCCCTGCGCCAACGCGAAGAGGGAACCGCCGCGATAGTCGGAGGCCACTTTCCGATAATCGCTTCCGCTCTTGATATAGCGGAAATCATCGTCGGAAAGCCCGTGATCCGCCCTGTTTTGCGCGGTATCGGCGACGAAAACGCCCTTCGTTGTGATGTTGTAGGTGCCGCCGTCGATATAGACGACGGTATCGGCTTGGATGCCGTCTCCCGACGTTTGGCAGGAATAAGTGACGTTTTTCAGATAGACATAGCCCTCTTCGGTCGTGAACACCGTCGTTTCATCGTCGCATTCGGCGTTGATCCCGTCCTTGCCCGCAGAGAGGACGTCGATCTTGCAGTTGGAAGCCGAAACGGAGAGGGCGGAGATGGCGTGGTTTGCGGCCGAGAGCGTGAGCGCGCAATCGACGGCCGTAAATTGCTTGGAAACCTTAATGGCGTTCTTGCCGCCGCTTTCCACCGAAAGCGCGCCCTGCCCGTTGAAGGAGAGCGTTCCCTTGATATGGACGGCGTTCTCGCCCGCGGCGGTGGAAACGACGGAATTTTCGCCGATGAGCGTCACAACGACCGCGGCCTTCTTGCGGGCGGACCCGTCGAGGGCGACGCCCGTTGCGGTCTCTATCTTTGCGCCGTCAAAGATGAGGTGCAAATCGAGGCTGTCCCCGCCGATTTCGATGCCGCCGTATTCGCCGCGGAAAAGATACGTCCCGCTCTCGGTGATTTGGTAGACGCCGCCCGACGGCTCGGCCGTGACCGCGCCGTCGGGAGAGGTATTGCCCGATAATCCGTCAAAATCCTCGCCGTCAAAATCGTCCTTCACGCCGTCCGTAACATCGTTTGCGCTGTCTGCGATCTCTCCCGTGCCGCCCCCGCCGATGAAGTCGCCGGGATTTACAAAGTTCTCCGTATGTCCGCAACCCGCCAATAGGCCTGCGGTTAGGGCAAGTGTCAATACCGGAATGACGATCCGTTTCATGCTTTCTCCTTTTCCCGATTTTTTCAAAGTTTACCACCGCCGTTTGAATTTTTTGTGAAATTTTGCGGAAATTTCAAAATGAGCGGCAAAAAACGCCGCATAGATCGCTTTGAACGATAGCAAAAGCGGTTTGGCGACCAAACCGCTTGCTCATAACCATATAGACCGCCCCAAAAGGGGCGTTTTCAAAATATCGGATAAAACGCCGTTCAATCGAGGGGGACCACGTTTACGGTGATCTTTGCCGAGACGCCTTCGATGAAGCGGATCTCGGCAGGGAAGGTCCCGACGGTCTTGATGGTCTCCTTCGTGACGATCTTCTTCTTATCCACTTCCAAGCCGCTTTCGAGGAGCGCATCGGCGATCTTCTCGGTGGTGACGGAGCCGAACACTTTGCCGTTCTTTCCCGTGCGGATGGCAACCGTTACGGTGGCGCCGTTCACTTTTTCCGCGAGTTCCTTCTGCGCCTTGATATATTCGGCCTTATGGAAGGCCTCCGCCGTCTTGCGTTGCTGTTCGTCGTTGATGCCGCTCGCCGTCGCCGCGTCTGCGAGGCCGCGCTTTATGAGGAAATTTTTGGCGTATCCATCGGCAACTTCGATGATATCGCCCTTCTTGCCGCTTCCCTTCACGTCTGCTTTGAGGATCACTTTCATGGTCTGTCTCCTTTTGTTTTATTGTAACAGACTTTCCCGCAATTTGTCAAGATATTTTTCGGAAAAAGGGGAATACTGCTTTTGAGGAGGAAATTATGGCACGGGAAATGAATATCGGCGTCTCTTGCGGCGTCACCGATTGCAAGTTCAACCATGACGGCATGCACTGCCGTCTCGATAAGATCCACGTCGGCAACACCTGCGATTGCGAACATTGCACCTGTTGCGACAGCTTCGAAAAGAGGCAGTAAAAGAGGCAGTAAAGGAAGAGGAGGGCTTGCCCTCCTCTTCGCATAAAAGCGTGCGGCCTTACGCAAACTTTGTGCTGCGGAGGATCCGCTTTATATAGAGCTTGGGCGGGGGAATGTTCCTCTGCCCAAGCGCGGGGAGGGCGCAAACGCACCCTCTCCTTATTTTTAAGAGACATGCGGAAAGGTCGCGGCGCATAAACTATTCCGATATGACCGCAAAGCTCAAAAAAATCATTCTCGGCAGTCTGCCCTTTCTGGTCTCCTTGGCCATCGTTGCGGCGCTCATATTTTACCCGCACGGCGAGACGCCTCCATCGCGGCTTACCGTGGTGCGCGTCTGGAACGTGGATACCTTCGAGGGCGGAAAGGGGTCCCGCACTTCATTTTTGAAGCGCGCCGCCGCCGTTACGGAGGAGGCGGGCGGGGTCTACTATCTCATCACGAGCTATACCCAAGAGGGCGCGGAGGCGGCTTTTCATAACGGAGAACGCCCCGACGTTCTCTCCTTCGGCATCGGATTTTCCGCCTATGCGGAAGAGAGCCTGCCGCTTCCCTATGTGTGCGCAGGAGGGAAATTGGGCGGCGATACGCTCGCCGTGCCGTGGTGCAGGGGCGCATATTACCTCTTCACCAACGGCAAAGCAGGGGGCGCGGAGGAGACTGTTTTATCTGTTGGCGGGGAAAACCTCGTCGAGGTCGCGGCGCTCAAAAACGGCATCGCGGGGAAAACCGCGGAGTCTCTCACGGCCTATACCGACTTTCTCGCGGGAAAATTCCGCTACTTGCTCGGCACCCAGCGCGATGTTTGCCGCTTTGCGGCGCGCGGCGCCGCGGTGGAGATGCGCGAGCTGACGGCTTACAACGATCTCTACCAATATATTTCCGTGCTGTCCGCAGAAAAGCGTACCGAATGCCTCGCGCTCGTTTCGGCGCTGCTCTCGGAGCAGATGCAGGCCGCCCTTGCGGATATCGGCATGCTCCCCGTCGGCGGCGACAGGAGCGGGCAGACGGTGAGCGTATTCACCGATTCCGAGGCGCTCTCCGCGCTCAGGCAGCTCGCGTCGGCGGGCGACGAAAAAAACCTTGATAAATTTCTAAAAACCGTTTGAAAAAAACGGAGAAATGTGGTAAAATGGTAGGTACGTAAAATTGGGCATTTTTTCAAGCGTACGGGAAAGGTTTCCCGGCCTCTGCGGGGAGGAGGATTTTTCCTTCGCGCGGCATACGACAATCGGTTGCGGCGGAGTCGCTGAGGCGGCGTTTTCGCCGCCATCCGCCGAGAGCCTTGCGGCGCTCATCCGCTTCTTGGAAGAAGAGGGCATCCCGTATTGCTTTCTCGGCGCGGGTGCAAACGTTTTGCCGAAAGAGGGGCGGTTCGAAGGCGCGGTCATACGGTTCGGCGGGCTTTCCTCCCTCAGGCGGGAAGGGGACTCGCTCATCGCCGGCGCGGGCGTCACGGGAGGGCGTCTCCTCGCATTTGCACGCGAAAATTGCCTCGGCGGCGCGGAATTTCTGACGGGCATCCCCATGACCGTCGGCGGCGCGGCCGTGATGAACGCAGGCGTGCGCGAGGGTCACATCGGCGATCTCATCGAAGAGGCCGTCGGCGCCGACCGCGGGAAGGTGTGCGTATTCTCCGCGCGCGATTGCCGTTTCGGCGAAAAGACGAGTATTTTCCAGAGCGGCATCGCCGTTATAAGCGTGCGCTTGAAGCTGGCTCCCGCTTCGCGGGAAGAGAACCTCGCGCGGACGGCGTATTTCCGCAAAAAGCGGGCGCATCTCCCCAAGGGAAGGAGCATGGGATGCGTATTCGTCAACCCTGCGGGGCTTTCGGCGGGGGCGGTCATCGAGGCCTGCGGCCTCAAAGGGCTGAAACTCGGCGGGGCGCGCATCTCAAATGCGCACGGGAATTTTATTTTGAACGAAGGGGGCAGTTCCGACGATGCGGATGCGCTCATCGCGCTCATCAAGCGGCGGGTGCGCGAACGCACGGGGATCGTCCTTAGGGAGGAGATCAGGCGGATCCCATAGATACATAGGAATTTCGGAGGATCCATCGGCGCGCGAACATGAAACTTACGGCAGATTATCATACGCATACCTACTATTCGGACGGGAAAAATTCCGCCCTCGAAAACGCACGGGCCGCGGAAAAGATGGGGCTGAAAGCCATCGCCATCACCGAACACGGCTATTCGCACCATTTCCGCGGACTCAAACGCAAGGAGACCGCGGAATGGCTCGCCATGGTCGCCGAGGCGGACAAGCAGTCGTCCGTCGAGGTGTTGCGCGGGATGGAGAGCAACATCCGCGGCGTTTCGGGCCTGTGCGATTTTACCGAAAAGGATTACGAGAACTTTGATATCTACCTCGCGGGCATCCACATCGTCATCCGCTATGAGCGGCCTTCGGATAGCAAATTGGGCTGGGGGGGATGGCTGCGCAGGAGCCTGCACGTCAAGCCCTCGGCTTCGCTCATCCGCGAGACGACGCGCGCCTACATCAACGCCATCGAGAAGAACCCGCTCGACGCCATCACGCACCTCAATTTCCAATGCTTTGCCGACGCCGTGGAGGTGGCGAAATGCTGCCGCGATTACGGCACCTATCTTGAAATCAGTTCCAAAAAGGAGCATCTCACCGACGACGAACTCGCCGCGGTCGTCAACACGGGCGTGCGGTTCATCGTCAATTCGGATGCCCATTCGGTAGACCGCATCGGCGATACTGCGCTTGCGGAACAGCAGATCGCGCGCGTGGGCGTTCCGCTTGACCGCATCGACAATATCGACGGGCGGACGCCTGTTTTCCGCTTTGCGGAGTTCAAAAAACATCTTTAAGGGGCCGCCGTGAACTTTACGAGCGAGATCAGAAGGGAACTCATGAGGAGCGTCCCCGCAAAGCGCTGTTGCAAGACGGCGCTCATTGCCGCATTTTTCGAGACGAGCGGCTATATCAGCGGCGGCCGCGTCGGCATCCGCGACGAGATCTCCTTTACGAGCGAACACGAGGAAGTCGCGGAATATATTCTCGCGCTCACGGAGGAACTCCTCGGCGTCCGCATGACGATGGACGCCGTCCGCCGCGATCCAAAGCAGGGAAGGCACAAGCTGACGTTTTCCTATGCGTTCTCGGATGCGGGCGAGATCGCGGAGGAGATCTCTTCGCATTTTTCCCCGCATCTCACTTCGCCCTGCTGCATGGCGGCCTGCCTCAAAGGCGCGTTTTTGGGGAGCGGGAGCTGTACGCTTCCCTCCGCCGCGGGCAAGACGGGGTATCATCTCGAATTTGTATTCGGCGAACAGTCGGAGGCGGAGGATTTTTGCGAAGTTCTCGATTCGCTCCAACTGCTCGGAAGCGTTGCCCCGCGCGGCGATAAATATATTGTCTACTGCAAGAGCCGCGAGACCATCTGCGACTTTTTGTCCGTCATGGGTGCGCCGTCCGCGCTCGCGCGGCTGGAACGCGTCGCGGCCGCGCGCGAGGAAAACAACAACGAAAACCGCATCGAAAACTGCATGGCAGGCAACGCCGACAGGGCGGCGACGGCCAGCGTCGCGCAGGTGCTTGCGCTCGGAACGTTGAAGAGGGCGGGGCTGCTTGCCGCGCTCCCCGCGCCCCTCGCCGAGACCGCGGAAGGGCGGCTCGCGCATCCCGGATATTCCCTTACGGAGCTTGCGGAGGCGCTCGGCGTCAGCAAGAGCTGTCTCAACCACCGTATGCGGAAACTCATGAAACTTTATTCGGAGAAGTTCGAATGACCGCGTGCGCCGCGGCGTTTTGGAAAGTGATATTATGACAGATTTCGTACATCTACATCTACATACCGAATACAGTCTGCTCGACGGCGCCGTGAAGGTGGATGACCTCGTCCGCCACTGCAAGGAGAACGGCATCGATACCGTCGCCATCACCGACCACGGCAATATGTATGCCTCTTTGAAATTCGCCGAGAAATGCAAGGCGAACAAGATCAAATACATCATCGGCTGTGAATTTTACGTGGTGGACGACTATCGCAAGCACATCGACCAGAAGGCCGACCACCTCATTCTGCTCGCCAAAAACAAGGCGGGCTATATCAATCTCGTCCAGCTCGATTCGCTCGCCTTCGTGGACGGGTATTATTACCGCCCGCGCATCGATTATAAGGTCTTAAAAGAGCATACCGAGGGCGTCATCTGCCTTTCTGCGTGCCTTGCGGGGCGCATCCCGCGCCTTCTGATGGCGGGGGAGTATGAGAAGGCGAAGGCCTTTGCGCTCGAACTCCGCGAAATGTTCGGCGAGGATTTCTATCTCGAAATACAGGACCACGGCATCCCCGAACAAAAACAGATCTTGCCGCGCATCGTGCAGATCTCCCGCGAAACAGGCATCCCGCTCGTCGCGACCAACGACGTACACTACCTCCGCAAAGAGGATTGGGAGATGCAGGACGTCCTGATGTGCATCCAGACCAAGCGCACGCTCGACGACCCGACGCGCATGAAGATGCAGACGCACGAGTTCTATATGAAATCGGGCGACGAGATGGCTGCGCTGTTCAAGGACTACCCGGAAGCCATCGCGAATACGCGCGCCATCGCCGACAAGGTCTCGGATACGGATACGCCCTTCGACCTCAAAGAGAACGGCAATCCCGTGTATGATAAGTCGCTCATCCCGCTCTATACAGCGGACGACGGCACGCCGTCCCCCGAATTTTTGCGGCGGCTCACCTGGGAAAGGCTGCCCGGCCGCTATTCCGTCGTCACGGAGGAGATCAGAAAGAGGACGGAATACGAGCTGGACATCATCATCAAGATGGGGTTTGCCGATTACTATCTCATCGTCTGGGATTATATCAATTGGTCGCGTCTCCACGATATCCCCGTCGGCCCCGGCCGCGGTTCGGGCGTCGGGAGCATCGTGGCGTACGCCATCGGCATCACCAACGTCGACCCGCTCAGATACGACCTGCTCTTCGAGCGGTTCCTCAATCCCGACCGCGTCAGTATGCCAGATTTCGACGTCGATTTCTGCACGGCGAGACGGGGAGAGACCATTGAATATGTGCGCAGGCGCTATCATCCCGAAAACGTGGCGCAGATCGTCACCTTCGGTACGCTCGCCTCGCGCGCGGTCATCAAGGACGTCGGCCGCGTCATGCGCGTGCCGTATTCGGAGACCGACCGCGTCACAAAGCTCATGGACGGAAAATCCACCATCCGCGAGCTTCTCGGCCTGAATATCGCGGGGTGCATGGAGAAAGTAGAGACCCTGCAAAAGAAGCTGGAAGCACAGCGGCAGGCCGTGGCGGCCGCAGGGGAAGATACGCTCCCCGATGAAAAGATCAAGCTCGCGGGCCTCGAAGGCGACCTCGATAACGCGCAGAAAAAGCTCGCCGAGCAGGAATCCAAGCGCAATTCCGAGTTCATCGAGATCTATGAGACGGATCCCACGCTCGAACGCGTCATCAACATGGGGCTGAAACTCGAAGGTATGCCGCGCAACACGTCCATGCACGCCGCGGGCGTCGTCATCTGCCGCAAGAAGATCGCGGATAACGTGCCGCTCTCGCGCAACGGCGAGGACGTGACGACGCAGTTCGACATGAAGGAAGTCGAGTCCATCGGCATGCTGAAAATGGACTTTTTGGCCCTTACGACGCTCACCGATATCAAAAAGGCGTGCGATTACATTGCCGAGGATACGGGCAAGGTGGTGGAGTTCGGGCAGGCGTGCGACGATCCGAAGGCCTATGAACTCATCTCCGAAGGCGATACCGACGCCGTGTTCCAACTTGAACAGGGCGGCATGAAGCGGTTCATGAAACAGCTCCAACCAACCTGCCTCGAAGATCTGATCGCGGGGATCTCGCTCTACCGTCCGGGACCCATGGATTTCATTCCGACCTATTTGAAGAACAGGGCGGATCCCGCCCATATCCAATATCTCACGCCGCTCCTAAGGCCCATTCTCGAAAAGACGTACGGCGTCATCATCTATCAGGAACAGGTCATGCAGATCTTCCAGAATCTCGCGGGCTATTCGCTTGGGCAGGCAGACCTCGTCCGCCGCGCCATGGCAAAGAAGCACCTCAACGAGCTGATGGCGCAGAAGGATAAGTTTATCTATGGGGATGTGGATAAGGTCGTCGGCAAGGCCCCGGACGGGACGCCCGTCTATGGCAATATCACGGGCTGCAAGGCGCACGGCATCCCGCCCGAAGTCGCCACCGAACTCTTTGCGCAGATGGAGAGTTTCGCGAGCTATGCCTTCAACAAATCGCACGCGGCGGCCTACGCCGTCGTCACCTACCAGACGGCGTACCTCAAAAAATATTATCCGAAGGAATTTCTTGCGGGCGTTCTCAACAACCGTATCGACAAGATCGACGAGATCTCCAAATACGTCGTCTACATGAAGGAGAAGAATATTGCGGTCTACCCGCCCGACGTCAACCTCTCCAAGGCGTATTTCTCGGTGCAGGGGAACGGGCTCCGCTTCGGCCTGTGCGCCCTGCGCGGCGTGGGCATTTCCGCCATGGAAGCCGTCATCGAGGAGCGGCAGAAGAACGGGCTGTTCAAGGACTTCCCGGATTTCCTCATGCGCTGTACCAAGTTCGTCAACAAGCGCATGGTCGAGGCGCTCATCTTCGGCGGCGCCTTCGACGGCATGGGGCGCAAGCGTTCGCAGTATGCCGCCGTCTATGAGGAACTCATGCGCCGCATCGCGGGCATGGATAAACAGAAGAGCGGCGCGCAGATGACGCTCTTCGGCGATATCATCGAGGAGGCCGCGCCCGTCGCCGAGTATCCCGATATCCCCGAATGGGAGACGATGGACCTTCTCAACAAGGAAAAGAGCGTACTCGGCGTTTACGTCAGCGGGCATCCGTTCGCCATGTACGCAAAGTACTTCGGGGACTGCAATTTCCACTGCGGCATGCTCGCCGACTTCGAGGAGGACGAGGAGACGGGCGAGCGCATCTACCAGCGCATCAAGAGCGGCGACAGGGTGACGATGGGCGGCATCGTCTCCGCTATCAAGAAGAACAACACCAAATCGGGCGCCGTCATGGCATTCGTCACGGTGGAAGATCTCTATGGGAGCGTCGAGTGCGTGGCCTTCCCCAAAATTTACGACAAGGCAAAGGCCTTTTTGCGCACGGACGCCGTCGTCAGCCTCGCGGGGAAGGTGGATATCGACCCCGAAAAGGCGCCCGTCATCATCCTCGATTCGATGGAGAACTTCACGCCGCCCGCGCCCGCGGAGGCAGTAGAGGCGCCTTCGGCGCAGGAACAGGTCCTGTGGCTGGATGCCCGCGCCATGGGCGAAGAGGACTTTTCCGAACTCATCGAAGCCGTCACGGGATACGCGGGGACGACGAAGGCGAAGATCCTGCACGGCGGAAAGCGCTATGAGTTCGGCGTCAACCTCAATCATGCGCTCGCATCCGAGCTTCGGCTCTATCTTCCGCCGGAATGTATCAAGCTCGTCTGAAAAAAAGTAAAAAAATCACAAAACCCTCTTTTCAAGCGCGATTTTTTCTGCTATAATAGAGAGGGAAGGGGAATTACGGGAGGTTACTATGAAGAGAATCGGCTTACTGACAAGCGGCGGCGATGCGCCGGGCATGAATGCCGCCATCCGCGCGGTCGTCCGCACGGCGATCTATTACGGATTGGAAGTTTACGGCATCGAACGCGGCTACGCGGGCCTCATCGACGATACGATGATGTCCATGGAGATGCGGAGCGTCTCGGATATCGTCCAGCGCGGCGGCACCATGCTCCGCACGGCGCGCTGCCTCGATATGCTCACGAAGGACGGCCAGAAGAAGGCGGTGGAGACGTTGGAGCGGCGCGGCATCGAGGGCCTCGTGGTCATCGGCGGCGACGGCTCTTTCCGCGGCGCAAAGTGCCTTACGGAGGACTTCGGCATCCCCACGATCGGCATTCCGGGGACCATTGACAACGATCTCCAATACACCGACTATACGCTCGGTTTCGATACGGCGGTCAACACCTGCCTCGACGTCATCAACAAGCTGCGCGACACGATGAATTCGCACGAGCGCATCTCCGTCGTGGAAGTCATGGGCCGCCATTGCGGGGATATCGCCCTGTATGCGGGCATCGCTTCGGGCGCGGAGATCATCGTCGTCCCCGAAATTTCCTATGATATGGATGACATCGTGATGCGCATCAACCGTTCGCGCGCGAACGGCAAGCATTCCAACATCATCGTCGTCGCCGAGGGCGCGACGAGTGCGGATGCCTTCGCCAAACAGCTCCAAGAGGTGACCACCTATTCGGTGCGCGCCACCAACATCGGGCATATCCAGCGCGGCGGCTCGCCCTCGATGGCGGATAGAATGCTCGCGGCGCAGTTCGGCAACAAGGCCGTCCGCCTCTTGAAGGACGGCATCGGCAACCGCGTGGTCGGCATCCATAAGAACGAGATCATCGATATGGATATCATCGAAGCAGTCTCCATGAAAAAGAAGTTCAACTATGAACTCTATGAGACGTTGCAGATGATCTCCATGTAAGCCCCGCGGCGGAGAGCCGTATGGAGGTTGCCTATATATAAATAGGTAACGGAGAGCGAACGGGGCGGGAGGCTTTGGTCTCCCATTGTCCGCACAGCGATGTGCGGAAAGGGGTACGCTATGATTTTAACGGTCTGTATGAGTCCGAGCGTCGATGTCACCATCGAACTTGATTCCCTCAACGTCGGCAAGGTGAACGTCGTCAAGAACAAGACGCTTTCCTTCACGGGGAAGGCGATCAACGTCGCCATCGGGGTCGCACGGCTCGGCGCCGAGGCGCAGGCGACGGGCTTCATGTACAACGAAAACGGCGCCATGTTCGAACGCGCGCTGGATAGGGAAGGGGTCCCGTTCTCCTTTGTGTGGAACAGCGGCAGGGTACGCGAAAACTATAAGTGCATCGATAAGCGCTCCATGCTCACGGAGATCAACGACGTCGGCGGGCAGGTCGGCGCGGATAAACTCGTAGAACTCATGCAGATGATCCGCGGCTTTTCCGCACGGTCGGATGTCACCGTCATTTCTGGCGGACTTCCGCGCGGGGTGGATGCGAGTTACTACCGCGAGATCTTCCGCGCGGTGGACCAAAATTCCCTCCGCATCGCCGATACCGAGGGCGCGAAGCTCTTTTCCGCGCTCGAAGCGGGCATCGACCTCGTAAAACCCAACCTTGAAGAGCTTGAAGGAACGCTCGGCCGCGAACTCAGATCGCGGGACGAAATGCTCGCGGGCTGCCGCGAACTTCTCGACCGCGGCGCAAAGAACGTGCTTCTCTCCCTCGGCAAGGACGGCGCCATCATCACCAACGGAATCAAGAATTATTACTGCAAGAGCATCAACGTTGCCATCAATTCCACGGTGGGCGCGGGGGACGGCATGGTCGCCGCAGTCGCCGTCAAGATGCAGGAGGGCGCGGAGCTTCCTGAGATCCTCCGCGCGGGCGTCGCGGCAGGAACGGCAACGGTCACGACCTTCGGCACGGTCTCCTTCACCAAGGCAAAATACGAGGAGATCTATTCGAACCTGACCGTCACGGAGTTCTGATCATGCCCGCTTTTGCGGCATAAACGTTGCCCGCAAGGCGTGTAACAGATTGCGCTTTTTGTTTCACGCCCCGATTGCGGCATTTTTGCGGCAAACACAATATATAGTGGTCGCCCAAAAAATTTTTACCAAAATATAGTGTCTAATTCTTGACAACGGGTTATCGGATGTTGTATAATGGGAGCGTTCCTCTTCTTTTGGGGGGAACGCTCCTTCTCTTCGGGGAAGGGGTGGTGCGCAGATTTCGTACATAAGATACGAGGGGAGAAAGAAATGAAGATCATCAAACGGAACGGCGCCGAAGTCGCCTTTGATATAACAAAGATCATCAACGCGATCAGGAAGGCCAACAATGAAGTCAGCGAGACGAACCGTCTGAGCGAAGAGGAGATCGTAGCGATCGCGGATAAGGTCGCAGGGCTTGCGGGCGATCTCAGCCGCGCGGTCAGCGTGGAGGAGATACAGGATTTCGTCGAGAACCAGCTGATGGACCAGAAGGCGTATGCGCTGGCGCGCAAGTATATTACGTACCGCTATACCCGCACGCTCGTGCGGCAGTCCAACACGACGGACGCGCAGATCCTCACGCTCATCGAATGCAACAACGAGGAAGTCAAGCAGGAAAATTCCAACAAAAATCCCACCGTCAATTCGGTGCAGCGCGACTATATGGCGGGCGAGGTCTCCAAGGACCTCACGCGGCGCATTCTTCTGCCCCGCGAGATCGTCGAAGCGCACGATGAGGGCATCATCCATTTCCACGACGCCGATTACTTTGCCCAGCACATGCACAACTGCGACCTCGTCAACCTGGAAGATATGTTGCAGAACGGGACGGTGATTTCGGGTACGCTCATCGAGAAGCCGCATTCCTTCTCCACGGCGTGCAACATCGCCACGCAGATCATTGCGCAGGTGGCTTCCAACCAATACGGCGGGCAGAGCATTTCCCTCACGCACCTTGCGCCCTTCGTGGATATCAGCCGCCGGAAGATCCGCAGCGAAGTCGCCGAAGAGCTTGCCGAAGTCGGCATCTCTGACGAGACGCATATCGCGCGCATTGCCGAAAAACGCCTGCGCGACGAGATCAGAAAGGGCATCCAGACCATCCAATACCAGGTCGTGACGCTGCTCACCACCAACGGACAAGCTCCCTTCGTCACGGTATTCATGTATCTCGGCGAGGCGCGGAGCGAGCGCGAACGCGACGATCTTGCCATGATCATCGAAGAGACGCTCAAACAGCGCATACAGGGCGTCAAGAACGAAACGGGCGTGTGGGTCACGCCCGCCTTCCCCAAGCTCATCTATGTGCTGGAAGAGGACAACGTGCGCGAAGGCAGTAAATATTGGTATCTCACCGAGCTTGCGGCGCGTTGCACGGCGAAACGCATGGTTCCCGACTACATCTCCGAGAAGAAGATGCTGGAATTTAAGGTGGATAAGAACGGGGAGGGGCATTGCTATACCTGCATGGGCTGCCGCAGTTTCCTCACGCCGTATGTAGATGAAAACGGCAAGCCCAAGTACTATGGCAGGTTCAACCAGGGCGTCGTCACCATCAACCTCGTGGACGTCGCGCTCTCCTCGCACGGGGATGAGGAAGCGTTCTGGAAGATCTTCGATGAGCGGCTCGAACTCTGCCACCGCGCGTTGCTCGAACGCCATAAGCGGCTCAAAGGGACGCTCTCGGACGCCGCGCCCATCCTCTGGCAACACGGCGCGCTGGCGCGCCTCAAAAAGGGGGAGACCATCGACAAACTCCTCTACGGCGGGTATTCCACCATTTCGCTCGGCTATGCGGGGCTGTATGAGTGTACCAAGTACATGACGGGCAAGTCGCATACGGATGCCGAAGCCAAGCCCTTCGCGCTCTCCGTCATGCAACACATGAACGATATGTGCAAGAAGTGGAAGGCGATGCACAACATCGATTTCTCGCTGTACGGCACGCCGCTCGAAAGCACGACGTATAAATTTGCGAAGTGCCTGCAAAAGCGGTTCGGCATCATCGAGGGCGTCACGGATAAGAACTATATCACGAACAGCTATCACGTCCACGTCACCGAGCAGATCGATGCCTTCACCAAGCTGAAATTCGAGAGCGAGTTCCAGCAGCTCTCGCCCGGCGGCGCCATTTCCTATGTGGAAGTCCCCAACATGCAGGATAATATTCCCGCGGTCCTCTCCGTCATGCAGTATATCTATGATAATATCATGTATGCCGAACTCAACACCAAGAGCGACTATTGCCAGGTGTGCGGGTACGATGGCGAGATCGCCATCGTGGAAGAGGATGGAAAGCTCCTTTGGGAGTGTCCGTTCTGCCACAACCGCGACCAGAGCAAGATGAACGTGGCGCGCCGCACCTGCGGGTACATCGGAACGCAGTATTGGAACCAAGGCCGCACGCAGGAGATCAAGGACCGCGTTTTGCACCTGTAAGCCTTACGCCATTCGGCAGGCTTGTCCATACCGTCATTCGGCGCACCCCACACGTCATTTCGAACGAAGTGAGAAATCTCCGAGCGAGATTCCTCGGCAAGCTCGGAATGACGCGAAGGCGGGATTCCTCGACAGGCTCGGAATGACAGTAGGGCGGGATTCCTCGGCAAGCTCGGAATGACAGTAGGGCAGATTCCTCGGCGTTGCCTCGGAATGACGTGCGTGCGCGTACCGCCCTTACGCCATACGGCAGGCTCGGAATGACGCAGCGGCGGCCACAATATCTTATGAATTACGCAGAACTGAAAAAAACAGACATCGCCAACGGAGAGGGAGTTCGGGTATCCCTCTTCGTTTCGGGTTGCACGCGGCATTGCAAAAACTGTTTCAACAGCATTGCGTGGGATTTTTCTTACGGAAAACCCTTCGGCGAGGCGGCCCAGCGCGAGGTCATGGAGGCGCTTTCGCCGTACTATATCCGCGGGCTTTCCCTCTTGGGGGGCGACCCCTTCGAACCCGCCAACCAGCGCGGGCTTCTGCCCTTTTTGAAAAGGGTCAGAAAGGAGCTTCCCGCAAAGGATATTTGGTGCTATACGGGCTATACGTTTCAGGACGGGATGCTCAAAGAGCCGCAGGCCAACTGCGAGGCCACGCGCGAACTCATTTCCCTTCTGGATGTTCTCGTGGACGGCCCGTTCATCGAGGAATACAAGGATATCCGCCTCAAATTCCGCGGCTCCTCCAACCAGCGCGTCATTGACGTGAAAAAGACGCTTGCAAGCGGAGAAGTCGTCTTATATCTCAAATAAATTGTTTCGGTAAAGGAGAAAAATATGAATAAAACACAGTTGAAAAAGTATGCAAGATTGCTCGCCAAAGTGGGCATCAACGTCAAGCGCGGCCAATGGGTCGTCGTGCAGGCAGAACTCGACCAGCCCGAATTTGTGGAAATGGTCGTGGATGAGCTGTACCGCGCGGGCGCGGGTAAGGTCACCGTGGAATGGTCGCACCAAAATCTTACGCCCATCCACTATAAGTACCAGAAGAGCGAGATGCTCGAAAAGTTTGAAAAGTGGGAGATCGAAAAGCTCGAACTCCGCAAGAAGGAACTTCCCGCGATGCTCTACCTCGAATCCGCCGATCCCGACGGCCTTGCGGGGATGGACCAGGAGAAGTTCACCGCCGTGCGCTCCTCCCGCACCAAGGTCATCAAACCTTACCGCGACGAGATGGAGAACAAGTATCAATGGTGCATCGCCGCCGTCCCCGGCGAGGCGTGGGCGAAGAAGGTATTCCCCGACCTCAAACTCGGCAACACCGCAGTCAACAAGCTGTGGGATTGCATCCTCGAAGCGTCCCGTGCGAATGGGGCGGACCCCGTGCGCGATTGGCTCCGCCACAACGATGAACTCGCGTCCCGCTGCGATTATCTCAACCGTCTGAAACTCGTCTCCCTCGAATACAAGTCCTCCAACGGCACCGACTTCAAAGTGGGTCTGATCCCCGACAGCGTGTTCTGCGGAGGCGGCGAGGAGACGATCGGCGGCGCCTACTTCAATCCCAACATTCCCTCCGAGGAGATCTTCATCTCGCCCAAGGCGGGCGAAGCGGAGGGGATCGTCTATTCCACCAAGCCGCTCTCCTATCAGGGCGAACTCATCGAGAACTTCTCCATCCGCTTCGAGGGCGGCAAGGCCGTCGAGGTCAAGGCGGAGAAGAACCAGCACCTGCTTGAAAAGATGATCGCCATGGATGAAGGGGCCTGTATGCTCGGCGAGTGTGCGCTCATCGCCTACGATTCGCCCATCAACAACCAGGGCATTCTCTACTACAACACCTTGTTCGATGAAAATGCGAGCTGCCACCTGGCGCTCGGCAGGGGCTTCAACGAATGCGTAAAGGGCTATGAGTCGCTTTCGCTTCCCGAACTTCGCGCAAAGGGCATCAACGACAGCATGATCCACGTCGATTTCATGATCGGGAGCGCCGACCTCGAAATCGTCGGCGTCACCCGCCTCGGCGACCGCGTGAAGATCTTCGAAAAGGGAAATTGGGCGATCTGAAAGGGCCTGCCCGCCGCAATGCCGCCCCTTCGGGAGCGGCATCCGTTTGCCGCGGAAAATTCATCGCGGCCGCTTGAAGGTTTTGCGATTATTCCTTCATGTTTCGGGGTATATATAATAAGGTAATAGAAAAAAGAGGCAAAAACATGATCAAAATCGATATTTTTTCCGGCTTTTTGGGTGCAGGAAAAACGACGCTCATCAAAAAACTCATCCGCGAGGCCTATGCGGGCGAAAAGGTCGTCCTCATCGAAAACGAGTTCGGCGAGATCGGCATAGACGGCGGCTTTTTACAGGATGCGGGCATCCAGATCACGGAAATGAATTCGGGGTGCATCTGCTGTTCGCTCGTCGGCGATTTCTCAAAGGCGCTCAAAGAAGTTGCGGCAAAATTCTCGCCCGAACGCATCGTCATCGAGCCGTCGGGCGTGGGAAAACTTTCCGACGTCATCAAGGCCGTACAGCGCGCGCAGGTCCCCGATAGTGCGCTCAATGCCTTCTGCACCGTGGTAGACGCCAAGAAGTGCAAAACCTATCTCAAAAATTTCGGCGAATTCTTCCTCGATCAGGTGGAGAACGCGAGCTGCATCGTGCTTTCGCATACCTCCGACCCCAAGAAAGTGGAGGAGGCCGTCGCCCTGCTCAAAGAGCATACGAAGGCAACGATCGTGACGACGGATTGGGATGCGCTCGGCGGAAAGGATATCCTCGCCGCCATGCAGCAGACTGATAGCCTTGCCGCCGAACTTGAAAAGCTCGCCCGCGAGACCCATGAGAAGCATCATCACCATCATCATGACGATGACGACGATGACGATGAGGACGAGCATGAACATGAACATTGCCATCACCACCACGACGATGATGATGATGACGATGATGAACATGAACATTGCCATCATCACCATCATCACCACGGCGACGGGGAGTGCGACGACCCCGCATGCGAATGCCATCATCATCACGATGCCGACGAGGTGTTCACGAGCTGGGGCATCGAAACGGCCAAGATCTACACGGAGAAGGAGCTTGAAACCATCCTCGCGAAACTTGCGGAGGGGAGTTACGGCCAGATCCTGCGCGCAAAGGGCATCGTAAGCGGCGGCGACAGGTGGTTCCACTTCGATTATGTCCCCGGCGAGCCGGATGTGCGTACGGGCAGTGCGATCGTCACGGGCCGCCTTTGCGTCATCGGATGCGACCTGAAAGAAGATGCGCTTGCGGCGCTCTTCACGGAGTGATCCCATGAAAGAAATACCCGTCTTTTTGTTCCTTGGATTCCTCGACGCGGGGAAAACCAAGTTCATCGAGGAGACGTTCGAGGACCCGCGGTTCGCCGAAACGGGGGAGCGCACGTTGTTGCTCGTCACCGAAGAGGGGGAGGAGGAATACGCTCCTTCCCGTTTTGCCGTCAAGGATTATAAGTTGGAAGTCGTGCCGCAGGATAAGCTCAACGTTGCCACGCTCACCGCATTGCAGAAAAAGTTCCGCCCGCAGCGCGTCGTCGTGGAGTATAACGGCATGCTCACGCTGGATAAATTCTTCGAGGCGATGCCGGACGGGTGGATGATCGCGCAGGTCATGACCTTCTTTGACTCCGCGACTTTCCTCTCCTACAACCAGAACATGCGCCAGCTCGTTTTCGACAAACTGCAATACAGCGACATGGTGGTTTTCAACCGCTTCCGTGAGGACTTCTCGCAGGAAGAGTTTCACAAGGTCGTGCGGGCCGCTTCCCGCCGTCCGCAGATCGTCTATGAGTATCCCGACGGGAACGCCGTCTACGATGAGATCGTGGATCCGCTCCCGTTCGACGTCAATGCCAAAGTCATTGAGATCGCAGACCGCGATTTTGCCTTTTTCTACCGCGACCTCGTCGAGGAGACGGAAAAGTACATCGGCAAAACGGTGCGCTTCAAGGGGCTGGTCGCCATCGATAAGCGGATGCCGCAGGGGACGATCGTCATCGGCCGCCATATCATGACCTGTTGCGCCGCCGATATCTCGTATAGCGGCCTCGTGTGTCTGCATGCGAGCGTATTGCCGCTCCGCCTCCGCGATTGGGTAACGGTGACCGCGCGCATTGACTTCGGCTACCACGATATTTACGGGCAGGAAGGCCCCATCCTCAAAGCGAGCGCATTGGAATATGCGCAGCCTCCGGAGGAGGAAGTAGCCACATTTTATTAAAAATGACCTCGTTACTGAGAGCTGACCCGCGACATGCCCCCCGCGGGTCTTATCTTGTCCTAAAAAAATATGCAAAAATTTTTTAATTTAGTTATTTACATTTTCGAATGATTGTGATATAATGGAAACAGCGGAGGAAATTACCATGAAAACATTAGTCGTCTATTATTCCCTCGGAGGCAATACCCGTGCATTGGCGCGCCGCATGGCGAGGCAGCTCAAAGCGGATGTGCTGGAGATCCGCACGGTGAAAACCTATCCCGACGATCAGGACGTGCTTCTCGGTCTCGGCCAGCAGGAAGTCAAGACGGGATATATTCCGCAACTCCAACCTTACCGCGTCAACCTCGATAAATACGATGCGATCTTGCTCGGCACGCCCGTGTGGTGGTCCACCTTTGCGCCCGCGATGAAGTCCTTCATGAAGGGCAAGAATTGGGAGGGCAAGAAGGTCTATCCGTTTGCGACCAACGGCGGGACCCTCGGCCATACGCCCAGCGATTTCCGCAAGGCTCTGAAAGGCGCCGAAGTATCGCCCATTCTCAGCGTGCTTTTTGAGGACCGCATCCAGCAGACCGCGGAAACGGATATCAAGGAGTGGCTGAACCTCATCGGCTGATGTCCGAACTCTTTGAGCATATCCGCCGTACATACGGCGAAGCCGCATCCGCGATCGAAAAAGGGATGTGCGCGCGTCCCGTAACGCTCCGCATCAACACGTTGAAGGCCTCTGCCGTCGAGGTGACTTCTGCGTTTGATCGCGGCGGGTTTTCCTATGCGCGCGTCCCGTGGTATGCGGATGCGCTCATCGTCTATGCGCCGCAGGAAGAAATCGAAAACACCCCTCTTTACCGGGAGGGGTATTTCTATTTGCAGAGCCTTTCCTCGATGATCCCGCCGCTCGCGTTGGAGCCGAAGGCGGGGGAGAGCATCCTCGATATGACGGCGGCGCCCGGCGGCAAGACCTGCGAGCTATACTGTCTTTCGGGCGGCAAGGCGCTCATCACAGCGTGCGAGCGAGATAGATTCCGCTTCGAGCGGCTGAAATTCAATTTACAGCGGCAGGGGGCCACCCGCGTGTACGCCGTATGCAAGGATGCGGCCACGCTCGACGATTTTCTGAAATTCGATAAAATCTTGCTTGACGCGCCCTGCACGGGGAGCGGAACGGCGACCGAAAAGAGCAGGTTTACGGAGGAATACCTGCAAAAATGCGTGCGTATGCAGGAGAAATTGCTGAGAAAAGCGCTTCGCCTGTTAAAAAAGGGCGGAACGCTCGTCTATTCCACTTGTTCCATCCTCAAAGAGGAGAACGAACTGCTTCTTGCGCGCGTCCTGCCGAAGGAGGCAACATACGAGCCGCTGCCGCCGCTTGCGGGCGTGCCGCTCCTTCTCTCCGCGGAGGGGACGCTCACGGTCTGTCCGACCGAACTCTATGAGGGTTTCTTCGTCGCCCGAATCCGTCTATAAGTCAAAGATGGACATCTGCCCGTCCGCACCCCAAAGGTAGCTCTCCTGGCTTCCGTCCTTTACGGTATCGTCCTCCCCGATGTTGCCGATGAGAAGGGGAGAGGCGGGGTCGTGCCGCGAAAGGTTGACGGCGACCTCGAAGGGCAGACGCACGGCGTTGCAGTAAAGGCACCCGCGCGGGCAGGTATTATACCAGCCGACGTCGCGCGTTACAACGCACGCACAGCCGCGGCGCGGATTCTCCGCTTTGACTTCACGGAATTTGCATCCGTTCGCCTGCGCGATATCAGCAAGCGAAACACAGCCGCCGCGCCCGACGCCGAACAGCGAATAGTCCTCTCCATAGCCGCACAGGCGAAGGGGGAGGCTGTATTTTCTTGCGACGGAGCCGAAGCCCATGAGTACGGCGCGCCGCTCGGATTTCCCGAAGCAGAGATCGGGGATGCGCTCGTGGAGGCCGAGAGAGGGTTCGGCAAAGTTAAGGATGCACCCCGCAACGAAGGGGGAAATCTTTTCGGCCATGCGCAAGAAGGTATCGAGATGAAATTTTACGGTGTATCTTTCCGTAAACAGAATGGGGTCATACCGCCAGAAGATGCGCTCCTTTCCCGCGATGCGCGCAAGTTCTGCCAAAATGGAGAGGGCGCTTTTTTCATCGGGAGAGCCGGGTTCCAGGTCGCGGCCATAGCCGTTGATGGTGAAATGAAAGAGCGTACGGAAGCGCTCCGTAATGCCGCTTAATTCTTTGAAAACGGGGGAATAATCCTTGGAACAAAAGACGACGGCGTCCACCTTATCCGGCGTAAGGAGATAGCGCGTTACGCGGTTCGGGAAGATGGGATTGCGCGAACAGACGACGCCCTCGCGGAAGCGGTTGAACAGCCATTCGGAGTAATAGGTGGGGATATCGGTGCGTTGCCCGAAATTTATGATCATGGCGACTCCTTGGCAGGGCCTTTGTTCTTTCGGGGCATTCAGGCGTTTTCCACGCGGAGAACAAAGAATTTGAGGTACATGGTTTCGTCGTCGCCGAGCAGGGCGGGGTGGTCGGGCGCCTGCGTACGCATCTCGCAAATGCTGACGCGCCTGTGCGCACGCACGGCCGCCTGCGCAAGCATTTTTTCGAACATGGGAAGCGTGACATAGTGCGAACAAGAGGAGCTGACGAGAAATCCGCCGTCCTTGACGAGCTTCATTCCGAGCAGGTTGATATCGAGATAACCCTTGATCGCATCGGGGACCTCGGCGGCCGATTTGCAGAAGGCGGGCGGATCCAAGATCACGAGATCGAAGGTTTTACCTTGGGCATGGTATGCCCTGAGCAGGTCAAAGGCATCCCCGCAGACGGTTTCGACGTTGGAAAATCCGTTGAGGTCGGCGTTGCGGCGGACGCTTGTAAGCGCAAGGGGCGAAGCGTCGAGCGCGGTCACGCGCCTGGCGCGGAGGGCGGCATTCATGGAGAAGCCGCCGCTGTTGCAGAAGCAATCGAGAACGTCGCCCTTTGCATAGCGGCGCACCGCAAAGCGGTTCTCGCGCTGGTCGAGAAAATACCCCGTTTTTTGGCCGTGTTTGATATCCACGGCCATTTTCAGCCCATTTTCCTCAATGATGACCTCATCGGGTACCTCCCCGTAGAGGACGCCCGTCTCCTCAATAAGCCCTTCCTTTTTGCGCACGGCAACGTCCGAACGCTCATAGATGCCCTTGGGGGAAAATTCTTCGGCGAGGACTTCGGTAATGAGCTTTTTTCTCAGATGTACGCCGAGCGAAAGGAACTGCACGGAAAGATAGTCGCCGTATTTATCCACGATGAGCGCGGGAAGGTTATCGGCTTCGGCGAACACGGCGCGGTAGGCGTCGGCCGATCCAAGCGCTTTCCGATAGGAATTGGCGGCGTGGATGCGGACATGGTATAGCTCTTTTCCGTCATCTTCATTCCCGCGGATGAAGATCCGCACCAAAATTTTGGAGGCATGATTGAGGTAGCCCTTGCCGAGGTAACGCCCGTCGAAACTTCTCACCGTTGCGAGCGCGCCGTTTTTATCCTTGCCTTCGATGCGGGCGACTTCGTTTGCATACACCCACGGATGCCCCGCGGCGATGCGCTTTTCTTCGCCCTTTTTGAGATAGATTTCGTAGCCCATGTGAGTATTATAAGAAATTCCCCGCAAAAAGTAAAGTGATTTGCGGCGGGCGGGCGCGCGCGACTCGGTGAAATATTTCCGAAAACCTTGACAAGACGCGGATATTCGATTATAATATTATTGGAAATATTTTGCAGGGGGAACGCGCAATGGCTATCATTTTTTACGAATACGGCAATTCCGTCATGTTCAACAAAAAGAATATCGCGGCCGAACACGCCTGTTGGGAGGATGAGATCGAAGAGGGCGATAAGGTGCTTTACCACGATTCCGCGCGCGGCACGCGTCCGCTCGGCAAAGTGGTTTCCATCTCTACATACCGCGAATATCTGCTCGTAAGGCTGGCGGGCTATGAGATGTTTATTATTTTGAAAAAGCTCCCCGTGAACGAGTACATCGTCTTGAAATCGGATATCGGAAAGATCAATGAAACGACGGGCAAGCAATATTACGAAGGCAAGGCATCGCTCCACAGGGTCTATTGGGAACTCGACCCCGATAAAGGGGAGCATCTCATCTTTTTGTGGTATCTGCGCGATGAACACCGCCTGACCGCCGATATCATCAACCTGCAAGATTACAACAGCTACCGGAGCGATAATCCCGAGGGGGAACTCGTCTCCCACATCAGCGGAAGATATAAGATCGTCGATAACGACTTCGACTTTTGAAATGCGGCGGTTTTTGTAATGCGGCCAGATTTTTGAAATGCGGCGGCAACCCGAAATCTGGTTGCCGTAATTTTGTAATTTTACATCGAAACGCTTGACGTTATGCGTATCAATGCGTATAATATAGTGTGTACAGAGGTTGCGGATGAAAAGGAAGGACTTGGTGAAGCTGTTTGAGCGGAACGGTTGGCGGTTGGTGCGGGAAGGCGGCAATCACACCGTCTATTCGAACGGCGAGAAAAGCGAGGCGATCCCGCGGCACGGCGAGATCAATGAGAGGCTTGCAAAAGCTCTCATCAAAAAGCACAATCTAAAATAAAGCGAGGTGAAAAATAGTGAAAAGTATTTATGCGATCGTCATCACACCCCCTGAAAACGGGGAGAAATACTTCTCGGTGCATGTTCCCGATTTGGACCTTTACACGCAAGGAAAGGACATTGAGGATTGCATCGCCATGGCGAAGGACTGCATCGGCATTTGGGGGATCAGTGAAGAGGACGCAAAGAGGGAGATCCCGAAGGGCGTTACCATGAAACCCGAAGCCGCGGAAAACGAGATCGTGACACTCGTCGAGGTCGATTTTGCCGCCTATCGGGAGAAGAACGATAACCGCAGTATCCGCAAGAACTGCACGATCCCTGCATGGCTCGATAAGAAGGCGACCGAGCAGGGCGTGAATTTTTCGGCCGTGCTTCAAAAGGCGCTCGTCGATATCGTCGAGGGATGACCTTATTTTTGCGGTTTCTTCGCTCTCCAATTCTTGAACGAAGTTTTTGCTTAACTCTGTACTCGAAGTAATTTTTTATTTATGAAAAAAATTTTGGAGGTATGAAATGTTTCAAAACATTGGCGAAAAAATCAAAACATTGGCAATTGCTTGCACAATTTTCGGTTGTCTGTTTTCTGTTGTTGGTGCAATTATATGTTGGTGCATGGAAATTGTTTGGGCGGGTTTCGTTGTGCTAATAGCTGGTTGTCTTTTTTCTTGGATAGGATCTTTTGCTTTGTATGGTCTTGGCGAGTTAATAATTCAAACAACAAAAGTTGCAAAGGGAATTCAAAACATGCAGGTGTTATCCGTTTATCAAAATTCAAACGAGTACAGTGATATAACGAAGGACGTGATTGAAGACATTCAAAGCGAAGTGATTAGTGATTACGAATCTGAAAAAGAAGGCGATGTTGAAGAATTCGAGGCAATCAATATCCCACAGGATGATGAATGCCCGTCTTGTTTTAGTAAAATAAGCCCTGATGATAAAGAATGCCCCAATTGTGGACATAGATTGAAATAATTGTAAAAGCCATAATATTGAGAAGAAAAAACATTAGCGACAACGATTGGTCTTGTAGCGAAATTATTTAATGTGCCGTCGATCTTTTCGCCGCAAGTGGCATGTGATAAGCAGAAATTTGCGAGGGAATATCAATGAAATATTCGCATTCGTTACAAAAATTATTATGGAGCATAATCGCAATAACATTATCGTTATGCTTTTTGTCAGCTTGCGGTAATCCGAGTGCGCTTGAAATCGGATTTGACCGTGGCGGACGGTTGCCGTCGCTCATGGGCGCTGTGAAAAGCGACCACACCGATTTTGATATCAATGATGTCACGCTCGATTTTTATTTCGGCGGCGTTGCGGATGAATATCCCCCCGACCACGAACGCATATCTGTGGGGGTCGCCCTCTATTTTTGCAATGAAGAAGCCTATTCGGCGTTGGAACTCGATACACCGTATAGCGATTATCAAACTTTGGGAGGTCTCCATTTTATCAAATTTATTAGTACGGAAGAATTTAATTCGGGTAATTACGAAGTCGATGTAAGCAGTTGGTTCAAGGTGTCGTTCACTCATTGCGAAACCATGACGGTGCCTTCCGAGGTCTTTATTGAAGGCAACGACCATTTCGGACTTGCGATGCTCGATATTTATTGTTTGAAAGACCAAACGGGCTATTATGTTAGCTGTGCAGGTGGTTTAGAAATCAAATATGAATTTTTGGATGCGCAAAGCGTTAGACTTTCAAAGCCTGCGCATGTCTTTTTGTAGAGGTCACGAATGGATCATAAAATCAACGGCAGGGCATATGAAATCGTGATAGACGAGCCTTCTTCGCGCTTTTTTATCTTAGGCGGCTCGGTGTGGGTGTATGATTTGAAGACGAACGAAAAAATCGCGAGGCTCAACGATATCAGCTATCCCACCTATGTACACGTCTCGCATAAGAACAACATCGTTTTGGTTCAGTCGACCGACGGCAGGTTTGCCTTTTACGCCGCGGACAGTCTCGCCTTTCTCGGTAAATTGAAAATAAGGGGCTGTCATAATACCGATGAGGATTTCTACTACGACGAAGAGGAGAACGCCGTTTACGGAATCTATACCTGCGGTCGGGGCGATGGGGGTGTGGGATACGGTCTTGCGGAGATCTATCCGGACAAGCTACAATATTCCGCGCTCCCTCTCCCGCAATCAGAGCCGGATTGCGAACAAAGCGGCGAAGCGCCGTATACGCGTTATTGTTTTCACAGGCACGCAAAGGACGGCTATTATATGATCCGCAACCGCCGTTATCATCGGGGCGCGGACGTTTCTCCGAGTATTTACGATTGTTGCTACGGGCGGTTCGAAAGAGAGGGCAATGATCTCGTTTTGAAGGAAAAACTTTTCACGTCAGACGAGGGCATATTGGAATTGCCGGATATTCGCGAACAGGGGGACCGACCGAAAATTTCCGAATTGCGCAAAAGGTTTCACGGGCGGGAGTACTTGGTCTGTACGCGCAATAGCGAAAGGGGATTGTTTGTGATCACCAACGAGGCGGCATATCGCCTCTTACCCGACGGAGCATTGGAAGAGATCTGCCGCGAGCAATATATGTCGGACTACGCAGAGTTCGGCGGCAGAAGATATATTTGTACATGGAAATACTGCCTTGTTCAAGATATGGAAAAGTAACATCTATGAACTTGTCTTGTGGAAGAAATAATTTCAATTTCACGGAGAAAATCATCATCGTATGACAGGAATATTTTATTTCAGCGCGACGGGCAACAGCCTGTATATTTCTCAAAAAATCCGCGAAAAAATAGGCGGTAAAATCTTTTATATCCCTACATATACGGGGAACGGTAGCGAGTTTGACAAAATCATCGTCGTATCGCCTATTTATTCCTTTGGCCTGCCTGTTCACGTTTATGATTTTCTGCCCCGCCTCGATCATATGAAAGAGCTGTTGATTGTTCTCAACTATGGCGGTATGGTCGGCGGCGCAGATTATTTTGCGTATGAGTTTGCACGGCAAAAGGGGCTGAATGTGAAGGGCGTTTTTACGTTAAAAATGCCCGAAAATTATACGCTCACGTTTACCGTACCGAAATTTTACTTAAAGCGTGTACTTGATAGTGCCGATAAGCGTATTGATAAGGTCATTACAAAAATCGCTTGCGGCGAACCTACACTTCCGAAAAAGAGAAAGACGAAAGAAAAGATTTATTACAAGAACAAGGCAAATTGGCATTTGATCGGGGAACGGTTTTGGGTCTCGGAAGATTGTATCGGGTGCGGGAAATGCGTCGGGCTATGCCCTGCGCAGAATATTTCTATGGAGAATGGAAAAATCACATTCGGCAATGCTTGCGTCGCGTGTCTCGGTTGCTATCATCGGTGTCCCCAAAAGGCGATCAGATATCTTAGTAAAAAGAAAAAAGATAGATATATCAATCCCCGCATCGACGAAAAATCAATTGGCAAAAATATTGATAAAATTTAATTTTCATGAAAAATAAACAAGGCGGGGGTATTCGTGCATGTCCAACGTCATTCGAACGAAGTCCGTCATTCGCACTTGCTCCTCGTCATTTCGAACGAAGTGAGAAATCTCAATAAGATTTCTCGTCGCTCCGTTCCTCGGAATGACTGAAACCGCGATTTTTCCTCGCTCCGCTCTTCGGAATATGGAAAGGGCGGCCGAAAGGCCGCCCGCTGAAATTCAATCAATTTCCAAATCTTCGGAACGGAATACGTCGTCATCCATAAACTCAAAGACAGTCATGCCGAATCCGCGCGCAAGCCTGTACATGGTCGTGAGCGTGACGGTCTTATTGTGGCCGGTCAAAATTCCGTCCATTGCGCCGTGCGTAAGGCCGGATTCCCGCTCCAAACGGTATTGCGTCATTTTCCGGTCTTTCATTAACTTTTTGATGCGCTTTGCAACTGCGTCGTTGATTGTCAAACTCTTATGCCGCCTTGTTTATTTGCTTATAGTTTAACAAATAATGTTTTTTTGAATACACTTTCAAAAATGCGCTTTTATAACTGCATAATCGCTTGCCAAATGAAAAAATAAAATTTATAATGTAGCCGTTATGAAAGTGGCATTCATCGGACATCGAACGTTCACCGAAACTGCGGCACTGAAAGCGAGGTTAGCAAATACCATTGAAGCGCTCATCATAAATGAGGCCGCCGATACGTTTTATTTCGGAAGTAAAAGTAAATTCGATGAACTGTGCTATGAAATCGTCACGAAATTACGTCAAACATATCCATACATACGGCGCATATTTGTGCGGGGCGAGTATGAGTACATCGATGAATCCTACCAGAATTATCTGTTGACGTTATACGAAGAGAGTTTCTTCGCCTCAACTGCACATGGCGCGGGAAGAGTATCCTATATCAAACGAAACGAGGCCGTGATCGAGGCGTGCGATATATTGGTTGTCTATTATGACCATGCTTATCGGCCGCCGTCCGCTAACAGCGGCACCAAACTCGCAGTGGACTATGCCAAAAGAAAGAAAAAACAAATAATCAATGTTTTTGAAAGCTGAGCGCGTGATATTGCCAATTTGCCGCGCGGGGTCGAACGAAATTGTCCAATCACGCTTGAACGGCGCCAAAAGGCCGCGGCCGTGCTATTTTTGTATGCTTTTCCGTGTCACCTCGAACTAAGTTCGTCGTTCGTGCATGCTCAGCGTCATTTCGAACGAAGTGAGAAATCTCAATAAGATTCCTCGTCGCTCCGCTCCTCGGAATGACGAAAGGGTTTTTTAGCTTTATATTGTTCAATCCCGCTTAAACGGCGCTAAAAGGCCGCGGCCGTGCTATTTTTGTATGCCTTTTCCGTGTCACCTCGAACGAAGTTCGTCGTTCGTGCATGCTCAGCGTCATTTCGAACGAAGTGAGAAATCTCAATAAGATTCCTCGTCGCTTCGCTCCTCGGAATGACGAAAAGGGTTTTATAACTTTATATTGTCCGATCCCGCTTGACCGGCACCAAAAGGCCGCGGCCCTTTGATCGCTACGACCGACCCAACGCGACGCGGTGCCGGTGATCGCTTCGCTGCGCTCGCGAGCTTCGTCGGCCGAGAGAGGCTCCGCTTTTTTCCTACTCAGCCCGTCGGCCTCCTCGCGCGGGGTCGAACGGAATTGTCCGATCCCGCTTGAACGGCACCAAAAGGCCGCGGCCCTTCTATAAGGGCCGCGGCCTTTTGGTGCACCACGACCAACCCAATTCGAACCGAGTTAGGTTGGTCTTTTTTTCTATGCAAAAGACGAGGACAACCAACCCTCGCCTTCTTATACTTCTCCAAATTGAAATCTAATATAGCAACCTTCCGCCGTCATTCCATTCGCCATACATAATGCCCTGCCGAGTATTACAAATGAATTTTTCCAATCGACTTTGAAATAAAACGGGTATCTTCTTTTTGATTTGAATGGTATCAATCCGAACTCTTTTGTATAAATCGGGAAATTTTTGAAAATTCGCCCATACTTCTCCGTCCGATTGCAATGCTTTCAAAATAACCTCGTCTATCACAAAACCGCTTTCGGACATATCGGGAAGAACGGCTCGCCCCGCATCCGTCATTTTGCCAAGTCTTTCCATTCTGCGGCATCGTTCTTTGTTGAGTTCCGACCACAAACTTCCTTTTTTGCGCGGCGCAAATTTTTGAGCCGTAACGCCGTTTGACAATTTTTTGGTCGTACTATCTATCCAACCGAAACACAATGCTTCCTCAACAGCATCCACATACCAAAAAGTATCGCCGCCCTGCGGTCTGCCACGCTTTACAATCGTCCAACACTCACTTTCTGTTGCGTGGTTATCTTCAAGCCATGCCCGAAATTCGTCCCTGTTTTTCGCGCCGAGTAAATTTTTCACTTCCATTTCTTTTACTGTTTTACTCCGCTAAATTAAAATTTTGCTCGCTATGATTTCTTTTGCTATGGTATCGACGCCTATCATAATATGATTATACCATAGAAGCGCACACAAATCAAGTCCAAACAGGGCAAAACTCAAAATGGCATTTAGGCGTGAGCTTGTCTTGACAAGCGCGCCGCTACGCGGCGCGGACAAGCTCACGCCTACAACCGAACGAACAGGCGGGAAAACAGACATTGAAAAATAAGGCTTCCAAAAAGTATCGAAGAACTTTTTGGAAAGAGGAGGCACAACGGAACGCACTTGGCGGTTTGCGACAGCAAACTGCCTCAAAGTGGAGTTTGTGCCGACGAAGGAAGGGCGGCCGCCGCTGAACCGCTTGGCGATCCGCCCTTCTCTTGCTCGTCGGCACGTTTCAAATATCCCCGTTTTCGCCGCCGTTTTTCCTTTTCTGTTGTTGGGGCGTTCGGCTTTCCGCTCTGCCGCATACCACCCTTGTGGAAAACTTAAAAATTTCCCAAAAAATTTTCGGAAAAACATGAACATTCGTTTGACATTCCGATTTCTTGGTGATATAATACTTGCCATGCACCCAAAAAGTGCGGTTACAACTTCATACGGAACTGCGTCAATAGGAAATCTATT
>CANQSR010000009.1 GCA_947626575.1 uncultured Clostridia bacterium | reverse complement strand
TATTCCAAGCGCTCGAATAAGAATACTTGAACAACAAACAATTCAGTTATCAAAAGGAAATCGGGAACACGGTCTATACCGTGATCGTAAAAGAAAGTAACACAGCAAAAGAAACAATATGGAAAAAGCTCGAAAGAGCCATGATACGGGACTCGCTCGAAGAATGTCATTCCAAAGGAGAAATTCTATGAAAAGGCATTATTCGGCATCAAATAACCAATCTTATCTCGGAGGTGAGAAAATAACTGCCCTCTATTGCAGATTGTCAAGCGACGACGAGAACGAGGGCGACAGCAACAGTATCGTAAATCAGAAGACAATTCTCGGCAAGTACGCGAGCGAAAAAGGCTTTCCCAATCCCCAATTCTATGTGGACGACGGGTATTCGGGAACGAACTTTAATCGCCCCGACTTTATGCGGCTTATGGAAGATGTCAATGCGGGAAATGTCGGCACTATCATTGTCAAGGATATGTCGAGGCTTGGCAGGGACTACTTAAAGGTTGGCTTATATACCGAAATCACGTTCCCAGACGCAGGTGTCCGCTTCATTGCCATCAACGACGGCGTGGACAGCGAAAGTAATGTGGACAACGACTTTACACCTTTCCGCAATATCATCAACGAGTGGTACGCGAAAGACACATCGAAGAAAATCCGCGCCGTGTTCAAGGCAAAGGGAATGTCGGGCAAGCATCTCTGCACAATGCCGCCCTACGGCTACAAGAAGGACGAGAATGACAAGAAACATTGGGTTGTAGACGAGGAAGCCGCGGCGGTCGTCAAGGAAATCTTCGCCTTGTGCATGAAGGGCTTCGGTCCGACGCAGATAGCGCGGATATTGACGGAACGGGAAATCGACACGCCGACGATCCATAACCGCAAATGCGGTCTGCCCGTAACTTCACTTCAAACGGAGTATCCCAACATTTGGTGTACGGAATCGGTCAAAGGTATTCTCTCTAACCCTGCCTATCTCGGTCATACGGTAAATTTCCGAACAAGGAAGAAATCGTATAAGTGTAAAAAGAAACTCGACTTGCCGCTCGAAGAATGGGTAACGTTCGAGAACACGCAAGAAGCGATAATCGATGCGGATACCTATGAAACTGTTCAGCGTATTCGCTCGGCAAAGCGCCGTCCCACGGACATGGGAGAAATGAGTGTGTTTTCGGGGCTTGTGTATTGTGCCGACTGCGGGAAGAAAATGTATCTCTGCCGTTGTTCCACTACCAAGCAGAAGGAGTATTTCAACTGCTCGACCTACCGTAAAAAGAAGAAAAATCTTTGTAGTTCTCATCAAATCACGGTGGCGGCAGTCGAGGGTATCGTGCTTGCAGACTTACAGCGAGTATTCGCTATGGCTACCGACAAGGAAAGCGACTTTTTAGCGTTGTTAAAGCGGAATACCGATAAGGAAAGCAGAAGAAAACTTTTGGCATCCGCGCAGGAGAAAGAGAACGCCGAACGGCGCGTACAGGCTCTTGACCGTATCATCCGAAACCTCTATGAGGACAAAGTGAACGGCAACCTCTCCGACGAACGCTTCCGCAAATTATCACAGGAATACGAAGAAGAGCAGAAAACGCTGAATGCGCGGATCCGAGAATTGCAGGAAATCTTAATGAAAGCAAAGGAGCAATCCGACAATGTGACGCGCTTCATGCGAATTGTGCGGAAGTACACGGAAATCACGGAGCTTACGCCCGAAATCGTGCGGGACTTTATAGAAAAGGTCATCGTACATGAGAAAGAAAAGATTGACGGCGGCAAGCGGACACAAGCGGTGGAAATCATCTACAACTGCGTGGGAGCAATTCCCGACCTCGCGCAGGAAGAAGCCGCTTAAACTTCGGGAGGGACAACGAATAAGCGGTTTGACTAACCGCCAAACCGCTTATTCATAGAATCCCTATGGACACCCGTCAGAAGCAGGGCGTTTCCCATATTTAATATATTTCTTAAATCAGCTTGCTGACCGTGGCGCGGCTGCTCTTTGCGTAATACGCATCGAACCGCGTCTTATCGGCGTTGTGCATGCCCGTACACAGGATATCCACCATGAACAGTTGCATGATCTTGCCCGTCATCGCGCCGGGGGTCATGGGCGAATCCATCGGCTCCGCCGCAAGCACCAGATCGGCGTACCGCGAGAGCGGCGAATTCTTATAACACGTGACAACAAGCAGCTTCATGCCGATGGAGCGCGCGAGTTCCGCCGCCTCCACCGTATCCTTGGAAGCCCCCGAAACGGAAAAGATGATCATAAGGTCCCCTTCCCCGCGCGAGGAAAGAAGCACGTTCTGCAAGTGTGTATCGCGCTCGCAGAACGTCACAAGCCCCATCATCATCAGTCGGTTGTGAAGTTCCAGCGCCGCAAGGTGAGAATGCCCCACGCCGAAGCAACAGACCGTCTCCGCGGAGAGGATCATCTCGATCGCTTCACGGATCTGCGCCTCCGAAAGCCCCCGCCGCACATTTTCCATGGCGAGCTGGTAGGTCTCTTCGAGTTCGTTCACGAAGGAGATGCCGCCTTCGTCGTCATCGTCGTTCTCCACCGCGCCCTGCGCTAAATTCAGACGGAACTCCTGATAGCCGTTGAAGCCGAGCGAACGGCAAAAACGCAACACCGTCGCCTCCGCGACGTCCGTCGCCGCCGCAAGGTCGGTGATGGACATATAAATGACCTTCCTCAGGTCCACCGTCTCGAAGTATTCGACGAGCTTTTGCTGGCTCTTGGTCAGCTTTCCTTCTTTGAGATGCGCGATCTTGCGCCTGATCGTATTCGGCATACTGCCCCCTCCGTAAATTATGGTCCCGAAAAGCAAGCGCCGAGGGGTTGGCCTCGTTCCGCCTTTCCGCGCGGATACCCGCAATAGTACAATGCTACTCTAATAGTACAATGCTACTCTAATAGTACAATGCTACTCTAATAGTACAATGCTACTCTATTTTACATATTTCTTAACTAATTGTCAACGCTTCCGCGCTGAAAATTTGCACAAAACATACTATTTTTTATTTTTCTTCAAAATAACGTACATTTTTACGCCGCCTTGCGGCGCAGAGCGGCCTCACCCGCGCTTCATGCGCCCCCGCGCGACGCCGAGACGGTTGCCCGCGAGCAGATACGCTTTGAGGGCGCGGCGGAGCGAAGTATCTTCGGGGAAGTCCTCCACGCGGCTCCCCGCGGAGCGGCAAAAGACGAACTCCGCGCAGTCGGACTTATCATACTCGGCCAAGATCTCGAACCGCGCGGCAAACGCGCGGATGTTGGAAGCGGGCGGCAGAAGCGCCGCAAGCGCGGGCGCGAGCATCCACGAACAGCAGGTAAAGGGCGCGTCACGGTAGGCGGGGAAATACGCCGCGAAAAATTTGCGCGCCGCGGCGAGGGAGGCATCCACCGAAGCGGGGGAAAAGTCCGTCCCCGAAGGGATGTGGATGGAAAGCTCTTTGCCCGTCTCCTCCTCGCACATCTCGTATTCGAGCGCGCCGATGCGGAAGAGTTTCAGGGAAGTGTGCCTTCCCGCCCACCACCACGTGGAAAATCCCCATTCGCCGTATTTTTCGTGATGTTCACGCACAAACCGCGAAAAGGCCTTCATCGTATCAAGGTAGATTTCGCGCGGAATTTTGCGTTTTTGATACTCTCTTTCGGACATGGTGGCCGCTTCGAGCATGGCGGAAAGGATCTTTGCGCCGTCCTCATCCGGCGAAAGCGCCTCGTGGAGGGCGTTTGCGGCGCTTTCGAAGCTCTCCACGCGCAAAAGCGCGGAAATGTCCTCTTCAAGCCCTTCCGCGGGCCTCAGTTTTGCCGCCATTTCGGGCGGCATTTCAATGAGGCGGACAAGTTCCGCGGTACCCATGTCAGGGTTCCACCGTCACGGTTTCAATTTTTTCGAGGCTTGACTTCGTGATGCCGTCGTCGCGGCAGAGCGTAAACTGCGCGGGCTGCGTGATGAATTTCAGCCACGTAAGATGTTCCTCGTCGAGGGAGGCGACGTTTTCCGCGGGCTTTGCGAGCGGCATGACCTTCCCCTCGCGGAGGAAGAACACCACTTCATCGAGCGGGACTTCGATATAATACTCGCCCTTCTCGACGATGCGCTCGGTATAGCGGTTTCCCGCCTTCATGCGGATCATCTTCATGCGCGCGGGCAGATACACATAGCGGCCGTCGGCGTTTTGCTCCACGACGGGCGCGATCATGATGCTTCCGCCGATGAGGAGCTGGTCCTCGACGGTGCGGGCGCGCCTGTCGTCGGGGTAATCGAAGCAGAGCGGGCGCGAGAGCATATCCCCCGTCTTGGCACAGCGCACGAACTCGCTGTAAAGATAGGGCAGGATGGCATAGCGGATGCCGAGCAGATCGCGGAACGCCCGCTTGTTTTTGAATACATAGAACTCCTGGTCGCGCGTTCCCTGCGTGGCGTGGTTGCGAAGGAGCGGTTCGAAGATGCCGAAGGCGAGCCAGCGCAGCATGAGTTCCTCGGTGGTGCGGTCGCCGTGGCCGCCGAGATCGGCGCCCGCATACAGGAAGCCGCACATGTCGAGGCCGGGCATCATGGCGATGTTGTGCCTTAAATGCGACCACCACGAGCAGTTGTCCCCCGTCCAGATGCCCGCATAGCGGTGCAGGCCGATATACGAGGAGCGCGAGAAGAGCAAGAAGCGTTTATCGGGGGCATACTCCGCGAAATACTCCGCCGCCCCGCGCGTCATGTTGTAGCCGTAGAGGTTGTGTACGTCCGTATGGACGTGGCGGCCGTCCGCGGCGTTGTGGTAGAAACTATCGTGGTCGGCGGGGTTGTTCGCGAGGCGGTGGAAGTTGCCCGTGACCTCGTTATATTCCTCCACCTGCAAATTCTTGCCGACGGCCTTGGCGACCTCCGCGAGCGCGTGTTGCAGGGTCCCCTTGCTGTAAAAGGTGGCAGGCTCGTTCATATCGTTCCAGAAGCCCTCGATGCCCCGGTCGAGCAACGCCTTATACTGCGAACCGAACCACAGGCGCGCTTCGGGATTCAAAACGTCGGGCAGGACGCTGTCTCCCGGCCATACGCCCACCACGAAGGGCTTGCCCTCCGCATCGGTGCAGAAATACCCCTTTTCGACGCCTTCATCATAGACGGAATACCCCTCTTCCACTTTGACGGCCGCGTCGATGATGGGAACGAGGCGCACCCCTTCCGACTTGAATTCGGCGGAGAGCGCCGCAAGGTCGGGAAACCGCTCCTTGTTGACGGTAAAATCCTTGTAGTCCTGCATGTAGTCGATATCGAGGTAGATCATGTCGAGGGGCAGACCGTTTTTCTTGTAGCCCTCGAACACTTCGCGGATATCCGCCTCGCATTTATACCCCCACTTGGACTGCGCGTATCCGAACGCCCACTTGGGCGGGATGTAGCTCTGCCCGATGAGCGTGCGGAATTGCTTCACGATGTCAAGGGCGCTGTCGCCCTCGATGATGTAGACGTCGGTATCTTTTGCGCTGACGGTGAGAAGGTCGGGGTCGCCGTAGCCGATATCGAAGGTGACCTTGCCGCCGCAATCGAAGAAGGCCCCGAACATCTTCTTCCCGAAGATAAGAATGAAGTTGTGCGCGCCATAGAGGCAGGAGCGGCCCTCGGTGATGGAGGGGTCGTCGTAATTCCAGCTATCGTAGATCCAGCCGCGCTTGTTCATGCCGCGCAGCTGTTCGCCGAGGCCGAACACGGCGTCGGCCTTATCCATTTCATAGACGAAGATCTCGCCGCATTCCGTCTCGGTGACGGTAAACGGGGCAGGCATGCCCGAAGCCGTGCTTACGGGAATGACGGTGGCATCTGTTTGGACGGGTTTGCCGTAAGTATATTTTCTGATCATATTCTCTCCTTATTCGTTGACATTGACAGAGGTCATTCTGCGCCAGCGCCACTCGCACTGGTCGGGGTCCAGCTCGAAGTCGTCGCCGTGGCCCATGAAGTCGAGGAGCTTTGCTTCGAGTTCGGGAACGGCGGGAGCCGTGCCTTCGAGAAACGCCGAGAGCTTCGCGATGGCGGCGAAAATGCGCTGTTTGAGCGCCCCGAAGCGGATATCCTGCACGTCGAAGCCGTTGGGCCTGTTTTCATGCTCCCACTGCGCGCGCATGGCGCGGTATAATTTTTCGATGCGCGCGGGCAGCTGTTTGAGTTCGTCGAGAAGTTTTTGCAGCGCCGCGGTATCGCGGGCCGCGTACGCCTTGCGCAGACGGATGCCCATATCCGCTTTGGAAGCGAGTACGCGGGCGAGGCAGAGCTGCGTCTCGAAGAGGTAAGAAAATCTCCCCGCGCTCTTCTTTGCGCGTTGCAGGGCATAGGCATGTCTGAAATACAGGTCTCCCAAACCCTCATAGACGGTGGTATCGAGCGTCCCCAAAAGCACGTCGTTGAAGAGCAGGAATTTGTTCGCGCTGTTCTTCTCCTCGGCATCCTCGCTCTCCGTGACGCGGTTGCATAGGTCTATGGTCATGAAGTCCGCAAGCGGCATGCCCGCAAGGCTCTGAAAGCTCCTTCCGAAGTCCTCGCCGAGGCTGAAATCGCCGTAATTCATGCGGGCGCAGTGCAGGAGCGCGGGGAGCGTTGCAAAGGGCGAACACTCGCCGCCGTTATCCCCCCACCCCGTCACGATATAGCGCGGGATGCCCGCCTTGATACAGGCGCGCGCCGAGGCCTCGTTGGAGGCGAAGGAATAGCGGTTATCGGGCGTATAGCCCAGCCACTTCCACGCGCCCGCCGCAAAGCCCAAGGGGTTGCGAAACACGCGGTGCTTTGCGATCATCTCCGTGTAATGTTCCTCGGAGGTATGGTAGTAATCCCAATAGATGAGTTCTACGCCCGACGGCACGCGGCTTGCGATCTCCTCGGAGATCTCCGCGCCGTATTGCGCCTCCATGACCTGCGAGAAGAACATATCCGACCACATCATGGGTTGGAGGCCGTATTTCTTGCAGATGGAAAGCACGCGTTCGAGGTGGGCCTGCATGATCTCGATGCGGGGCTTATACCCGTTCTTATCGAGGTATTTCCCCCGCCCCAACATGTAGGCCTCGTCCATGCCGAGATGCACCGAGCGCGTCGTAAAGTATTCGGAGACCGTTTTCAGGAGCGCATCGAGAAATTCATAGGTGCGCTCCTCGCCCGTCATCAGGATGTCGCCCGTATCGAAGAGGCCGTCCATGGCATAGTGGCGGGTGAGCGTATTGAAGTGCGCGAGCGTCTGGATGTAGGGAACGAGTTCGATGCCGTAAGCGGAAGCTACCTTCTCCATGCGGGCGATATCCTCCTTGGTGTAGGCATCGCGCAGATAGCCGAAATAGGGATAGCCGGGTACCGTAAAGGTATCCTCCATGTAGAGGCCGAGGGAATCATAGCCCATCACCGCGAGGTGGCGGATGAGTTCCTCCACCGTTTCGCACGTCGCCACTGCATTGCGCGAACAATCGAGCATGTAGGTGAGGTTGCGGAAGGCGGGGGATGCGGAAAACTCCGCCGTGCCGCCTGCGCCGAGAGAATCCGCGGCCAATTTCAGCGCGAGAAAGATCTGCACCCGCTTCTGATAGCGGACGGTGAGGACGCCCCCTTCGAGGCGCACGGAAAACTCCCCTGCGGGTACGAGCGCGGTGGGGATGCCGTCCCCGCCCGTCTCGATGCCGAACTGCGCAAGCCCTGCGGCCGCGCTTGCGATGCTTGCATCGGTGATATGAAAACGCATATATATGACCTCTTTTTTTGATTTTAACGATATGGGGTGCGAAAAAATCGCTTACAGACGTTCCACGATGGCGCCGTAGACGCCCGCGAGCGCGCCGCGCCGCGCGAGAACGACGTCCTTCGCGCCGCCGATGATCTCCTGCATGACCGCCGCGGACTTCGTCACGCCGCCGCCCAGAATGATGTATTCGGGCGCAAGGACGGTGCGCACGTTGTCGATGAGAATGGCGAGGTAGTCCTCGAAGCGGTGGATGACGTCGACCGCCTCCGCTTCGCCGGAGGCGGCGCGGTCGAAGAGCTGTTTGCAGTCCACAAGACCCAGCATGCGCTTTTGGCCCTGTTTTACAAGCGCCGTCGCCGAGAGATATGCCTCCGCACAGCCGCGTTTGCCGCAGTTGCAACGAAGCCCGTGCGGCACCAAAACGGTGTGTCCCCAGCGCGCCGCATCGAATCTTGCGCCGCGCAGGATCTGCCCGTTTACGAGGCTCGCGCCGCCGAGGCCCGTCCCGAAGGTGAGCATGGTCACATTCTCTGCTTTGGGGTAAAACGCAAGCTCGCCTTTGAGCGCCGAGACCGCGTCGTTATCCGCGATACAGCGGACATGGTACCTCCGTTCGACCTCTCCGCAGATATCCGCGCCCGTCCAGCCCATGAGATTATCCGTTGCATGGACGCAGACCCCGTTTACGGGGTCGATATCCCCCGCCGAGGAGATGCCGATGAGTCCGGTATCCTCCGTCCAAAGTTTGTCGATCGCGCAAAACAGCGCCTGAAAGATGGGCATCCGCCCCGCGCGCGCAGGCGTGGGGATGGAAAATTCCGCAACGAGCTGCCCTCTCTCGCCGAAACGGCCGCCCTTGATGGCCGTCCCGCCGAGGTCTATTCCGATTTTTTTCATTTTCTCACCTTTAACTTTAAGTCTATTTCAAACATTCTTCGCCACGGCATCTCGACGGAAACATCTTCGACGAGCGCCGCAAGGGACGGAAATTCCGACCCCATGTATGCCATGATCCCCTCGCGGACGAGCGCGGCGGCCTTGCCGCTCTTGCCGTCTGCGTGGAAATAATCGAGGCCCAGCGCGGGCAGAAGGCGCGCCGTGACGTCGCCGCGCACATGGCCCATGTAGCCGCAGTCCTCATAGTAACGGTGAAGAAGAAAACTTCTTCTCCCCTCTTCGTCGCGCCCCGCAAGATATAAAACCGCCATGCAGACGGCCGTGCCGAGCGTGTTGGAAGAAGTGTTCCAGCCCGCATAGGCGTGGAGGTCCATCAGAAGCCCCTCGCGGCCGAGGATGCCGAGAAGTTCGGCGTCGCTCCCGTTGCAGGCCGCAACGTCCCCCACCGCCGTCACTTTGCCTTGGGAGAGCGCATAGCGGATATAGGAGACAAATTCGGCGAGATTGCGCTCCACGTCGTAAGCCATGGGATAGTTGGCGTCGCCGGGGGCAGCCATGTCCGAACCCATGTTGACGCAGAGGACGATATCCGCCTCCGTGAGCGAATAGACCTGCTGCCCGCCCACGGCTAAAATGTGGTATTTCACCGTCTCGCCGAGCGGGCGGTCCTCAAACCACGGCACAACGCGCTCCGCCTTCGTGGAGGCATAATGCACGTAAATTTTGGGACGGAGGCCGCGATGCTCCGCAACGGCGCGCCCCAAGAGGATGAGGCCCGTATCGTCTGCGGAGGGATACATGGCCGTCTTCATGTGCAACAAATTCTCTTTGAGGAAGGTGCGCACGGCGATCTGGTCCATCGACGTGAAGCCGTAGACGGCGGCGTCGTCCTGCGGAACGATGAAAAAGTCGGCGATGCCGTCCCGCACGAAGGTAAGGTCGTGCAGAAGGATCGCGATGTTCTTCTGCCGCCGTTCGAGGAAATCGCCGATGACGTCCTTGGTCTTTTCCCTGACGCGCCCGAAATCCGCCCGCTCCTCTTCGGTGAGGATGCCGAGCTTCTCCTTGTGCGTATAGCGGCCATAGAGATGCAGTTCCCGCCCGCAGTCGTCGTAATAATCGGGTTCCTCGTCGGAGAGCGAATAATCGGGGCAGCGCATGATGAGCTGGAAGAGATACAGCTTCATCGCGGGATTTTTTTCGCGCAGGAGTTTTACCGTATCCGCGCGCGCCGTCAGCTCCTCCATGGAGAGGTGATGCAGGCGCGAAGGCACGATGCCGCCATAGATGAGCGTATCCAGCGAGAGGATGCAGGCATCGGCTCCTGACACGTTATCGCATAACCATGTCCGAAGGCGGGCGGTATCTGCGGGGGTTTTTTTGTCCCCCATGAAGTCCTTGGGCGGCAGAATGAGTTCATAGTCCGCCTTGGGCATCATCTGCGGGTATGAGAAATTACAGGGCCGCTCGTCGAGCGGCAACATCACGATCTTCATGATTTTTTCAGCCTGCCGAGACGGCGGAGTTCCCGCTCGTAAGCATCCGCAAGCGCAAACATGCCCACGTCGTCGGGATGGATGCCGTCGCAGGTGTACTCCGTAAAATTGCCCTTGAAGAGCTTGAAGCCGTCGGCGAAGGTCACGAGATGCCCGCGCCTTCTGTACTTCGCGGCAAGGCCGCGGAGGAACGCACGGTAATAATCTGCCATGCGCGCGCGGTAGCCGTCATAGAGGTCCAGCGCGAAGGGAACGCGCGAAAACAGCACCACGGGGGCCTCCGTCCTTGCAAAGAAGGCATCGAGGAAGGGCGCGGCGTTATCGCGCAGGCGCTCATCCACGCCCGCATTCGGCTCGGTATCCACGATGAGGGCATCGGGAGCGTGCGCGCCGATGATATCCCCCACTTCGGGTTCCATCATGGCGCTTCCCGAAAAGCCGAAGTTATAGACCTCCGCATCCAGACGGCGCGAGAGGATGTTGGTGGGCGCAAGGCCGGGGCGGGACGCGCTGCAACCGTGTACGATGCTCGTGCCGTACACCGCGATGCGGGCGGGGCAGGTATGCCGCACGGGGCGCACGGCGGCGCCCTCTTCAAGCCCGATCTCCAACTTCTCCACTGCGATATAGAGCGGCAAATTCAGGATATAGCGGCGCATTTCGCGGGGGGCATGTACGAAATGCGAGAGCGGGACCTCGTAATACGAGGCTTCGAGGTCATAGCGCGCCACCTCGTGGAGCGCATAGCCGCCCACCCGTCCGTCATAGACGTATAAGTCGAGGCCGCACTGCCCGATCTCGGTCATGTTGGTCATGTTGAACTTGCCGTCCAACTTTACGCGCACGCGGATATCCGCGGAATCCGTTTCGAATTTCAGCAGGATGCCCGAAGAATGCTCGGCGCACCACGCCTCGCCGTCGTTGAAGGCGCGGATGCGCGCCCTCTGCGCCGCCGTCAGGCGGTGCCATCCCTCCTCAAAGAGGGCGTCCGAGCCATAGCGCGCAAAGCAATTTTCCTTTGCATTGCGCCACACAAGGGGACGGTCACCGCCCCCTTGCTGTTGCATATTCTTGTCGAAATCAAAGATGGTTTTTGCCATATGGGTATCAAAATTACCGCTTCACGACGAGAATGGAATTCATGACGGGACGGGTATCGAGAAGCCCGGACGTCCCCGTATCGGCCGACCGCACGACGGTGCGCGCCGTCTCATCCGCATCACCCTTGACGACGAGCTGGGTGGAGCCGCCGCCATCGAAGTTGGCGGCCTCGTTGCAGCCGTAGTAGTAGGCAAACTCGGCAAGTTCGGGAAGGTTCATGCCGTGCGTGTCGCCCTCTTGTACGTTGTGGCCGTAGTAATACAGGGACTCGACGGCGAAGATGACGACGGTGTGGTCGTCTTTGATGCCGACGGCCGAGCGGGGAATATCGCGTCCCTGCGCGCCGTTTGAGTTTTCCTTGGTGACGGTGGGCGCGATTTTACCGCCCGTCACGAGCGCCTGCCGGCAGCCGAGAATGGTCGTATAGCCGTTCCAAATGCCGTCGGGAGACCCCACCCCGATCGCGATCTTATCGCCGGCTTGGAGCGAAGAGAGATATCTCGCGCATGCGCCCGACGCGGAGTTGACTTGCAGATAGCCGTAACCTTCGCCCGCTTCCGCTTTGAGGCTTCCCTTGGCCGGATCGATTTTTGACACTTCGAGGACTTTCAGCGACGCCATCCCCTCGCTCGTATCCACTTTGACGGCATAGCCTTCGAACTGCTTGGCCGAAGATCCCGAAGTCAGGAAGTTGATATATTCATTGGAGAGTGCAGAATTGAAACGGATCTCATTCCCGCCCAACTGATTGAAGAGCTTGGCCTGGACAAACTTCTGTTTGACGGCGGGGTCTTCGGGGTCTCCGTCCACCTTGACGATGGGCGCGATCTGCGCCCTCGTGCCGCTCACGCCGAAGAGCATGGGCGCGGACGCGGGCACGTCGGACGCGGTATTTTTGTAGTCGTAATTGCCGTTATCGTTGTGGCCGTCCTTGACGATGACGCCGTCCTTGACAAAGGCGTTGACGCAATAGGAGCCGAAGAAATCGGCATTCAGCGAGGTGTAGACGTGTCCGCCCGTCGCATTCTCCCAATCGAGCGCCGTTTGATACGGCGCGGCCTTTGTCCAATTGAATCCGTCGGCCACGTTGTCCTTGGTCCCCGCAACGATGTTCGCCTTCTCCAGATCCACCTCGACGGCCCAGACGACGGAGGTGATATCGCCCGTCTTGACGACGGTATTCTTGACGAGATGCACGCCCGCGCCGAGTTCGGTCACCTCATTCTTGACGTCCGCCGCAAAATTCGAGGGCGTACAGCCCGCGCGGTAACTCACGGAAAACGGCTTCTCCTCCGGAACGTCGGGCTTGCCGTCGTCGGGCTTGCCGTCGTCGGGCTTGCCGTCGTCGGGATCGGTGATAGGCGGGTTCTCCCCGCCGTTTTCGGGGTCATTCCCCCTGCCCAGCGAACAGGCCGTGAAGAGGAACAGAACGGTCAGAATGCAACAGATCGCAGCCAACAACTTTTTCTTGAACATACCATGATCTCCTATATAAGGTTGAAGATATTTCTTCATATAGGAATTGTAAGTCCAAATTGTCGTTTTGTCAATGGTTTTGAAAAAAATTTTCTTCATATTCGGCGGAAAATCTTTTGGAACTCCCCCAAAAAATGAAGAAAACCATTTGGTATTGAAATTATTTTCATTTTCACGGCAACATTGGCCGCTTCGAAAGCGTTCAGCCGCCGTATTCCCCGATAAGGGCGCGGAAGGCGGGCAGGCTTCTTTCGATGACAGCGCGCTCCACGCAGTAGGAGATGCGCACATATCCCTTCACCCCGAAGGAATCGGAGGGAACGAGCAGGAGTTCGTACTTTTTGGCGCGCTCCGCAAAGGCGACGGCGTCGGGTTCGGGCGACTTCACGAAGAGGTAGAATGCGCCTTCGGGGACGATGCAGGCATACCCCATGTCCGAAAGCGCGCCGAAGAGAAGGTCTCTGTTGGCGCGGTACATGCCGAGGTCGGCGCATTTGCCGAGGCAGCTTGCAACGGCGCGCTGGAAGAGCGCGGGCGCGCAGACATAGCCGTGCCGTCTCCCCGCCCCGCAGACGGCCGCAAACAGCTCTTGCGCCCCATAGCATTGGGGCGATATCGCGATATAGCCGATACGCTCGCCCGCCAGCGAGAGCGACTTGGAGAAGGAATACAATACGACGGTGTGGTCATAGACCTTCATGGGATAGACGGGCGCGGCCCCATAGACGAGTTCGCGGTAAGGTTCGTCGGCGAGGAGCAGGATGGGACCCTGCGGGCGGCCGCTGTACCCGTCGAGAAGCCGTCCGAGCGCGTACATCTCCGCTTCGGTATAGATCGCGCCCGTGGGGTTGTTGGGCGAATTGAGGAGAATGGCGCGGGTCTTTTCCGTGATCGCCCGCCCGATGGCGCCGAGGTCGAGGTGGAAGTTTTCATCCGTGGGGACGGAGACGAGTACGCCGCCCGCCTCCTCGATAAAGACGGCGTATTCGGGGAAGAAGGGCGCGGGGACGATGACTTCCTCGCCCGCGTTGAGCGCGGCCGTAAGCGTGATGACGATGGAAGAGGACGCTCCGCACGTCATGTAGACCAGCTCCTCGGACATGGGTACCCCGAATGACGTCCGAATGTAGTCGGAGACGGCCTTCCTGACGGGGAAGAGACCGGGGGCTGAGGTATAGCCGTGGCCGCCCCTGTTGGCTTGGAGAAAGCGTTCCAATTCCTCAGGAACGGGCGCGGAGGGATTGCCGATGGAAAAATCGAACACGTTTTCCGCGCCGATCTCGGCCTTGCGGCGGTTGCCGTACTCGAAGAGTTCGCGGATGACGGACCGCTCCGCCCCCCGCTTCACCATGATGGAATTATACATATCATACCTCGAAAATTTTTTGGGGGGGCTTCCCCTCGTGAGGGGAAGGCGTCTGCCGTATGGCAGATGGATGAGGTGCAAGACCCTTAAAACGTCATTTCGAACCCCGCAGGGGTGAGAAATATCGGTTCACTGTCATCCTGACCGCAGGGAACACGTCATTCCGTCCGACCGAGGCGTTCTATTCGTCATTCCGAACGAAGTTGAGGAATCACCTTATTATTATAATCATGTGACCCTTCGACAGGCTCAGGGTGACGAATTTAGTCCCCACTCCCTGAATCCCTCTCCCCGGGGAGAGGGTAGGCCAAACGTCATTCCGTCCGCGCTAAGTTACGTCATTCCGAACGTATGTGAGGAATCTCGGTTCACTGTCATCCTGACCGCAGGGAAGGATCCCGAATTACGAAGTCCGCTAACACTGAGCTTGGTCGCAATAAGATTCTTCGCGGATGAGCAGTTCGTTGAAAGTCAAACTTGCATGGCTCAGAATGACGGCTACTTCGCGCTACGCGCTCGTGACGCGCGGAATACGGTTTGGAATGACACGTGAGGGACTATCGCCCCCACCACCGCCCTACGGGCAGAGCCTCCCCCCGTAGGGGGTAGGCCTTTCTAAATCTCATGCGAATAACCAAAACCACGCTTTTGGTTTTCGCCCTCAATTTGCCGGCTTGCGGCTTCTTGTCTGTTGAAACGACCAAGAGGACCAAGTAAGTGAAGGCGCAAAAGTCAATTTCCTCGCGGAGATTTGTTTTGCTGTTTGTTGATGTACACCCCCTACCCTACCCTCCCCCCTCTGGTAAAAGGGGGGAGGCGAGTAAGGCGCAAAACAAATTCCGCGAACTATTCTAAATCTCATGCGAATAACCAAAACCACGCTTTTGGTTTTCGCCCTCAATTTGCCAGCTTGCGGCTTCTTGTCCGTTGAACATCCTATCGGGACCAAGCTCTTCAAGCGTTATCGCTAAATCGTCTCGAAAATTTCTATGCCCTTATTTTGCCCCGCAGGGAGCTTCTGATAAATAGAAATTTACGAAATAAGCACCTTTTTCAAAAATTGTCCCGTATAGGAGGTTTCGACGGAGGCGACTTCTTCGGGGGTACCCGTCGTGACGACCGTGCCGCCGCCGTCGCCCCCCTCCGGGCCTAAATCAATGATGTAGTCGGCTACCTTGATGACGTCGAGATTGTGTTCGATGACCACCACCGTGTTGCCACCCTCCCGAAGGCGCAGAAGGATTTTCACGAGCTTATCCACATCGAAGCTCGAAAGGCCCGTCGTGGGTTCGTCGAGAATGTAAAAAGTCTTGCCCGTCGAACGCTTGGAGAGTTCGGTCGCGAGCTTCACGCGCTGGGCCTCGCCCCCCGAAAGCGTCGTGGAGGACTGCCCTAACTTGATATACCCCAGCCCCACTTCGTTCATGGTGGAAATTTTGTTGTAAATGGAGGGGATGGGTTTGAAAAAGTCGCAGGCCTCCTCCACCGTCATATCGAGAACGTCGGCAATGGACTTGCCCTTGTATTTTACTTCAAGCGTCTCGCGGTTATACCGCTTGCCGCCGCATACCTCGCAGGGGACGAATACGTCGGGCAAAAAGTGCATCTCGATCTTCATGATGCCGTCGCCCTGACAGTTTTCGCACCTGCCCCCCGCCACGTTGAAGGAAAACCTTCCCGATTTGAACCCCATCGTCTTGGCGTCCGTCGTCGCGGCGAAGAGGTCGCGGATGTTGGTGAACACCCCCGTGTACGTCGCGGGATTGGAGCGCGGCGTGCGGCCGATGGGAGATTGGTCGATGGCGATGACTTTATCGAAATTTTCAAGGCCCTCGAAGCCGTCGGAATCGCCCGCGGGAAGGCGTGCGCCGTTCAGATGGTTGGCGAGAATGGGCAAAATTATCTCGTTGACGAGCGAACTCTTGCCCGACCCGCTCACGCCCGTGACGACGGTCACAAGCCCCGCGGGAATGGCGACGTCGATGTTTTTCAGATTGTTTTGGCGGCACCCATGTACGCGGAACCACCTTCCGTCGGGTGCTTTGCGCTGCGTGGGGACCTCGATCTTTCTGCGCCCCGCGAGGTAGTCGCCCGTGATGGAGGCGGGCGCATCCATGATGTCCTGCGGCGTGCCGCAGGCGACGACCTGCCCCCCGTGGATACCCGCGCCGGGGCCGATATCCACGATGTAATCGGCCGCCCGCATGGTGTCCTCGTCATGCTCCACGACGATAAGCGTGTTGCCGATATCCCGAAGCCCTTTCAGGGAGGCGAGCAGTTTCTCGTTGTCCCGCTGGTGCAGGCCGATGGAAGGCTCGTCGAGGATATAGAGGACGCCCGAAAGCGCGCTACCGATCTGCGTGGCGAGGCGGATGCGCTGGCTCTCGCCGCCCGAAAGCGTCGCCGCGCTCCTCGCGAGCGTAAGATAATCCAGCCCCACGCCCACGAGAAAGCGGATGCGGGAGCGGATCTCCTTGATGATGATGTCCGCCACGGCGTGCTGGGTGGCCGTGAGCGTGAGGCCGTCGAGAAATGCTTCGAGATGCCGTACGGGCATCTCGCACACCTCGGCGATGTTCTTGCCCCCCACCGTGACCGCGAGCGCCTCCTTTTTCAGGCGTTTGCCGTTGCAGGCCGTGCAAAACGCCGTGCGCATATAGCGTTCGATATCCCACTTCACTCCCTGCGAGGAGGTCTGCTCGTAACGCCTTTGCAGGTTGCAGACGAAGCCCTCCCACGGGGCCTTATACGTCGAGCTGTGCGTCTTGGTGACGTATTCGAAGTCGATTTTTTCGCCCCCATTCCCATACATGAGCATATCGAACACGCCTTCGGGCAACTCGCGGACGGGCGTATCGAGGGAGAAATGATAGTGCTTTGCGAGCGCGCCGACATAGGCCTGCGTGACGGTGGGAGAATCGAGCGTCCAACCGCTGATGCGGATGGCGCCCTCGCGGAGCGTCTTGGTGCGGTCGGGGCAGATGAGGTCGGCATCCACCTTCTGCGTGAAGCCGAGGCCCGAACAGGCGGGACATGCGCCCCATACCGTGTTGAAGGAGAAGAGGCGCGGCTCGATCTCCTCGATGGAGATGCCGCAGTCGGGACAGGCATAGCGGGAGGAATAGAGCGTCTCCTCGCTGCCGTCGTCCACCGTAACGAGGCCGTCGGCGAGCTTCAAGGCCGTTTCGAGGGACTCGGTGAGCCGCTTCAAGACGCCCTCTTTGACGACGAGGCGGTCCACGATGACGGTGATGTTGTGCTTGATATTCTTTTCGAGGGCGATCTCTTCCTGCAAGTCATAGACGATGCCGTCTATCTTGACGCGGGCAAAGCCGCTCTTGCGGTAACCCGCGAGTTCCTTCTTATATTCCCCTTTCTTGCCGCGGATGACGGGCGCGCCCACCAAGATCTTGCTGCCCTCAGGCATCTCCATGACGCGGTCGGCGATCTCGTCCACCGTCTGGCGGCGGATCTCCCTGCCGCAGTTGGGGCAATGGGGCGTCCCCGCGCGCGCGAAGAGCAGACGGAGATAGTCGTAGATCTCCGTCACGGTACCCACGGTGGAACGGGGGTTGTGCGACGTCGTCTTTTGGTCGATGGAGATGGCGGGCGAGAGGCCGTCGATGGACTCCACGTCGGGTTTTTCCATCATGCCGAGGAATTGGCGGGCATAGGAGGAGAGGGACTCCATGTACCTGCGCTGGCCCTCGGCGAAGATGGTATCGAAGGCGAGCGTGGATTTTCCGCTGCCCGAAAGACCCGTGAACACGGTGAGGCTGTTCCGCGGGATGCGCACGTCGATGTTTTTTAAGTTGTTTTCCTTTGCGCCTTTGACAAAAATGTAGTCTTTCATAGGTTTGTGAATGATTGGTATGCCTTGCTGTCGCTAACTGCGTCATTCCGAACGAAGTGAGGAATCTCTTCGTCGTCGTCATTGAGCAGAGCGAAGTCCGATAACACAGCGCTTGATCGCAACAAGATTCTTCGCGGATAAGCAGTTCGTTGAAAGTCAAACTGTTACGGCTCAGAATGACGTCGCCCCGAAGGGGCGACGAGGGCTCTGCTCGTTCGGGCAGGGCGCGCCTCGTGCGCCCCACCCCCTTGGGGAGTCCCCCTCCCGTGGGAGGGGGTAGAAGCGGCCCGTCGCTCGGACACGGCGGGGCTGCGGCCCCGCTTGAACAAGCACCCCGAAGGGACGCGCCCGCAGGGCGCGAATGGGTAACCGCAACTGCGGAGAGACGAGCAAGACAAGGAGTGCGAGGCTTTTCGCCGGGAGTGTACTTTTTCGTACACGACCAAGAAAAACGTAGCACGACGCAGTATTGCGACGTCTATACGCAGTTCGCCTATTTTATCAAGCTAAGTATGTGGTGGACGGCCGCATCCAGCTGCCTCCAATTCGCCCCCCCATACCGCACTTCCTTCGCGCGGTGGATGTTGTGCCGTCCCACGGCCAAAACCGCCCGTACCCCCAACTCCTGCGCGGGGATACAAGCATCGGGGTCGTCGTCGATGAGAATGGGGATATCGTGTTCCAGACAGTATTTCCCCTTCTCCTGCGACGGAACGGCCGCGACGATCTCATCATACGGGATATGCCGCTTTTCCAGCCAATCATGGGCGACCTTTTCGGGGTTGGTGAACCACGTCTCCTCCCGCGAAGTCAGAATGATGACCTTATGCCCCTCCTTGCGCCAGCGCGTGAGCGCTTCCTTTGCGCCCCTGCGGGCCTCGGCATCGGTGAAGGCGACGATCCCGCCCTCGCGGATAAATTCCAATACGTCGTCCGCGCCCCAATCATAGACCTCGACGAACTTGTTGGAAAACTCCTTTTCCAGATGAAAATCAAGCCCCTTGCGCTCGATATAGGCCCCCGCCTTGCCGACGCGGTCGATGATGTTTAAGGTATCATCAATATCAACAGCAATCTTCATGGTGTTTCGTCCTTTTTTATGTGCGAACTGCAAATTTACGTCGCAATACTTCGTTGAAGATGCGCTTCCCTTGGTCGTGTACGTCCTTAGTACACTCCCGTCGGGAATGCTCCTTCGCCTCGTCTTGCTCGCAACTTTGCAGTTGAGGTAACCATAACGGTTGTTCGAGCTGTTCGCGCCCTGCGGGCGCGCTCGCTGTCCCGGAAAGGGAAAGTACCCTGAGCGAAGCGAAGGGGGAAAGGGTTTCAAAAACCCCTCAGTCACTCGCAAGCTCGTGACAGCTCCCCTCAAAGGGGCGCCCAAGGGGGTGGGGGCGCATGAGGCGCGTTTCGCCCGAACGAGCCGCCCTTCTCCTACTTCCTCATGCGTTTTCTGAGTTCGTTGATGGTCTCGCGGATCTCGATGGCCTTCTCATAATCGAGGGCGTTGGCCGCGATGCGCATCAGCGTTTTGAGCTTTTCGATCTCTTCGGGAATATCCTTCTGCGCCACTTCCGCGCTCTTCTTGGCCTTGCCCGTGATGGCCAGCGACGACTTCACTTCCTTGATAATGGTCTTGGGTACGATGCCGTGCGCCTCGTTATATGCCTGCTGTTTGGCGCGGCGGCGGTTGGTCTCGCCGATGGCCCGCTCCATGCTGCCCGTCATCTCGTCTGCATACATGATGACCCGCCCCTCCGCGTTTCTTGCGGCGCGGCCGATGGTCTGCACGAGCGAAGTCTCGCTCCGCAGAAACCCCTCCTTGTCCGCATCGAGGATGGCCACCAGCTTCACCTCCGGGAGGTCCAGCCCCTCCCGCAGAAGATTGATGCCGCAAAGCACGTCAAATTCCCCGCTCCGAAGGCCGTTCACGATGTCTACCCGTTCGAGCGTATCGATATCCGAGTGCATGTACCGCACCTTGATACCCGCCTCCTTCATGTAATCCGTGAGGCTCTCGGCCATGCGCTTGGTGAGGGTGGTCACGAGCACGCGTCCCCCACCCATGACCGTGGTATGCACCTCAGAGAGCAGGTCGTCGATCTGTCCCTTGGTGGGCTTTACGGTGACGGGCGGGTCTAAAAGCCCCGTGGGACGGATGAGCTGTTCGACGATGTTGCCCGCCTCGCCGAGTTCATACGGCGCAGGGGTCGCGGAGACGCAGATGAGCTGCGGCACGCGCGCATCGAATTCTTCGAAGGTGAGCGGGCGGTTGTCGTATGCCGACTGCATACGGAACCCGTATTCCACGAGGTTGATCTTTCTCGCCCTGTCGCCGTTGTACATCGCGCGGATCTGCGGGATGGTCATGTGGCTCTCGTCGATAAACACCAAAAAATCAGAGGGAAAGTAATCGAGCAGGGTAAACGAGGGTTGCCCCGGCTTGCGGCCGTCGAAGTAGCGCGAATAGTTCTCGATGCCCGAACAATAGCCGATCTCGCGCATCATCTCGATGTCGTGTTCGGTGCGCTGGCGCAGGCGTTGCGCTTCGAGGAGCTTGCCCTGCCGTTCGAATGCGCTGACTTCCCCTTCGAGGTCCTCGGCGATCATCGCAAGCGCCGCCGCGAGGCGTTCGCTCCCGACGGCATAGTGGCTTGCGGGAAAGATGACGGCATGCTTCAAGGTGGAGACGATCTTGCCCGTCGTGACGTCCTCTTCGCAGATGCGGTCGATCTCATCGCCGAAGAACTCAACGCGGATGGCGACTTCCGAGTTGGACGCGGGGAAGATCTCAACGACGTCGCCGCGCACGCGGAAGGTACTTCGCTTGAAATCCATGTCGTTGCGCGAATATTGGATATCCACGAGGCGGGATAGAAGCTCTCCGCGCTCCATCTGCTGGCCGGGGCGGAGCGAGATGCCGAGGCGGAAAAATTCCTCCGGCGCGCCCAACCCATAGATACAGGAGACGGAGGAGACGACGATGACGTCGTCGCGCTCGCCCAAGGAGCAGGTGGCGGCGTTGCGGAGCTTATCTATTTCGTCGTTGACGGACATATCCTTTTCGATATACGTATCGGTGGACGGGATATAGCTCTCAGGCTGGTAGTAATCGTAATAGGAGACGAAGTACTCCACGCGGTTTTCGGGGAAGAACTCGCGGAACTCGTTACAGAGCTGGGCGGCAAGCGTCTTGTTATGCGCGATGACAAGCGTCGGACGGCCGACGTTCTTGATGACGTTGGCCATGGTAAACGTCTTGCCGCTCCCCGTGACGCCCACCAAAACCTGCGTGCGGATGCCGTCGAGAACGCCCTCCGTGAGCGCGCGGATGGCCTCCGGCTGGTCGCCGGTTGGTTCGAACGGTGCATGAAGTTTGAAATCAAAATGCTCCATAGGTTCACGAAATTTGTTTGGGCGACGCCTTACCTCCCCCCTTTTACCAGAGGGGGGAGGATGTCCGCATGGCGGACAGGTAGGGGGTGTATATCAACGTACTCCAAACAAATTTCCGTGAGGGAAATATACGTTGACGCCATCACTTACTTGGTCCTCTTTTTCGTTTCAACAGACAATAAGCAGACAGGGCTCTGCAAATTGGGTCGCCCACGCCCGAAGTAAATTCGGGCTAAGGCAAGTAATTTGGAATGGCTCGCAACTTTGCAGTTGAGGTAACCATAACGGTTGTTCGAACTATTCGCGCCCTGTGGGCGCGCCCCTTCTTTCCCCGTCATTCTGAACCCCCAAAAGGGGTGAAGAATCCCGAAGAGCAAGCGACGGACTTCGTATTTCGGGATCCTTCGCTTCGCTCAGGATGACGAGGCGAAATAAACAAACGTTTATATTATAACGAAACGCCCGAACATTGTCAAGCGTTTTGCGGTCGGTTTATGAGATGATGACCTTCAAAAGAAGGCCGATGGCCGCCGAAAGAAGTCCGCATACCCCCGCGAGCAGGAGCCGTACCACGAGGTCCCGCCGCCGCCTCACGTCCTCACGGCGGAAGGCAAGCCCCGCGGGCCGCATGTGGATGACATACATCTTCTCCCCCTTGCGGTCGGAGAGGATCCACTCAAAATAGCCGTCGAGTTCCAAAGAGCGCAACGTCCGCTCCAACTTCTCTTCGTCGAACTTCGCACGTTCGGGAAGCATGGATAAAAGCTCGTAAGAGGAGACCAAAAACCGCTCCTTCCCCTGCGAGAGAAGAAAGACCGCCGCCATGACCTCGTTCTCCCGCCGCGAAAGCTGTGCGCTGAACATCAGATGAGAAGCGCGGCGGCTATGGCGATGAGCGCCGCCGCAAATCCCCCCGCCGCCGCCCCGAAGAAGGCGCCCCAAAAGATCGCTCTGCGGCTGCGGTCCCGCTCGGCGGTTTCCCGTTTTACGCGCTCCAAGTAGCTCCTGCCTTCGGGCATGGTACGCACACAATACGTCCCCTCCTCTGCATAGCGCAGTTCGATGAGACGCTTTTGTTCAAGGTAGGCGAGCGTTTTTTGGACTTCCTCTTGGGGAACAACGCGGGCGAGATCGTCCTCTTCGATGATCTTGAACCCGCCGCCACGGCACGCTTCATTGACGGCTGCGAGCATGGCGCACGCGCTTTCTTCTAACATAGCGCAAAAAGTATGCGCGATTTACGCCCTTTTCATGCCGCGCTCAATGCAGCGCGAAGGGATTTGAGAAGAATGCCGCCGAGAGCGGCGCCGACTGCAACCACGCCGCATAGCTCTGCAACGCGCCTTCGAGGTTCTTCAAGGCGTCCACGGCGGGTTGCAGATAAGAGACCGCATCCCCCGCGCTTTCGGAGATCTGCGCGATGAGGTTTTCCACGGCCGCAGTCACCGTGCCGTCCGCAAGCGCGGCAAAGCCCGCATACAGCCCCATGAGGACCAAGAGCGCCACGAGCAGGGAGAGCGCACAGCCGATCACGGCATCGAGCGTACCCCAGAAATAGTCGTAACGGATGCGGCGGATGAGCTTCACCGTGAAGAAACCGAGGATGCACGAGATGATGAAGAAAATCACGAACAGGATGAACGCAACGATTGCCGTGGAGACGATCTGCGCCACGGCGGGCGACGCGACCGCCATGCCCGCCGCCATTCCCCCCGCCATATCCGAGAAGAAGGGTACGAATACGGAGAGATACAGCGCGAGCGCAACCGACCCGAAGGACAGCGCGAGCATCAGAATGATGACGATGACCCGCGCGACGCCCACGCGCCAGCCGCCGCGCATCGCAAAGACGAGGCCGGTGACGAGAACGAGGTCGAGCGCGTGATAGGCGAAGAAGTTCTTCCAGATGCCGAGTTCGAACACGGCGCCGAACAAATCGGGAAGCGGGTCATAGACATACGCAAAGAAGGAGAGGACCGCCGCGCCGAGGACGGCGACGATCATGATGTAATCCCACAGCGCGGTGACGCCGCCCAACAGCCTGTTCAAAAACCGCCATGCGCCGTGCGCGGGCATACGCTTTTTCAGCATCGCCTGCCTCAAAAGCGCGCCGCCGCCCACGATGAGCGCCGTCGCCGCCACCGTAATGGCGACCCCCAAATAGAACTTGGAGCCGGGCACCGCGCCTTCGGGGATGACCCTTAAAAGCGCGACGATGAAAAATACGAGCGGGATCTGGTAGGAGAGCCAGCTCATCTGCGTGAACTTACGGAATATGCCGTAAAACACGGACGCGATAGCGAAAACGCATCCCGCGGCGATCATGACGATGGTGAGCGTCTCGGTTGTCATAGGGGGAACCTCCAATGCGATTTTCGGGGTGCGGCCTCGGACATGCCCCGCCCCTGTGCGGTCTGCTGCTTACTTGTTGAAATTATCTTTGAGGGAGACGATCTCGGAGAGAATGAGTTTTCCGTTTTCGCGGAAGGCACGGTAATACCCCGTGCGCATGAGCTGGTAGCTCCCTTCGTTTTCCCAAAGATAGGGTTCGGCCTTGGCCGCAAAGATGTGTTCGCTATCCAGATTGATGCGCTCGGAGAAATCCTGCCCGCTGTAATCGGCGTCGCGGAGCAGGTGGTCGTATTGGCGGAGTTCGGCATCGACGCATGTCTCCGCGTTCACCCAATGCAACACGCCCTTCGCCTTGATGCCGCTCGTATCGTTTCCGCTGCGGCTTTCGGGGAAATAGGTACACTTGACCTCCGTGACCTCGCCGTTTTCATCGGTGACAGCCTCGTCGGCGCGCACGATGTAGGCATTTTTGAGACGGACGTAGCCGCCGAGTTTGAGGCGGTGATACTTGGGGGGCGGGTCGAGCGAGAAATCGGCGCGCTCGATGTAGAGCGTCTTGCCGAAGGATATCTTGCGCGTTCCCGCGTCCTCCGCAAGCTGGTTTACCTCGAAATCCACGTCCTCCGCGCCCTCATAGTTGGTGATCGTCAGTTTGAGCGGCCGCGTGACGGCCATCGCGCGGGGCGCGTGCAGGTTGAGGTAGTCGCGGACGACGGCCTCGAAATATTCGATCTCGCACTCCGACTGCGCCTTTGCGACGCCGATGCGCGCGCAGAAATCCTTGACGGCCTCGGCGGGGATGCCGCGGTTGCGTATGCCCGCGAGCGTGGGCATACGGGGGTCGTCCCACCCGTGGACGCTCCCCTCCTCGACGAGCTTCTTCAAATAACGCTTGCTCATGACGAGGTTGGTGACGTTCAGGCGGGCAAATTCGATCTGGCGGGGCTTGGGCGAAAATCCCAAATTGATCCCCACCCAATCATAGAGCGGCCTGTGATCCTCGAATTCGAGCGTGCAGAGCGAATGCGTCACGCCCTGCAAATAGTCGCAGATGGGGTGCGCATAATCGTACATGGGATAGATGCACCACTTATCCCCCGTGCGGTGATGGGTGGCGCGCAGGATGCGGTAGATGACGGGATCCCGAAGGTTGATATTGGGCGAGGCCATATCTATCTTGGCGCGCAGGCACTTCTCGCCGTCGGCATACTTGCCCTCCCGCATCTCGCGGAAGAGCTTTAAGTTTTCCTCTGGGGTACGGTCCCTGTAAGGGCTGTTCTCGCCGGGTTCGGTGAGCGTGCCGCGCTTTTCGCGGATCTCGTCGGCAGAGAGGTCGCATACGAACGCCTTGCCGTCCAAGATGAGCTTTTCGGCGTACGCATAGATGGTATCGAAAAAGTCGGAGGCGTACACCTCTTTATCCCAATGATAGCCCAGCCACGCGATATCGCGGCGGATGGCGTCCACGAACTCCGTCTTTTCCTTGGAGGGGTTGGTGTCGTCGAAGAAGAGGTTACACGTTCCGCCGTACTTCTCCGCCGTGCCGAAGTTGACGAACATGCTCTTGGCATGTCCGATGTGCAGATACCCGTTGGGTTCGGGGGGAAAGCGCGTCTTGATTTTGCTCACTTTGCCCGCCGCGAGGTCCTCGTCGATAAAGGTCTGGATAAAGTTTTCCGCTTCCGCCATGGTCTCTCCTTTTCGCGGGCGCAAAAGCCGCCGCACGCCCGTTTCCCGTATGCGCGATATGTGTTCGCAATAATTATAGCATATCCCGCAAAAAAATGATAGTTTTTCAGAGGTATTTTTTTGGAAATTGTGGTATAATCGGGGTATGGAACAGGCTATTTTACAATTCTTTGAAGGTTTGCGTACCGGTGCGCTCACCTATGTGTGCGGCTTCTTCTCCTTTTTGGGGGAAGGCGTCACGGTGGGCGCCGTCATTCTGCTCCTCTATTGGCTCATCGGGGGCAGGACGGGCGAACAGCTCCTATACACGGTGGTGACCTCTGCGGCCGTCAACGCGCTCGCCAAGGAGGCCGTGCGGCGGCCCCGTCCGTACACGGCGGGCGTCGTTTCGCGGCTGGATGTGGATACCCCCCTCTTCTCGACGCGCGGCCTCGGAGACTATCTCTCCTTTCCGAGCGGTCACGCCATGACTTCCACCGCCGCATGGACGGCGGGCGCCATGAAGGCCAAAAAGGCGTGGGCGTGGGCCGTGGCCGTCCTCGTCATCCTCGCCATCTGCTGTTCAAGGCTGTACTTCGGGGTACACTACCCCACCGACCTCATCGGCGGCATCCTCTTCGGGCTGCTCATCGCGCTCTTCTGGCAGCTCGTATTCAGAGACCTCTATGCTTACAGGCAGTTCTTCCTCATGGCGATCGCGCTCGTGTGCCTTCTGACGCTCCCCCTCGCCCCCTCTTCGGATTACGTCCACATGACGGCGCTCCTCGCGGGCGCGGCGTTTTTCCTGCCCCTTGTCTCATTTTTGCACTACGACGTGCCGAAAAAATTCGCGAGAAGGCTGTGGCGTCTCCCCGTGGGCCTCGTCTGCGTGGGCGTCGTGTTCGCCGCGACCTACTTCTTCCCCGAAGGCGCGGGATATTCGCTCCTGAAATGGTTCCTGCTCGTCGGCGCGGGGACGTTCGTCGCGCACATCTTCTTTAAGCTGTTCAAGATCTGACCGCAAAAAACAATGCGCCCGTACCCCGCCTTCTGCGCGGGGTACGGGCTGTTTTTATGCTGTGATCGCGGACATGGGTGGGGCGTTTCGCGTCAAGCGGCGCGAAAACGCGGAAAAAACGCCGAAGAAAGAGGCGCGAACAAAAGGCGGAAATGCGCGTTACTTCGTGCCGTAAAGGCGGTCGCCCGCGTCGCCGAGGCCGGGCAGGATATAGCCATGCTCGTTGAGGCAGCGGTCGAGGGTGGAGACGAAGATGCGCACGTCGGGGTGCGCGGCCGCCAGCTTTTCGATGCCTTCGGGGGCCGCGATGATCGACATCATCGTGATATCCTTCACGCCGCGCTTTTTGAGGGCGGCGATGGCGTCGCACGCCGACCCGCCCGTCGCGAGCATGGGATCCACGACGAACACCTTCTTTTCCCCGATGCCGTCCGGCAGTTTGCAATAGTATTCGTGCGGCTCCAACGTCTCCTCGTCGCGGTACATGCCGATGTGGCCGACCCGCGCCGTGGGGAGAACGCGGTGGATGCCGTTCACCATCCCCAGCCCCGCCCGCAAAATGGGGACGATGGCCACGCTCTCTTCGGGGACGCGGTAGCCCACGGTCTTTTCGAGGGGCGTCTCCACTTCCACGGGAACGAGCGCGACGTCCTTCATGGCTTCATACGTCATGACCGTGGTGATCTCCTCGATGAGTTCGCGGAACTGCTTCATGCCCGTCGATCTATCGCGCAAAATGGAGATCTTGTGCTTGATGAGCGGGTGATCGAAGATAAACACGTTGGGATACTGTTTCATTGCTTTCTCCTCCGTTTGATATGCGCATCCGCATCCGCGGATCCTTTTGATTTTTACGGCCTGACCGCGGACATGGGTATGCCGTTTTTCGTCTGTCCGACGTCATGCGGTCATAAGATATCGTGCATGATGGGTTCGTAAAAGAGCTGTTCTATCTCTTCCTCGCCCGCAAAGGGCAAGATCCACATGAGCTTGCAGACGGTCGCTTCGAGCGTCATGCTGCGCGCTTCGAGGACGCGTCCGAGTTCTTTGAGCCGCCCGCCCACTTCGTATTTATCGAGCGCGCTCCCCTCCCGTTCTACCTGCGTCGTAAAGACCACCGTCTTGCCCATTTGCAGGAAGTATTCGAGCCGTTCCTCCCAGCCGCCGTAAGCGGGCAATCCGCCCGTGCCGAAGGACTCGATGACGAGCGCACTGCATTTTCTGTCCAGATAGTCGAAGATGTCTGCGGAGAGCCCCGGAATGAGTTTCAGAACGACCACGCCGTCGTCGAGGGTGCGGTAAAACCGCGGGCCGCGGGGTTTGGGTTCCTCGATGTAATAGAAGGGCTTGCCGTCCCGCATGATGGCGATATCGGGAAAATCGATGCTCGAAAAGGCATTGTAGCTCCGCGTGCGCGTCTTTTTGGCGCGCGTTCCGAGGATGACGTTCCCGTCGAACACGATGTGGACGCCCGAAGCGCCGCCGTCGGCGCAATAGGCAAAGGCATCGGAGAGGTTCTTCCGCGCGTCCGTATCCCGCAGGTAGACGGACTTTTGCGAGCCTGTGAGAACGATGGGCTTGGGGCTTTCCTGCACGAGGTAGGAGAGCGCGGCGGCCGTGTAAGCCATGGTATCGGTGCCGTGGGTGATGACAAACCCGTCGAAACTATCGTAACGCTCCTCGATGATGCGCGCAAGCTCCACCCAATGCGCGGGGCAGACGTTGGTGGAATCGAGATTGAAGGGCTGGACCTCGTCCACCTCGGCGACGTCGGCGATTTCGGGGACATACGAGAGAAGCTCCGAGGGCGTGATGGAGGGGGCGAGGCCGTCTTTGGTGGGTTTGGAGGCGATGGTGCCGCCGGTGGCGATAAGAAGAATATGTTTCATGATGATTTAATGTTCTAACTGTGTATCTGCGTCGCATAACTTTGTCGCGCTACGTTTTTCTTGGTCAAGTACGATAAAGTACGCTCCCTGCGAAAAGCCTCGCGCTCCTCGTTCTGCTCGCATCTCCGCAGTTGAGGTACCCAATCGCGCCCCATGGGCGCGCCCCTTCGGGGCATCTTATCTGCCCCTTGGCGCCCCTAAGAGGGGAGGCAAGACCTGCCCCCTTTTTAAGGGGGCGGGTGGCGTGGCTTTGCCGCGTCAGGTGGGGGTTTGGATGGTTCACGTCATTCCGACGACCAACGGGAGGAGGAATCTCGTTCTTTGAGATTTCTCACCCCTACGGGGTTCGAAATGACGTGAAAAACCCTTTCGGCCTCATTTCATTCGGCCACTTGTCTCACGCGGGTAGACCCCCGCATTCGGTCACCGTTCGCGCCTTCCGATGCGCTCACTCACCGCAAAACGCCGCCCACAGCACACCGTGCTGATGTGCGAGAAGCGCGTTTTGCGACCTAAAAGGGACAGCAAGCGCGCCCGCAGGGCGCATACACCCCCTACCCTGCCCTCCCCCCTCAGGTATAAGGGGGGAGGCGACGAATAGTTCGACGTTATGGTTACCCCAACGACGGAGAGACAATTCGAATAAGCGTTATGGTTACCCCAACTGCGGAGAAGCAAGCGAGACAAGGAGAAGGAGCATTCCCGACGGGAGTGTACTCAATCGTACACGACCAAGGGAAGCGCATCTTCGACGACGTATCGCGTAGCTTATACGCAGTTAGTTTCTAAACCCCGTATAACTTTCTGTATTCTTTCATCGCGGGGAGAAACTCCCGCCCCGCAATCGCGCCGTCCTCGATCGCCGAAATGATGTCCGTCATCGTCACGATCGGGTAGACGGGGATCCCGTAGGTCTCGTATGCCTCCCTTACGGCAGACACGTTGCCCGTCCCGCGCTCCTCCCTGTCCACGGAGATGAGCATGGCCGTCACGCGCACATCCGCCGCGGCCGCCAGCTTGGGCAAGATCTCACGGAAGGCCTTGCCCGACGTCATCACGTCCTCGACGATGCACACCTTATCGCCGTTTTCGAGGGGCATGCCCACGAACATGCCCCCCTCGCCGTGGTCCTTGGCCTCCTTGCGGTCGAAACAAAAGCCCACGTCCGCGCCCCGCTTTGCGAGCGCGACGGCTGTCGAAACGGCGAGCGGAATGCCCTTGTAGGCAGGGCCGACGAGCGTCTTTGCGTCCACGCCGTGTTCCAGAAAACATTCCGCATAGTATTCGCCCAGCCGCGCGATCTGCGCACCCGTGCGGTACTTGCCCGTATTGATAAAGTACGGCGCATGGCGGCCGCTCTTCAAGGTGAACTCCCCGAAGAGGAGTACCCCGCTCTCCGCCATGAATTTGATAAATTCCCGCTTGTAGTTCATGCGCCCTCCCTGTTCATTTTCAGCGTACCCGTCAGCTCGCTTACCCGCTCCACGCCGTGCGCATCGCACCACGCGCCGAGGCCCTCCGCGATCTTGGCGCAGGCGAGCGCATCGGTGAAGTTTTGCGTCCCCACCTGCACGGCCGCCGCGCCCGCCATCATAAATTCCAGCGCATCCTCTGCGCAGGTGATCCCCCCCATGCCGATGACGGGGATCCCCACCGCGCGGCTCGCTTCATACACCATGCGCACGGCAATGGGTTTGATGCCCGCGCCCGAAACGCCGCCCGTGTTGTTTGCGAGGACGGGCCGCCGCCGTTCGATATCGACGGCAAGGCCCGTGAGCGTATTGATGAGGGAAATGCAGTCCGCACCGCCCGCCTCGGCCGCCTGCGCATTCATCGCGATGCTCTCCACGTTGGGGGAAAGTTTCACGATGAGCGGCGTCTTGCGTAAGGCCCTCTTTGAGACATGGGTGACCTCTTTTACGTCTTGCGGCCTGATCCCGAAGGCCATGCCGCCGCATTTTACGTTGGGGCAGGAGATGTTGAGTTCGATGAAGTCGACCAGCCCGTCGAGACGGGCGCAGATGGCCTCGTAATCCGAGAGCGTCGCCCCGGCGACGTTGGCGATGACCTTGGTCTTTGCCCTCAGCCACGCCAGATCGTGTTCGATGAAATGCTCCACGCCCGGATTTTGCAGGCCGACCGCGTTCAGGATGACCCCGCGGCTCTCGGCGATGCGGGGCGTGGGGTTGCCGGCGCGGGGCTTTAAGGTAAGTCCCTTGGTCGCCACGGCGCCGAGGCAGGAGATATCATAGATCTCATCGAATTCGCGGCCGAAGCCGAAGGTCCCGGAGGCGGGGATGATGGGATTTTTCAGCTCCACCCCGCAGATATTCACGCGCAGATCGGCCATATCACACCTCAATTTCATCGAGACGGAACACGGGGCCGTCCCTGCAAACGCGGGCATGGGTGCCGTCTTTCTTGTTGCATACGCACACGAGGCAGGCCCCCACGCCGCACCCCATGCGCTCTTCGAGAGAGACGTACACGGGGATATCCAGCCCCTTCGTGCCGCTTTTGAGCGCGCGGAGCATGGGCAACGGCCCGCACGCGAGGACGGCATCCGGCTTCACCGCGCCGATATCCGAGAGGAAGGCCTGCACCGAAGTCCCCTTCACGCCGCGCGAGCCGTCGTCTGTGCAGAGAACGAGCTTTTCGCCCCGCTGCATCTCGTAATAAAGGCACACGCTATCCTTATTTTTGAACCCCATGTATGCAAAAAGCTGTTTTTGGCCCTGAAATTCGCGGAGCGCCGCGATGAGCGGGAACACGCCCGCGCCGCCGCCCACGACGGCGATGCGCCGCTCTTCGGGTCTCAGCGTAAAGCCGTTGCCGAGCGGCATCAAGACGGAGATCTTCTCCCCCGCCTTACAGCTCTCGGCGAGCGTTTTCGTGCCGCCGCCCCTGATCTGGTAACACACGGTGATGCGCGTTCCCTCCGCCTTGCACACGGCAAGCGGCCGTTTCAGGGGATAGCCGCGGACGCCGATCATGCAGAATTGCCCGCAGCGGACGGGGATCTCCTCTTCGGTGAGGAACACGAGCGCATAGATATTTTCGGCGATGCGCTTGTTTTCGAGGACGGCCGCCGTGATCTCACGCATGGATGGCCCCCAAGACGGACAGGAGGTCCTTCTTCATGTCCGAAGCGGCCTCGCGGGCGGCCGCATCGAAGCGGCCTCCGCGCTTTCGGTAAGCGAGCAGGATGCCGCGCGAATTGTTGACGATCGCGCCGAGGCCTCTGCCGTCGAAACAATTTTTCAGCATTTCCGCGCTGCCTCCTTGCGCCCCGTAGCCGGGGACGAGGAAAAAGGTATGCGCAAGGCGCGCGCGCAAGATCTTCGCCTCCGCGGGATAGGTCGCCCCGACGACGGCCCCCACGCGCGAGTAGCCGTAAGCGCCCGCGCTGCCGCTTCCCCACGCCTCCGCCATATCGCCCATACATTCATAGACGGTGCGGCCGTCGGCAAGTTTCAAATTCTGCAACTCGCCCGAAGAGGGATTGCTCGTCTTGACGAGTACGAAGATGCCCTTGTCGTTTTCGGCGCAGGCCTCGGTGAACGGCGCGATGCCGTCCGTACCCAAATAGCCGTTGACGGTGAGAAAATCTGCCGCAAACGCAAGGCTCCGCCCGCCCGTATTCTCGGTTTGCGGCCCCAAAAAGGCCGCGGCGTATTGCGCCGCCGTCGACCCGATGTCGTTGCGCTTGGCGTCCGCGATGACGATAAGCCCCCTTCTTTTCGCATAGCGGCAGGTATCTGAGAAGGCGGCCAGCCCCGCGGGTCCCAACGCCTCGTAATAGGCGATCTGGACCTTCACGGCGGGTACCATGTCCGCGATCGCATCGATGATAGCGCGGTTGAACGTATAGACGGCGGCCGCCTTTTCCTCCTGCGTCACGGCGCCTTCGCTAAGCTCCGGCGGGAGATATCCGAAGGCGGTATCCAGCCCCACGCACGTGGGGTTTTGCATTGCGATGATCTTTTCGGTGAGCGCATCAACGATCATTGGCCGCATCCTCCCTTTCCCGGTAGACGATCCGTCCGTCCACGAGGGTATATTTCACTCTGCCGTAAACTTCCCTGCCCGCAAAGGGCGTATTTTTGCCCTTGGAGACGAACTCCGCGGGGTCCACCGTCCACTTTTCGTTGAGGTCGGCGAGCGTGAGGTCCGCGGGCTGACCCGCCTCGATCTTTCCGCCCGCCAACGCCAATATGGACGCGGGGCGCGCGCTCATGAGCGCGGAGAGCGCGGGGAGCGAAAAGCCGTTCCCGCGCACCAGCTCGGTATAGGAGAGCGCGAACGACGTCTCCAACCCGCTGATGCCGAACGCGGCATAGTTGAACTCCACGTTTTTATCGTCCGCGTGGTGCGGCGCGTGGTCGGAGGCGATGCAGTCGAGCGTGCCGTCGCGGAGGCCTTCGATGACGGCCAAACGGTCCCGCTCTTCGCGGAGGGGCGGGTTGACTTTGGCGTTGGTATCGAACCCCATGATGGCCGCGTCGGTCAGCGTGAAGTAGTGCGGACAGGTCTCCGCGGTCACGGCGACGCCGCGCGCCTTGGCCTCGCGGATGAGCTGAACGCCGCTGTACGTCGAGACGTGGCAGATGTGTACGGGCAGGCCGAGGCTCCCGGCGAGGCACAGCTCGCGCGCGATCATGATGTCCTCGGCGGCGCGGATGCTGCCTTTGAGGCCCGTGAGCGTGGAATAGTACCCCTCGTTCACGACGCCGCCGTCCACGAGCGAGGCGTCCTCGCAGTGGCACAGGCATTTGAGGCCGAAGTCGGCGGCGTACAGCATGGCGTTGGCCATGATGGAAGTGTTCTGCACGCTCTTGCCGTCCTCCGAGAGCGCGACGGCGCCCGCCGCCTTCATGCCGCCGATGGCGGCGAGGTTCTCGCCCTTCTGCCCCTCGGTGATGGCCCCGATGGGGTGGACTTTGCAGCGGCCCGCCTCCTTCGCCCGCGCCTTGATATAGGTCACGACGACTTTGTTATCGATGACGGGCTTGGTGTTGGGCATACAGCAAATTTGCGTAAATCCACCCTTGACCGCGGACATGGTACCCGTCTCGATGGTCTCTTTCTTCTCAAAGCCGGGGTCGCGGAGGTGGACGTGCATATCAATGAGACCGGGAAAAGCCGTCAGGCCTTCCGCATGCAGGACCTCTTCCCCTTCGAGCGCTTCGAGCGCGGGGGCGATCTCTAAGAATACCCCGTTTTGGATACGGATATCGCACGGCTTTACGCCGTCGGCAAAAACGGCGTCAGCTCCTCGGATAAGCATCTTGATCCTCCTTTACGAGCAATGAGAGCATGGCCATGCGCACCGCGACGCCCGAAAGGACCTGCTCTTCGATCCTGCTCGACGGCCCGTCGATGAGGCCCGATGTGAGTTCCACGCCCCTGTTGACGGGGCCGGGGTGCATGATGAGCGCGCCGGGCTTGGCATATTTCATGACTTCGCCGTCCGCGCCGTAATACTTTGCATATTCGCCGAGCGAGGGAAAATTGCCCGCCTTCTGCCGTTCGAGCTGGATGCGCAGCCCCATCACGACGTCGGCGCCCTCTACGGCTTCTTCGCGCGAGGAACAGACCTTCGCGCCCATCGCATCGAGGCCCGCGGGCATGAGCGTGCGGGGGCCGTACACCGAGACCTGCGCGCCGAGCTTTGTGAGGCCGTAAAGATTGCTCTTTGCGACGCGGGAATGCGAGATATCGCCGAGAATGGCGACTTTGAGGCCCGAAACCGAGCCGAAATTTTCGCGCATCGTCAGCATATCCAAGAGCGCCTGCGAGGGATGCTCGTTCATGCCGTCCCCCGCGTTGATGACGTGCGCCTTGACCGTCTTTGCAAGAAGGTGCGGCGCGCCGCCCGCGGGATGGCGGATGACGATGACGTCGGTCTTCATCGCGTCGAGCGTCTTGCCCGTATCGACGAGCGTCTCTCCCTTCTGCACGGAAGAGGCCGCGGCGGAGATATTGACGACCTGTCCCCCCAAAAATTTGCCCGCGAACTCAAAAGAGCAGCGCGTGCGCGTGGAGTTCTCATAGAACAGCGTCACCATGGATCTGCCCGCGAGCGCATGAAAGACCTTGCGGCCCGCCTTCAATTCCGCCTTGAAGGCGAGGCCGCGCGCCAGGATCCCGTCGATCTCGGCGGCGTCCATGTCATAGAGGCCGAGGATATCTTTGCGTTTCATGTTTTCCTCTAAAAATAAAGTCCCACGGCAGTCGCCGCAAGACTTTTTACGTCCGTGTTTACGTCTTGACGGCAAAAAGTTGCCGCATGAAGCCGTAAGGTATTATACCATGACGGGGGGATGCTTGTAAAGCGTTTCAAAGAATTTCGGTAAGGGAAAATTTCGTCTTATCGCAGGAAGTGAGAAAGTATTCGATGCCCGCCTTTTCCGAGCGGAGCGGGAAGTATCCCGCGCCGTGCAAATGCCCGAAAACCACCTTCTCCGCGCCGTTCTGCTCAAAGAGTTCGGTGAAGAGCGTATCCTCTTTTTTGACGGAAAAGGGCGGGAAGTGGATGAGGACGAGAAGGCGGTCGCCCTCCTTTTTTACCTTCTCCGTTTCGCGGAAGGCAAGGCGGAACCGCTCGGCTTCGCGGAGGTAGAGCTTCATATCCTGTTCCTTGAAGTCGCTGCTTCCGGGACATGTCCAGCCGCGCGAACCCGTGATGACGATGTTTCCGAGGCGGATGCAGTCGTTTTGCAGGAAATAGAAGCCCGCGGGGGCGAGTTCGCGGATGCGGGAGATGCCGTTCCACCAATAATCGTGGTTGCCGCGGATGAACACTTTGCTTCCGGGGAGGCCTTCGAGCGAGCGCACGTCATACATGCCCTCTTCGAGTTTCATGCCCCACGAAGTATCGCCGCCGATCAGAACGACGTCATCCTCTGCGACTTTTTCGCGCCAATCAGCCTTGATTTTATCGAAGTGACCCTCCCAGCCGGGGCCGAATACGTCCATCGGCTTATTGGCCATGCCGGAGAGGTGCAGATCGCTGATCGCCCATACCTTCATAGCGCGAGTATAGCATAAGCGGAGGAAAAAATCAAGCAATTTCCGCCCGCGCTATGCAACGCGCCCTTCGGCGACCTTCGGCACACTTCGCACACTTCGTCGCCCCTCGTCGCCCCTCGTCGCCCCTCGTCGCCCTCCGCGTCGCCCTCCGCGTCATTTCGAACCCCGAAGGGGTGAGAAATCTCCTTCCCTCATACCGAGCCGAAGGCGAGAGTATCTTAGATTCACTCCCCGCTCACTGCGTTCGGGGTCGGAATGAGGAGATTCCTCGGCGTTGCCTCGGAATGACGTAGGGTGGCGTTGCCTCGGAATGACGAGGGCAGGTCTCCCCCAGCAAAGCCGCCTCCCCCTATTTCGAAGAAATGGGGGGAGGGTAGGGTGGGGGATGATGTCCCGAAAGGGACAGCAAGTACCTTATTCCACTAAGATAATGCGGTCGGTGCCGTTCGGAAACAGGATCGTAATGAGATTATCCTCCCGTTTGATCGAAGCCATAAGGTCATCTTTCAGCGAAGCGATCAGCAACGTGATCAATTCGTCTATGCTCATAACGTCCTCCTTCGTGTAAAATAAAAACGCCGCCCCAAAGGAGCGGCGTGCAGAATCCCGTCCCTTGGTTGCAACGCCGTAAAACTGATTTTCAAAAAAAAGTTTTATGGAACAGGTAGTTCTACCATATAGCATGGTAAACTTTTTTTTGAAAATCCTCCCTTTCGAGAGGTGTCTAAATTTTACGTCGTTGCAACTGTATTATAACACGCCCTTGGGAAAATATCAAGAAAATCCGCGAAGTTTTTTGTGCGGAGCGCGGAGCGGCATCAATTTTCATGTTTTCAAACTCTGGTGTTTCTTCACCTCAAAGAAATCCGCCCACGGGTCGGGGCGCGAAAGCCGCTTCAACGCCGCGGCCACGTTGACGCCGTCGGGCGCGACGCGCGAAAGTTCTTCCCACGCAATGGGCATGGAGACGGCCGCGCCCTCCCTTGCGCGCACGCTGTAAGGCGCCGCGCTCGTGGAGTTTCTGCTGTTCCGTTGCCAATCGATAAAGATCTTTCCCGCACGCTCCTTCTTGGACATGGTAGCGGTGTAACGCGTTGGATACTCCCGTTCGAGCAGTTCCACGACCTTTTTCGAGAAGCCGCGGAAGGTCTCCGCGTCCACGCCCGCGCGCAGGGGGACCACGACATGGTACCCCTTGCCGCCGCTCGTCTTTAAGAAGCATTCGAGGCCGAGTTCTTTCAGGACCGCCCTGACGTCGCGCGCGCCGCGGCGGACGTATTCGGGCGCGAGCCCCGCATCGGGGTCGAGGTCGAATACCATCACGTCGGGCCGCTCCGTATCCTTTTTACTGCCGCGCACGTGAAACTCGACGGCATTATATTGCACGAGCGAGAGAAGCCCCGCCGCGCTCTTCACATAAAAATAATCCCCCTTGTCCTCCGCGGGGACGTATCCGACGCCCGCGAACGCGCCGTCGAGGTGACGGCGGAAAAACTTCTCCCCCTCCACGCCCGCAGGACAGCACACGACGCTCATCACCCTGTCCTTGACATAGGGCAGCATGCGCGCCGCCGCGGCGGCATAATACTCGAACACATCCCGCTTGGTAAGGCCCGCCTTGGGGAACATCGTCTTTTCGGGGCTTGTCAGCTTGACGCGCACGCTCTTGGGGCTTTGGGAAGGCCCGATCTCGGACATGGGTACCTCATTTGTGATGTCCCGCATGGCCTTATCCTCGTGGAGGCCCTTGAAACTCGCCTGCCGCAGAAGGCCGCTCTTCGTCATTTCGGCGTACTCGACTTCTGCCGCAAGCGCGGGCTTCACCCACACCGCATCGCGGTACTTCGTTGCGATCTCCCGAAACGGCGGCTCTTCCGCTTGGAGCGGCTTCAACGTTTTTGCAAGCTCGCGGCGCATACTCTCGGAAAAGCCCGTCCCCACGCGCCCCGCAAAGATGAGCGCATCCCCCTCGTAATAGCCAACGTACAGCGCCTTGACGCCCGCCGCCGTCTGCGTAAAGCCGCCGATGACGAACTCGCGGCTGTTTCTGAGTTTCAATTTCAGCCAATCGCCGTTTTTGCCGCCGATATAGGGAGCATCCGCGCGCTTGGCGACGACCCCCTCCATGCCGCGCGCTTTGAGAGCGGCGAGCTGCTTTTCCGTCATGCGCTTTGCGGTGTGTTCGCTGTAAGCAAGGAGCGGCGGCGCGCCCTCCAAAAGCATTTTCAACAGCTTCTTTCGTTCGAGAAGAGGCCGCGCCCGCAAGTCCTCCCCGTCCAGCGCGAGCAGGTCGAACAGCACATAGGTAAGTCCCCCGCCCGTCCCGCTTTTGGCATAGGCCTGCAATGCGGAGAAATCGGGAACGCCGTCCTTCCCGGCGACGACCATCTCGCCGTCCACGACGGCGGCGCGGCCGCCCAACATCTTTTCGAGGGCCTCGGCGGCCGCGGGGAAGGTCGCCGTGCTGTCATGCCCGCCGCGCGTCACGAGCCGCGCCCTGCCGTTTTCGCAGTATCCCACCGTGCGGTGTCCGTCGTATTTGAGCTCAAAGACCCACCCCATGTCCGAGGGAAGGCGGTCGGTAAGCCGCGCGAGCATGACGTCGGCGTGCGCAAACGGCAACACGGAGGCCGCCTTTGCGATCTCCTTCATCCGCTTTCCTGAGCGCACGCCCGTCGCATACGCCTTGATCCCCGCCGTCTTTTTCACGAATTCATCCCGCTCCTTGATGAGCAGCCACGCGTTGTCCTCCGCCTTCATGCGGACGAGCGTCCAGCCGCCTTTCAGGCGTTTTCCGTTGAGGTCGAATTTGAGAGACCCCTCGATGAGGCCCTTATTGGGGTCGCCGCGGGGGATCCACTCGCCCTCATCCCACAGCATGACGGTCCCCCCGCCGTATTCGCCCTTGGGGATGGCGCCCTCGAACTGCATGTAGTCCACGGGGTGGTCCTCCACCCGCACGGCGAGGCGCTTATCCTTCGTGGAATAGGAAGGCCCCTTGGGGACGGCCCAGCTCAGGGCCACGCCGCCGTATTCGAGCCGTAGGTCATAGTGGTCGGCCCGCGCGAGGTGGTGCTGGACGCAGAATTTCAGCTTCTTTCCCGAACGCTTCACGCGTCCCGCGGGTTCGCGCGTCTTTGTAAAATCGCGCCTGTCATTGTATTCTTTTAATCCCTTCATGGTAGCAGAATGCGGAATGGGGTGCGATTTTATTTGCAAAACGGGGAAAAATAGTGGCATGGCAGTATTTCAGAAGGGCGCGATCTCTTTCGGACTCGTCTACATCCCCGTCAGCCTCTATACCGCGACGCAGGATAACGACGTCACGTTCAACCAATTGCACAAGGCGGATAAATCGCGCATCCGCTATAAGAAGGTCTGCGCGCACTGCGGCAAAGAGGTGAAGCCGGAGGACATCGTGCGCGGATATCAATACGCAAAGGACCAATACGTCGTCATCACCGACGAGGAGATCGAGAAGATCAAGACGGAGAAGGACCGCACCATCACCATTATGAGCTTTGTGGAACTTAAAGAGATCTCCCCGCTCTATTACGACAGGGCCTATCACGTCGTGCCGCAGAAGGGAGGCGGCAAGGCGCTCGAACTCTTGCGCCGCGCCATGATGCGCGCGCAGAGGGCGGCTTTGGGGAAGTCCGTGTTCGGCAATACGGAAAAATTGCTCGTCATCATCCCCCGCGAGGACGGCATGCTCATCGAGACGCTCCTCTACCACGACGACGTGAAAGACGTCGGCATAGACTATGAAAAGCCCGACGTGAGCGACGCCGAATTGGCGCTTGCGGAGCAGCTCATCGCGGGCATGGTAGCCCCCTTTGAGCCGGAGAAGTATCACGATGCCTTCCGCGAAAAACTGCGCGCACTCATCGCGGATAAGATCGCGGGCAAGGCGATCGCGGCCCCGAAGGAGGAAAAACCGGGCGCCATCATCGACCTCATGGAGGCCTTGAAGGCGAGCGTGAAGTCTGCGGGAAAGTCCGCCGCGCCGAAGGCGCGCCGCCCCGCCAGGAAAAAAGAGGCGTAAGGCGTGAAGTATCCGCGGCGGCCGCCCGTAGCGGTCGGCCGCCGCAAGCGTAGAAGTAAAGCGCGGAAAAACAGGCGGAACGGCAGACGCCGCCGCACAAAAAATCCGCGTTCAAACGCTTGACCCATTCCGCAAACTTCTGTATAATAATTGGGAAAAGTTACAAAGAGGTCCGAATATGGCAAATAACGTGACTATGGATAAGCTCGTCGCCCTCTCCAAGGCGCGCGGCATCATCTTTCCCGGCAGTGAGATCTATGGCGGCATGGGCAATACGTGGGATTACGGCCCCGTCGGCGTCGAGATCAAGAACAACATCAAGCGCGCATGGTGGAAACGGTTCGTCACCGAGAGCGACAATTCTTACGGCGTAGACGCCGCCATCCTCATGAATTCCCGCGTGTGGGAAGCGAGCGGCCACACCACGTCGTTCTCCGATCCCAAGATGGACTGCAAACAGTGCAAGACGCGCCACCGCGCCGATAATCTCATCGAGGCGCACAGCAAGGGCGCGGTAAATCCCGATACCATGTCCAATGAGGAGATGGAGCAATACATCCAAGAGCATAAGGTCCACTGCCCCAACTGCGGCGGCTTCGATTGGACGCCCATCCGCACCTTCAACCTCATGTTCGAGACGAGCCGCGGCGTCACCGACGAGAGCCAGAATAAAATTTACCTGCGTCCCGAAACGGCGCAGGGCGAGTTTGTAAACTTTCTGAACGTCCAACGCACCACGCGCGCGAAGATCCCCTTCGGCATCGCGCAGATCGGAAAGGCCTTCCGCAACGAGATCACGCCCGGCAATTTCATCTTCCGCACCATCGAGTTTGAGCAGATGGAGCATCAGTGGTTCTGCAAGCAGGGTACGGACGAGGCTTACTATCAAGAATTTAAGCAGAAAGCCCTGCAATTTCTCCTCGACCTCGGCTTCAAGGCGGAGCATCTCCGCTTCCACGACCACGATAAGCTCGCCCACTATGCGAAGGAGGCGTGCGATATCCAATATCTCTATCCCATGGGCTGGCAGGAACTCAACGGCATCCACAACCGCACCGATTATGACCTCACCCGCCATCAGGAATACGCGGGCAAGTCGCTGGCGTACGTCAGCCCCGAAGGCGAGCGGTTCATCCCCTACGTCATTGAGTACTCCATCGGCGCCGACCGCCTCATGCTCGCCGTCCTCTCGGAGGCATACGACGAGGAGACGCTGGAAAACGGCGAGGTGCGCAACGTCATGCACTTCCACCCCGCGATCGCGGCATACAAGGCGGCGATCCTGCCCCTTCAAAAGAACCTCGCCCCGCAGGCGAAGGAGCTTTGGGTGAAGCTGCGCAAGCATTTCTCCGTCACCTACGACGAAGCCGGCTCCATCGGCAAGCGTTACAGAAGGCAGGATGAGATCGGCACGCCCTACTGCCTCACTTTTGATTTCGATTCTCTCGAAAACGGCACCGTGACGGTGCGCGACCGTGACACCATGGAACAGGTCCGCATGACCCCCGAAGAGGTCATCGCGTTCCTGCATGAAAAATGTGCATTCTGAGCGTTTTCGCATAAAACGGCGGGGGCATGTCCGAAAGACATGCCCCCTTTTTTTGATCCACACAACACTCAACTGAGTTGATATGCTATTTTATAGTAAGTATCTCTTTTGTAGCCCATCGCAAACTCGTAGTGCCGGATTCCGAGAACATAGGTTCCCGGCTCAACATGAACTTTATAATTATTGTACGTATAGTATCCGCCACCACGTACTTCTCTTTCTGTATTTCTCAATTCGACTTCGATCTCCCGTTGAGAGGCATCAAAAAGATGAAATTCTCCTTGCTTTGCGACCTCATAATAATTAAAACTAACATTGTCATATCCTGCCGAATAATATATTTCATATAAGGCAAGATCCCCGGCCGTTTCCACTTCAATAGAGCAATACCACGTTGTATCTTCGAGAAAATTCGTTTGATTATTTGCACTCGGATCGGAATTTATCTTATCTGCTTGGACTAAATATTCCTTCGGTAAATCGGAAGGGTCTGCGGGATACTCGAATGAGCCATAGAGCTTATCCCCCCTGGAATCATCGGTATAAGTAGCAGCGCAAACTTCGCAGGTCTTGTCAACAGAGATACGATCGGTTTCGCCCAAGGAGTGAAATACCTTCGGCTCATCGTAAGTGAATTGGTGTGCGGCCTCCTCAAACCGCAACTCCGCCATGAGACAGGTAAACTCGGCGCACATTCTCCAATGGGTATTTTCATCGTAATACCAATCCTTCATGTAGACATGCGTCCCGGAAGTGTTGCCGGATCCCCCGCCGGAACCTTGATCCGGTTGATTGGACGGCGATTCTGTCCCGCCACATGCAGACAGCGCGATCGGCAGCATTGCGGCCAAAGCAAAAACACAGATCCGCTTTGCCACTTTGTTAAAGTGCTTCATTTTGGTATTTCTCCTTTCCCCGTTCAGGGATTATAGAATTTTCTATATCATAACATAGAATTTTCTATTTGTCAATGATTTTTATAGAAATTTCTATAAACTAAGGATATTCCATTATCGAGGTGCTGCATGGCACAGGAATTTTCGGAAATCCTAAGGGAATACCTACAAGAAAACGGTTTAACGCAGCAGGCGTTTGCAAACAAGATCAACGTCAAGCAAGCGCAAGTCAGCGAATGGCTGAAAGGCAAAGCAAAACCCGGATACGATAATTTGCGGCAAATGGCGATCGCCCTCGAAATCTCTGCGGAGTATCTGCTCGGACTCAAAGACGAATACTAACGGGGGCGCGACGTCATACACTTCCATCGCGCGACCGCGATACCATGGAACAGGTGCGCATGACCCCCGAAGAGGTCATTGCGTTCCTGCATGAAAAATGCGCATTCTGAGCGTTTTCGCATAAAACGGCGGGGGCATGTCCGAAAGACATGCCCTCTTTTTGTATCAACAAGGGGTTGTTCACGTCATTTCGAACCCCACGGGGTGAGAAATCTCGGTCTGCCGTCATCCTGACCGCCCGCACGCTCTTTGTGAAGCCGAAGGGCGGCACGAGCGCAAAGCGCGAAGTAAGAACGAAGTCCGTTTCCACAACACTTGGTCGCAATAGGATTCTTCGCGGATGGGCAGTTCGCTGAAAGTCACCGTTTCGGCTCAGAATGACGGCAAGGGGCGAAGCCTGAGGGGGTTTCGGGCGTTCACGTCATTTCGAACCCCATGGGGTGAGAAATCTCGGTCTGCCGTCATCCTGACCGCCCGCACGCTCTTTGTGAAGCCGAAGGGCGGCACGAGGAGCGGAGCGACGAAGTAAGAACAAAGTCCGCTAACACAACACTTGGTCGCAATAGGATTCTTCGCGGATGGGCAGTTCGCTGAAAGTCATGCCGTTTCGGCTCAGAATGACGGCAAGGGGCGAAGCCGAGACTGAGGGGTTTTGCACGTTCACGTCATTTCGAACCCCACGGGGTGAGAAATCTAAAAAAGCGAGATTCCTCCTCCCTACGGTCGTCGGAATGACGTATGGAAGCCTTGCGCGGACGGAATGACGTATGGAAGCCTCGTGCGGACGGAATGACGTGAAACCCTTTCGGCCTCATTTCATTCGGCCACTTTCCCTAAAAGGGACAGCGAGGGCCAAGACGGGATAGTGTGATAGGATTGTTAAGAACTTATAAAAGTTCTGATTTGTCATAAAAAAGCATGACAAATCGTTTGACAAAGCGACCCCATCCCGCTATAATGGTATTCCAAGGAGGGAGCGGGATGATCGGTCTGATACGGTTTTTTTATTTTCTTCTGACAGCGCTTGCGCTCATCATGTATCTGCCCAAACTCATCGGGTTCCGCTTTGCCTTCAAAAAACATCCCCGTTACACGGCGACGGCCAAGCGGCGCATCGCCATCGTCGTCCCTGCGCGGAACGAGAGCAAGATCATCGGCGATCTCTTTTCCTCCATCCGCCGCCAGAATTACGATAAAAACTTCTTCGACGTACACGTCATCGTAAAGGAGAAAACCGACCCGACGGTGGGCATTGCCCTGCGCATGGGCGCGCGCGTGTTCGTCGTCCCCAACCAAAAGTGCAAGGGAGACGCCCTCGACGGGTTCTTCAAATGTCTTGCGCCCGAAGTGGCGGAGAGTTACGAGGCCTTCGTCATCGTGGATGCCGACGCCGTGTTGGACCCCGCCTTCGTAAGCGAACTCAATAACGCGCTCGAAACGGATTATGATATCTTTCTCGCGCGCAAATACGCCAAAAATTTTCTCGGCGGAAGGGAAAACCGTAGCATTTTTTCCAACTGCTCCGCGCTCACGTGGCCGATGATCGACGACCTCGGCAACACCTACCGCATGGAGCGCGCCATGCCGCTCAACCTGTGCGGGCAGGGCATGATGATACGGCGGCGCGTCATCCGCGAGTTGGGCGGCTGGCCGTACCGCACCCTCACCGAGGATTACGAACTCAAACTCGATTCGCTCTTGCGCGGATATAGGTCGATGTTTTGCCCGTACGCCATCCTCTATACCGAGGAAGCGCTCGAACACAGCGAAAACTTCACGCGGCGCACCCGTTGGCTCACGGGCTACAAGCAGTGTGACAAGAAGTATCGCGATAAGATCAAAAAACAGGCGCGGGAGCGGGGCAAATATACGGCGGGAGAGCGGGAATACTTTTTCGGGACCTTCCCGCCCGCGCTCTTTGCCGTGACGACCATCGTGACGATGGCCGCGGGCTTGGCGCTCGCCATCTACTATTTGCTGTCCGGCGATCCGCTGTGGACGACGGCGCTCGCCGAACTCGTCGCCCTGCCCTTCAACGTGATGTATATCCTGCTCTTCGCCTATGGCGTACTCGCGCTGTTCGCGTGCAGTGATATGTTCCGTCCGCTGGGACTCGGCGAACGGCTCGCGATGCTCTTCTATAACCCGTTTTATATGCTCGAATATCTCCCCATTTACGTCAAGAGCTGGTGGCGGGTGAAGCGGAACAAGACGCCCTCGTGGAAGCAGACCGAACGCATCCAATACGACGAACCGAAGAAATAACCAACGCGGCCTTCCCTCACGGGAAGGTTTTTTTGTCATTCTAAGCCGCAACGAACTTCTCGGCGCCCATCTGAGGGGGGAACCCTTTCGGCCTCATTTCATTCGGCCACTTTCCCTAAGAGGGACAGCGAGGGGAGAACGCGTCATCCTGACCGCACGTCATTTCGAACCCCATGGGGTGAGAAATCTCAAAAAGCGAGATTCCTCCTCCCTGCGGTTGTCGGAATGACGTATGGAAGCCTCGCGCGGACGGAATTACGTGAAACCCTTTCGGCCGCTCGCTTTGCCCTCCCCCTTATACCTGAGGGGGAGGGGTAGGGGCGGGGGTGAAACCCTTCTCATGATACACCCCCTTCCTGTCACGGCAAAGCCGTGACATCCTCCCCCCTCATGCTGAGGGGTAGGGGCGGGGATTCCGTACCAAAGAAAAAGCTCCCGCGGGGGAGCTTTTGTTTGAAATATGGCGGTCAGCGGCGCCTTCGGTCGGGCAGGTATTCGAGGGGCTTTTGATAGGCCGCCTCGTAACATTCCTTCCAAAGCCGCTCGGCCTCTTCCTTCATCTTTTGCGCGCGCGGACGCGGCGCAAGGCCTTCATCGGGATACACCGCAGGAAGAATATGGATGCGTAGCTTTCGGACATGCCCCCTCTTGTTTTTGTCAAATGTGCAAAATACGGGCAAGACAGGCACATTGTATTTGACGGCAAAACGGAACGCGCCGTCCTTCATCGGGCGGGGCTTTTGGTAGTTGGTCCAGAGCGCCTGTTCGGGGTAAAAGTTGACGATCTTCCCCTCGCCGAGCCGCCGCTCCATCTCGGTTTCGAAATGGCGCATCGTTTTCAGATTGCCGCCGAGCGGCCACATGCCGCCGTGGCGGATGATGTGTCCGCCGAGGCCGTTTTTATTGTTCCACGGCGCCATCGTGTGAAAGGAACGGTAATGCCCCACCGCATCGCGGATGAACAGCGTATCGAGATAATTGAAGTGGTTGCAGACGGAGATCGCACCGCCTTTGAGCGCGCGCACGTGTTCCCGCCCCGTCGTTTTGGCCCCGTACACGATGCGGATGGCGGGCGGCGCGAGCAAAAAGAGCATCGTGCGCCAAAAACCCGTCACGATGCGCTCATACCAAGGCTGGCGGTAGGGATATTTTTCCGTCGGCGCGCGCCAATTTGTGCCATAGGAGATGTAGTCGAAGTCAAAACGGCGGTAGCCTTCGAGCGTATCCTGTATCGCGCCGATCTTTGCGGCTTTCGGGCGCTTTTCCATCAGACCCCGAATGCGCGGAGAAGCTCATCCACCGTGTAAAGCGCGGCTCCGTAAACTTCCTTTAAGTACTTGATGCCATAGACATAGTCCTCTTCGGTGAAGGAATCGGTGGCGTCCGTGGCAACGGCGACGCGGTAGCCGAGGCAGTAGGCATCCGCCGCCGTATGGCGGACGCACATGTGCGCGTGCAGACCCGTCAAGATGACGGTATCCACGCCCAACTCGCGCAGAAGCAGATCGAGATCGGTGTGGAAGAACCCGCTGTATCTGCGCTTGGGGACCACATAGTCCTTTTCGCACAGTTTCAGCTCAGGGATGACCTCCGCGCCCTTGGTCCCCGCGATGGCGTGATCGCCCCAAAGTTCCAATTCATGGTCCACGCCTTTGAGGTGCGCATCGTTGCAGAAGATGACGGGTACGCCCGCCTTGCGCGCGCCCTGCAAGAGTTCGGCCGTCTTGGGGACGATCGCAAGCCCCCTATCGCACTTTAAGGCGCCCGTGACAAAATCATTGAGCATATCCACGACGAGGATCGCCGTCTTATTCTTTTCCATACAAAACCCCTCCGTTTTTTTCTTATTGTACGCCTTTACGGCGCGGATGTCAAGCAAACGGGGGACGCTGTTCGCGTCCCCCGCAGAGATTTGCGTTGCCGCAATCAATCGAATGCGGAAATTTTGCGCAGAGCCTTTCTCTCCTCGCGCTTTTTCATGCGCTCGTTGCGCTTATCTTCTTTGAGCGCGGCGCGCACGGCCTCGCGGTTATCGGCCTCCTCCGGCATCTCCAAAGAGACTTCGGCCCCTTCGGGAACAACGGGGACGGAAGCGGTTTCGGCGGCGGGCGTTTCGGGAACTTGCGCGGTTGCGGCGGGTATCCCCGCGGGCGCGGGCTGTTGCCCCGCAAACGGCGCGTAAGGATAGGATGCGCCCTGCGGCAAGCCAAAGGACGCGCCGTACGACGACGGCCATGCAACGGCGGGAATGGAGATGAGCGGCTGTTGCGGCTGAGGCTGGGGCTGGGGTTCTGGCTGAGGCTGGGGTTGCGGCTGGGGCCACTCCGGCCATTCGGGCTTGGGGAACACCGAAGCCATTTCGCTGTATGCCGCCTTGTAGGCGCCGAGCTGTGCGGCCATATCCGCGCTCATCTGGGCCTCGATGCCCATTGCGCGGTAGACGTCGTTATATGCCTGTTGCGTGCTGGCTGCCGACATGGGGTCGTAATTGCAACCGAAGAACACGGGAAGGCCTACCTTGTTTGCTTTGAGCGCAAACTCGATGGGAACGGCCTCCGAAGCCGCCCTGCCTTCGGGCGAATTGGGATCGGGCTTGGGTTTTTCCGGCTGCGGCGGCTGTACGGGCAGATAGGGCTGCGGATACTGCCCCGCGGGCTGGGTATAGATCTGGATGCCGGCGCCCGTATTGGGATCGATCACGGCCTGCACGGGCTGGCCGTATTGCTGGCCGTATTGCTGTGCATAGGCGGCATATGTAGGATCCTGCGGATAGGAATAGGCATACTGCGGCTGTACGGGGGACGGTTGCCCCGGATAAGGCTGTTGGGAAACGGGATCGCCGTAGGCCTGCTGTGCGGATTGCGGCAAAACCGCATCGGCGGGCGCCTGCACGGGCGCGCCGCAATGCGGGCAAAACTTTTCATCCGCATAGACCGGGCCTCCGCATTTTTGACAGGTTGCCATAGGAGTCCTCCTGATTGGTATGGTCTTACGTATATAGAATACACCTTTTTAAGGGGATTGTCAACCCCTTCTGTTCGGTTTTTAGAAAAAAACCGAGGCAATCATTGCCTCGGTTTGAAAATTTTGATGTTGCCGTATGCGGCCGCACATTATTTGATGTTGAGCCAACCCTTGACCATGTCCAGACCGCCATAGAGGAATACCCACAGGCAGGCCGCCGCACAGGCGAGGATCCCGATGATGCCGAGGACGATGGCCGCGGCGCCCGTCTTGGGACGGGCCGCTCTGCCGCTGAAACCGAGGCCGATGCCGATGAGGGCAAGCACCACGGAGACGGCCGCCACGACGATCCCTGCGATGATGGAATTGAAGTAGGCATACGCGACGGGGAACGCAACGGCGCAGAGGATGGACAGGATGGAGAAGATGATGCCGGCGATCGCACGCTTATTGACGGGCGCTTTGAACGCATCTTCGGACTTGGGTTCCTCTTCCGGAGGCAACAGCACGGGCGCGGGAGCCGGAGCCACGGGTTGCGGCTGGGGCTGAGGCTGGGGCTGGGGCTTGGGCGCGGGCGTCGGGTCGAATACGAACATCGGGCCGTAAGGCGTGATGACGAAACTGCCGTTGAGCGGCGAGACGGGGCGCGGCGGCTCCTCTCTCGGAAGATCCAGACGGGGATATCTCTTGTCCCATTCGTTGAAGTGGCCGCGCGGGCAATATTGCAGGCCGTATTTCATGGGCGCGCCGCATTGCTCACAGGAGAGCTTGGAGGGAAGCCCGCACTTCGGGCAACCCGCGACTTCGCGGTCGTATGCAAAGTTGCAACGGAGGCAGACGCGGCGGACGGTGACCGCATCGAAGCGGTAGCCGCACTTGGGGCAGCTCTTGGCGCCCTTGGCGTGGACTTTCCCGCACTTGGGGCAGATGATCTGCGCGTGGCAATCGTTCGCGGGGCAAAGGCCGCCGACGGCGTTGCCGGCTTCATCCGGTTCCGTCTTGTTCATCCACTTGACGATATCCTCATACTTGCTCTCCGGCTTCCATACGGCGGGCGTAAGATCGCAGCCGCAGTCGGGGCATTTGCGGGGATAGTTCTCGTTCTCGATGAACTTCTTGCGCTGCTTTTCGGTCTTGCTCATTTTTTCCTTCATTTCTCTTCCTCCTCACGGGGATAATTGATGATAAATCCATTTATCGTATCGTATATAGGATACACCATAAATTGTATCTTGTCAACAATTATTCTTGAAAAACCTTAAAAAATTTTCCCGCTACGGTCTGCGGCGGGAAAATCTTACCGGATTTACCAAATCATGTGGCGTTCCCGTCTCCGGGGAAGGCATAGAGGTCGAATGCGTCGTCCACGTCGAAGGCCTCTCCATCGTCGAAGGCGGCGAGCTTGGAGACGGAGACTTCGTACGCGGTCATGGTCACGGTCTCCGCGTCCGAGAGCCGCTTTTGATACTCCCTGCTCTGGATGCGGCCCGAAAGCGCGACGCGGTCCCCCACTTTGAGGTTCTGCACGAAACGGGCGTTCCTGCCCCACGCGATGCAGGGGATATAATCCGACTTGTTATAGGCGCGGTTGACGGCGAGCAGGAGATCCGCGATCTCGCGGTTGAAGGGCGTGGTGCGGTAGACGGGCGGCTTGCAGATATACCCCGAAAGCACCACGGAATTGGGGTTGCGGTCGGGGGCGGCCTCCACGAGTTCGCGCACGAACACGGTGAGCATGAGGCGGCTCCTTCCCCCTTCGAGCTTGTTGTAGCTCCGAAACTGCCCCGCCGCGGAGATGAGGCTGCCCACTTTGAGTTCTCCCCCCTTGATGAGCCGCTCCGAGACGGTGACGGGCAGGATATCCGCCTGCCCCGAAAGGCGCATGACCTTCACGAACAGTTCGTAAAAGCCCTCGCCGTAGACTTCGTGGGAAAAGGTCGCCTCGGAGACGATCTCCCCGCAAATGTACACCTTGTTGTTCTTTTCCGTATTGTAATCCATGTATATTGGTACCTCCAAAGTATTTCCTTTCTGTTGATACGGCTTTATACAGCTCCCTGCGGGATTTGCCGCCCCGTGTGGTCGATGGTGTAATTTTCGCGGTAGATGAGTTCGCCGATGGGAACAAACTCAAAGCCGTTGGCGCGGAGCGTATCGATGACCACGGGGAGCGCCTCCGCCGTGTGCAGGCCGTTGTTGTGCATCAGGATGATGCTCCCGCTCCTCGTCCGCTCCACGATGCGGGCGGCAATATCCGAGGCCGAAAGGTTTTTCCAATCCAGCGAATCGACGTCCCATTGGATGGGGTACAGCCCCATGGCGTTGGCCGTGTCGATGAGCAGGTCGTCGTAATCCCCGTAGGGCGGGCGGAACAGCTCCACGTCCTTCCCCGTGATCTTCTCGATGGCCGCCGACGAAGTTTCCAGCTCCTTCTTGATCTCCGTCTCCGAAAGGCGGGACATATAGGGATGCGTGGCGCTGTGCGTGCCGATCTCGTGGCCCGCTTCCGCGATCTTCTTCACGTACGCGGGATACTTCTCCGCCCAGAACTGCACGGTGAAGAAGGTGACGCGCACCTTCTCGGAGGCGAGCGTTTGGAGCAGGGAATCGGTGTAGTCCACGCCCCATGCGCAGTCGAAGGAGAGGGCGACTTTGTTATCGCTCCGCTCCACGCTGTAAATGGGGAGCGACCGCGCCCCGCTGTAATAGACATCCTCGGCGCCGGCCGCATAGGCCGCGCCCATGCCCGCGGCGAGGGCCAAAGTAAGCGCGCCCGCGAGCGCAAGCGATTTCAAACGCAGGGTGATGAACTTCATCGGGTTACTCCTTTATGATAAAATCTTCCGCGGCAAAAATTTTCGGAAGTTTTGCCGAACAAACGCGTATGGCGGCGAAAAAAACGGCGGGCGGACGCACGCCCCGCTTCCGCGTTCACCATACTTTATTCTTCCCCGCCCCGCGTTATGCCCGCGGCCGCATAAATCTTGCGCGGGTTCAACATACTGCCACTATGAAAAACGTGACAGGCGATGCGGAAAAATGCAAGGAGGCGCTGAAAAAGCTCCTGCCCGCGGAGGACTTTCTCACATTCGACTTTTGCTCCGCCGGCGGCGCCGCGTTCTGCGTCGTCTTTGCAGATCCCCTGACCGATAAAGACCTCTTGGGGCAGCAGGTCATCAGCCCCCTGCAAAACTACCGCGGAAAATTACGGGCGGAGGACGTCGCGGAGGCCATCTTCTCCCCCGAAACCAAGACGGAGAAGTCCGTCGAAAAGCTCGCGGAAGAAGTGCTTAGCGGCAATCCCGTGGTCCTCTTTTCGGACATGGATATGGCCGTTGTGGTCGGCACCAAAAAAATTCCCGTGCGCGCCGTCGCCGAACCGCCCACGGACGTCACCATCAAGGGCCCGCGCGAAGGCTTCATCGAGGACTTCAAAACCAATACCGCCCTCGTCCGCCGCCGCCTCAAAACGGGCGAGCTGAAAATAGATACCCTCAACGTGGGGCGCCGCTCCTCGACGACGGTGGCCGTCTGCTATCTCGAAGGCACCGCGTCGCAAAAAACCGTGGAGGAGGTCAAGCAAAAGCTCAACGAGATCGATATCGACGTCATCCCCGATTCCTCGTACCTCACCCACTTTCTCGCCTCGCGGCCCTATTCGCTCGTGAAACAGGTGGGGACGACGGAAAAGCCCGATATCTTCGCGGCCAAACTCGCCGAGGGGCGCGTGGGCCTGCTCGTGGACGGCTCCCCCATCGCGCTCACCCTGCCCTATCTTCTCATCGAGGACTTCCAATCGAGCGAGGACTACTTCGTCCCGCCCTACCGCGCCACCTTCACGCGGCTCCTCAGGCTGTTCGCCCTGCTCGTGGCCATCTATCTGCCCGCCTTTTACGTCGCGGCCCAGCTCTTCAAACTGCAACTCTTCCCCGTCAAGCTCTTGCTCACCATCGCGGGGAGCATCCGCGATATCCCCTTTTCGCCCTCGCTCGAAATGCTGCTCGTATTGCTCGTCCTCGAAGTGCTGAACGAGGCCTCCATCCGTATGCCCAAATACGTCGGGATGGCGCTTTCGGTCGTCGGCGCGCTCGTCTTGGGCGAGACGGCCGTCTCGGCCGGCTTCGTCTCCACGCCCGCCATCATCATTATCGCCTTTTCGGGCATCGGGCTTTACGCCGTCCCCAACCTCATCGAACAGACGAGCGTGTTGCGCCTCGCCATGCTCCTCGTGGCGGGGAGCGTGGGGACTTACGGCATCATCCTCGCGACGGCGTTCGTCATCCTGTATCTCGTGACGACGGAGAACTTCGGCGCGCCCCTCGTTGCGCCCTTTGCACCCGTGATGGGAAGGGATCTGCGCGATTCCATCGTGAAATACAACCTCGGCTCGCTGGATAAGCGTCCGAAAACGTTGAAAAGTCCCAACAGAAGGAGGCTCGCATGAACAAGATCTCGACGCGCCAGCTCCTCTTCTTTCTCGCGTGCATCACGCCCGTCGGGAAGATCGTCATCCTGCCCGCCCTCCTCTCCGAGACGGCCAAAAACGATCTCCTCTTTCCCTTTATCGCCTCCTACCTCTTGCAGGCCGCGGCCGTCTTCTGCGCCCTGCTCGCCGCAAAGAAGGGCCTCAACTTCTATGAGCTTCTCGCGCATACCTTCGGGCAGATCGCGGCCAAGATCCTCGTGACCCTCTATGCGCTCTTTCTGCTCTTTGCGGGGCTTCTCCCCATCCTCGAACAAAAGCTGTTCGTGCAGTCGGTGTTCTATGATACCCTGCCCTCCCTCGTGGCGTTCGCGCCCTACTTCCTGTTTGCCGTCTACCTCATGGCAAAGCCGCTCTCCTCGCACGGGCGGGTGTGGGATATCCTCGCGCCGCTCTCCGTCATCGGCATCGCCGGCATCTTCGTTTTATCCTTCGGAAGCGCCGATTTCGCCGCCCTGCTCCCCGTGGGCGCGGCGGGCGGCAAGGGCTTCTTGGAGGGTACCATGTCCGCGACGGCATGGTTCTTCGACGCCGCTCTGCTTCTTCCGCTCCTCGGCAAGTTCGAGTATAAAAAGGGGCTGGCGTGGAAGGGTACGCTGTGCTACCTCGCGGGCGGGGCCGCCGCAGCGTTCTTTGTTGCCATGTTCTATGCCATCTTTCAGGAGATCGCGCCCAACCAGCTCTTTGCCTTCACGGCCACTTCCAAATACTTTTCCGGCATCACGATGCTCGGCCGCATCGATTATCTCTTCATCTTCGCGCTCGCGCTCGTGATGGCCTTCTATGTGACGCTTCCCTTGGAGGCGGGCATCGAGTGCGTCTTGGAGGCATACGGCCGCCCGCGCTATCTGCATACGGGCCTTGCCGTCGCCGTCACCGCCGTCTTTCTTCTCATCACTGCGCTCCTCGATTACCGCTTCACGGAAGTTCTCGATGCCGTCACCAAGACGGCGTTCTGGATCATTCCCGCATTTTCGCTCGCGGCGCCGCCGCTCTTACTGCCATTGAGGAGGAAACAGCATGCGGATCGGTAAATTTTTGCAGACAGTCCCCATGAAACTGTGGCTGATCCTCGCCGCCGCCGTCCTCTTTTCCTTCTTTTCCAACGACTTCGGCCTCGTGGACATCCAAAAGACGGCCATCATTCTCGCCGCGGGCATCGACAAGACGGAAGCGGGCTTTTCCGTGACGACGCAGATCGCCGTCCCCAAGGGGAGCGATCGCACCACGGGCGGGACTTCCTCGGTGGAGATCGACGCCGAGGGCGAGACGGTCTCCGATTGCATCTCGCTCATCTTTTCCAAGACGGGCTGGGTCCCCAAACTCGTCTTTTGCAATCTCATCGTCCTCGGCGAGGACGCCGCAAAGGAGGAGGACGCCGTCGCGCATCTCAACTACTTTTTGCGCAACGACTATATGCCCGATTCCTGCCTGTTGGCCGTCTGCGAGGGCAAGGCGGGCGAACTCATCTCCTCGACGAGCGCCATCGACGACGCCTCCTCGCTGGCCATCGGAAAGCTCTTTTCGGAGGCGGCCGTAAAGTCGGGGAAAGTATTGACGAACACGCTCAAAGATTTCGCCATCGACTATTACGGCGTCTCCAAGTGCAGTTATCTGCCCTATATCCGCATGACGCCGCAGGAGGGCGGGCAGAACGACAGCCAGACGGCGGCGGGCGGAAGCGGCGGCGGAAGCAGTAGCGGAGGCGGACAGGAAGAACAGCAGGTTTACAGCGCAGAAGAGACCGCCCTCTTTAAGGAGGGCAAAATGGTGGGGCTTCTCCCCCGCGAGCAAACGCTGGCGCTGAGCCTTTTGAAGGGCAACGTGTTTACGGGTACCTTCAATACGGAGGACGGTGGCAAGCCCGTGACGTTGACCGTCATCAAGAACGACGGCGGCGTCTCTTTGGACAGCGCGCATGCGCCCAAGGCGACGCTCTCGCTCTCCGTGACGGTGCGGCTGTGTTGCCGCGGCGTGACGGCGCCCGTCGAGGACATCGCGTCCGATTCCGTTCCCGAAGAGATCTTGGAGAATGCAAAGGCAACGCTCGAAGGCTATGAAGAGAAGCTGTGGGAACTTTGCAAGACGAGCGGATGCGACGTCTTCCAGCTGACGAAGATGCTCTACCGGAGTTCTCTGAAAAAGTATTCGGAGTGGAAGGACGTCCTGCTCGAAACCGTCACCCCCGCGATCGAAACGAAAGTCATCTCCATGAAATAGAACCTAACTTTTCGAAAATTTCTATTTTAGAAGCCCCCTGCGGGGCAAAAATTTGGGCATAGAAATTTTCGAGCCGATTTTACTTTTAGTCTTTACAGACTTGGTCCCGATAAGATGTTCTCGCAGACAACAAGCGCTTGACGCGCAAATTGAGGGCGAAAACCAAAATTATGATTTTGGTTATTCGCAGTGATTTAGAAAGGCCTACCCCTTTGGGGGTCGCAAAACGCACTTCTCGCACATCAGCACGGTGTGCTGTGGGCGGCGTTTTGCGGTGAGTGTCCGCGCGAGGCTTCTATTGTAATCTAAGCGCGTCACGAGCCATAGGCGAAGTAGCGCATTTGTAGCGCGAACGGTAACCGTCCGACCGAGGCTTCTATTGTGTACTAAGGTCGCCACGGGCCGAAGGCGAAGTAACGCGGGGTTCTACCCGCGTGAGACGGCTCTGCCCGCAGGGCGGTGGTGGGGGGAAGCCTTCCCCTTGTGAGGGGAAGGTGGCACGGCGTAGCCGTGACGGATGAGGTGTCATACAATGTGATGCACCCCCTCCCCTACCCCTCCCCCTCTGGTAAAAGGGGGAGGGCGGATAGAAAGGCCCAGAGCCTCCCCCCTTATACATGAGGGGGGAGGACGTCCGCTTTGCGGACAGGTAGGGGGTGCCTTGCTATCCCTCTTGGGGCCGAAAACGGCGCGGCGGCGGGGCGTAAAATAAATTTCGGAAAATCCAAAAAAATTTTTCCCAAACCTATTGACAAACCAAATTTCCATGTTATAATAAAGGCGTAGAAAGAAAGTAGCTAACAAAAAAAGTTCCTTTCTAACAAAGGCGGGAAACTCCGATGGACAAATAACCTACCGGAAACAACTGTAAGCAGACAGAAAAGTTTGCGCAGCAGCGAACCGCTGATGCGGTACCCGCAAAAGACATATCGGGAGGTACACGATATGCGGATCTTTCAAGGCTTGAAGATCAAGTAAAAGGAGGACACGCCAATGTACCATGATATGATAGGGGCGGAAACGTAAACGGCATTTTCTAAGAACATGCGGCAAAGAAGTATTCCCGCGCAGGGCCGAAGGACCCGGAAACAGTGAAATGCCAAAAAAAACGGCCTCTCACAACTGAATGAAGAAATAGATTCCCCCCGTGCGGTTGCGCGGGGGTTGTTTAATATGCCCCGCACCTTTGCGGGGCATATTAAACAACTGTTTCGTGCAACCGCCAAACAGGGTTCCCGCAAAAAGCCGCAGGATTTTTGTGGGATAAGGAGCCGCAGCGGAGCGATTATGGCCTTTTCGCATAGCGGAAAGGTCTCAAAGCGGAGCTTGCGGCGACGCGCGCGGGGGTTGTTAATATGCCCCGCACCTTTGCGGGGCATATTAACTGTTTCGTGCCGTTTTGTTGCAAGCAACAAAACGGCACGAGAGAAATATGCGTTAACGCCTTAACCTTCTTGTCCTCTCATTCGTTCCAACGGACAACAAGCGCTTGACGCGCAAATTGAGGGCGAAAACCAAAATTGTGATTTTGGTTATTCGCAGTGATTTAGAAAGGCCTACCCCTTGGGGGGGAGGCTCTGCCCGCAGGGCGGTGGTGGGGGGAAGCCTTCCCCTTGGGGAAGACCTGCCCCTACTTGTGGGGGCGGGTGGCTCGCGTAGCGAGACAGGTGGGGGCTTATAATCATGTGACCCTTCGACAAGCTCAGGGTGACGGATTTATTCCCCCCTCCCCTACCTCTCCCCCTCTGGTAAAAGGGGGAGGGCGGGCAGAGCGAAGCGACGAAGTAGCCGAACGTCATTCCGCCCGCGCGAGGCTTCTATTGTAATCTAAGCGCGTCACGAGCCGCAGGCGAAGTAGGAGCGGAGCGACGAGGAATCTCGTTCTTTGAGATTTCTCACCCCTAACGGGGTTCGAAATGACGTGGGGGGGTGACCCCCCTCAGGCACTTTCAGGGCCATCGGCCCGCCACGCCTGAGCGACGGGCCGCTTCTACCCCCTCCCATGGGAGGGGGACTCCCCAAGGGGGTGGGGCGCATGAGCAGCGTCCTGCCCGAACGAGCCGCGCCACCCGCCCCCTTAGAAAGGGGGCAGGTCTTGGCGCCCCTATGAGGGGAGCTGGCGAGGCCGTCGGCCGAGACTGAGGGGTTGGAAACCCTTTCGGCCGCTCGCTTTGCTCGCGTCCACTTTCCCTTTAGGGACAGCAAGATAAGGCCTCCCCCTTTGGGGGTAGGCCCTTCCGTCCCATCCGCGGTGGCTGTGAAATGACCCGTTTCGACATTCCGCGCCAAACCTTTCGGCAAAGCGCGGGACATCTTCCTCTATAATGAGGAAAAGTCCCACGGAGTGTCAGTATGAAAAAATTGCCGCGCGTACGCTTAAATCCCAAAGCCGCGCTCAAATATCTCCTGCTTGCGGCCGCCATGTTGCTCTGCAACTATGCCCTTCCCTGCCACGAACCGCTCTCCTTCGCCCTCTTCTTTGCCGCCCTCGCCTGCGGCGCCGACCCCTTTCTGGCGGGCGGCGCATACCTCGCCGTCTCCGCAAACGCGCTTTCCCTGCAAGCGACGCTCTCGGCCGCCATTCAGGCCGCGTTCCTGCTTCTCGTCAGCGTCGTTTACCGCCGTTTCGGGCGCAAACCCGGCTTTGAACGCATCGCCTATGCCGCCGCCGCCCAACTTCCCTTCATCTTTCTCTTCCCCCACGAAGGCTACCCCATCCTCCCCCTTCCGCCCACCGCCCAGAAGGCGATCCTTGCCGCCGGGATCCTGCTCCTTTGCCTGCTCTTCGAGGGGGGACTCTCCGCGCTCCTCACGCGTGCCTTCCGCACCCGCCTCGGTGCGGCAGACCTCGCCGAACTCGCTCTCTTATGGCTCATCGCGGGCATGGGTACCCTCTCCGCGCTCGGCGAGGAGATCTTCTATGCCCTTTCGCTCACGGGAACGCTCGCGAGCGTCGTCCTTTTGAAAACTTCCGCCGCCGTACCCTTCTCCGCCGTTCTCTCGCTCCCCCTCTGTCTCTTCACGCGTTCCGCCCTCCCCCTTGCCGAGTTTACCGTGTACGCCTCCGCCGCGCTCTTGCTCGTGCCTTACGGGAAATCCGCCGCCGCGCTCGCGCTCTTTGTCTGCTATGCCGCCGCCCTGTGGCTGCGGGGCGTCTACGCCCTCGGCGCGCTCCCCGCCATCCTGTGGCTGACGGCCTGCCTCGTCCCCGTATTGCTCACGGTCTGCATCCCCGAAAGCACGCTCCGCCGCGCCGATAAGACGCTCCTCTTCTACCGCGAACGCACCCTCCCGCGCATTGCCGTCAACCGGTGCCGCCGCGCCGTCGGCGAACAGCTGTATGAAGTCTCCTCCCTCTTCCGCGAGATCTCGCTCGCCTTCCGCATGCAGGACCGCCCCTCCGTCACCGCGGAACAGCTCAAAAGCAAGGTGATCGCAAGCCTGTGCGCTTCCTGCCCCGAACGCCGCGTCTGCGAGAGTTACCGCCTCTCGGACGGCCTCGATAAGCTCATCGCCGTCGGGCGCGCCAAGGGACACGTCAACCTCATCGACCTTCCCGCGGATATTTCGGCCCACTGTATCAATGCGGCGGGACTGCTCTTTGCCGTCAACGGACACCTCGCGGAATACGCCCGCATCGACCTCGAATTGGAGACGGCGCGCGAAGGGCGGCGTCTGCTCGCCGAACAAGCGCAGGGCATCAGCGAAATTTTGAAGGGCATGGCGCTCGAACAGAGCGAGGAATACGTCTTTTCCGATGAAGAACGCCGCCTCTCGGCGGCGCTCGCAAGGGAAGGGCTTCTCTCCTTTGAGATTTTTCTCTATGGCGAGGGGGAAAACTTCACCGTGACCCTCACCCTCGATGCGGATGCAAGCGGCAAACAGCTGTGCCGCATCGCGGAGAAGGCGTTGGGCGTTCCGCTGTCACTCTCGGAAAAACTTCCGCTCACCGAGGACCGCGCCTGTTTCATCCTGCGGAAACGGCCCGTATATGATGCGTCGTTCGGCGTAGCCTCTAAGACAAAGGAGGGCGAACTCGCCTGCGGAGACACGCATTCCCTTTTGAAGATCGACGAGCGGCGGTTCATCGTGGCGCTCTCGGACGGCATGGGCAGCGGCGAAGCCGCGCGCGAGGTCTCCGACCGCACCCTTTCGCTCATCGAGAGCTTCTATAAGGCAAAGATGCCCTCGGATACCGTGCTTTCGACGGTCAACCGCCTCGTCGCCTACTCCACCGAGGAGACGTTCTCCTGTTTGGACCTTGCGGCCGTCAACCTCGATACGGGCGCGGCCGACGTGGTCAAGATCGGCTCCCCCGCCGGATTCGTGCTTTCGGGAGAGACGTTGCAGGTCTTGGAGGGGGAATCGCTCCCCATCGGGGTACTCGACGCCATCCGCCCCACCTGTCTGCGCGTTGAACTCAAAGCGGACGACTTTTTGGTGTTCATGAGCGACGGCATCTCCTCTGCGTTCGGCTCCTCCTCCGATCTCTGCGCTTACCTCTCCCGCCTGCACCCCCTCAACCCGCAGGCGTTGGCAGAAGAGATCCTCGCCTCCGCGCTCAGCCTCTATCACGGCCGCGCCGAGGATGATATGACGGTGGTCACGGTCAAACTCACGAAGGCGGGTTAAAATTCTGTGAAAAATGACCATATATGAAAAACGACCATATAAAAACGCGCCCGCGAGGGCGCGTTTGTCCATACAGAGGGAGGCCCGCCGTGCGTTGCACGGCGGGCCTCCCTCTGTTATCAAAACCTTGCTCTTTACTGAATGTATTGCCTGAGTTCCTTCACGACGCGGTCGGCGATATAGCGGCAGCCGCGGTGCGTCGGATGCACGCCGTCCACAGAAAACTGTTCGGGCGAGATATCCTGCGTAAGGCCCGTGAAGATCTCATCCATGGGGATGAGCGGCACCTGCTCCGCGCGCGCGATCTCTCCGATGATGGCGTTAAATTTGTTTAAGTAAGGCCTGACCCGCGACATGCCCCCCATGTTTAATGCGTAAGGCTGCAAAAGGATGAGCTTGGCGCCCGTCTCCTTGATGATCTTGACGAGCGCTTCATAGCGCGTGCGGAACTCTTCCTCGGTCACAGGCACCCCGATGAGGAAACGGTGCCAAGCGTCGTTGATGCCCACCTGCAAAATGACGGCGTCCGGCTGTTCGGCCACGACGTCCGTTTGGACGCGCGCAAGCAGTTGTTCGGTGCGGTCGCCCCCCACGCCGCGGTTGAGGATGATAAACTCGCGGTCGGGATAGAGCAGGCGGAGTTTTCCCGCCGCGATCTTGACGTATCCCGTCCCCAAATCGGCGTCGTCGCGGTAGTTTCTGTTCGCATCCGAAATAGAGTCTCCGAAAAAGATGATCTTCATGGTTACCTCCTATCCGAAAATTTTTCCGCGTACAGCCCCAAACACTTCTTGACGATCTCGACGGCCTCATCGCGGTGCGCGATCTCCTTGACGGTTGTTTTCTTATGTTCGAGCATCTTATAGACTTCGAAGAAGTGCATCATTTCATCGAAAATGTGTTTGGGAAGCTCGTGGATATCGTAATACCCGTTATAAGTCGGGTCCTTGTGCGGGATGGCGATGATCTTTTCATCGAGAGACCCGCCGTCGATCATCTTGATGACGCCGATGGGATAGCAACTGACGAGCGTCATGGGATAGATGACTTCGTTGGTGAGGACGAGGACGTCGAGCGGGTCGCCGTCGTCGGCGAGGGTACGCGGGATGAAGCCATAGTTGGCGGGATAGACGGTGGAAGTATAGAGGACGCGGTCGAGTTTTAAGATGCCCGTCTCCTTATCGAGTTCGTATTTGGCCTTACTGCCCTTGGGGATCTCGATGAGCGCTTCAAAGCAATTGGGTTTGATGCGTTCTTCGCTGATATCGTGCCAGATATTCATACCCTGCCCTCCGAGGATATTTTAGCACATTCGGATAGCGCGCGCAAGGCGTGGGCTGAAATTTTCCGAAAATTTTTCCCGTTTCCCGATAAATATACTTTGACAACCGCGCAAAATTATGTTATATTGATAGGGTAAAGAAGGGGCGGCGTGTCCATATCCGCCGCTTTGAAGAAAATTTCACGCGCAGTTTGCAGAAGTACCCAAGAGGCTCAAGGGGCTCCCCTGCTAAGGGAGTAGTACCTGTGAAGGGTAGCGCGGGTTCGAATCCCGCCTTCTGCGCCATAGAAAGGGAACGGTTTTTTGCCCGTTCCCTTTCTATATGCCTTGCAGAAAAAGGGATTCGAGGGGAGACGAGCCAACCGCTTGCCCTTTCACGCGAGCGGTTGGCGAAGGTCGGCGGGTTCTACCGCCGACTTGACAATTGATAATTGTCAATCGTGCGCGCCGCCCAAGGCGCGAATCCCGCCCTACAATGAACAGCTATGAAGGGGGATTCGAGGGTGGAGGCGATTGCGGGAGCAATCGGTTTGCGGTCGAATTGTGCGATTACAGAAAAGTTTGCCGCAAACTGAACAGCACAGTGTGCTGTTCACCGGGGCGCGCCGCCAAAGGCGCGAATCCCGCCCTACGATGAGATTCCTCACTTCGTTCGGAATGACGTATTGGACCGAAAAGGTTCCTATCGTCATTCCTTCCGACCGAGGCTTCTATTGTGGACTAAGGTCGTCACGAGCCGTAGGCGAAGTAGCAAAGCGAAGGGGAAAGGGTTTCGTCATTCCGAGCGCAGTCGAGGAATCACCTTAATTTAATAATGTGACCCTTCGACAAGCTCAGGGTGACGGATTTACCCGACGGATTCAGGGTGACGGCCCCCACTCCCCTGCCCCTCTCCCCAAGGAGAGGGTAGCGCCATGCGGCCCCACCATTTGGAGATTCCTCGTCGCATACGCTCCTCGGAATGACGTGAGGGAGGGCAAACAACTTGCTGTCCCTTTTAGGGAAAGTGGCCGAATGTAATGAGGCCGAAAGGGTTTCAAAAACCCCTCAGGCTCAGCCGTTGGCCTCGCCAGCTCCCCTTAAAGGGGCGCCAAGAGAAAGCCCTACCCCCAACGGGGGGAGGGTGGCACGAGCGTCAGCTCGTGACGGATGGGGGGCATAATGTGACCCTTCGACAGGCTCAGGGTGACGGATTTACCCCCACTCCCCTGCCCCTCTCCCCAAGGAGAGGGTAGCGCCGCCCCATGGGGCGACGAGAACACCGGCTCGCTTCGCTCGTCCTTTGGAGATTTCTCGTCGCATACGCTCCTCGGAATGACGTGAGGGGCGCCAAGGGAAGGCGTTATTCTGTCCGCGCGAGGCTTTTATGGGAGCTTGCGCGATTTCGAAGCCCGTATCGCGGACATGGTAGCCGCGTTTTGCGTCAAAATGAAAAAATCGCCCGATATAGGGCAAGAAAAAACCGCCCGTTCGGGCGGTTTTTTCATCGGTTATCGGAATAATTTTTTCGTCGGTCATTCGGCGGCTTTTCGCCTACCATTCAGCGGTTTTCGTCGGTCGTTCGGCCGAAAGCTATCATTCTTCGGTCATTCGATTTCGATGAAGCGGCTCTCTTCGCTTTCCTTGGGTTGCTTCTTGGGGACCGTGAGCGAGAGGATGCCGTTATCATATTTGGCCTTAATCTGTTCGCGCGTGACGTCGGAGCCTACATAATAGCTTCTCGAAGTACTCTCGCGGATCTCTCTGCGCAAATATTTCTTGCCCTCCTCTTCCTTGCGGCGCTTTTCGGCGGTGACGGTAAGATAGCCTTTTTCGAGAGATACTTTGATCTCATCCTTGCCGTAACCGGGAAGTTCGAGGTCAAGCTCGTAGGAGGCTTCCGTCTCCTTGATGTCTGTTCTGAGTTCTTTGCCCTCTTCGAAGAACATGGGCTTGAAAAAGTCGTCGAATACGTCGAAAAGGTCATAGTTTCCGTTTCTTGTTTGAAGTTCGTGTTTCATGATTTTCATCTCCTTGATGGGTGGGGAGGCTACGGCGGAGCGGGCGTACGGATGTGCCTTGCGGCCCGTCCGAAGCGGACGGCACCTCGCTTCCTTTGTTCATATATATTATACCGCAACCGAAAATTTTTCAAACCGCCATGCAAGAATTTTTTTCATAATTACGCCTTCCGAAACTTCGGAAGGCGTTGAGATGCGCTTGGTTTACAACAGGACCGCGCGGTACCCTTTCGCTGGAGATTCCTCGTCGCTTACGCTCCTCGGAATGACGTGAGGGAGGGCAAACAACTTGCTGTCCCTTTTAGGGAAAGTGGCCGAATGTAATGAGGCCGAAAGGGTTTCGTCATTCCGAGCGCAGTCGAGGAATCACCTTAATTTAATAATGTGACCCTTCGACAAGCTCAGGGTGACGGATTTACCCGACGGATTCGGGGTGACGGCCCCCACTCCCCTGCCCCTCTTCCCAAGGAGAGGGTAGCGCCGTGCCAAGGAGGGACTTATATAAGGGACAGCGCTTCGAGGAAGGCGGGGACCTGCTCCCGCCACGAGCGTTCGCTGTGCGTGCCGCCGCCGATGAGGCGGAAGGTAAACGGCGCGCCCTTCTGCATGAGGGCATCTATACACCGCACAAGGCCCTGCCTTTGCCGCTCGCCGTGGTTTTTGAGTTCCTTTTCCCCGTAATCGAGATAGAGCGCGATATGTTCCGCCCAATCCGCCCCCGCGATCATCTTCGCGCAGGCTTCGGGGTCTATCCATAAACTCGGCGAGAGCGCCGCCCCGCCCCGAAACACGTCCGGATAGCGGCAGAGCGCATAGAGCGTCATCAGCCCGCCCATCGAACTGCCCGCAAGATAGGTATGCTCCCGCGCGGGAAGCGTCAGATAGCGCGCATCGACGAGCGGCTTGAATACGCGGACGAGCCAGCCAAGATAGACCTCCCCCTTGCCCGCGGACGAGCCGTATGGGGACTGAAACGCGAAGGGCGAATACTCCGTCAGGCGGTCTTTTTTATCGCAATCCACCGCCGCGACGATGAGGCCGGCGCCCAGCCTATCCAACGTCTCCCCCATGCGCCAGCTATCGCCATAGGGCGCGGTCTCATCGAAGAACGCGGTCTGCCCGTCGAACATATACAGCACGGGAAACCGCCTCGCCCCGCCGTAAGTTTTGGGAAGATATACGCGCGCCGTTCTCGTTTGTTCCCCGCCCGGCGCGGGGACCGTGACCTCGAATTGCTCTATCATACTTCTCTCTCCGTTTTGTAATTTTGATACAGTGTATCACAAATTTCCCGCCCCGTCAAGACAGAAAAATGGGTCCGCCTGCGCGGACCCATTTCAAATGCTTGTTTCGCTATACCGTTTCGCGCCGCCCTTGCGGTGCGGGCGCGCTCATGCGCCGAAATCGGTGAACTTCACGCCGTCCACGATGTAACAGCCGCCCGCGTTGCGGTGGGTGAATTGGAAGGCCGCGACGTTCGCCCCGATGTTGCCCGCCGCCTCTGAGACGTCGGCAACGAGGCGCATGTACTCCGCATACGGCGCATCCGCGGCCGTCTTGACGTATACCACATAGACGGCGGAATTTCCGCTCACCCTGCGGTCGATGCGCACGGAAAGTTTTGCGCCCGCAACGGCCGCAGGCATTTCAACGCTGCCCATGGCCTCCGATTTTGCCGTAAAGCCGTGCGCGATGGCGAGTTTGCCGTTTACGGCCCGCAGATCGAAGAACCCTGCCCAGCCTTCATAATCGCCCGTGCGCAGGCCGATGCCCAGCCCGACCGCGCCCGTATCGGGATTGACCCCCAAGAGTTCGAAGGAGAATTCGAGGGTGCAATCGGCCGAAGCAGACGCGCCTCTCATGCGGGCGAAGTCGGGGCCGTGGCCCTCCATCGACCAATTGGGATTGGTGCGCTGCATGATGGTACCCGTCTTGGTAAGCACCATGTTTTCGCGGGCATACTCGCCGAGGATGCTGTAATCCATCGCGCCCATATCAAAGAAATCGGCGTGCCGTTGGATGTAGCTCTGGATGTTCGAAGGCGCCGTGGAATTGCTGTTCGTCGTCGCGGTGACGGTGAACTGCTTGGCCGCCACCGCCGAATAGTGCGTATAGGGGTCGGTCACCGTCATTTTGAGTGTAAAACTGCCCGTGGCGGTGTTGTTCCCGAAGTTGCTCACGATGAGATAGGGATACTCCCTGTTGTCCGCCGCATAAAGGATACCGGCAGACGCCGAGGCGGAGATGTTGCTCGAAAGGACTTCGAACGACGCATCCTTGCCCGTCAGCTCGCGCGCCGCGCCGCCGCAACTCTTTGCATCGAAGTAGAGCAGATGCCCCATGCTCGTGAGGACTTCGGAGGGCATGCCGCCGAAGGGATCCTCGCCCCATGCGGGCGCATACGTCAGGCTCTCGACGGAATAGAAGTCGAGGTCGACGGACTTGGTTACGGAACTTGCCGTCTTGTGCGTATAGACCACCGTCACCGTGAAGTAATCGACTTCGGAGGCCGTGATGCGGACGGAATAGCCGCCGCCCGCGACGGCGGTGACGTTGGAATTGCCGTGGGTATCGAAGGAGACGGTGTATTTATCCGCCGCACCCTCGACGCGGTACGCAAGCTCCGTCGGGGTATCCGTCGCGATGCGCGCTCTCGACGCGGAGACGGGCGCAAGCGTGAGGTCGGCGGGATTGCAGGTGAATTTTGCGGACGCTTCGCCCGATGCGCCGCCCTTGCTCTCCACGTGGAAGATGACTTCCCACTCGCCCGCGATGTGCGGGATGAACGTATCGCCGATGACGGTAAATTCATCCGCCTCTGCGGGGCGGTATTTCCCGCCGCCCGTTCTGCGGTAGTTGGCGGAGATCTGTTCCGAAAGGGCGCAGTCGCCCTCCGCATACACGGCCTCGCGTTCCAGCGTGACCCCTTCCTCCTCCTTCACGTTCCTTTTGCCGAGCGCCAAAGAAACGGTGGGCGGATCGAAGGCCGCCACTTCGATTTCCGCTGAGCCGCTTGCGCTTTCACTGCCGCGGGCGGCCGTCACCGTGACGGTATAGTTCCCCGCCGCGCCGAATACCAGCGTTTGCAGGGCGGCGTCATACACGGCGTCCGTTGCCGCCGCGCCCTCCTTTTGGACGGTGACGGAGACTTCGCAGCCCGCCGTGGCCTCATAGGAAATCAGGTGCAGGGCGCCGATCCTTCCGTACGTCTCGCCCGCCGCCGCCTTGATGCTCACATTGCCGACGGCAAGGGTCTCTGCCCGCGCCGCAATTGTCAATTTCACCGAAGCGCGGCCGAGCATACCGTCCTTGGCGGCATAGACGGTGACGGTGTATTCGCCCGCAGTATAGAAGATGTATTCCTCGCCGAGGCAGGTGAAATCCTCCGCCGTTGCGGCCTTGCCGCCGAGTTCCACGGAGGCCGTCACCTCGCATCCTTCGGGGACGGTGTAATGCAGGCGGTGCGCTTCGCCCGCCACGCCATAGAGGCCTTCCTCTGCGGTGAGGGCCACATCCTTCACTTCGGGAGCTTGCGGCTCCGACCCGCATCCGAAAAGAGCAAAACAGCCGAAGATGCACAGCGCGGCGACGAGCAGTGCGCGGATCCAAACAATTCGTTTCATGTTGCCGTTACCCCCTTATCCAATCGATGTCCAAATAGGTGGACGTGAGATACGTTGCATTGCTTGCGGGCGACGTGAGCGTGAGCGCAGTCTTGCCCGCCTTCCAGCCGCTTGTCTTGGCGAACGTCGCAGACGTCAGGTTGCAAAAGAAGGCGTATTCGCCGATAAGCGAGACCTCCGCGGGAATGGCAATCTCCGTAAGATCGGTCTGCGCGAAGGCGTATTTGCCGATGGAGACGAGGCTTTCGGGAAGCGTTATCTGCTTCACGGGGCAATATTGGAAGGCGTTACTGCCGATGCTCTCCACGCCCTCGCCGATGGTCACGCTCGCAAGTTTCGCATAGCCCGGCCGCTGTTTGACGGGGGAATCGAGCGTTCTGCCCTCGCCCGTATAGGAGAAGGCGAACCTGCCGATCTCCTTGGCGGACACGGAGACCGACGTGAGCGATTTGCAGTCATAGAAGGCGTTGTCGCCCACGCTCTCCACCGTTGCGGGAACGGTGACGCTTTCCAGCCCGCTCTCGCGGAAGCTGTTTGCCCCGATGATCTTCACATTCTTAAAGTCGATGGCGGAAAGGCCTTCGCAGCCGCGGAAGGCGTCGACGCCGATGAAGCGCACGCTGTCCGCAAGGGTAATTGCGGTGAGGGTCTTATTGCCCTTGAAGGCCTCGTCCGCGATGCCGACGGTACCCTCCTCCACGGACATGGTACCCACCGATGCGCCAATGAGGACGTTTGCGGCGTATTTCCCGCCGTTCTTCTCGGTGATGAGGCCCGTCTCGCCGAAGGCGTCCGCGCCCACGCGCAGAACGCTCTCAGGCAGGGCGAGCGAACTAAGCGCGGCGCACCCCTTGAAGGCCCGCCCGCTGATGTATTTCGTGCCGCTGAGCGTCACGCTACTAAGCAGGGTGCAGCCCTCGAAGGCCGAGACGCCGATCTCCGCCGCGGAGGTCGTGACGGAAACGAGCTTTTCGCAGCCGTTGAAGAGATTATCCGAAATCACCTGCAAGGCCGCGGGAAGCACGGCTTGCGCAATGCCGCTCTCCGAGAAGGCATATTCCTCGGCCGAGACGAGCGCTTCGAGCGACGACGGTGCGAATGCGGCGCATCCGCCGAAGGCGGAGAAGCCGACCGACGTACATTTACTGAGGTCGAGCGCTTGCAGTTTCACGCAGCCGTTGAAGGCCTGCGCGCCCACTTCCGTCAGCGGCGAAGTACACGTCACGCTTTGAAGCGAAGTACAGTTTTCGAAGGCGTAGGGCGCGACGGTCCCCGCGGTTTCAAACGTCACCGTTTGAAGCTCTTTGCAGTCTGCAAAGGCGCGCTGCCCGACGGCCGCGCTGCCGAGTTCGGCCGCGGTGAGCTTGGTCCCTTCGAATGCGTGCGCGCCGATCTTTTCGACGTTCTTTCCGCAGGTGACGGAGGTGATATCGGGGTTGTTTCTGAACGCGCTCGCGGCGATCTCGCGCACGGGCGCACCGTTGACTTCATCGGGGATGACAATTTCTTCCCCCTTGAAATTGCCGATGCCCGTGACGATGTAATAGGAGCCGTCGGCAGAACGCGTGTAGGAGATGCGGGGCGCGATCTCCTTGCCGCACACGGCGCAGACGCCGCTGTCATCCGCAAAGACGTGTTCCGCGACGTCCGCCTTCGCCGTATGGCCGCACGTTGCGGGGCGCCAATGTTCGAATTCGTCGGATGCGAGCGTCTCCGCAAAGGTATGGCCCGCGGCAACTTCCCTGCCGCGGTAGGAATAGCCGCAGTCCTTGCAGGTGAAATCGGTGTAGCCCCCTGCATCGCAGGTTGCGGGCGTGATGCGCTCGGCAAAGTTGTGCGGCGCGATCTCATTCTTGATGCCGCAGACGAGGCAGGTGCGCCAATGGGCGGATTCATCGTGTTCCAAAACGCCCTCCCCGTACGTATGGGCGACGGGGCCTATGGGATCGGATGCGTACCAATAGCCGCATTCGCAGACATGCTTGGTATATCCCGCCGCATAGCAGGTGGGAGAGACCTCCTCCTCTTCAAAACGGTGCGGCTGAGGGGCGAGGTCCTCGCCCGAAGCGGCGGGCTTCCAATGCTGCTCCGCATCGAAGCGGTAGCCGCCGAGTTCGGGCGTCTCCCCCGGCACGGGGTCGGTGGGATCCGTCTTATACGAGTATCCGCAGGCGCAGATGTGGAGCGTATAGCCGCCGTCGGTCTCGTTCGGCGCGATGACCGCCGTCTCGAACGCGTGTTCGCTCTTGTTGATTTTGGCGTCGTGTTCGCAGGACGCGGGGTGCCAATGCGATTGCGCATCGAACGCCCACGCATCCGAATAGGTATGCGTATGCCCGCCGCCCGCACAGCCTGCGGCCGCCGCGGCGACGCTCAACGCGGCCACGGCCAAGAGACACAGCTTAATCTTGCTTTTCATCACGCTTTCCCCCCAACGATTTTTTGCGTTTCAGTATCAGCAAAAGCGCCACCGCGCCCGCAACGGCCACGCCGCCGATGACGCCGCCCACGATGCCCCCGATCATGCCCGCATTGTTCGGCGCGGGGCTGTTATCCTCAGGGGCGCCTTCCCCGAAGGCCGCCTGCGCGGAAGTAAGGTTTACCGTGTATTCGGCCGCCGTGCCGTCCTCGGCAGTGACGGTGAATACCAGCTTGTTTTCTTCCCTGCGGCAGACGACGTCCGCGCCCTCCGCGGCCTCGGCCTTCACGGGGATGAGGTCGGGCTGAACGCCGAGCGGCACGTTGTAGGCGGCTACCATGTCCGTAAAGGTGACTTCCGTTCCGCCCAAATACAGTTTGAGCGAGGTATCCGAATTCATCTTCACGAGCGTCACCGAATACGTCTTTTTCGCGCCGCTCTCGGCCGTGACGGCGATCGTCACTTTGCCCTCTGCATCCGCTTCGCCGACGGCAACTTTTGCCTTCGCGGAAGCCGCGCGGGCCGTGACGGAGGGAGCGCTCCCCTTGTATTTGAAGGTATAGGCCTCTTGGGCGGGGTCGAAGCCGCCGAGCGGCGCGCCGCCCACGTCGATGCCCGCAAGCGATGCGTCGGTATCCCGCTCATGCACCGCTATCGTATATTGCTTTGCCGTGCCGTCCTCGGCCGTCACGGTGATGACGATGTTGCCCGAAGTCTTATCGTAATGCTTCTGTACGACGGCCTTATCGCTTGCAGGGGTGGCGGCGACGGCCGCAAGTACCTTTGCGCCCTCCCCCATGTCCGCCGTGACCTCATAGGCCTCCGTATCCTCCGCAAATGCGGGGGAAAGCGCATAGCTTCCCGCCGAGAGCGCGGAGAGTTTGGCATCCGAAGAGAGGACGACGGGGACGAGCGAATACGTCTTTTCCTCGCCGTTCTCGTTTGTGATGATGAAGGAGAGCTTGCCCTCTTTGAGATCGGCCGCCGTAAACGTCAGCGCGGTGTTCGCCGTAGCTCCCTCCGCAAGCGTGAGCGAGACGCTGAGTTCAAAGGAAGCTATATCCCGCACGGGGACGTTCACCGCACCGTCCGCAAAACTCTCCTCGGTGAGGTGCAACGCGGCAAGGCCGCCCGTGACGGACGCGCTCTCCAACGCCCCGGTGTTCTTTTCCGCGAAGCGGACGGTGTAGAACGCATCCTGCCCGCGGAAGGGCTTATACGTACAGCGCACGAGGGCGGTGTGCGTCCGAGCGTTGTAGGAAAACGCCGTCTCATAGTTGTTCGCATCGCCGTCGCCTTCCAACATCTTTACGGCGATGTCGCCCTCGACCTCAGAGAGATCGGTACCCGCCGCCACTTTGACGACGATCTCGCCGCCGTTTTGGGCGGGGACGGGGATCTCGTGGGCCTCGCCGCCGATCTTATAGCCGAGTTTCTCCGCTTGCAGGTTGAGCGTGCGGCGGAATTTTACGGTCGCGCTGCTCGTATAGATGCCCTTGGAAAGTTGCAGCTTTATGCCCGTTTCATCGCGGTCGGCAGTGGCCTTCCCCGTAAGAGGCTTATAAGTATATTCGATGCCGTTTTCCGTCACGCCCTTCTTGGTGCCGTCCGGGCCGTCCGTCACTTCCGTTGCGCCGCCGATAAGCAGTTCTTCGGGATAGAGAAGACCCTGCACGTCGTAATATTCGGGGATAAAGTAGGGCAATTCCGCGGCGGGGTCATACTCAAAGTAGAGCGTGCGCACCTCGTCGTCGGTCATCGCGCCGTTGTAGATACGGAATTCGTCGAGGATGTCCCCGTCGTTTGTATCAAGGCTCAGACGGATGCCGAGTTTGCCTTTCGTCTGGTTCTTCGCCGCCCTCATGATGGAGCCGAGTACCGACGGTGCGTTGCTCTTATCGAAAGTCTGCTTCAAGACGCCGTCACGGTAGGCCCGCATCTCGGTGGAAGTCAGCGCAAACGTCACCTGATACCACGTATCCGCCTTCATGGGGTCGACCGCCCCGCCGCCGTTATCGCTGCTGTTGACGTTGATGCAGAAGGAATCCCATCCGCCGCCCTCGGCTATCGTGGCGGCGGCGTGTGCGGGGCAGTTTGCGCTCCACGCATCCCCTTCGTTGGCTCTGCCGCCATTACCCTGCATGGTACCCTTGCCGAAGCGGCCGCCGTCGGAGCCGTCCCAGAACTCCACGAGGCTGGACCAATAGGTGTTGACGTTCTTGACCCACATGGAGACGGTCATGCCCGTCGCGTCCGCAGGCAGATGAAAATCCGCCCGCGCATGGGCGCTTGCCGTAAAGGTCAGCGCGCCCTCTTCTTTGCCGCTCGTAGCCGAGACCGTTCCCGTGGCTCTGTTTTGGACTTGGTTGGTCACCGTGGCGTCGTGCGCCGTATCCGCAACAAAGGCCTGCGTGTTCTTATCCCACGTGGTCGCCGCAAGTTTTGCGCCCTCCCCCGCCGCGGTATCGTCTAAACTGTATCTGACGACAAGTTTTTCACGCAATGCGAGCTGTTCCGCGCTCAGATCCGTTGCCGAAGCCGACGCCTGCGCAAACCCCGCGGGCAAGAGAAGGCCCGCCGTCAGCGCAATGCCCAAACCGAGCAGGATCGTGCAACGTCCCAAACGCCGTCTGATGCTTCCCATACGTTTCCCCCTATCTGTGATTTGCGCGAGAATATCATAAAATAGGTATCCTGTCAATATTAAAATAAAAAAATGTTAAGAAAATCTATAAATCTATTTTTCGGAAAATTTTTTGTTGACAATTTTGCTTTTTTTGAAAATACCTATTGATTTTTTCCGCGCGATGTGCTATGATAGCCCAAATTTTCGAGAAACGAGGAGGATACGATGAAACGCATCCTGTGTGTTGCATGTAGTTTGGCGCTGTGCGCGCCCCTTGCGCTCGGCCTTCATGCCGCGTACGGGGAAGAGTTCGCGCCGGACGCTTCTGTAAAAGCGCCCGCGGCCATGACCGAAACGGCGCCTTCCCTGCCCCAAGCCCCTGAAAACAGCGGCCTTTTTGAGACGCCCACAACGCACGCTTTGGAAGCATCCGAGGGGGGCATGTCCGAGGTCTCCCCCCTTTCTCCGCTCCAAACCGAGGCCGCGCCCGAAGAGAGCGGCGTCGTTGTGCGTGAGGCGACGGTGGATGGCGGCGAGAGCGCATCTCCCGATGTGGGCGGCGACTATCTCTCCCCGCTCGTGACGCTCCGCGCCGACCCCTACCTCTATAAGCACGAGGGCATGTATTACTTCACGGGGTCCTATCCCCAATACGACCGCATCGAACTCACCGCGGCGGACTCGGTGAACGGCATCGCGGCGGCCGTACCCAAGGAGATCTGGCATATGGACGCCAACTTCAAGGAAAAGTATGTGTGGGCGCCCGAACTTCACTATATCATGGGGCAATGGGTCATCTATTTTGCATACAGCCAGGGCAGCCTGTGGGATATCAAATGCTGCGCGCTCCGCTGCACGGGCGACGACCCCATGCACGACGAATGGGAGTACATGGGCGTGATGAAAAAGACTGCGGGCGACGGCTTCTCCTTCAACAGCGGCATGTCCCTCGATATGACGGTGTTCTATCACGAAGAACTCGATAAGTGGTATGCGATCTGGGCGCAGAAGCCCTCCTCTTCCAACCTCTATATCGCCGAGCTGGCGGACCCCTTCACCCTCGCGACCCAGCCCATGCTCCTCACCCAGCCCGACTATGATTGGGAAAAACTGCGCGAGAGCGTCAACGAAGGCCCCGCCGTGTTGCAACATGCGGGCAAGATCTTCGTGAGTTTTTCGGCCGCCGCCACGGGCTACGAATACTGCATGGGCCTTTTGGAGATCGACGCCTGCGACGACCCCATGGTCAAGGAGAATTGGACGAAGTACCCCGAACCCGTGTTCCAAACGGATGAGAGCCTCAAAATTTACGGCCCCGGCCACAACTGCTTCGTGGAGGGCGATAACGGCGAACAGCTGTGCATCCTGCACTTCCGCGATTATAAGGATATCACGGGCGACAGTCTGCTCGACTTCAACCGCCACGCGCACGTAATGAAGATCACCTTCGACCGCAACGGCGTTCCGCAGTTCCATATCGACAAAGAGGATCTCTACAACTCCCAATTCAGCGATCACAAATAATTCTTTTCCATAAAAAACGGACCCCATGTCATACATGGGGTCCGTTTTTTCGAACATTTTTTTCGTGCGGTCACATTGCGGGGCCTGTGGCCGAAGGCGTGTAGACCCGCGCCGCAAGCTCCTGGTTCAGCGCATAGAGGCCCTTTGCGTCGCCCCCGAACAGCTTCATCTTCTTGATGAGGTCGTCGGCGTTGGTCTCTTCCTCGCCCTGCTCCTTGATGAACCAATCGAGGAACTGCATGGTCTTGTAATCCTTCTGCCCGAACGCCTCGTGATAGATGGCCGTGATGAGCGAAGTGACGTACTGCTCATGCTCAAAGCCCGCCTGCAAGGGCGCGAGGTGGTTTGCGAAGGTCTTGGCGGGCTTTTCGATGGCCGAGAACTTCACCCGCACGCCGTTGTTCAAGAGATACCTGCGGATCATGAACGCGTGGTCGCGCTCTTCCTGCGCCTGCACCTCATACCAATGGGCAAAGCCGTCGAGGCCCTCGTCGGCATAGTAATTGGCGAAATCCAGATAGAGATAGGCCGAATAGAGTTCCTTGTTGATCTGGTCGTTGAGCATGGTTGCGATTTTTTCGTTTAACATGAACTTACCTCCCTTTTTCGCAATATTATAGCACCGCCGCCCGCCGAAAGCAAGGATTTTTCAAAAATAAAATCCATATCGCCGCACAAATTTTCGGCATCGGAAGCCCGCCGCGCCTCCCTATACGAAACACGCCCGCCGAACTAAACGAGGCTCGTCTTATTCAGAATGATGTTGCTGACCGCCCCCAGCCCCGCGGCGAACAAGGGGCCGCCGAGAACGCACAGCGCGACGTTGAACGCGCCCGCATCGAGCGGCGTCATCATGGGGATCATCGTAAAGAGGAGCATGCCCGCCGCCAAAGAGCCGAGGATGGAGAGCCACAGTTTTTGCTTTCCGACGGCGGAAAGCGTCAGGGCGATGGAAACAAAGACGAGCGCGAAGAACACTTTGCTTACCATGCAGGCGATGATGCCGCCCGCGGTTGCGCCCGCTTCCGCGACGTCGAAGGAAAGCCCCGCGATCCCGCCGCCGATCATCGCGCCGACGAAGTACAAAAGGAACATACCCGCCGATGCCGCAAACAGCACGATCGTTTTGGAGAGGACGTAATCGAGCTTCTTCGCGCGCACCGTGAAGAGGTTCTTGACGTATCCGCTTCGGAAGTCCTCGCCCACAAAGAGACACACAAAGATCGCCACAAGAAAGTACAGAAGGTTGATGTTGCACATACCCGTAAGGTCCATGCTCATCGCGTTTCCGCCCGCCGCCGAGCCGATCGCCTGCCAGACGTTCGTAAAGGACATTTGCGCGCTCCCAGAAGGGTCTGTCTCGGACATGCCCCCCACGAAAGAGGTCATCACGAGGATGAGGACGGGGAGCGCGAGGGAGACTGCGAGCATGATCCACACCGTGGGCATGGTAAGCATTCTGCGCGCATCCACTTTGAGCATGGTTTTGAGGCGTTTTCCGAAACCGTTCGCATTCATGTTATTTCCCCTCCCGCATGAGATCGATATAATACTCTTCGAGGCTGATCTTTGCCGTGCGGATCTCGCTCACGGCGATGCCGAAATTTCCGAAGAGGTACTTTGCGACTTCTTCCGCATACGCTCCATAGACGCGGATCTCGCCCGACTGCTGATCCATATCCGCCCGCCCGAACGCCCGCTGTAATATCTCCCGCGCCGTCTGCATTTCGTCTGTTTTGAGGGCCACATAGGTCGGGCAATCGGCGTTCAGCTCTGAGGCGGTCATCTCTTTGAGCATCTTTCCGCCGCGGATAATGCCGTAATGGGTGGCGATTTTTTCGAGTTCGCCCAAGATATGTGAGGAGATGAGAACCGTCGTGCCGCGGCGGGAAAGGTCGGTCAATATCTCGCGCATGATGCGCATGCCGTCGGCATCGAGGCCGTTGATCGGCTCATCGAGAACGAGAAGTTTGGGGTCGCCGAGGAGCGCAAACGCGATGCCGATCCGCTGCTTCATGCCGAGCGAGCAGTTTTTGAATTTATTGCTCGCCGCGCCGTCCATGCGGACGAGGCGCAAAACGCGCCGTATCTCTTCGTCCTCGTTCTTGATGCCGAGGTTGGCGGCTTGCAGTTTCATATTGTTCCAGACGGTGTAGTTGGGAAAGCAGCCGGGGGCCTCGATGAGAACGCCTATCTTCTCGCGGACGCTCTGCTCATTACGGTCTTTTCCCCAAAGTTTGATCTCGCCGCCGCTCGGCTGAATGAGCCCGCAGATGAGCTTTTCCGTCGTCGATTTTCCGCTTCCGTTTTCGCCGATGAAACCGTAAATCGCACCCTCAGGCACGGACATGGTTAGCCCGTTTACTGCGTGTTTCTCGCCGAAGGTCTTTGTTAAGTTTCTGATTTCGATCGCATTCATGGGTTTCTCCCTGTTTGAGATTTGCTCCCTCATACCGCCGCCGCGTCTCGCGGCGGCGTGTATCTTGTAAAGCCGTACGGCAGAAAGAAGATTCTCTCGGTCGCTTCGCTCCCTCGGAATGAGGATGCCGGTTCCCTCAATACACGTCCCTATGATAGAGGATGACCGCGCCGAGGACGTTGTAGACGACCGCCCAGACGGCAGAGTTCATGAGGCAGACCGCGACGGAAACAAAGTCCGAAGAGAGGCACGCCTGCACCGACGAACCGTAAAGGAAGATATTGAGTGCCGCCGTATTTCCGACGAGTGCCGCCGCGCCGATGACGGGGATTCCCGTCCCTAACACAAAGCACAGGGCAATGGAAATGCCGAACTTCCTGCGGAAGATGATATTGATAAAGGTGTACAGGCTCGCCCAACCGAGGCTCATGATAACTTTTCCCAAAATGGCGCAGACAAGCGAGCCGCCGTCTATGGAAAACGGAAGTCCCGTCGCCGCTCCCGCGATCATTCCGCCGATGAGATAAGTAAAGCACATACACACCATTGAGAACGCGGAAACGAGGGTTTTGCTTATCATATAGTCCTCTTTCTTGGCGTGGGTGGTAAACAGTTGCTTGACGTACCCGCTGCGGTAGTCGTGGCCGATGAAGATGGAAACCATGATGCCGCCGAAGATAAAGACCATGTTCATGTTGGCGTATTCGCCCATATTGTGAACGATATACAGCGGGCTGTCTGCGGCGATGATCTGCCAAGCGTTTGTAAACATTCCCGCCGTTTCGCCTTCGCCCATAGCTCCCATAGACACAAGCGCGGGAATGAGTGCCGCAATCACGATGAAGATATAGAAGAGCGGCGTATGGAACAAGCGATAGAAGTCCACGCCGAGCATACCTTTAAGCCGTTCAGAAAAGCTCGGTCTTTCGAATTGCAACGTTTTCGCATTTTCCATGTTACACCGCCTTCCCGCTCATGAGGGAAACATAGTATTCTTCGAGACCTATCTTATGTTTTTTCAGCTCGCTCGGCGCGAAGCCGTTCTGCAAAAGGTAGGCCGAGAGCCTTGCCGTATCCATGATGTCATAGACGCGAAGCTCGCCTTCCTCGAATTTGACGTTGCACCCGCCCCGCCGTAAGAGGTCATAGGCGGCGCGGTCGTCCCCCGTTTTCAGGGAGACATAGACCTGCGAGCGGCCGTCCATTTCCGAGGCGGCAATTTCTTTTATCATCTTGCCTTGACGGATAATGCCGTAATGGGTAGCGATTTTTTCGAGTTCGCCCAAGATATGCGAGGAAATGAGGACGGTGCAACCGTAATTTTTGGTAATGTCCACGAGGATCTCCCGCATGAGCCGCATCCCGTCGGTATCGAGTCCGTTGATTGGCTCATCGAGGATGAGAAGCGCGGGGTCGCCGAGGAGCGCCATGGCGATGCCGATGCGCTGTTTCATGCCGAGCGAACACTTCTTGAAGGTGAGGCGCGCGTTGTCCTCCATGCGGACGATCTTCAAAACCCTTTGTATCTCGCCGCTCCTATCTTTCAGCCCCAAATTGATCGCCTGCATCATGAGGTTATTGTAGACGCTCGACGAGGGAAAGCACCCCGTGTTCTCGATGAGCGCCCCCACTTTTGCGCGGACGCCCGCGTCGGTATAGGGCCTTCCGAACAGCGTTATCTTGCCCCTGTCGGGAACGAGATGTCCGCAGATACACTTTTCGGTGGTCGATTTCCCGCTTCCGTTCTCGCCGATGAAGCCGTAAATTGCCCCCTGCGGGACGGTCATATCGAGGCCGTCGAGCGCGTACATCCCGCGGAAACTCTTGGTAAGATTCCTGATTTCGATCGCGTTCATAGCCGCCTCCTTCTTCTGATATTTCTATTGTAACGGTTCCTTCCCCCAAACACCACAACATAAATCCCGAAAAGTGTCGGTTTCTGAGAAAAATTACAGGAGCGGGGCGAAGATTTTTACGAGCGCGCGCACAAATCTTCCCCAGAGATTTTGTTTGAGCATTTCGCTGTGGTATTCGATGGATTTCTCCTGCGTGGCGAGGAAGTCCTTTTCCATATCGGCAATAGCAGGACTTTTGTACATCCACACGCCGTTTTCAAAGTGGTGGACGAGCGAACGGTAGTCGAGATTGACCGTGCCGACGATCCCCGCCTCGCCGTCTGCCGAATAGGTTTTTGCGTGGATGAAGCCCTTTTCGTACTCGAAAATTTTTACGCCCGCCGCCATAAGGCGCGGATAGTAGCTTCGCGTCATCAAAAAGACGAGCTTTTTATCGGGAATGTGCGGTGTGATGATGCGCACATCCACGCCGCGGAGCGCGGTGTTTTCGATCGCCGAGGCAAGTTCGTTGTCGATGATGAGATAGGGCGTCGTGATATAGACATACCGTTTTGCACCGTTAAGGAGATTCATGATCGCCGTCTTGGAAACCTGCCGCTCGAAGATGGGCTTGGGTCCGTCGCCAAACGGGATACAGTAGCCCTCCCCCTCGGACATGGTATGCCCGTAATAGCTCCCGAAGGTGTCCGTCGGCTTTTTGACGTTCTGCTCGTAGTCGATGAGGAACAGCCTTGTCAGCTCGTTCACCGCTTCGCCTTCGAGCCGCACCCCGACGTCCTTCCAATGCCCGTGTTTTACAATGCGGTTGATATATTCGTCGGCGAGATTTACGCCGCCCGTGTAGCCCACTTTCCCGTCGATGACGGTGATCTTCCGATGGCTTCGGTTGTTAAATTTGTTGTTCGCCTGCCCGCCGAGTTTGGAGAACGGGACGCATTTTATCCCCTCTTTGGCAAGCTGTTTGTAGTAGTTGCCGGGGAGCGTCATCATGCACCCGATGTCATCATAGACGACGCGAACTTCCACGCCCGCCTTTGCCTTTTCTTTCAAGACATGGAGAACGGAATCCCACAGCACCCCGCCCTCGATGATGAAGTATTCCATGAAAATAAACTTTTCGGCGCGTTTCAAGTCCTCTATCATCGCGGGAAACAGCTCGTCGCCGAGGGGGAAATATTGGATAGCCGTCCCGAAGTACAGGCGGGACGAGGAAAGTTTTGTAAGGGAAACCGCCTGCGAATAAACTTGCTCGTCCCGTTCTTTTAAGGCGAGAAATTCTTTATTGTCGTCTTTTCCCGTTGTCTCGGATTTTGCCCGTTCCACGTTTTTTCGCTGTTTCCGGTTGAGCTTGCGGTCATAAAACATAAAGTAGAGCATAAACCCGATAATGGGAATGAGCAATACGAAAAACAGCCACGGGAGCTTATAATCGGGGTTATCGTTCCGTGCGATGATGCTGATCGCAACGCCCACTTGGGTTGCGACGACGGCAAGATAGAAGTACGGAACATAGATCGTGATAAGGCTGAGTACCGCGATCACGGCGGCAATTTCAAAGAAGATAAGGAGGATATTCAAGATATAACGGAGCGGGATGTAGGAAACCACCCTCTCCTTTTTGACGCCGTTCTCTACGACCTCGATCGTCTTTTTCAAAACCTTATCCCCCGATTTGAACTATTCCCCGAAAATTTCCTTTACGACGCGGCAGGGATCGCCGACCGCCACAACGTTTGCGGGGACATCCTTCGTGACGACCGAACCCGCGCCGATCACGGCATTGTCTCCGATGGTCACGCCCGGCAAGACGGTCACGTTTGCGCCCAGCCAAACGTTGCTACCGATTTTGATGGGCTTGTCGTGAAATGCACCTTTCAGCCGCTCGCCGGGGTCTATGGAATGATTGGTACAAATAAGTTTGCAACCGGGACCTATCAGGGCGCAATGCCCGATGTCAATAAAATTTGTATCGAGGAAGGTGCAGTCGTAATTGATCATCGCCATTCCGTGAAAGCGGATATTCTTGCCGAAACTGCAACGGAAACCGTCCTCGATAAAGACGTATTGGTTATATCCCGTCACAAGCTCTTTGACGATCTCCGTTCTTTTGGGATCGGACGGCTTCAAGGCGTGCAGCTCATAGAGCATATCCTTGACTTTGCTTTGGAAAAGAAAGACATCTTTGTCCCTGCGGTCGAATTGCTCGCCCGAAAGCGCTTTTTCAAGCTCCGTCATACTCATTCCTCCACGATTTGCACGGCGTATTTTTCGTCGAGTCCGCGCTCCTTCAAAAAGGCGTTGAACTCGGCGGCAAGCTCCTCTGCGGAATACTCCGCGGGCTTTGCGTTCGGCGTTACGCTGTGCGCACGGATGCTTGCTTGCGTCCTTGCGTGAAGCTCATCGAGCTTTCTTGCGGTGTCTGCATTGGCGTTCGCCGCGCCTTTCTTGATATTTTCGATGACGAGGCGGCACTTCGCTTTGAAGCCTTTGGTGTGCAAAAACTCTTTGAACTCCTTGTTTTCCTCAGAGTTTTTCACGGCTTCGATATTCGCTTTGTCCTGCTCGTGCTGACGGCGGGCGTCTTCGCCCATTTGTTCGAACGCCACCTTGAACTTTGCGACGATACCTTTGGTATGGCAAAATTCTTCGAATTGCTTCGTGATCTCTTCCTGACTGACTGCATAGTCTGCATTGTAGTTTTCCATTTTCTTTCTCCTTATTTCTATAAATTTTTGATTTTTTTCGGAATGTTTTAAGAGAATTCCGAGCTGCTCTTCGTAAGTCTTTGCCGAAAGGAACTCCCGAAAATCGTCCATTGTGAGCGCCGCTTCGCCATCGCGTCCCGCTTCCGCCCGCCGCATTACGATTTTGATCTTCTTTGCCATAGCCCCCTCCGCCTTTTCGATAAAAGTTTAACGCCGCCTTCCACAAAACACCACAACATAAATCCCGAAAAGTGTCGGGTTCTGAAAATTTTTCAGGACATCTCTCCGCCGCCTTTCTTGCGTTTCGGGAAGAATACTTTTCGGATAAACAGCGCCGCATAAAACAGCACGGCGCCGGCGATCGCGATCATCATATCGGTCATGGTATCGGTGAGCGGAGAGATCCCCTGCGCCAAAGCCCCCTCCACGCCCTGCATATCGCTGTGAAGGATAAGGTCGGCGACGAACTCATACATCTCCCAGATCCCCGCAAGCGCGATCGTCAGGAGCAGAAACACGATCATATGGATGGGCTTGGGCGGCTGTTTTTCAAAGCGGAAATAGAGATAGTAAAAAAACGCACATCCCAAAAAGCCGAAAAACCCGTGGACCATGAGGTCCCACCACGGCAGACGGCCATATAGCCCCATCGCGGTGCCGCCATCCACCGAAAGAATGAGGTGCAGACATACCAGCATGATGAGATACCGCGGAATGCCCAATGTAAATTTGCGGTTGAGGAAAATCAGCGCAAACGGCACCGCGGGAATAAAACAAATGCAAAGATATTTGCTCACCTCGTGTTCCGTGATGACCGTCGCATAGAGAATGAGCGTGATGACCGCCAAAAGCGCAGTCACGATTGCGGGGAGATACTCTAAGCCCGTGCGAAGAAATTTATTTTTCATTCCGTCCTCCTTGTTTCGGCGCTTTCATTGTAAAGCCTTCGGAAGGCAAATACCACAACATAAATCCCGAAAAGTGTTGGTTTCAATAAGGTTTTCCCGATAAAAACAAAACGGACGCGCCTTTGAACAGCATTTCAACGCACAAAAAAGCCGAGATATGAATAAGCGGTATATTTTTTCCTTGCCCACCCCTTGAGGGGTGGGTGGCACGAGCAACGCGAGTGACGGAAGGGGTGGCGTTATTTCATTGGAATGACACCCCCTCAGTCTCGGCTTCGCCTTGACAGCTCCCCCTCAAGGGGGCGCCAAGATCCCTCCCGGCTTTTTTAGACAGTATCTATTTTTATTGAGGAAAATAAGGTAAAAGCCCGAAATCCTTGCGGACTTCGGGCTTTTTTGCGTTAATCGTCGTCATCTAAATTGTTAAAATACTCTCTGTCAAAAAATTCAGATAAAGTGATTCCCGCACCCTCGCAAAAGCTCCTGATCGTCGTCACTTTCGGACACTTGGTCCTTCCTTTCATGAGGTCGTAGAGGGCGGATGGCGATTTGCCGCCGTTTAAGCACGCCTTACAGACGTTTTTTCCTTTTTCTTTGCATATCTCCTCGATACGCTTCAAAATCGCTTCGTTGGTTTTCATGCTATCGTGAAATACTTTAGTATCTATTTTTTATTCAACTTCCAGATCTTCCGAGGTAAATATCGGGTCGTCCAAAAATTCCAAAAGCGTCATGCCGAACCCGCGGGCGATCATGATGACCGTACTCAATGTTACCGTCTTGTTACGGCCGTTCATGATGCACTGCATGCTCCCGTGCTGAATGCCGGATGCCTGCTCTAACCGATACTGCGTCATCCCCTTTTCGATCAGCAATCTGCTTATTCGTTTTGCAACGGCTTCGTTTACAGTCAAAACGGCTCTCCTTATGTAGTTCTGCCTACATACTATTTTAAGCCGCCGCTCTTGATAAAATACGAAGGCATGCCTACATAACGTTTGCTTATTTTCGCCATTTGGTCTATAATATATGTAGGCACACCTACATATCGGTGAAACGTGATGAAAATCGGATTTATCGGACACGGGCAGATATTTGCCAAAACCCTGCCGCAGAGGTTGATAACCGCAATCAAGGCCGAGATAGAAAGCGGCTGTTTTTCGTTTACGATGGGGGCGCACGGCGAGTTTGACAGCCTCGCTTTACAGTCCTGCCGTAAGTTGCGGGAAGAATATCCCACATTGCAAATCGAAGTCGTCTTAACCGGCTTACATGCCATTCAGAAAAGCGACGAATGGGACAGCACGCCTTATTCCGACGTAAGCACTGTTCTATATGACATCGAGGAAGCGCATTATAAACAGCGGATCACGTTGAGCAACAAAAAGATGTTAGACACCTGCGACGCGCTGATTTGCTATGTGGACGAAAAGGCTTACCGCAGCGGGGCGAAAACCGCGATGCGCTATGCCAAGCGCAAAGGCTTGCGGGTCATCAACCTATATGACGAAAAGGACAAGCCGTTTTACGGGATGACCGACGAGGAAATTGCCGCAAAGTGGAAGGAAATTTGCAATAACTCACCGAAAGAATGATATAAATTCAATGCCGAAAATACACTCGCTTTCGGCTTTTGATGATACATCCCTGTATCGGGGGGGCGGCAGGTCGTTCTCCGTGGGTTTTTGCTGTGATTTCCGAAAAATGTTGGTTTCAGTAGAAAAAATTTGTTTGAAATCATGTAAAACGTCGTTTTTACGGTTGTATTCTGCGGGTCCTTGTGATACAATACAGAACAAGGAGGCCGGCTTATGAACAAGTCACAGGCGAAATTTCATAACACCGCCGTGAAGATGGACGACGCGCTCGTCGCTCTTCTCGAACAAAAGGAGTTCGGGGATATTTCCATCATGGATGTATGCGAAAAGGCGGGCGTCAACCGCTCCACCTTCTATGCGCACTATGAAAATTTATACGACCTCTTGAAAGAGACGCAGGAGCGCGCCGTCTCGGAGTTTTTCGTTTCCTTCGGCGGCGTCATCACCACAGATTTCTCCAAGATGTCGGCGGACGAACTCATCTTCATCTCCCCGCAATACCTCGTCCCCTATCTTACCTTTGTCAAGAAGAACAGGCGGCTGTATGAGGTCTACAACAATTCGGGAGCTTTTCAGATCGGGGAAATGGATAAACAGCTCATTGAAAACATCTTTGTGCCGATCTATGCGAAAAACGGCGTGACGGATAAGCGCGTCGTGGAATATATGTCGCATTACTTCATCAGCGGCGTCACCGCGATCACGATGGAGTGGGTGAAGCGCGGGTGCGAGGACGATATCCTCTTCATCTGCGAAGTCATCTCCATCTGCGTGCGCCCTTCGATGAAGGCGCCGCTGTAATGAAACGGACATGAAAAGACTTTCCGGATTTTTCAAAAAACCGCCGCTGTGGCTGCTTCTCCTCGTTGCCGTCATCGGCGTCTTGGCTACCGTGGGCGGCACGCTGTTTATGACGCAGGAGAGCCTCTCCTCGGACATGGTATGGGGATACGCGTTCCTCGGCGTGATGTGCGTTTCCGTCGGCTACTGCATTTACGGCGTTATCAAGATGTTTCCCGATTGGAGCGAGCGGGCTTTGAAGTGGTCGGAAGGGCGGCCGTTCTGGAACAGACTTTTTACGGAATACGGCTTCCGCGCGATCTTACTTTCTATCGGTTCGTTCCTCATCAACATTGCGTTCGCCGTCTACAACGGCTCGGTCGCGATCGTCATCCGCTCCATTTGGTTCGGCGCGCTCGCCGCTTACTATGTGCTTTTAATTGTGCTGCGCGGGATCATTCTTGTCTATCACGTTTTCCGCAGAAAAGCCGTCAAGGCGGGGCAGACGGAAGATATTACCGAGCGGAAAGATACGCGCATTTACTGCGTCTGCGGGGTAGTTTTGTTGCTTCTGCCGATCGCGCTTTCGTTTGCCATTTTGCAGATGGTGCGGGCAAACGATTCGTTCATCCATACGGGCATTACGATCTATGTCTATGCGATCTATGCCTTTTATAAGATCATCGTATCGGTCTATAACTTCGTCAAGACAAGGCGGAGCAGCGAGATGACGGTGCGGGCGTCGAAGAATATCAACCTTGCCGACGCGATGGTATCAATTCTCGCCTTGCAGACGGCGATGTTTCGCGAGTTCGATACGGCGGGCGACGTTGTCAATATCGCAAGGATGAATGCGATCACGGGGGCGGTCGTCTGCGGGCTGACCGTGGCGCTCGGCGTCTTTATGATCGTCATTGCCGCAAAAAAGACAAAACGGAATGCGGAACAAGAAGAGCGTGGCAACGAGTAATTTCGCACGCATATTTGCAACTGCCGCTTCTTCTCTTAATTTTTTTGTGTTGCAACGGCACATTCGCTTGATTTCCCCGCGGAAAAGGTGTATGATAGTTGGGTAAGTAAATCCTTCTTGTCCTCCCCGCAGGGAGACGGGAAGCGGCGCACGAGCGTTCCCGGAGAGTTCGTTGAACGATACGGCGCCAACGCGAAGTATTCCCGTCGGGAGACGGGAAGCGAACTTACGAACAATAAAATACCTGCTTCCGTAGTTAAATGGATATAACAAGCCCCTCCTAAGGGCCATGGGTTCGAAGACGCGGAGCGGCGCACGAGCGTTAAAGAGAGTCCGTTGGAACGATAAGGTACCAACGCGAAGTATTCCCGTCGGGAGACGGGAAGCGAACCTACGAACAACAAAATATCTGCTTCCGTAGTTAAATGGATATAACAAGCCCCCCTAAGGGCCATGGGTTCGAAGACGCGGAGCGGCGCACGAGCGTTCCCGGAGAGTTCGTTGAACGATACGGCGCCAACGCGAAGTATTCCCGTCGGGAGACGGGAAGCGAACTTACGAACAACAAATTATCTGCTTCCGTAGTTAAATGGATATAACAAGCCCCTCCTAAGGGCTAATTATGGGTTCGATTCCCGTCGGGAGTACC
>CANQSR010000008.1 GCA_947626575.1 uncultured Clostridia bacterium | reverse complement strand
TAGACCGTCTGTTCGGGGTTGCCGTGGAAGAGCGAAAACAGCGCGCCTGAGAGAAATACGAGCGCGGCGGGGTTCCACCCCTCCCGTGCGAGGACCCCCGTCTGGATGCCGCGGAAAACCGTCTCCTCGAAGATGGCGGGAAGCAGGGCGATGATGAGGAGCGCGGGGAGAAGATACCAGCCCGTCAGCGCGGGGAGCGAACTCATGCCCACGCTCTCGTATCCCGCCGCCTCGAAGAGGCCGATGAACAGGTTGTTGAGTTCGGAAAACGCAAACAGGCCGAAGGCGAGCGCGAGCGCGATCACAAAATAATACCATTTGCAGGGATGGTAAATTTCACGCGCCGGCGTCTTGGTCCTGCGAAAAAAAATGAGCGAGACCGCCGCCATCCCGACCTGCGGGACGAGCAAACTCACATACTTATAGACGTTGCTCCCGCTGTCCGCGCCCAGCGGCATGAGAATGAGTTGGGCGATGAGCATGAGCAAATAGGGAAAGACCGCGGAGAGCGTGTAGGCAAGCCCTGCCCCGAACGACCGCTCCCGCGCGGGCAGTTCAGTCTTATTCATGCCCACATTATACAGCTTTTTTGCAAAAAGCACAACGGAATCCTTTACCTTTCCCGAAAAATGTTTTATAATTGGACCATGAGAACCATTGATACACGGCAAATCGGGGATTGCGTCTACCGCCTCGCGCTCCGCGCGGGAACGCGGATGACAGACCCCTGCCGCGCCGCCCTCGAAAATGCCCGTCTGAAAGAGAGGGGCGCGGCGCAGTACGCCCTCTCCACCGTCCTCGAAAATGCGCGCATTGCGCAAAGGGAATGCCTTCCCGTCTGCCAGGATACGGGCATGAGCGCCGTCCTGTTGGAAGTGGGGCAAGACGTGCATTTTACGGGCATGCTTTTGGGGGACGCCGTAAACGAAGGCGTGCGGCGCGCCTATCGGGACGGGTATTTCCGCAAGAGCATCTGCGACCCGCTCAGCCGCGAAAATACGGGCGACAATACCCCCGCATATGTGCATATAGACATCGTTGAGGGGGACCATGTCCGCATTACATACCTTCCGAAGGGCTTCGGAAGTGAAAATATGAGCCGCATTTTCATGCTGACGCCCGCCCAGGGGAAGGCGGGCATTGTGGATGCGATCACGGAGACGGTGCGCCTCGCGGGCGCGCGGCCCTGCCCGCCCGTCGTCGTGGGCGTCGGCATCGGCGGATGCTTCGATTCGTGCGCCTTTCTCGCGAAAAAGGCGCTCACGCGGGATGTGGGGAGCGCCCACCCGCGCAAGGAAGTGCGGGAGATCGAACAGGAAGCGCTGGAAAAGATCAATTCCCTCGGCATCGGGCCGCAGGGCTTCGGCGGAAACGTGACCGCCCTTTCGGTGCAGTGCGAAGTCGCCCCCACCCATATCGCAGGGCTGCCCGTCGCCGTCAACATCCAATGCCACTGCGTGCGCTGCGAAGAGGAGGTGCTGTGATGAAAACGCTCTCGCTTCCCCTCTCTGCGGCGGAAATTTTATCGCTACACGCAGGCGACGCCGTCTCGCTCTCAGGGACCCTCTATACGGCCCGCGACTGTGCGCATCGGCGCATTTTCGAACTGCTCGATTCAGACATGCCCCTTCCCTTTCCGCTCGCGGGCGCCTTCATCTACTATGCGGGTCCGTGTCCCGCACCCGCGGGAAAGGCGTCGGGGAGTTGCGGCCCCACCACTTCTGCACGCATGAACAGCTTCGCGCCGCGCCTTCTCGGCCTCGGCCTCGGCGGCATGATCGGCAAGGGCGAGATGAGTGAGGAGGTGCGCGCGGCGCTCGTGAAAAACCGCGCCGTCTATTTCGCCGCCATCGGCGGGGCGGGCGCGCTCTACGGAAATGCCGTCAAAAAAAGCCAATGCGTGGCCTTCCCCGATCTTCTGAGCGAGGCCGTCTACCGCCTCGAAGTGGAGGGTTTTCCCCTCGTCGTGGCGATGGACGCGCACGGAAACAGCATTTACGATCCCGCCGCGCCCGTATCCTTGCAAGCGGCTTCGGGACGAACGGAAAGAAAATAAACGGACGGAAAGAAAATAAAAAGATAAGGCGCGCGAAAGTTTCGCGCGCCTTTGCTATTGCAAAAAAAGCATTATTCGGGGTAAGTAAACCGTTTTTCGGCGAGGGCATCGAGATAGTGCGCCGTGTAGTATTGCGCCATTTCAAGATTTTGCTCGCGGTAATTCCCGCATTCTTCGGGGCTGGCGCCGGGGATATCGCCTTCGTAATCGAGAATGAAATCGCACATGCCCTTGACGAGGCCGCAGACCTCCGAAGGCGTGAGGTTGCCGAACATCACGAGATAGAAGCCCGTGCGGCACCCCATCGGCCCGAAATAGATGACGTCCCCCTTGCGGGGCGAATTTCTGAGGTACGTCGCGCCCAAATGTTCGATGGTGTGGATGGCGGGCATATCCATGACGGGTTCACGGCCGGGTGCGGTAAAGCGGAGGTCGAAGGTCGTGACCACCGTCAGAAGTTTCTTATCCCTGCGGGAGACATACAGCCCCGGAAGGAGCTTGGTGTGGTCGATGCGGAAGCTCTCGATCTTATCCATGGTGATCCTCCTCGGTCGGATCCGGCACCACTTCGGGTTCCACACTCGGCTCGCGCGGCATCAGAAAATCCACCCCATCCGATTGAAATCCCTTTCCGCGCACCTCCGAGACCACCGAAACTGTCATGAACGCATTGGGGTCGATCTTGTGAACTTCCGCTTTGAGCATCACGAGCTGGCGATGGGAAATGACGGTCAGCACCATATGGCAATCGCGCTTCAAATATCCCGTCTGCCCGTAAAGCACCGTGACGCCGCGGCTGATCTTCATGAGGATCATATCGCGGATCTCCCGATATTTTTCGCTCACGATCTTCACCTGCGTACGGCGCATTCCGATGGGCGAAACTTTGTCGATCGCAACGGATGTGATGAGCGTAAGAACGACGCCGTAAAGAATATTTGCAAGCCCCACCGTATTCATGAAATCGGGTACGGCAAATTCCAGCGCGATGATGAGGCCGTCGATCAGCCACATGGATACCGAGACGGGCCACCCGAAATACTTTTGGAAGATGAGGGGCGGAATATCCGTCCCGCCCGTGGAGGCGCCCACCCTCACGACGATGCCGATGCCGAGGCCAAAGAGCAGCCCGCCGAAGATACAGCAGAGAATGGGATCGCCCAAAGATTGGCCGAGCGTCACGCCGCCGTGGCCATTTGCATAGAGGCCGTCGAGGTAGGTATAGAGGCTCATGAAAGCGGGATAGAGAAGCGTACCCGCGAGCGTACCCGCCGCAAACTTTTTTCCGAGCGTGGCAACGCCGATGATAAACAGGATGATGTTCGCCGCATAGACAACGAGGTTGACGATCCACCTGCCCATCTCTTCGTTCACGGACTCTCCGAACAGGTTCTTGACGAAGATGCCGAGGCCCGTCGTCCCCCCCATTGCAAAGCCGAGCGGTTCGATGAAGATCGCGGAAGCGCCCGCCGCCATGGCATTGCCGATCACGATGATGAACAAATTCAGCATCACGCGCACGACCTGCCGTTTGGTCGGCTTTTGTTTCAGATGAAATTTGATTCCGCCTTTCTTCACTCCGCGCCTCCGAAGCATCGCTTCTTCCGCACGATATTATAACACGACGCAAAAACGTTTGCAAGGATTTTCAACCCGATTTTGCCGAAATTCCGCACGCGCTCGGCCCCTTCGTATGCCGCAGGGCTACCCGCTCCTCATATTGCCAAAGGGCTACCCTCTCCTTGGGGAGAGGGATTCAGGGAGTGGGGAGTAAATTCGTCACCCTGAGCTTGTCGAAGGATCACATTATGATAAAGTGATTCCTCGACTGCGCTACTTCGCGCTCCCATGCGTCATTTCGAACCCCACAGGGGTGAGAAATCTCTAAGGATGAGATTCCTCCTCCCGTTGGTCGTCGGAATGACATAAGAGGGAAAGCAGGCCTTGCCCACCCCTTGAGGGGTGGGTGTCACCGAAGGTGACGGAAGGGGTGTCATACAAACGAAACGCCATATTGGAACGCCACCCCCTCAGACCCGCAAAAGACGCGGGTCAGCTCCCCCTCAAGGGGGCGCCAAGGGTGCAAGTTGCCCCTACCCCCACCACGTCATTTCGACCGCGCGAGGCTTCTATTGTAATCTAAGCGCGTCACGAGCCCAGGCGAAGTAGGAGCAAAGCGACGAGAAATCTCTAAGAACGAGATTTCTCACTACGTTCGAAATGACGTATGGACGGGCCTCAAATCATATCTTCGAGGATGAGTTTATCGGCGACGAGCGCGATGAATTCGCTGTTGGTGGGCTTTTCCGTGCCGATATAGACCCGCGCGCCGAATATCGCGTTGATCGCCTCGATGCGTCCCCTGTTCCACGCCACCTCGATGGCATGGCGGATGGCACGCTCCACCTTGCTCGCGCTCGTCTCGAACTTCTCCCCGATGATGGGATACAGCCCCTTCGTCACGTTGTTGATGATGCGCGGGTCCTTCACGGCCATCTTGATCCCCTCCCGCAGGTATCCGTATCCCTTGATGTTGGGCGGGATCCCGATGGAGATGAAGATGTTGGAGATGCGTTCATCCAAGGAACCTGCCCGCTTCCGCTCCACCTTCGCCTTCGGCACTTCGCCCGATAGCTCTTCCACCCTCTCCCCCACCACTTCGGCGGAGACGGGCTTCATGAGGTAATACTTTGCCCCCTGTTCGATGGCGCGGCGGATGATGGCGTCCTCCGAGAAGTTGCCGAGAACGACGAAATCCACGCCCTTGCCCTTGGCCTGCCCCAATACGCTCAACCCGTCGATGTTTCTCAGCATGAGGCTGACGACGGCGACGTCCGGGGAAGTCTTTTCGAGCAGGGCGAGGCCCTCCGCGCCGTCCCCCGTGACGCCGCAGACATCGTACCCTGCGCGGGAGAAATAGTCGGCGAGCTGTGCGGCGAATGTATCGTTGCTTTCCATAATCAAAATTTTTTTCATAGAACTGCCCCCGAAAAGGAATGTAAGAGCATTATAAAACAGAAAAGGCGATTTGTAAAGTCATTTTTGTACAAAAATACAAAAAATATTTTACGAAATTCATCTAATTTTGAAAAAAATTGTCGAAAGGAAATTTATCGACTTTTTCTGCGGAAATCCGCACGAATTGCACGAATATCGCGCTTTTTGCGCCTTTTTCAGAAAAAAATACCACATCTTGCGGATGTGATATTTTTTGAATACGATATCTTGTGAATTTCGGAAAACGAAATGCCTTTCTGCTACGATAGCTCCACGTATTCATCGAACGTCACGTTCTTATCGAAGGTCTTTTTGCCGTTGATGACGATGATGCGGTTGCAGGCCGTGTTCATGAGTTCCTGATCGTGGGAGGTGAGGAGCATACAGCCCTTGAATGCGACGAGGCCGTTGTTGAGCGAGGTGATGGATTCGAGGTCGAGGTGGTTGGTAGGCTCGTCGAGGATGAGGAAGTTGCCGCCTTCGAGCATCATCTTGGCAAACATACAGCGCACCTTTTCGCCGCCAGAAAGCACCTTTGCCTCCTTTAACGCCTCCTCTCCCGAAAAGAGCATCCGCCCCAACCATCCGCGGAGATATTCTTCGTAATGGTCCTTGGAGAACTGCGAGAGCCACTGCACGAGCGTGAGCGAACAGCCGTCGAAAAATTCGCTGTTATCGAGCGGGAAGTAGGATACGTTGATGGTTTTCCCCCACTTCACCGTGCCCGCATCGGGCTGCTGTTTGCCCGTGAGGATATCATAGAGCATCGTGACCGACGTACTCTTATCCGAGATGATGCCGATTTTATCCCCGCGCTGGACCGTGAATGAGATATCCTCAAAGAACCCCTTCTTGGTGAGGCCTTCGACGATCAGAATATCGTTGCCGATCTCGCGCTCGAATTTGAAGTCGATATAGGGATACTTGCGGAGCGACGGCTTGAAATCGGAGATGGTGAGCTTTTCGAGTTCCTTTTTGCGGGAAGTTGCCTGCCGCGACTTGGAAGCGTTGGCCGCAAACCGCGCGATAAATTCTTTGAGTTCGGCCGCGCGCTGTTCCGCCTTCTTGTTGGCATCCCGCTGCTGGCGCGCCATGAGCTGGGAAGTCTGGTACCAAAAATCGTAATTGCCGAGATACAGATTGATCTTGCCGAAATCCACGTCGCAGATGTGCGTGCAGACCTTGTTCAAAAAGTGGCGGTTGTGCGAGACGATGATGATGGTATTCTCAAAGTCGAGCAGATAATTTTCCAGCCAGCGGGTGGTTTTGAGGTCGAGATTGTTGGTAGGCTCATCGAGAAGCAGAACATCGGGATTGCCGAAGAGCGCCTGCGCCAAAAGCACCTTCACTTTCTGCTTGGCATCGAGTTCGCCCATCAGTCTATCGTGGTATTCGCTTGTGATATCCAGCCCGTTGAGAAGCGTTTCCGCCTCGCTCTCGGCCTCCCAGCCGCCGAGTTCGGCAAACTCGCTTTCAAGTTCGGAAGCGCGCACGCCGTCCTCCTCGGTAAATTCGGCGTGCTGGTAGAGCGCATCCTTTTCATCCATGATCTCCACGAGCCGCTTATGGCCGAGCATGACGGTGCGGAGAACTGTTTCGAAATCATACTTATTCTGGTTCTGCGCGAGGACGGACATGCGCTCGTTCTTATCCATCGAAACTTCGCCCTTGTTGGGTTCGATCTCGCCCGAAAGCACCTTTAAGAAGGTGGATTTGCCCGCGCCGTTGGCGCCGATGATGCCGTAACAATTGCCCTTCGTGAATTTTAAGTTGACGTCCTCGAAGAGTTTTTTGCTCCCGTATTGCAGACTGACGCCCGTGACCTGTAACATCTTGTACCTCTCTTACATCTTCCGAGGGGGATTATACCATACTTTCGCGGTTTAATCAAATAAAAAAGGCGGGAAATGCAAATTTTCCCGTCCTTTTGCGCGCCGCGCGCTTTTCCCGTCTGTTTTACAAAAGTTTCCTGCGTTCCACGTAACGCACAAAGGCGTAAGAAATGGCGAATCCGACGGCGAGTGACACAAAAGCGGCCACCCATGTCCAAGGGGAAGCGTTCGTAGCGGCGGAAACATAGATGCAGGGGATCGAGCCGAGGATAAAGCCGAGAACGGCCGCATAGGTGGTTTGCGGATACCTCGCGAGGAGATAGCGCATGACCGACGAGATCAGGAAAAATCCCAAAAGGATGCCCGCCGCCGCGACGCCCAAGACGAGTATGCTTTCAAGCGGAGCCTTCCCAAAGAGGACGAGATCGGTGATGAGCGCGACGAGCGGGGTATAGTAGCCGAATACGAGCAGCAGCATCGAGCCGGAGATCCCCGGAACGACGAGCGCGCAGGACGCCGCAAACGCCACGAGGAACAGGAGCAGGTAGCCGCCGAAATCGAGGTGATAGAGGAAATCGGCGGGACGGGACATGACGGGGAGGAATGCCAGCGAGGCGGCGAGCAGGAACGCCGCAAAAAAGAGGACCGTCTTTTTGGTGTCCGCCTTGCCCGCGCGGCGCCGAAGCGGCGGGATGCCCCCTATCGCCAGCCCAACAAAGAGCGATACGGTGGGCAGGGGAAAATATTCAAGCCCCCACCGTATGGGCAGAATGAGTGCGGCGACGCCGAGGACCATGCCGGCCGCAATGGGAAGGAGGGTCAGCACGCTGGATTTGAAGTGTTTGAAAAAATCGGATACCGCGCCCACGAGCCGCTCATAGATGCCGAGGATGGCCGCGACGGTGCCGCCCGAAAAGCCCGGAATAATAAAGGCGATCCCGATCGCGGCGCCGCATAGGATATCGCGCAGGACCGCGGTGATTTTACTGCCCATCTTGACGTTCTCCATTGTCTTTCTCCGCAACTTACTTCTCATATCAGTATATTGCGGAAGGCCGAAAAAACATGCACAAGCGTATGAAAAACCGCAGGATGCCCTGCGGTTTTTCGGTTGGGAGGGATTATTCCTTCTTATCCTTCTTCTTGCCCTTCAAGGAGCCGAGGTCCACTTCCTCCACCGACTTATCCGAAGGCTTCACCACGCACATCACGATGATGGCGACGCCGAGGACGGCGGAGATGGAGAAGAGGACGATGGCCGCGATGTTGTTGGAGAGCCAAGGCGTTTTGCCGGGGATCTGCACGACGGGATTGCGGATGTTGATGACCTGATAGGCCGTCGTCTTGGTATCCACGAGGTAATCGTCGGTGACGTCGAGTTTGACGAAATAGAAGCCCGTCTCCTGCGGCACGAAGCTCAAAGAGCTATCGGGGTTCCACTGATAGGCGTTATCGGGGTTGCGGTCAAACTCATCGGCATCGCCCGCCACTTCGGAATTATAGACGTTGATCGGTTTGAGGCAATCTTGGATCCACGCGGGGAGTTCTTCCTTGCCCTTGACCGCTTCGACGAGTTCGGAATAGGTGGGTTCCTCGTGTTCGCCGAGCTTGGTCTTATCGAAGAAGTACAGCGAATACTCGGTCTCATAGCCTTCGAGGGCGACGATATCGAAGCTCGAAACGGAATACGAACGCTCGCGGTAGCCCTCCGACTGCTCTTCCATCTCTTCGATGGTGGGGCCGTCGTAATCAATGAAGAAGTGGAATTCGGGGATGCCCTCGATATCCCAGATGTTGGACGACGTCACGGTGACGAGTTCGCCGTCCTCATCGTAGTACTTCATCGCGTTGCTCGAAGCATCCTGCGCGAGGACGCGGAAGCGGTAATCGCCCACTTCGTCCACTTCGATGCGGAGATTGTTATAGCGAAGGGAGGTCGCGCTCGATGCACTGCCGCCCGCGGTCGTGCCGGGCTTATAGTAGTAGATGCTGAAACGGAGGTTCCGGTAGTCGGCATAGTCGCTATTGATGAGGCCGCGCAGAGACGGAAGATAGAGATACGCACCGTCGCCTGCGCTGAGGCCCTCGGCCGCTTCGTCGAGCGCATTCTGATATTGCTTGACGGGCGTGAGGCCCTCGTCGTTTTCAACCCAATTGGAGACGTTGGTATTCTTCTCGCCGTCATTTTCGGCCTCGTGTGCTTCAAGGCCCACATAGGCAGGGCCTTCCGCTTCGAGGTCTACCTTAATATAGTCGAAGTAGTTGTCTCCCGGCAGTTCTTTATAGTTGTCCTTGGTGGCATCGCAGGGGACCTTTTTCGTCTCGGCCGTATCGTTGCCTTCGGCGTCCTTGACGGGTTCGTCCATCTCGCCGGGACACTTGAACTCCTTGCCCTCGGCCGTGGCGTCCTCAAATTCCTTCTTGCTCATCACGTGTCCGCACTTCTCGCACTTGTAACCCGTGACGATATCAACGCCTTCATCGCCCACGCGGGCCACCACATTGCCATTGGCGGCATACCACGTCAGATAGACATAGTAATCGCTGTGCGTGCCGTCGTCGAGCTTGAAGCGGATGGAGACATAGGCATAGGGCTTGCCCGTTTCCTCATCAATGGGCATGTCCTCGCCCGAAGGCATGAAGAAGGTGGAAGTCGTGAGCGTCTTGTAGTCGTCGCCCGCCTTTTCGTCGGGCTTGTGGTAAATTTCTTGGGCCTCTTCGCCCTCGCCGAGGGTCTCCTTTTTGAGCATGTAATAGCTGCGGGTGACGCTGACGGAGTCGTCGCAGACGTCCACGGCCTCATAGGTGAGGCTGAAACGCTGGCCGAGACGGAAGGAATACACGGCTTCGTCGAGAATGAGTACGGGATTTGCATCGTCCTCGACACTCCCAACGGAATTCACTTTCAGGCTCTGCCCATTAAGGGACTTCATGAGGATGGCCTGCTGGGGCGCATTCATGTTCTCCGCCGCTTCGGGAAGCGTGACGGTGAAGGTCATGGGGATCTGGGGCGTCGTCGCCGCGGAGGAGCGGTATTCGAGATAGTTACTGCCGATGTTGGTGAAGTTGTCGAGCGGGTAGGACTGTCCGCCCGTCGTGAGCGTGACGGAATATTCGCCCACGTCGCTCCCCTCTGCGGGCGCGCCCAACGCGAGCGTAATGTCCCCGCCGTCCGTATAGGCGATCTCCGTCTTGTCGTCGGCGGAAAGTTCTTTCTCGCTGTCGAAGGAGGCGTTCTTTACGGCGGCGTACAGCTTTCCGTCGGTATATTCGAAATACAGCACGTTGGTCGCGACGCCGTCCTTGGAGATGTTCTCCTCGGTACTCTCGAAGGCGATCTCCAACGTCTTGAACTGCATGACGGCCTTGAAGTTGTAGCCGCAGGCGGAGTTGGGGCAGGTTTCCGCATCCGCGAGGATGTGTTCGCCCGCGGAATCGCCGTACCCGCAGACGGGACACGTCTTGTATCTGACCGCGCTATCGCCCGAACCCTCGGTATGCGTCTCGCAGGCCGTGGACGCAAAGGCAAAGGTCATGGAGAAATATTTCTCCACGCCGGGATTGGCGCGGTCCTCTTTGGCCGCATCCTCCCCCGCGGCCTCGAACCAACGGAGCGCGAGATCGCGGCGGTAGTGGACCTTGCCCTCGTCGCGGAAGGAAAATTGCACGAAGTAATCCTCTTCGTCCCCTTCCTCTTCATCCCCTTCATCCGGGATGTCGTCGGGTCTGTTCGTGGAGACCTCGCCGCCCGTGCCGGCCGAGAAAATGGCCGTGGGCGCATAGGCCGCGGCGGATGCCGCAGACTGCGGGACGGGAAGCGACCCGATCGCCAGACTCAGCGTGAGAACGAAGAGGACGGCGAAGATCGAGATCATTATAAGACGATGTTTCATCTTGCTCATGGTACTTGCTCCATACGGGCCGTGCGGCCCGATATTGTTTTCCGAATATCTTTTATATTTTACACGAATTTTCCCCGTTCGTCAAGCGCAATCGCCCGCTTTCGGGGAGAAATTCTGTTTTTCACAGGATTTTTACCTTTTCACAGGATTTCTACCGTTTATTCCGCTTTGACGGCGGCAGAGACGTTGAACGCCTTCCACGGGATCTCCCCTTCGGGGGGTTCCGCCATGAAGCGCATCCGCTCCTTCCGCACGGGGTGGGTGAAGGAGAGCGAATAGGCCCACAGCGCGAGCTTCCCCTTTTGCGCCTTTTCGCCGCCGTACTTCATATCGCCGTACACGGGATGCCCGATGCCCGCCATCTGCACGCGGATCTGATGACTCCTGCCCGTGTGCAATTTGATCTTGGCGAGCGCGAAGGGCCCCCGTTCCTCTTCCACCCAATAATCGAGAACGGCGAGCTTTGCGCCGTCCGTACCCTGCGTGGAGAGGTAGACGGTGTTGTTGACGGTGTTCTTTTTCAGCCAATTGGTCAGCTTCCCTTCCTTTTCGTGGGGCGTGCCGTTGAGGACGGCGAGATAGCATTTTTCGAAGTCGCCCGACTTCATCTGCTCCGAGAGCCGCGCGGCCGCCTTGCTCGTCTTGGCAAAGACCATCACCCCGCCCGTGGGACGGTCGAGACGGTGGACAAGCCCCAAATAGACGTTGCCGGGCTTTTGGTATTTGGCCTTCAAATACTCTTTGAGAATATCCAAGAGGTTTTCATCCATGCTCTCATCGGGGCAGGAGGCAACATTTTGCTCCTTCACGGCGACGAGGATGTGGTTATCTTCATAGAGGATGATGGGTTCGTGGTCAGTCATTGGTAAAGATCCCTCCCGCGCCGCACGGAAGCGCGATGCCCTCCTCCGTCGGAAGGCCCACTTCATAGGCGTCGATGGTCCCCTTCCGCCCCTTCAATACGAGCGCAAGGATGTTGGCGAGGACGGCGGGTTGCAGACCCGTCGTGTAGCTGTTGATGAGAAAGAAGAGCGGATCATCCGAAAGAAGCCCCGCGCACAGCTCCGCAAAGGGATAGAGTTCCGTCTCGATCTTCCACATCTCCCCGCCCGGACCGCGCCCGTAGGAAGGCGGGTCCATGACGATGCCGTCGTAACGGTTGCCCCGCCTGAGTTCCCGCATAACGAATTTTTTGCAGTCGTCCACGATGTAACGGATGCCGCCCGTGATGCCCGAAAGCCGCGCGTTTTCCCCCGCGCGCTCCACCATGCCCTTGGCCGCATCCACATGCACGACCTCCGCGCCCGCCTTGGCGAGCGCGACCGTCGCGCCGCCCGTATAGGCAAAGAGGTTGAGGACTTTGACGGGCCGCCCCGCCGCCTTGACGAGGCCGCACATCCTATCCCAATTGACGGCCTGTTCGGGGAAAAGGCCCGTATGCTTGAAGCCCATGGGCTTTATTTTGAAGGTGAGATCGCGGTAGGAAATATTCCAGCTCTCAGGGATGGGCCTGAGGTATTCCCAGCTCCCGCCGCCCTTTTCGCTCCTGTGATAGACGGCGGCAAGGTCCTTGCGGGCGCGAAGGTCGCACTGCGCGCGCCAGATGACCTGCGGATCGGGCCGCAAAAGCACGGTCTCCCCCCACCGTTCGAGCTTATAGCCGTCGCCCGTCGCGAGGACGGCGAAATCTTTCCAATCTTTGGCAAGGCGGATCATGCGTCTATTATAATAGTTTGCGCGCGATTTGTAAAGCAAAAACGGCGCGGTTCCATGAAAAAAGGGGCGGCTTGTCCGCCCCAAATCCCAAGAAATATCAATAATTTTCCGCGCGGACTTCGAAATAGCTCTGCGGATGCGCGCAGACGGGGCAAATTTCGGGCGCCTTGGTGCCGACGACGATATGCCCGCAGTTGCGGCATTCCCAGATCTTCACTTCGCTCTTTGCAAAGACTTCGGCGTTTTCGAGATTGTGCAAAAGGGCGCGGTAACGCTCTTCATGCGTCTTTTCGATGGCGGCGACCATGCGGAACTTTCTCGCAAGTTCGGGGAAGCCCTCTTCTTCGGCCGTCTTGGCAAAGCCCTCGTACATATCCGTCCACTCATAGTTCTCGCCCTCGGCCGCGACTTTGAGGTTGGAAGCCGTGTCGCCGATGCCTTGAAGCTCTTTGAGCCACAGCTTGGCGTGTTCCTTCTCGTTATCCGCCGTCTTTGCAAAGATAGCAGACATCTGCTCATAGCCTTCCTTCTTGGCGACGGAGGCAAAATAGGTGTACTTGTTGCGCGCCTGCGATTCGCCCGCAAAGGCTGCTTCGAGGTTCTTTTCCGTCTGCGTTCCCGCGTATTTGTTGCTCATTTCCCTTTCTCCTTTGTATGGATTTTTCCCTTGACGATATTATACCATATTTTCCCGCAATGGCAAGCGGTATTAAATAAATTTTATGGCTTCACGCCTCACACGGAGGAGGGACGGAGGCTCTCGTAGATCCGCTTCATCGCGGCGGCGTCGTCGGTCTGCGTGCCGTCCGATTCCGAGACGATGTAGGGTTCGAGTTTGCGCTCCCACAGCGCCTCGGCGAGCGGTTCGAAGGCGGGGCCGTAGACGGTATCCGCAAAGGTCAGGTGTTTGAGTTCCCCCTTCGCGCCGTATTGGATCTTGGAGAAATGCACGTGGAAGCGCTTCATGCGCTCATAGCCGAGGCGGTCGAGCAGGCAGTCGATGCGGTCGAGGTAGTCCCGCGCCGTTTTGAGGCTGCCCTGTTCGCGCGCGTTGACGTGGCCGAAGTCCACGCACGGCGTAAATATGGGGTCGATCGCGCAAAAGGCGGCGATCTCCTCCACGGTGCCGATCTGCGCCAACTTGCCCATCGTCTCAGGGCAGTACATCACGTCCTGCAACCCGTTGAGATAGATGGCGTCCCGCAACGTTTTCAGGCGGTCCGCCGTGCGCCCGACTGCCGCATCGCGCGTATCCTTGCCCTGCGTGGCGGGGTGGAACACCAGCCGCTTGCCGCCCATGGCGCGGAGCATACGCGCGCTGTCCAGCACATAGCCATAGGATTTTTCGGCCATCTCGCCGTCGGGGTTGGCGAAATTGATGAAGTAGGGCGCATGCACGGAGATCTCCACGCCCTCCTTTTCAAAGGCCGCGCGGATGGAAGCCGCCTTTTGCTCCGTCATATGCACGCCGCGCCCGAAGGAATATTCAAAGCAATCGAGGCCGTTTTCCTTGACGAACGCCGCGGCCTCTTCCGTATGCGCATGCCCTTCCGCATAGAATCTCTCCGAGTTGCCGCTCGGACCGAATTTGATCATGTTTTCCTCCTTTTGTAAGGCCGATCTTCGGACATGGGTGCTTGAATTTCGCTCATGCCCGATGACTGCGAAGTCTTTGCACGTCCCGCTCCAACTGCTCTTTCAGGGCCGCCGCGCAGGAAAATTTTTTTATCGGACGGTAAAATTCCGTGGGATAGACGCGCACCTCCGCCCCATAGAGATCGCCCGAAAAGCCATCCAAAAAGGCCTCCAACTTCCGCTCCTCCACGCCGAACGTCGGGCGCGCGCCGATGTTGACGATGCACGGGAAATTCCCCGCGGGCGTCGCCGCACATCCCCCGTACACGCCGTCGGGCGGCAATAATTTTCCCTTGGGGACGGAGAGATTGAGCGTGGGGAAGCCGTACGTCCGCCCCATCTGCCTCCCGTGTTCCACGGCGCCGCCGATGAAGTAAGCCGAGCCGTAAAAATCGCCGTCCGCACACAGGCAGGCATTCAGAAGGGCGAGTTCCCCCCTCTGCAAACGCTCTTTGCACGCGGAGGTGGAGAACTTTTGCATACCGGGCGCCTCCGCGCCCGCATGGACGGCTCCGATGACGGGAATTGTCTCAACGGGGCAGGGCGCGAGATGTTTTAAGAGCGCGGGGGTGCCGAGGGCATCCCTTCCGAAGCGGAAATCTTCCCCGCAGAGGACGCGCCGCGCGGAGAGCTTGGAAAACAGCGTCCCGGAAAAATCCTCCGCGGACGTATGTCTGACCGCCTCCGTGAGCGGGATCTCGCAGACGGCGTCCACGCCCGCGCGCGCAAAGAGAAATTCCCGCTCCGCAAGCGTGAAGAGCGCCTTCCCCTTCCCGCCGGGCATGGTCGTGATGCAGACGGGATCCCCATATTTTTCGGCGCGGCCGAGGAGCGCGCGGTGGCCGAGGTGCAACCCGTCGAACCCGCCCAAGATAAGCGTACACGGCGTGCGGTACTCTTCGCCGTAAACAAATTTCAGCATAGCTTTTTTCCCGCGCGGAGTATGCCGCCCTCCACGATCCCCGTGCCGTAAAATTCCCCGCCGCGGTAGATCTTATAGGTGCCGTCGGCGGCGTCCACGGGGTATTTCACGCCATTGTAAAAACGCGCGTCCGAGACCTCCATGACCGCAAAGGGCAGTACCATGTCCGTGGGGATGAGGTATTTTTGCCATGTTTCAGGGGTGACGGAAGCGAGCGGGACGAGCGTCTTTTCCGTGAAGATGCCGCTTGCGGTGCGCCTGAGCGCGGTGCAGTAGCCCTGCGTTCCGAGGAGCGCCGCGAGGTCGCGCGCGAGGGCGCGGATGTACGTCCCCGCCCCGCAGGTGACGGTAAATTCGAACTCGTCCTCCGAGACCTGCCCGCGCAGGGAAAATTCCTCCACGCATACGGTTTTCGCCCCAAGCTCCGCCGTCTTTCCCATCCGCGCAAGCTCGTATCCGCGCCTTCCCTCTATGCTCTTGGCGCTGTACAGCGGCGGCACCTGCGCATATTCGCCCGTCAGCGAAGGGAGCGCGCAAGCGATCTGCGCCGCGGAAGGGATGCTCCCCCCCACCGTCACCGCGCCCTCGCTGTCGAGGGTATCCGTGGTCGCGCCGAAGCGGAACCGCGCCGCATACGTCTTTTTCTTGGCGAGAAAGTAATCGAAGAGCCGCGTGGCGTTGCCGACGCCGACGGGCAACACGCCCGATGCGAAGGGATCGAGCGTACCCAAATGCCCACAGGCCTCCTTGGTGACGTGTTTGACGATGTTGACGGCGTAAGCCGAGGACTTGCCTTCGGGTTTATCGATGTTCAGAAAGCCCGTCATAGATCCCCCGCGTGCTGCCAGACGGCAAAGCGGAGGCGGTCGAGGACCTCCTCGATCTCGCCGAAGAGCATACACCCTGAGGCGAGGATATGCCCGCCCCCGCCGAACGTGCGCGCAACTTCGTTGACGTTCACCTTTCCCTTCGACCTGAGGGAGACTTTATACTGCCGCTTTTTGACTTCGAGAAGGCACGCGCTCACTTCCACGCAATCGACGGAGAGTCCGAAATCCACGATGCCCTCCGTCGCATCCGGCAGGAGGCCGTAGCGGCTGAGCTGCTCCTCCCCCACGACGGCCACGGCGAGCGCATCATCGAGAAAATAGCGGAGCTTGGAGATGACTTCGGCATACAGCTGCGCGCGGGCCTTGGATTGCCTTCGCATGGCCTCATAGGAGATACGGGCGATATCCGCCCCCCCTTCCACCGCCTCTGCCGCGGCGCGGAGCGTTTCGCCGTTGACGTCGCCGTGCGTGAAGGTCCCCGAATCCGTTACCATGCCGAGCAGGAGATATTCGCAGATGTTGCGGTCCGCCCGCACGCCCATGGCGCGGATGAGTTCCGCCGCGTTCTCCGCGTTGCTCGCCCGCCCGCGCACGAAATTATAGCGCGCATACAGGGTATTGGAAATGTGATGGTCGAGATTGACCGTCACCTTTTTCTTTGCGCCCGCACGGAATACGGGTTCCAGCAGGCCGAGCCGCGCGATATCGCTCGTATCGACGGCGATGTAGGTATCGGCATCGAGCGAGGGGGCGGTCTTGATCTCTTTCATGCCTTCGAGGAACAGAAACCGCGGCGGGATCTCCCCCTCGTTGACGACCTCGCACGGGATCTTGCACAAAGAAAGAGCGCGATGAAGAGCCATAGCGCATCCGAGGGTATCCCCGTCGGGGCGCATATGCGTAAAGATCACCGCGCTTTTGCTGTTTTTCAGAACAAATGCTATTTCTTCGATGGTATTCATCAATCGTCCTTATTCAATTTTGCAAAGATCTCATCCATTTTCGAGCCGTACTCAAAACTGTCGTCGGAAAGGATCGTAAGTTCTGGGACGGTGCGGATGCGCATCACGCGGGCAAGTTCGTGCCGCATAAAGCCCGCGTTCGCACGGATGATCTCCAGCTGGCGCTTCTTCTCTTCGGGCGACTTGGCATAGACGCTGATATAGACCTTCGCCGTTTTGAGATCGGGGGCGACGTCTGCCTCCGTGACGCTGACAAGCCCCGTCAGCGCAGGCTCGCGGTCTTTGAGAGGCCCCGCAATGATGGCCGCGATCTCCTTGCGGAATTCGCTATCCAGCCGTTCGGTTCGCTTGCTCACGCCTGCTTTACCTCCTCGATGAGATAGCATTCGATGAAGTCGCCGATGCGGATCTCGTTGAAGCCCTCGATGGCGCAGCCGCATTCGAGGCCCGCCGCGATCTCCTTGACTTCATCCTTATAGTGTTTGAGCGTCTTGGCGTTGCCTTCGACGATCATCACGTTGTCGCGGTAGATGCGGAGCTTGCCGCCGCGCAGAAGTCTGCCTTCCACCACGAAACAGCCCGCGACCACGCCCACGCCGGAGACGTTGAAGGTCTGGCGCACTTCGGCCTTGCCGATGAGCGTCTCCTTGTACTTGGGCGCGAGCATACCTTTGAGCATGGCTTCGAGTTCATCCAAAAGCTCATAGATGATGCGGTACATGCGGATCTCCACGCGGCTGCGGTCGGCAAGCGCCTTCGCCTTGGCGTCGGGACGGACATTGAAGCCGATGATGAACGCCTTGGAAGAATCGGCGAGCGAGACGTCGCTCTCGGTGATGGCGCCGGCGGCCGCGCGGATGACGCGGATATGCACTTCCTCGTTGGCGAGCTTCTCCACCGAGGAGCGCACCGCCTCCACCGAGCCCTGCACGTCGGCCTTGATGATGACGTTGAGATTTTTGATACTGCCCTCGTCGGCGGCCTTGAACATATCTTCGAAAGAGACGTGCGAAGGCGTATCCTGCATGAGCGATTCGCGCTGTTTGTTCTTGCGCTCTTCCTGCACCTTCTTCATGAGCGATTGGTCGACGGCAAAGATGGCGTCGCCCGCATTGGGGACGTCTTCGAGACCGAGGACGGAGACGGCCGTAGACGGCCCCGCCTCCTTGACGGTCTTGCCTTGGTCGTCGATCATGGCGCGGACGCGCCCCATCGTGGTCCCGGAGATGAGGTTATCCCCCGTGCGCAGGGTGCCGTTCTGGACGAGGACGCTCGCCACGGGACCCTTGCCCTTATCGAGCTTGGCCTCGATGACGACGCCCTTCGCGCGGCGGTCGGGATTGGCGCGGAGTTCCTGCATCTCCGCTTGCAGATAGATGCTTTCGAGCAGCTCGTCGATGCCCTCGCCCGTCTTGGCGGAGACGGGGACCACGATGACGTCGCCGCCCCACTCTTCGGGGACGAGGCCGTAATTCATGAGGCCCTGCTTCACCTTATCGGGATAGACGTTGGGCTTATCCATTTTATTCATGGCGACGATGATGGGAACATCCGCCGCCTTGGCATGGTCGATGGCCTCCACCGTCTGCGGCATGATGCCGTCGTCGGCGGCAACGACGAGGACGACGATATCCGTGACTTGCGCGCCGCGCGCACGCATCGCCGTGAAGGCGGCGTGGCCGGGGGTATCGATGAACGTGATCTTTCTATCCCCCGGAAGCGTGACGGTGTAGGCGCCGATGGACTGCGTGATGCCGCCCGCCTCGCCCGCGGTGACGTTGGTGCTTCTGATCTTATCGAGAAGCGAAGTCTTGCCGTGGTCGACGTGGCCCATGACCGTGACGACGGGCGCGCGCACGGTGAGGTTCTCCGCCTCGTCTGCGCCGTGTTCCTCGATGAGGACGTCCTCCGCCGTCTTTTCGGGCTTATATTCGAGGTCGATGCCCATTTCGAGCGCCATGAGCGCGGCGCTCTCATAGTCCACCGATTCGTTGACTGTTTTCATGACGCCCGCCTTGAAGAGCCGCTTGGTGATCTCCACGGCCGAGATGCCGAGCTTTTCGGAAAGCACCTTGATGGGGATCTCCTGCGTGGTGACGACGGCATGGTCGATCTTGACCGTCTGCGTCTCCTTTCTCACCTTCTTGCCGAAGCGGGCCTTGCGATAGCCGCTCTCGCGGTCGAAATCGCTGATGCTCGCCCCCTGCTGGCGTTGCAGGGTGCGCTTGTTGACGGGGCCGCGGGCGCGTTCCACATACGTCTTTTCAAACTTTTTCGCAGGTTCCCTTCTCGGCTGGGGCGCGGGCGCGACGGGCGCGGGACGCACCGCAGGGCGGGGCGCACCCGTCTGCGGACGGGCGGGCGTACGCGGAGGGAGCGGACGGCCGGCGGCGGGACGGGGACCGGGCGTATAGGTGGGGCGCGCAGGTCTGTCCGTCCGCGGCGCTTCGGGACGGAACGTCCTTGCCGCGGGTCTCCCTTCGGGGCGCGGCGCTTCGGGACGGGCCGCGCTGCCCTGTTTGGGTTCCTGCGGGCGCGCGGGACGGGCCGCGCTGCCCTGCTTGGGCGCGGCGGCTTCGGCGGGTGCGGGCGTCTCGGCGGGCGCGGGTGCGGGGACGGGAGCGGCCTTTGCGGCCTCCTCTTCGGCCTTTTTCGCCGCTTCGAGAGCCGCGGCCTCTTCGGCGGCGCGCTTCTCTTCCAAAATGCGCGCTTCCTCCGCCTTCCGCGCGGCCTCTTCCTCGGCGCGGCGCTGTGCGGCGCGCGCCTCGATCTCGCCGATGCGTTTCAAGATCTCGCCGAGCTTCTTTTCACTCGCCGCGATCGCGGCCTGCAAGGCCTTGGTCGCCTCCGCCTTGGCGAGGCCTCCCACCTTCTCTGTATTTTCATTTGCCATACTTCTTACCCTCCTTAAAGCCCCTTCTCCGCGACGCCGAGGGCCGCGCGGGCGAGATGTTCTTCCTGCATTGCCGCGAGCTTACACATGGGTTTGCCCGTGAGCGATTCCAAGTTTTCCACAACGACAAGCGGGCAGGAAAACCGGCTTTTGAGACTCTCCGTCTCTTTTTTCGTATTCTCGGATGCGCCGCTGTCCAGAAGGAGCAAGTAGACCTTGCCCCGCAGGGCTTTGACCGCGTTCACGCCGACGGTGAGCTTCCCCGCCCGCCGCGCAAACCCGATATAGGCGCCCAACTTATTTTCTTCCAAAAAACTCCTCCCCGATCTGCCGGTAGACCTCGTCCGCAACGGGTGCGGAAAAGGTCTTGTTGAGAAGTTTTTTCTTCTCCAACAGGCGGATACATTCCTCATTGGAACAGATATAGGCGCCGCGGCCGGGGAGTTTCCCCGAAAAATCCAGCGAGATCGCCCCTTCGGGACTGCGCACGATGCGCAGCATCTCCCGCTTCGGCTTCTCTTCGCGGCACGCGATGCACGTTCTCAAAGGGACTTTCTTGGAACCTGCCATTTATTCCTCCGTGCCGTCCTGCGTGCCAAGTTCGAGCTTGCTTGCGTTGGACTCGCTCTTGACGTCGATCTTCCAGCCCGTGAGGCGGGCCGCAAGGCGGGCGTTCTGGCCGTTCCTGCCGATGGCGAGCGAAAGCTTTTCATCGGGAACGACGGCCACGGCGGATTTCTCGCCCAGCTGCGTTACGGAGACGACCGTGGCGGGAGAGAGCGACTTCGCGATAAATTCGAGCGGGTTCTCGCTCCAAAGGATGATATCGATCTTCTCGCCGCCGAGTTCTGCGACGACGGCGTTGACGCGCGCGCCCTTGTTGCCGACGCAGGCGCCGACGGCATCCACACGGGGATCCTCCGAGGCGATGGCCATCTTGGTCCGCTGGCCGGGTTCACGGGAGACCGACTTGATGGTGACCGTTCCCGCCTTGATTTCGGGGACTTCCTCCTCGAAGAGCTTTTTGACGAGGCCCGGCGCCGAGCGCGAGACGAGGACCTGCGCGTTCCTGCCGCCGCTGCGCACCCGCTTCACGAATACCTTGATGCGGTCGCCCGGCTCGTATTTTTCCCCCGGAACCTGGTCGGCGGGGAGCATCAGCCCCTCGATCTGCCCCTTTCCGAGTTCGATATAGACGTTGCGCATATCCACTTTCCGCACAAGCCCGCTCATGAGTTCCCCTTCCTTATCCGAGAACTCCGAGAGCGTGTTATCGCGCTCCGTCTCGTGGATCTTCTGCAAGATGACCTGTTTTGCCGTCTGCGCGGCGATGCGGGAGAAATCCTTCGGAACAAATTCCTCCGTGAGGACGTCGCCGACTTTCGCGCTCTTCTTGATCCCGACGGCGTCTTTCAGATAGATCTCTCCGTCGCCCAGATCCTCCACTTCGTCGTCCACGACGGTGCGGAGAAGGAAGAAGCGGATGGTGCATTTCTCAGGGTTGAGGCGCACTTCCACATTGCCCGTCTCGCCGAACATCTGCTTTTTATATGCGGAAGCGAGGGCGCTCGAAAGCGCATCGATGAACACTTCCTCGCTGATCCCGCGCTCGTGTTCCAAATCGGCAAGCGCCGCAAAGAAATCCTTGTTGACCATGTTGATATCTCCCGTTATGAATTTCGTATCCTGTGGGTCAGACTTCGATGAGAAGGCAGACCTTGGCGCATTTTTCAAAGGGGATGCGCAATTCCCCATTGAGGACGACGGTGTTATCTTCAAACGCCGTCAGAACGCCCTCGTAATATTTTTTGCCCCCGATGGGCGCATAGAGGTGGACCTCCACCTTTTCGCCGATATGGCGCATAAAGTCCTCTTGCTTTTTGAACGGACGGTCGAGTCCGGGCGAGGAACAGTTGAGCGTATAGGGCGCGCCGAAGGTGGGGTCGAGTTCGTCGAGCGGGCCGTCGACGGCGCGGTGGAACTTTTCGCAGGTGATAAGGTCCAGCCCGCCCTCCTTGTCGATATAGACGGTGAGCGAGCGCGTACGCATATCCCACTCCGCGTCGACGATGAAAACGCCCGTCTCTTCGGCAAAGGGCTGCAAAAACGCGACGATCTCGGCGATGGGTTTTACCTTCATCTTCTCCTCTCCCCTGCCCGCAGGGCGGGCCTCATAAAGAAATGAGAGCGGCAGGCCGCTCTCAATCTCTTTTTCATCGATCAAGTAAGCAAATTATACCATATATTTTATGGGATTGCAAGCGTTTTCCGCAATTTTTTCGGCAAAAGTTTGTCAACCGGGAAGTCCCTTGCGCATACGGATGAGTTCGATGAAGATCTTGGCGGTGACGAAGGCGTCGTCGAAGGCGCGGTGATGGTTGAATTCGAAGCCGAAATACTCGGCAACGGTATTCAGCTTGTAGTTTTTGAGGTGCAGAAGTTCCTGCGCGAGAAAGACGGTATCGAACTGCCGCCGGTTGAAGGAATACCCCTCCTGCCCGCCGTAATAGGAGATGAGTTTGCAGTCGAATTGGGTGTTGTGGGCGACGAGGCTGCAACCCGCCGCAAATTTATAGAAATCCGCGACGACCGCCCCGATGGGAGGCGCGCCGACCAGCATGTCGTCGGTGATGCCCGTAAGCGCGACGATTTCGGGCGGAAGTTTCGTCGGGCAGGCGACGAAGGTGGAAAACCGCTCCGAGATGCGGCCGCCCGTGATCTTTACCGCGCCCACTTCGATGATCCTATCCATCACGCCGCTCGTGGAAAGCCCCGTCGTTTCGAGGTCGAACACGACGAAGTTTTCTTTCAGAAAATCCGCGGGAAGGGCGTCCCCGCCGAACAGGGTCCCCTGCACCAGATCCTCTTCGGGGACGGGAAAAACCGCTTGGTACTGCGCGGGAACGGGGCGCGAAGGGCGTTCTTCGGGGACGAACCCTTCGGGCGGGCGGCCGAAGTCCACCGTGGTACTGCGGAAGGAGAGCGCACCGTTGAACAGCTCGTTATCCCCCTTGAAACACACGTACATCCCCTGCCTGAGACCCCGCACTTTTTCCACGGTCTTGACCTTGGTGAAGTAGGAGAGGCGGAGCGTACCCGTGCCGTCCGAAAGGGAGACGGAAAAATACGGCTTGCCCGTTTTGGTCGCCCGCTCGGCGATGTATGTAATGGAGCCGCACACCGTGACGCCCTGCATCTCCTTGGAAAGGTCTGCGATGTAGATGGCGCGCTTTTGCTCGCCGCCGTCGATGGGGCCGTAATCCGCGACGTCGAAATAGCGGGGCGTAAAGACGAACTCTTCGGGCGGAAGTTCGCGCGAGATGCCTTCGGCCCTCTCCGTGAAGCGGAGTTCCCCCACCCAATTCCCGCAGAAGGAGCGGTTGAGCGCGGCGGAGACGGCGTCGAGAACTTCCGCTTCCTTCTCCTTGTTCCGCTCCGCGCCGCCCGCTTCGATGGTGAAGGCGCCGCCCGCCGTACCCAAGGAGACGCTCACGCCGCCCTCCGCAACAAAGGCGGAAAAGGCGGGAAAATTCGCGCCGAGGATATCGCGCACGGCATTCTTGATGCCCTCCTCCGAGGGAACGGACTTCATGATCCGCACGGAGGCTTTGAGCCCTGCGGCATAGCGCGCGGAGACTTCCGCCGCATAGGCGGCGTCCTCCTCCGTATAGTTGACGTCGGTGACAAGGTAAAAGACGGCTTCGCCGCCTTCCACCGTGATCTTTTTGAGAACGGCGCGGGAAAGCCCCGCCGCCTGCCTGATCTCTCTTAAATATGCTTGGCTTTTCATTTGAGCAATTCTTCCAACATTCCGAAAAATACGCGTTCCGCATCCGCGCGGGCAACGCGGAGCTGTTTCTCTCCCTCGAAGATGACGCAGTACTCGCGCCCGCCCGCGATGCCGAGGTCGGCGTCCTTCGCCTCGCCCGGACCGTTGACGACGCACCCCATCACGGCGATCTTCAAGGGCTTTTTCACGTCCTGCACGCGCGCCTGTACCTTTTTTGCGAGGCCCATGCAGTCGTATTCGCACCGCCCGCACGTGGGGCAGGCGACCACCTCCGCATAGTCCTTTTCCAGCCCGCAAGCCCGCAAGATCCCGTGGGCGGCATACACCTCTTTGACGGGGTCATCCGAGAGCGAGACGCGGATGGTATCGCCGATGCCGTCCAACAGGAGGGAGCCGATGCCGGCGGCGCTCTTGATGAGCGCGCTCTCCCCCACCCCCGCCTCCGTCACGCCGAGATGCAGAGGATAGGCCGTGCGCGCCGCGAGCATGCGGTAAGCCGCAACGGTCAGCGGGACATCGGAGGCCTTCACGGAGATGACGATATCCCCGACGCCGTACTTTTCTAAAATGCGGACGTTTTCGAGGGCGCTGAGTACGAGCGCCTCGGCGCTTCTGCCGTACTTTTCGAGAAAATGCGGCTCGATGCTGCCCGTGTTCGCCCCCACGCGGACGGGGATCTTGTGCGCCTTGACGCAATCGGCGACCTGCGCGATGCCCTTCTCCCCGCCGATGTTGCCGGGGTTGATGCGAAGTTTATCCGCCCCCGCCTCGACGGCAAGGACGGCGAGACGCGGCGAAAAATGCACGTCCGCCACGACGGGGATATGCACCCCCGCCTTGACGGCGGCAATGGCGCGCGCATCCCGTTCGTCGAGGACGGCGACGCGGGCGATATCGCAGCCCGCCGCCTCCAAGGCAAGAATTTGAGCGACGCACCCTTCGGCGTCGCCCGTTCTGACGGTCGTCATGCTCTGCACGGCGATCTTTCCCCCGCCGAGCGCAACGCCGCCCACATTTACGGTTTTTTTCTGCATATCCTGTCCCGCAGGCGCGGCCTTATTTTTTCTCGTCCTTCTTTTCCATCATGCGTTGGAGTTCGGACATGAAGGAAGAGATATCCTTAAAGGAGCGGTAGACGGACGCATAGCGGACATAGGCGACCTCGTCGAGCGACTTCAAGCCGTCCATGACCATCTCGCCGATCTCCTTGGAGGAAATTTCCAGCACCATGGAATTATAAATTTTCTTGGTGATCTCCTCGGCGAGCGCATCGATCTTATCGATGGGGACGGGCCGCTTTTCGCAGGCCTTGATGATGCCGTTTCTGACCTTGCCCATGTCGTAAGCCTGCCGCGTTCCGTCGTTCTTGATCACAAGAATGGGCGCGACTTCGATGGTCTCATAGGTGGTAAAGCGTCTCCCGCAGCCGATGCACTCCCTGCGGCGGCGGATGGTCCTGTCGTCGTCCGCCGAGCGCGAGTCGATGACTTTGCTTTCCGTACAGTTGCAATATAAACAGCGCATACCTCTTCTCCTTGTATCTTAGCGTCAGTATAACACAAAATATGGGATTTGTAAAGCGTTTTTCGTCAAGATATGCTCTCCCGCCGCAAATACCCTCTTAGAGGGGAGAAGGCGCGCGGCGGCCGTGCGCCTTTTGGAATTTTTCGGCGGAGGCCAAACCGTTGACATGTCCCCCGAAAAGGTATATAATGTATGGTGAAAGGAGATTTTTTTATGAGCAGTTTCAAGGACCTTCGCATCGTAGACAATTTTTACCAGACCTCTTCCTTCTTCCCCATGCCCACCATCCTCATCGGAACGGTCTCGGAGAACGGAAAGACCAACCTCGGCGCGTATTCGCTGTGCTTCCCCTATTATATCGCAGGAAAGGATTATTACGCGATGATCCTCGAATGCCGCAACAGTTCGAATACCTGCCAGAACATTTTGCGCGGGAGCAAAGTTTCGCTCAACTTCATCCCCGACGGGCGCAAATATTTCAAAGAGGCGGTGCGCCTCGGCTTCCCCGGAGACACGACGGATGAAAAGATGAAGGACTGCATTTTCACGCTGGAAAAGGGGCAGGCGGAGGGCGAACGCCCGCTCGTCGTCGCAGAGGCGTTTCAGGTTTTCGAGTGTACGTGGGATTCCTCTCTCGAAGACGCCTATCTCGATCAGGCGGGGCCGCTCGACGGGTACGAGCCTCCCTACCGCAATTTCAACGGCATCACCAGCAAATTCGGCGCGCACTTCATCTTAAAGATCGATAAGATCTTGATGAAGGAAAAATATTGGAATTCCATCGTGAACGGCGTCAAGGCATCGGGATTTCCGCCCGTGCCTGTGGATTACGGCTACCGTGACAGCACCAATTTCTGGTGTTCCAAGTTCAGGCGGCCCTATCCCGAAAAGATCCCCGCAAAGGAGGGCGACGTCAACTCCGTCATCTATGCCGCAAAGCGCATCGACCCTGAGATCACCTTCACCGACGAGGCCTGCGCGCAGCTCGTGAAGATCCCCCGCGTATTTTTGAAGGCCGCCCTCACCCAGATGGTGAATATCGCAAAGCAGGAGGGCATCTCCGTCATCGACCCCGACGCCTTGAAGATCATCAACGATAAGCGCCGCAAGGAAAAGAAATAATGGAGCTGGCGAAAAGAGCGCGTATCCATACCATTTTCAAATATATTTTTCTCGCCGCGATGATCGCGGAGATGCTCTTCCTCTCCGTGGAGGCGTTGCTCCCCGGCAACATTTCCTCCGAGAGCAGCGGGGCCTTCGGCGGCGCGGTGGACGGCCTCATGACGGACCTCTCGGACGACGTCATCCGCGACGTGCAGCCCACGGCGGTCTCCGTGGTCTCCAAGGGCAAGCCCGTCGAGGCGGTGACGTTGAAGAGCGGGAGCCGCGCCTCCCTTGCGCTCTCCTATTCCCCCTCCTCGGCCTCCGTCAACTACCGCGAGGCGGAATGGAGTTCGGCAGATGAGAGCATCGTCCATGCCGAAAACGGCAACCTGTATGCGAAGAGCATCGGCGAGACCACCGTCACGGTTTCGCTCACCGCGCTCCCGCAGATACAGACGCAGATCTCCGTGACCGTCACCGAAGTCATTGCGGAGCAATTCACGCTGTGCTTTGCAAACGGGAGTACGGAGATCTCCTTGGAGACGGGCGATAAGGCCCTGCTCCTTCCCATGCTCTTCCCCGAACCCGCGGATGCTGTCATTACATACGAGAGTCTCGACCCAGCCGTGGCGGTGGTGGAGGACGAAATAATTTTGGCCGTCGGCGAGGGAGAAACGGCGATCCGCGCGACCTACACGCCGCAGACTGCGCCCGAAATGGCCATCCAAAGCGAGGCCGCCGTCTTTGTCACCGCGCGCACGCACGACGTCCGCCCCATCGCCTCGCTCGCCATCGATCTCGACGCCACCCCCGCCGTGCGTTACGACGGCGCCGCCGCCTATCTCTATGCGGGAGACGCGGGTACGTTCGCCGCCGCGCTATCGCCCGCCGATACCACGGAGGACGACGTCCTTTGGGAGAGTTCGGACGACGATATCCTGTACGTCGGCGGGGACGGCGAGTTCGAAGCGCGCGCCAAGGGGACCGTCACGCTGACGGCCGTCTCGGTATTCAGCGGCGGCGTGCGGGCCACGTGTACGCTCGAAGTCCGCAACCGCTCTCTCGGCGTAAAACTGCGCCTCGACGGCGCAGAGCTTACCCCCGCCGCGGGGAAAAATACATATGCCCTTACCCTCGGCGCGGGTTCGCGCAATACCGCCCTGCACCTCGACTGCGAGGACGGCAAACAGCTCTTCGTCGATTACGGAACTTCCGACCGCTCCGTCGCACGCATCTACCGCGACGGCACGGTGGCGGCGTTCCGCTCCTCCGCCGATGCGGAAAACGGCGTCGTCACGATCACCGTAAGAGTGGCGGATAACAGCGCGTTCAGCGACGAAAACGGCGACCTTTGCGCGACCTATACCCTGCTTCTCACCGTGGAAAAGCAGGCGTTCAGCGATAGTTTGGACGGCTGGGGGCTGTTCGTGCGCAAGCTGTTCGGCCATTTCGGCGCGTTTTTGCTCTTAGGCGCGACGGCCGCCGCCACGGCCGCCTTCTATGATAACGGTTCGTGGAAGCGCCGCCTTCTCCTCTTCGCCGCGCTCATCGTGCTGGGCTTCACCTTCGCCTGCTTTACCGAGCTGTTGCAGACAGAACTCTTCACGTCGGGGCGGGCGGCCGCATTCTCCGACGTCATCATCGATTGCAACGGATATATGCCCGCGGCGATCGCCGTCTATGGCGTATTCCTCGCCGTGAACCTCGTCATCTTCCTTATTAAAAAGATACGGGCGCGGCGGCGCGAATAGAGAAGCGCGAAAATTTCTGCGATGTCAAGCGAATAATAATGGGGAACGCCGTCCGAGACATTTTCTCGGACGGCGTTCCCCATTCCCTCAATTCCCCTTTACGTACTTCTTCATGATCCCGAAAAGTTCGGGAGTGATGACGTGTTCGATGCGGCAGGCGTTTTCCTCCGCAAGCTGTTCATCGGCGCCCATCCGCACGAGAAGTTCCGTGATGACGCGGTGCCGTTCATAGACATCCGAGGCCTTTTCGAAGCCCGCCTGCGTCAGCGTGATCTCGTCGTTTTCGCCGATCTCGATGTACCCTTTTTGGTGCAGGAGGCCGACGGCGCGCGATACGCTGGACTTTGCATACCCAAGCTCCGCCGCGATGTCGATCGCATGGACGCCCGGATGCTTTTTTCTGAGCAGAAGGATGGTTTCGAGATACATCTCTTCCGATTCGTGCGTCTTCATGGTTTCCTCCTTCGGAACGGACTTGTTCACATTATAACCGATAGGTCCGCTTTTGTAAAGGCCAAAATTGAAAATTTCGCCTATTTTTTGAACAATTTTGCGAAAAATCCCTTCTTTTCCGCTTCCTTGGTCTCTACGCCGAGGACGTGATACCCCTCCGCTTCGACCGCGGCGCGCGCCGCCTCGGAGCAATCGCTCCCGCAGACGATGACCGTCTCCCCCTTTTCATGGGAGGATTTGACGGACTTGGCTTCGGGGACCGCCTTGCGGACGGCGTCGTTCACGTGTGCCTCGCACATCCCGCAGTGCATCCCCTCTACTTTGAGAATAATTTCCATGACCCGTAACACTCCTTTTATCAATAATGATAGATATATTATAGCGCGGAAAGCGCTTCCTGTCAAGATTTTCGGAAATTTCCCCGTGTTTTTTGCCGCTCACACTTTCAGGGGAATGCTCGGCGCCGCGTTGACGGAGAGCGGCGCAAAATTTCCCGCACGGTATTGGATGAGGCCCTCGGCCGCGATCATGGCGGCGTTATCCGTGCAACGCTTTTTCGCGGGCAGGACGAGTTTGAGGCCCGCCTGCGCGCACATAGCGGAAAGGCTCTCGCGGAGATAGCCGTTGGCGATGACCCCGCCGCCCGCCGTCACGGTATCCGTCCCCTTCTCCCTTGCGGCCTCCACCGTCTTTTGGACGAGGATATCGAGCGCCGCATGCTGGAAGGAACAGGCAACGTCGGCGCGGCTGTATTCTTCCCCGCGCTGCTCGGCCGTATGCACATAGTTGATGATGTAAGTTTTCAGCCCGCTGTATGAGAAATTATAACCGCCCGCCCCTTTGAGCATACGGGGCATGGGGATGGACGGGTTCCCCCCGCGGGCCAACGCCTCCACGTGCGGCCCTCCGGGATAGGGAAGGCCGAGGACGCGCGCGATCTTATCGAACGCCTCCCCCGCCGCGTCGTCCAACGTGCCGCCGAGGATCTCGAACTGCGTCTCCGATTTTGCATACAGGATGGCCGTATGCCCGCCGCTCGCGAGCAGCGTCACAAAGGGCGGCTCCAAGGATGCGTCCTCCAAGTAGGCCGCCGCAAGGTGGCCGCGGATGTGGTTGACGGCGATGAGCGGGATGTGCAGGGAATATGCCAGCCCCTTTGCGAAGGAGAGCCCCACGAGAAGGGCGCCGAGAAGCCCCGCGCCGTACGTGACGGCCACCGCGCTCAGCTCTTCCTTCGAGACCCCCGCCGCCTTTAAGGCCTGCGGGACCACTTCGCCGATGGCGTCGGTATGGGCGCGGGAGGCAAGTTCGGGAACGACCCCGCCGAAGCGCGCCTGCAACTGCGCGGAAGAGATGATCTCGTCGGACAAAAGAGAGCGGCCGCGGATGACCGCCGCCGCCGTCTCGTCGCATGAGGATTCGATTCCCAAAATCAACGGTTCTTTCATAGTATTACGACTTTTTCAGATAGTCGATGATGAAGCCCTGAATGTTGCCGTCCATCACTGCCTGCACGTCGCCCATCTCGTAGCCCGTCCTGTGGTCCTTGACGAGCGTGTACGGGCAGAACACATAGGAGCGGATCTGCGAACCCCATTCGATCTTTTTCGTCTCGCCCTTCAAAGCGGCCTCCGCCGCCATGCGCTCCTCGATCTGCTTTTCGATGAGCTTGGAGCGCAGATATTTGAATGCCATCTCCTTATTTTGGAGCTGGCTCCGCTCGTTCTGGCAGGTGACGACGATGCCCGTCGGGAAGTGCGTGATGCGGATGGCCGTCTCCGTCTTGTTGACCTTCTGGCCGCCCGCCCCCGAAGAGCGGTAAACGTCGATGCGGATGTCCTCATCCTTGATCTCCACCTCGCCGTCGTCATCCACTTCGGGCATGACTTCGAGGGAGGCGAAGGAAGTCTGGCGGCGTTTGTTGGCATCGAAGGGAGAGATGCGCACAAGGCGGTGGACGCCGATCTCGGCTTTCAGATAGCCGTAAGCATTCTCGCCTTCCACCTTGAAATCCACCGATTTGAGGCCTGCGGAATCGCCCGCAAGGCGGTCGATTTCCGTGACCTTATAGCCGTTCATTTCGGCATAGCGGCAGTACATGCGGTATAACATGGATACCCAATCGCATGCCTCGGTGCCGCCCGCGCCGGCGTGGATGGATAAAAGCGCGTTGCAACTATCGTATTTGCCGCGGAGAAGCGCGCGTACGCGCATCTCCTCGATATCCGCCTCGGCCGCCGCCATCATCTTATCGAGTTCGGGGATGAGGTCCTCCTCCCCCGTCTCCTCGATGAGGTCTACGATCTCGTCGGCGTCGTCGAGCGCCTTTCTGCCCTTTTCATAGGAGGCGATCTTAGACTCGTTGGAGGAGATCTCCCGCCCGATCTTCGCGGAGCGTTCGAGGTCCTGCCAGACCTCCGGGTTTTCCTGCTCCGCCCTGAGCGACTTTACCTGCTCATAGCGGCGGTCGATATCCAATGCGTACTTTGCTTCGCCGAGGGTCTCCTCAAGCGCCTTCAATTTCAGTCTGTAATCGTCGGCTTTGAACATAAATTCTCTCAGTTGCGGGATTTTTGCTCGTCGGAGAGCATGTGACACTTCTTATATTTGAGACCGCTTCCGCACCAACAAGGGTCGTTGGCGCCCGGTTTCTTCGCCTTCTTCATCGTCGCGGGGTTGAATTTCTCCGAACCGCTCGTCTGCAACTTTGCAAGGTCGATCTTCTCAGGCACGCCGCTATCCACGATGGTCTCCCCCGTGCGGGAAGGCATCTGCACGGCGGCAGTCCCCTCTCCCTGCGGCGCGGAAGGATAGACGCGCGGCGCGGCGGGCGCGGGCGTCCCGTTCTCCTGTTTGGGCATGGAGGGATACACGCGCGGGATGGCCTGTTGCGGGCGGGGCTGGGGCGCGGGCTGTTGCGCCTCGGCGGGGCGGCGTTGCAGGCGTACGCGGAGAAGGTGGTCGATGGTGCGGTTTTGGATGCGCTCGATCATCTCGTTGAACATCGCCGAACCCTCTTGCTTATAGGCAATGACGGGGTCGATCTGCGCATAGGAGCGCAGGCCGATGCCCTTTCTGAGCTGGTCCATGGAGTCGATATGGTCCACCCACTCGTCGGTGACGTACCGCAAAAGCACCGTGCGCTCATAGTCGCCGAACGTGCCGCTGCCGTTTTCGGCGAGCGCCTGGTTGATATCGGCAATCTTGGCCTCATAGGTCTCGGCAACTTTGGCGGAAATTTTTTCGATCGCCTTGGGGAAATCCCATTTTTCCAGCTTTTCGCGGGTGACGAAGTTGGTCTCCGCGGGAAGATATCCCTTTTCGAGCGCGGCGTTCAGATCGTCCTCGTTCCACTTGGCGGGGATATCGTCGTTATCCACGGTGCGCCGCACGATGTCCTCCACGAGGTCGGGGATGTATTTCAAAATCTGTTCATGCACGTCCTCGCCCTTCAACACCTTCATGCGCTGGTCGTAGATGAGCATACGCTGCTTATTCATGACGTCGTCATATTGGAGGACGTTCTTACGGATGCCGAAGTTGCGGCCCTCGATCTGCTTTTGCGCATACTCGATGAGGCGGGTCAAAAGACTGCTTTCGAGGCTCTCATCCTCCTGCATCTTACTGCGCTCATAGATGGCCTGCATCCGTTCGCCGCCGAAGCGCTTCATGAGGTCGTCTTCCAGCGAGAGGAAGAAGATGGAGGCGCCGATATCGCCCTGGCGGCCAGAACGGCCGCGCAGCTGGTTATCAATTCGGCGGCTCTCGTGGCGTTCGGTGCCGATGATGCACAGGCCGCCCGCCTCGATGACTTTCTTCTTCTCCTCGTCGGTCTGCTGTTTGAATTGTTCGTAAAGCGCCTTGTAGCGTTCGCGCACCGCCGCCGTCTCCTCGTCGAGTTCGGCATAGCTCGTGGCGCGTTCGATGACGTCGTGTTCGACGCCTTCGCCGCGGAGCTGTTTCTTGGCGAGATATTCGGGGTTGCCGCCGAGCAGGATATCCGTACCGCGGCCCGCCATGTTGGTCGCGATGGTCACCGCGCCGTATCTGCCTGCCTGCGCGACGATCTCTGCCTCGCGCTCATGGTTCTTGGCGTTCAGGATATTGTGCTTGATGCCGTTGACGCGAAGAAGTTTGGAGATCTCCTCCGATTTCTCGACGGAGACCGTGCCGACGAGCAACGGCTGGCCCTTGGCGTGCCGCTCCATGATCTCGCGGACGATGGCCTTCTTCTTGCCGTTCTCGGTGGAATAGATGCGGTCGTGCAGGTCCTCGCGGGCAACGGGGCGGTTGGTGGGGATCTCGATGACGTCGAGAGAGTAGATGGTGCGGAATTCCCCTTCCTCCGTCTTGGCGGTACCCGTCATGCCCGAAAGTTTCTTGTAGAGACGGAAATAATTCTGGAAGGTGATGGTGGCGACCGTCTTGTTCTCTTCGCGGACGGAAATGCCCTCCTTGGCCTCGATGGCCTGGTGGAGGCCTTCCGAATAGCGGCGGCCGATCATGAGACGGCCCGTAAATTCATCGACGATGACGATGCCCTTGCGCTCGCCCCCGTTCGGGTCCTTTTCGTCGGCAATGATGTATTGCTCGCCGAGGTGGAAGAGATGGTGCGCTTTGAGCGCCTGCTGGATGTGATGGTTTATCTTGGCGGCCTCGATGCCGTCCCAATCGTCGATCCCGAACACGCGCTCCGCCTTCTCCGCGCCCAGCGCCAAGAGGTGGACCTCGCGGTCCTTGCGCTCGATGAGGTAATCCCAGCCGAGCTGTTCGGATTTATCCAGCTTGCTCTGCGTCGAACTGCGTTTCTTGCGGCCCTTATCGTCGTCCTGCGCGGCGCCTTCCTTCAACGTCTCCTCATAGATGCGGTCGAGTTCGTCGTCGTAACCGCCCTTCAAGGAGCGGACGAACCTATCGGCGCGCTCATAGAGATCGGAGGATTTCTCCCCTCTGTGGGAAATGATGAGCGGCGTACGCGCTTCATCGATAAGGATGGAGTCCACCTCGTCCACGATGGCAAAGTTGAGGTCGCGCTGGACCATGTCCGCCATGTTGTAGACGAGATTATCGCGGAGGTAATCGAAGCCGAACTCATTGTTCGTGCCATAGGTAATATCCGCACGGTAGGCCTCGCGCTTATCTTCCTGCGACATGCCCGGAACGACGACGCCGACTTTCAGCCCCATAAAGCGGTGGACTTTGCCCATCCATTCCGCGTCGCGGCGGGCGAGGTAATCGTTGACGGTCACGATATGCACGCCCTTTCCGCCGAGCGCTTCGAGGTAGGCGGGAAGCGTCGCAACGAGCGTCTTGCCTTCGCCCGTCTTCATCTCGGCGATACGGCCCTGAAAGAGGCAGATGCCGCCCACGATCTGGACGTGGAAATGCTTCATGCCGAGTACGCGCCAGCTCGCTTCGCGCAGGGCGGCAAAGGCATCATAGAGGATATCGTCGAGCGTCTCGCCCTTTTGGAGACGGTCTTTGAACACATTGGTCTGGTTTTTGAGTTCGTCGTCGCTCATCGCCTGATATTTGGGTTCGAGCGCCTCGACCGAACGGGCCATTTTATCGAGCTTTTTGAGGCTCTTGCGGCCGTCGCTGTCCTTGATGAAAGAAATCAATCCCATTCTGAAAATGCTCCGAAAAATGCGCGCGTTGCGCGCGCAAAGTATTACTTGTATATTGTACTATAAAATACGGAAATCTCAAAGCGATTTTCGGCGTTTTTCCGAGAATTTCACCGCACGGACAAAAAATTTTATCCGAAAACGGCGGCGATGCGACGCATTTGCCCCTTTTTCGCCAAACAAAAAACGGCCGGGGCCGTTTATATGTTTTCCTGTCCGGGGACGGACGTAGGCGGATTTCCGCCGGGAGCAGACGGAGACATATTTCCGCCGGGAGCAGGCGAAGGTATATTCCCGCCGGGGACGGACGCGAGCTGCCCCGCTTCCTCCCGCGCCCTCTCATAGAGTTCTTTCGCGATGCGTTCGGGGTCGGCCGTTCCGAGCAGGGAGGCACCCGACTTTGCGAGCGTGCGGAGCTGTTCGGCGTTTTCCACTTCGGAGGCGTCCACGCGTATCTTTCCGCCGCCCGCACGCAGGGCGCGCAGAACGAGTTGCGTCTCGCCGCGCACGCAGACGGCGTCCGCATTGGCCTCGGCCGCAAGTTTTGCGCCCAGAGCGATCTCTTCCTCGCCGAGCGTGTGGTCTTCGAGCGAGACGACGAGCGGAATCTTCCGCGCCGCGCGCTTCAACTTCTTGATTTCCCGCCTGAGGTAGGAGGCGTTGGCCGCGCGCAGGGCGGAGTAGCAGAGTACGAGACGGATCTCCCGCGCGCCCTGCGAGATCGCCTTCTTGGCCTCCAACCGCTTGACGGGGACAATGGTCTCGCCCGTCCCGCCGACGAGGCAGATGACATACGTCTCGCTGCCCGCAAGATACTTCTTCGCCGCGCCCACATGCACGGGCGAGACGAGGACGCCGTACGCAAACAGCTTCCTCGCACTCTCGCACGCCGTTTTGAGGGCAAAGCGGTCGGTCTCCCTGCGGGAAGCGTCCACCGTCAGTTTGTGCAGGGTCACGGAGATCTCCGCTTCCCTGCGCGTTCTCTTGAATTCACCGTACTCCACGGCCTCGGCCGCCGAAAGAAATGTTCCTTCCATACGCGCTATCTTTCCCGAAAGTTACGGAAAATATTCCCGTCTCTTGCAAAATATGACAAAAGACGGGTGATACAATGGAGGCATGAATTTGCTTGCAAACCAATGGCTCGGCGGCCTATACGCCCTTCTCCTGCTCTTCGCCTGTTTCCTCGCCGTACACATCTATATGCTCGCGCGCTACGGCTACCGCGCCCGCAAGGACCTGCCCAAGGATAAGCCCGAAAAGCCGCTCCCCAAGGAGGCGGAACCCGTCTATTACATCGTGGAGAAGAAGAAAAAACGCGCCCGCGCATCCTATTCGGAGCCCAAGCGCATTTCCTTCCGCGACGAGGAAAAATAGCGGAGCAAATAGCGGAGCGGCCGCTCAATCCGTGTAACGCTCCACGTTGCGGCCGGAATCCCAGAGACGTTCGAGATAGTAGAACTTCCGCGATTCCTCGTTGAAGATCTGCACGACGACGTCGCCGTAATCGAGAACGCCCCAACGCCCCTCGCGCATCCCTTCCTTGCGGATGGGCGAAAGGCCGTATTTCTTTTCAAGCTGTTCCTCGACGTTGTCACCGAGCGAGCGCACCTGCGTCGAAGATCTGCCGCTCGCAACGACAAAGTAACTGCAAACCACCGTCTGCTCGGAGACATCGATGAGTACGATGTCATCCGCCTTCTTCTCCGAGAGCGCCTTCGCGCATGCCATTGCAAGTTCGCGTCCTTCCATAAAAATACCCCCTGAATTAAATTTTCTTTTTGTTTTTCGCCTTTTTGCACGGTACTATGCGTGGCATAATACTTCAATTATGGCGATTTTTCTTGTTTAATTCGGCCTCGATCCACGCATAGGCCGTTCTCGTGAGCGGGTATATCGGATCCCCCTTCTCGCCTAAATAGGCAAGCTGGCACCGCAGAGATTCGGCAAGACAGCGGTCCAAGTCCCGCCAAAAGAGATCGCGCAAATACTCCACGCCCGCAAAACTTCTCCCCTCTTCGAGGAGGTCGGAAAGATAGATGAGCTTGCCGAGCGGGGTCATATCCTCCCTGCCGCTCGCGTGGTAGCGGATGGCATCGAGGATCTCGCCGTCCCCGACGCCGAAGGCGTGTTCCGCGAGATACGCGCCCGTATATTGGTGGACAACGGGTGCGGGAACGTCCGCGGGGACCTCGCACCCCGCAAGGAGCGGATCGTCCAAGGCGATATACTTGGCGCAGTCGTGCAGGGCGGCCGCGAGCAAGGCCTTTTCCTCGCCGATGCCGAGAGAACGCGCCCTGCGGCAGGCGAGCTTTGCAACGCGGAAACTGTGTTCGCGGCGCGGCTCCTTTTCGAGCGCAAGGGCGGGCGCGATGGCGGGATACGAATAGAGACCGTGCGCGCGGATGTATTCATACACGCCGCCGCAGAGCGCGGCGGGCTGTTTTCCGAAGGCGAGCATGACGCGGATATCCGTGGAGGAAACGGCCTCCCCCGTAAAGGGGATCTCCGCAAAGTCCTTTCCGAAGCGCGAAATGAATGTTTCATGGAGGCGCGGATCGAGCGCCTCCCCTCTCCCGCACGCGGCGAGCGTCACATGGGCGAGAATGTCGTCCGGCGCTTTCCACGTGAAAAAATCCGAGAGCATATCCGCGCCGACGAGGAAAAAGAGTTCCGCACCGGGGTACTTTTCCGCGAACGCACGGCAGGTGAGGTAGGTATAACTCGTGCCGCCCGCCTGTATTTCATAATCGGAGACTTCGGCAAAATCATACTTTCCAAGGGCGATTTTGCACATTTCAATGCGATTTTTCCCGTCGGCAGAGGCTCCGCCGCGCTTATGCGGCGCCACAAAGGAGGGCATGACGATCACGCGGCCGAGGCCGAGCGCCTTGCGTGCGGCGCACACAAGCCCCTCGTGCTGGGTATGGAACGGGTCGAACGACCCCCCGAAAATCGCCATCTTCATGCTCCCATTCTACCATACTTTTCCCCGTTTTGCAAGGTTAAATCCCAAAAAATCCGTCAAAAATACCTTCATGAAAAAATTCGATCTCCCGCTCATTCTCGATACCCTCTTCTATACCGCCTGCGCCTTCCTGCTCGCCGTGGGCATCCTCCGCTATCTGCGCGCGGCAACGTGGATAGTATTCACCGCTTCCGCGCTCATCGCCCTCGCAGCGGGCATCCTTTCCTTTCTGCTCATCTACAAGAACCACCGCAAAAAAGGCCTGACCAGACAGACCCAACGGGAGCGGGACGCGCTCATGCTGCACCTCGCGCTCGAACGGACGGACCGCGTGATCGCGGCGCTCGCCGCCGCCTACCGTGCCGACGGGAAGGAGGCCGCGGAAGGCGAAGAGGCGGTCACGGTGGACGGGACGCCCGTCATCCCGCTCTTTACGATGCAGCCCGTCTCGGCGGACGCCGTCGCAGTACTCCTGCGCCGCCACGGGAACGGGCAATTCGCGCTCGCATGCAACGGCCTCACCGCCGAGGCGCGCGCGCTGATGTCCTCCTTCGGCCGCAGGGCCGTTGAAGGCGACGAGATCTATGCGCTCTTCGCCCGCACGGGGACGACGCCCTCCCCGCTCATCTGCGGCGAGATCCCGCGGTTCAAACTCAAAACCAAATTGAAGCGGACCTTCTCCAAGGCCAACGCCCGCCCCTTCTTCGTAAGCGGAAGCCTTCTGCTCCTCATGAGCCTCTTCACCTTTTTCCCGCTCTACTATCTCATTACGGGGGGCCTGCTCCTTGCCGTCGCCGTCTGTGTCCGCCTGCTCGGATACGCGTAATTGCGGCATATATTTGCCATTTTGAATAGTATTATGTCTCACATAATACTTCGCAAAAATAAGAAAAGCCCGCTTTTTGCGAGCTTTTTCGCTGTTTTTCTGCCGTTTGGCTACCTTAGCGACGTCATGGCCGCGGGGAGCAGAGAAATGACGTCGGAGGCGTCGGGCGCATACTCCCCCATCCTTTCTGCCGCGATCTCCCCTGCCCGCCCCAAGAGATAACTGCCCGCCGCGGCCGCATCGAAGGGCGCAAGGCGGGTGGAAAGCCCCGCGATGAGTCCCGCAAGGACGTCTCCGCTCCCTCCCTTGGCGAGCGCGGGGGAACCCGTGGGGTTGATCGCGATGCGCCTCCCCTCTGCGATCACCGTGCGGTTGTTTTTCAAAACGACGGTCACGCCGTAATCGCAGGAGAACTTTTGGGCGAGCCCCACGGGATCGGATAGGACCTCCTCCACCGTTTTCCCCGTGAGGCGGGAAAATTCCTTGGGGTGCGGCGTGAGAATGACGGGGCATCGCTTTTTGCGAAGCATTTCCACGCCGCACAGCGCGAGCGTGTTCAGGGCGTCGGCGTCGAGTACGAGCGTGCCGCGCGTATAGGACGAAAGAATTTCTTCAAGGGTCTCTTTGCAGAAGGGACCCGTACCTGCGCCCATGCCGTATGCGAGCGCGTCCGAAAAGAAGGGTTCGCCGTCGTAAATGTTTACGATGCACGCGGGGTACTTGATTGCCGCCGCGGCGCAGAGAACTTGGTCGGCCGCCCTCGCGGCGGCGATCTGCGCCGCATCCATCCCTAAGACGGCGGAGGCGGGAAGCCAAAGTTCGGTGTAGCCCGCGCCCGACTTCAACGCGCCGCCCACGGAGAGAAGAGGCGCGCCGAGGGAGCCGCGGCCCGCAAGGATGGCGACCGAGCCGTAACTTCCCTTATTGGAATGCGACTTCTTTTTGGGAAATCTCTCTTGGGCGTCGCCGTCCTGCCAGACCTCCGCGCCGCCCTCCATGGGCAGCCCGATATCGGCGACTACGATCTCGCCCGCAAGGTCCGCGCCGTCGGCAAGCAACAGCGCCTCTTTCAAGGCCCCCATGGAGACCGTCTTTTCCGCGCGCACGGCATCCCCCAAGGCGATGCCGCCCGCCGAAAGTCCGCTCGGCACATCGCAGGCGATCACGCGGTCCGCGCCGTTCATGAACGCGATGAGCGCGGCGTTCACGCCGTCGGCGGGGCGGTCGAGGCCCGTTCCGAAGAGACAGTCCGCGACGAAGGCATACCTTCTGCGCGGGATACGGCCCAAAATCTCGCCGTGATAGCGGGCTTTGGCCGCCGCACACGCTTCGGAAAAACGGTCGGCCATGCACAGCACGGCGACTTCATACCCCTTCTCCATAAGCAGACGCGCCGCGACGAACCCGTCGCCGCCGTTGTTGCCGCCGCCGCAGACGAAGAGGCATTCCCGCGTGACCTTTTCCACTTCCCGCGCGAGCGCCGCGCCCGCGCGTTCCATGAGCGTCTCCACCGAAACGCCCGCCGTTGCGGCGCGCGCTTCCGCCTCGCGGATCTCTTGAAACGAGTAAGCTCTCAGCATTTCAGCTCCTGTGCGCGCCGAAGAGGTCCTTTGCGCTCCGCAGGCGGAACGTGAAGGTGAACGTGCGCGCGGTCAACAGATATTTTCTCTTGATACGGGGGCCGCAGGAATTGCTTCCGACCCCGGCCATGCGGTAGTCAATGTAGAGATAGGTATGCCGCGAAGGCGCCATTTCGTGCGCGTGCGGCTTGAAATCTTCGGGAAGATAGGGCGAGATGCAGAAGGAAAGATCCTCGGCGCTATCAATGAGCAGATACTCCTTGCCCGCCTTCACGCCGACGAAGCGCGTGCCGCAACGGCTTCCGCTCTCCTGCGGCTTGGGATATCCATAGCACATCTCCCTTGCCCGCGCCGTATATAGCCCCACGGGCGACATCTCCGTGCGGTCGCAATAGGCCTCGTGCGGCCCCCGCCCGAACCACACGACTTCGGGGTCCCAGAGCGCGAGGTCGAATACGAACGCGAAGCGCGGGAGCGTATCGACGTGGTCCGCAAGCGCAACGCTCGCCGTGACGGTGAGTCCGCTCTCCTCCTCCGCATAGGCGATCTGCATATCGCCGATGGGACGGAGGAAGGGCGCGACGAGCTTGCCGCGCGCAACGGCGCCGTCCCACGAGACGGGATAAAAATACGCATGGTCGAGACCGCACGCCTGCCATTCCCGTTTGATATTGATATCGTTGTCCGCCGGGGCGCGATAGAGCGAGAGGAAGGCGGGCTGCCGCAACAGCTCCCGCCCGCCCAGCGTGAGCGACGGCGGCATCCCCTTTTCCAGCTTCCACGAAAGCACGTTGCTCTCCCTTCCCGTGCGTTTCAGCGCCGTCGCGACGGGGATCTGCACGGCCGAGATCTGCCCTTCATCCGAGAACACGACGTTTGCATAGAGATATTTCTCCGACTGCGGCGGGAAAAACGGGAAGCGCCGCTCCTCTCCCGCGGGGAGGCCGCGGATATCGAGCGGCTCCCGCCCGATCTCCCTGCCGTCCTCCATGTAGACCAGCTCGCACCGCGCGGATGCGGGCAGGAAGTCGGCGTTGTTTTTGATGATGAGTTCGTTCCCCTCTCTCCGCGCCGCGAAGGGGGAATAGATCTCCTTGATCTGATAGTACGCGGGATTGGGTTTTCTATCCGTCGTGACGATGCCGTCCATACAGAAATTGCCGTCGTGCGGGTATTCGCCGAAGTCGCCGCCATAGAGAACTTTGCCGCCCGTGAGGATGCTGTGCGAACACCATTCCCAGACGAACCCGCCCGCCAAACTTGCATGTGCGCGGATGATCTTCCAATAATCGGCGACGTCGCCGCAGGAATTTCCCATGGCGTGCGTGTACTCGCACATCACGACGGGGCGGTCGGCGGTCTTTGCGAACCGATCCAGCCAGCGCTGTTCGGGATACATGCGCGAGCAGAGGTCGAGAAGGCCCCCGTCGCGGAATACGCCGTGCGCATGGTCCCACGCCCCCTCATAGTGAAGGAGACGGCCGTCCCCCTTCGCCTTCAACGCCTTCGCGCTCGCCGCCAAATTTCTGCCCCACCCGCTCTCGTTGCCGAGCGACCAGATGATGACGGAGGGTCTGTTCTTATCCCGTTCGTACATGCGGAGCGCGCGCGAGACGAATTGCTCTTCCCACGCGGGATCTTCGGCGAGGGCATCCAGACAACGCCCCGCGTCGCGGAAGTTCAGCTGTGCGCATGCCCCGTGACACTCCACGTCGGCCTCCTCCAACAGGTAAAAGCCGAGTTCGTCGGCAAGGCGCGCAAGCATGGGATGCGGCGGATAGTGGGAGGTGCGGATGGCATTGCAGTTCATCTCTTTGAGCAGGGCGAGGTCGCGCCGCAAGTCGGCTTCGTCCTCCACGAAGCCCTTCTCCGTCATGGAATGGCGGTTGACGCCTTTGAGCTTGATGGGTCTGCCGTTGAGGGTGAGTACGTTCCCCTCCGCCTTCACGGTGCGGAAGCCCACCTTCTCCCCGATGCGCTCCCCCGCGCATTCGATGATGAGATCGTATAAAACCGGCGTCTCCGCCGTCCACGGGCGGACGGGCAACGTAAACGCAGCCTCCCTGCCCTCGGCCTGCCGCTCTTCCCCGTCCGCTTTGAGGGTGAAACGGCAGACGGCGTCGGCCGTGATTTTGAGCGTGCCTTTGCCGCCTTCGTAAGTTGCGCTGACGCTGTAATCGGACACATGCCCTTCGGGGCGGTGAAGCATGTAGACGTCGCGGAAGATCCCGCTCATGCGGAATTTATCCTGGTCCTCCAAGTAGCTACCCGCGGAATACTTGAATACGACGACGCGCAGTTCGTTTTCATCCTGCAAAAACTCCGTGACGTCGAACTCGCTCGGACTGTGCGGAACGGAGGAATAGCCGACTTCCCTCCCGTTGACGAAGAGATAGAACGCGCTGTCTACGCCCTCGAAATTCAGATAGTATTTGCCTTCCCGCGCGGGACGCGTGTAATACGTCACATACACCCCGCAGGGGTTATTGCGGTCGATGCGGGGCGGGTCATACGGGAAGGGATACCTGATATTCGTATATTGGTGGGTGCCGAAGCCGAGCATCTCCATGCACGAGGGGACGCGGATATTCTGCTTGGGAACGCAGGCGATCGCCTCTTCGATGGAGGGTTCATCCTCAAAATAGGAAAAGCCCCACTCCGTAAACATGTGAGGCTCGCCGACAAGATAATGCGCGCGGGCGGGACAAGTCCCCCGCTGTGGTTTTAACGACCTGTGGTCTGAAAATTGCATATTTACCTCCTAAATACGGACCGAGATCTCGGCGGCGCCGAGCCTGCGGATCCCCTCTTTTGTCTGTACTTCGAGCCTGCCGTCCGAAAGGACGCCGAGCGCCCGCGCGGGGTAGGCGTTGCCGCCTTCAAAGACGGTGACGTCGCCCAAAAAGCCGAGGCGGGCGCGGTAATCCGCGAAGGAACTCTCCGCTTCGTAAAATTCAATGAGCGTGCGGGCGACGGTCTCCGCCGTAGGGGGAGCTTTCAGAAGCTCCTTCATCGAGACGGCGACGCCGAGCGAGGAGACGTCGTTCGTGACGTTGACGCCCATTCCCGCGATGCTCGCCCGCACAAAGTCTCCTTCGAGGATGTTCTCGATGAGGATCCCGCACAGTTTCCTGCCGCCGGCATAGACGTCATTGGGCCATTTGATCTTGGGCGCGATGCCGAACTTTTCCGCCGTGCGGCATACCGAAACGGCGGCGTGCGCCATGATACGGAAGACCTCCGCGGCGGGGAGCGCGCGGTAAAATTTCAGGATAGAGCAATAGACGCCCCCCTCTTCCGAGAGGAAAGCACGCCCCTTGGTGCCGCGCCCGCCCGTCTGGCGGCGCGCAACGACGGCGACATCCTCGCCGCCGTCCGTAAATTGCCTGATGTAGAGATTGGTGGACTCCGTCTCTTCAAGAAAGATGGTGCGCATGGTCATTCTTCGCCGCAATAGGCTTTCAGCGCGTCGTGCGCGGCTTCATAGGAAAAGCCCTTGGAAATGAGATGGGCATACGCCCTTTGGATGACTTTTTTATCCGCCGTATCCTTGCCTTTCAAATACTTTTCAAGGACGCGCGCCGCCGCTTCCGCCCCGTCGCCGAGGACGGCGACGGCCTCCGATACGGCCTCTTCCGAGACCCCCTTCCGTTTGAGTTCTGCGGCGATGAGCCTTGCGCCCTTGCGCCCGCCCGCATGTTCGGCATAGGCGCGCGCATAGGCCGCGTCGTCCAAAAAACCGTACCCCTTCATCTTCTCCACGACGTAATCGGCGACGTCCTGCAAATAGCCCTTCTTGGCGAGAAAATCGCGCAATTCGCGCTCTGTTTTCATCGCGGCGGAGATGTGCGTGAGCGCCTTATCGAAGGCCGTCTGCTTCTCGCTTTCCAGCTGGAAAGCGGCGAGTTTTTCCGCCGTGATGACCGTCCCCACGCTCAGCCTGTGTTTGACGACGGTCTCCAAACTCAGACCGCAACAAAAACGCCCGTCCACGGAAATATTGCAACGGGTCTTATCGTGTTTTTGCGTTTCGATCGCGGTGATCTCGGACATGGGTGCCTCCGATTGCGTCTTAGGACGCTATTGTACGCCGTAAGAAGGCCACGTTCGGTTGGCCTTGAACCACTCGGTGTCCTTCAAAACAACAGAATTGTTACTGCCCTCCAAGGTGAAATCCTTGCCGTCGGAGCGCACAACGATCTCGCCGTTCATGGAGGCAAAACGATTCACCGTTCCATCGAGCGAGAGCGTCGTCACATAGATGTTTTTCGTGTAGCGCGCGACGCGGTCGATCATGTCCTGCGTGGGGAATTGGTTATTCTTCGTACCCGTATATTCATTTGTTCCCGCACAGCAACAGACGCAGACGTTTTCGGGCGTGATCTTGGAGAGAAGGACGTCGTTCGACGACGTTTTGCTGCCGTGATGGCCTGCCTTGTAGAGCTTGCAATGGGGAAGCTCATTGGAGCTTACAAGGCTTGCCTCCCCCGCTTCTTCGAGGTCGCCCGTGAAGAGGTAGTGGTAGTCCCCCTGCGTGAATAAGGTGCAAACGGAGTAATTGTTCTCATCCGAACTCTTCTTCTCGTAGAATTCTTGGTATAAGATCTCGAAGCTGATGCCCTCGGCGAGCGTATATTCCCGCTGTGCGCCATTTGTTTCATTCCAGCACTCGATCGCGGTGTAGTGCACGGCACCGTCATTCTTGACTTCGTTGTCACGCGCAGTTATGTAATCTTTCGAAATAATGGACGTTGTATTTTTATAGACAAAGTCGATGATCGTGCCGCATTTGAAATTGGCGAAGATGCCGTCTGAACCGCTATTGCCCACAAACGCCGCGATGTGGTCCTCGTGGGCATGCGTCGCGATGACGTATTCCAAGACGCCGTCCGTGCAGTACTCCTTGATCTTGGGTACAAGCGTCGCCGCAGAACCGCGCTTGGAACCCGCGTCGATGAGTACCTCGGTGTCTCCCGTTTTGATAAGCGTACAGTCGCCCGCGTTGCCGTTGCCGAGTTCCAAAAAGCGGATGGAGAGTTCGCCCGACTCCATGACGGGAGGGTCCTCGCCGCCGTCATCGCCGCCGCCGTCGCCGCCTTCCCCTCCGATGTCCCCGCCGGGCGTCTCCGCGGGCGGCTCGTCTTGTTCCTTGTCTTGTTCCTTGAAGGGCGCGCCGTCGCGCAGGTAGAAATACCAGATCCCCGCCGCGGCGATCGCAATGATGAGGAGAAAGGCTACCCAGACGAGGAGACGCCGACCTGTTTTCTTACGCCGTGCCATATCTCAATACCGGAAGGTGACGAGGCTCCAACTCATGGCGGGGAGCGTAAGCGTCACCTTGCCCTGCTTCACTTGCGGCAGGTCCTTTTCGTGCGGCACAACGGTATCGGGATGATCGAAGCCGTTGGTCGCAAAGAGGTCGCTATGTGTCATTTCGAGGTAGCCCGTTGCGGCGAGGTCGCCGAAGGAGCGGAGTTCGAGTTCCGTCTCGCACGCTTCCTGCGCATAGTTGCAGAGGGAGACGCACACCGTGCGCGTGTTCTTATCGTGGCTGACCGCCTCGTTGATATACCGCGCCTTCCCGTACATGGTGCCGAAGGAGGCGGAATCGGAGAAGGTCCTGAGCGTCTCGCCGCGCGCCGCGTGCGCGATGGCCTTGAAGGGATAGAAGGAGGCCTGACGGAACGCGCCGCCCCCCTTCTTCGTCATGATGGGCGCAATGACGTTGACGAGCTGTGCAAGGCAGGCGAGCTTGACGACGTCGCAATTGTTTAAGAGCGTATTCATGAGACCCGCAAAGACGAGGGCGTCCTGAAAGGTGTAGACGTCCTCCAAAAGGTGCGGCGCCCTCTTCCAGAGCGGCTCGGTGCGGGGCGCGGTGAGCGTCCAGATGTTCCACTCGTCGAAGGAGATGAAGAGCCGTTTCTGCGAACGCACTTTCGCGCGAACGTATTCGATGGTCGCACGTATGGTGCCGATGAACTCGTTCATATCGTCGGCGCTGCCCAAGAAGTCCTCCAAGGGATGTTTGCGGTCGGCGCTGTACATGTAGTAGCGGTGCATGGAGAGGTAATCCACATAGCCGTATGTATGTTCGAGGACGATGCGGTCCCATTCGGGGAAGGTATCCATTTCATGATTGGAAGAACCTGAAACGATGAGTTTCAAGGGTGCGGGATGGGGGCCGAACCCATCGCACTCGCCGTTCGTCCAGCGCATCACCTTTGCCGCTTCCACGGCCTTTTTGCCGTATTCATCGGCCGAAAGATGCCCGATCTGCCAAGCGCCGTCCATCTCGTTTCCGAGGCACCAATAGCGGACATGGTATGGCTCTTTTGCGCCGTTTGCCTTCCTCAGCTCGGAAAGTTCGGTGCCGCCTTCGTGGTTGCAATACTCCACGAGCCGCGCCGCTTCGCGGACGGTCCCCGTCCCCATGTTGACCCCCATCATGGGCGTGATGGCGGCCTTTTTGCACCACTTCATGAACTCGTCCGTGCCGAACTCGTTCGGCTCCGTGGTGTGCCACGCAAGGTCCAGCCGCACGGGCCGCTTCTCCTTGGGGCCGATGCCGTCCATCCAATCGTAACCGGAGAGGAAGTTGCCGCCCGGATAGCGCACGATGGGGACGCCGAGTTCTTGGATGAGCGAAATGACGTCGCGGCGGAAGCCGTCCTCATCGGCTTCGGGATGGCCGGGTTCATAGATGCCCTCATAGACCGCGCGGCCGAGATGCTCGATGAAGGAGCCATAGAGATTAGGGTCGATGGCGCCGACGGCAAGATTGGCGTCGGCAAAAATTTTCGTCTTTTTCATGATATGCCTCTTGATTTCAGATAACGCCGAGCATTGAGGCGATGTTGACGACCGCCTCGTCGATGTTGTGTAAAAACTTGTTGAGCGCCTTGCGCGCGCCCTCGTCGATGACGCCGTTCTCCGTCGTGCGGAGGACGGCAATGATCATATCGAAATTCTCATAGATGACTTCGCAATCGGGGTCGATGGCGCGGAAAACTTCGTCGTCCTTGCCGTGCTGCTCCCGATACATCGCCTTGATGGCCTTGTTCATCTCTCCGAAAAGTTCCAAATTGGAATTTTTGAAGAGTTCGGCCATGGCGCCGTTGAGCCGCACGAGCTGCTCGATAAAGGCGATGTGGTGTTCGTTCGCTTCCTGTTGCATACTTTCTCCTTACAGTTTCACGCCGTTGCGCTTCAAGAGTTCCCGCGCCGATTCCACGCTGTCGATGCCCGTCAGATTCTTGATGGGTGCAAATTCCCTCTCCCGCTCGACTTCGAAGGGAAGGCAGCTGCCCGCGAGTTTTACCATGTCGAGGATGAGCGTCTCGAATTTATAGCCGTTCTCCGTTTGGGGACGCACGGGCGTTCCGTCCTCCGCAAGGTGCGGGATCTTCTTCCTGACCACATGCACGGGGATGCGCGCCGAGGCGATCTCCTCCAACATGCGCGCATTGAACAGATAATTCAAAATGACGCCGCACCCGTAGGCGAGGCCGCCGTTTGCATCGCGCAGGTTCGCCATCTCCTCCGTGAGTTCATAATACTCGATGACGGAGGGGCGGCCGTTTTCCAAACAGAGGACCCCCACCTTTTCGTCGGGGCGGGCCTTGCAGACCACTTTGGCCCCCGAACGGCATCCGCTCGCGATCGTCGCGCCCACAAAGACGGGGTCGGCGATCCGTTGCAGAACGTTGTCCACGCCAAAGACGTTGTACCATTCGATTCCGGGAAAATCCCCGTCGGCATGCGCGCGTTTGAGCGAAGAATACCACCCGCCGTTGCCGTTGGGAGAGAGCGCGAGCCGCCCCGGCGCTTCCAAAAGCAGGCGGCCCTCCAAGTCCACGCACGGCGCCATCTCCTGCACGAAGAAGCGCACGAAGGATGCGGGGTAGCCGAAATGATCGTGCTTTTCGAAGAATGCGCGCGTGGCCGCATCGTTCTTCTCGCTCGTCATGATAAAGAGCGGCACATAGGCACCGCAACGGCGCACCGTGTCCGCGAGATTTTCCATGAGCCGCGCGAAGATGGTGACGGAATGCGTGAGGCCGATATCATACGTTCCCTTGGGCGCATCCGAGCCGAGGCGGGTCCCCTGCCCGCCCGCGAGCAGGACGGCCGCGACCTTCCCCGCCCGCACGGCTTCCGCGCCGATCGCTTCATACTCCTTGCGGCGCCTTTCGATCTCCGCGCGCCGAAGGCCAAAGACGGGCGAGATCTCCCCGCGCGCCTCCCCCTCCGTATTGCGGAAGCGGGCCAGCATCTCCCAATCGACGGCGGCAAGCTGTGCCGCAAGCTCGCGTTTCTCCGTTTCGCTGTGGATGTATTTGAGGAGATGTTGCTGACCGTGAAGTTCCAGCATCCGTTCAAATTCCATAGTTTCCCTCTCGCTTTTCCCCATTATATATGCGGCGCGCGCAAAAGTCAAGCCCTTGGCGCCTCTTCCAACAAAAACGCCCCGCCGTGGTACTGTTTTCCGAAAATGTGAAGCCCGTCCGCGGACATGGTATACCCCAAATCGGTGTAAGCGGCAAGAAGGCGGTAGCCCGCGGCGCAGACCGTTTCCTCTTCGCACTCCAAATAATGCACGATGACGAGCAGTTTATCGCGGTAGGCCTTTTCATAGACCTGACGGCCCTTGGGGTCGCGGTAATACTCCACCGTGCTGTCGATGCGCACGATCTTGCCGCATTTTACGATCTCTTTGACCTGCCCGTAAAAGGCAAGCCCGCGGCGGATGAGTTCGCGCTTTGCGGGCGTGAGGCCGAGTACGTCGCCCGAAAGGCAGATGCGCCCCATCATGGCCGCCGTGAGCGAATAGACCGTGCGGCTATCAGGCTCGTTTTCGCGGAGAACGGCCCAGATCTGCGATTGCCGCGCGGGGATGACGCGCGAAACGTTGGCCGCGACCAGCGGGATCTCGTTGCACTCGTGCGCGTCCGAGAAGGAACACATGGATACCATGCTCATGCGCTTGGGTTCGATCCTGCTGCCGCCCGAAGAGCAGTTCTCGATGACGAGGCCGGGGACGGCCTCTTTCAGCTTTTCCAGCCATCCGAGGCTCGCCTCGGCGACTTCGCGCCCGCCCTCCGCAGGGGCCGCGCCGTCCTCGCTGTCGCAACCGATGCCATAGGTATCGTTGTAGTCGATCTTGATATAGCCGAAGCCGCTCTCCTTCAAAAGACGCGTCATGCGCGCATCAAGATAGTCCTCCGTCTCTTCGAGGCGGAGGTCCAAAAAGCGGCGGTTCTTGCTCGTGATCACGCGGCCGTCGCGTTTGAGAAGCAGCTCCTCTCTCCAAAAGGCCTCGCTATCCCGCCCCGCATTCTCAAATTCAAACCAGATGCCGGGGAGTTTTCCCGCCGCCCTGATTGTTTGGGCGACGCGGCCGAGGCCTTCGGGGAAGAGCCGCCCGCTCACCTGCCAATCGCCGATGGCGTTGCACCAGCCCTTGCCTTCCGGCTTGAACCAGCCGCAGTCGATCACAAAATACCCGATCGGCAGACCTTCGAGCGCGGAGAGGATGTTTTGGATATTTTCTTCGGAGGGACAACCCCACGTCGTACAATACTCGTTGAAGAGGACGGGCATCGTCTCCTCGCACGCGGGGACTTCGAGGCGGCCGTCCTGAAAGGCGACGAGCGCATTGCACGCCGCCGTGAGATCGGGCTGTACGGTAAAATATGCAAGGCCGGTGGAAAACGTTTCCCCCGGCAAAATCTCCTTCCGCCAATGGCCGCGCTCATAGTCCGCAAGGCCGCCCGAAAACGAGCAACTCTCGCGCTCTTTATAGACTTCGAGCTGCCACGAATAGGGCGCTTCGAGCATGGCGGCGAGGCAATACCCCGCCCCCTCGATGGCGCCGAAGGGGAAATACCCGCGGTTGGGCATACTGCCGTTTTGGCCCCACGCCTCAACCTTGACGCCGTATCGCGCCCAGCTCATATCCAATCCGAGCGACGAAAAGGTATCTTTTCGCAGCCTGCATTCGCGCGACCACGCCGAGGTCATGCGGCTCAGGCAAAAGCCCTCCGTGTTGCCCGTCTGCGCATCCCCGATGCCGGAGAGCGAAAAGCTATCCAGCCGCTCCAACGTCTGGATCTTCTCCGTCAGGTTGCGGTAGACGACCTGCGACGTAAACACGCCCGTCTCCTTATCATAACGAAGAATGTGCGTGTAAAAATTGCCCGCATCGTCGGAAAGCATCGTCTGCACGCCACCCATGTCCGAGGTCTGCCCCTCGAATTTCAAAATAGTGGATGAATGGTTGCGCATGGTGACGCCTTCCGAATAGTCGACGACGGCCTCGTCGCCCGTGAATGCCGCCTGCACGAGGCTATCCATCATGAGCTTTTCCGCGGCGGCGCGCATCCTCTTGGGATAGACGGCAAGGCCCACCGTTGTGGCGCCTTCGCGGCCCTCGACGGGGACTTCGCGGTAGATGAGTTCGGCATCGCCGAACGTATATTTTTGAAAGAACATCCCAATTACCCCGTTTGGGCGGCGCCCGCATAGGGCGCCGCCCGAAACTTCTTATTTTTTCATCTTCCAGACGGCGTCCGCCCACATGAGCTGTTTCTTGAACTCGTTGATCTCGGTATTTTCGTCGATGAGGACGACTTCCACGCCCCACATGTTGCCGAGGTCCACCATCTCCTGCGCCGTGACTTCGGAGGAGACGACGGTGTGATGCGCGCCGCCCGCATAGATCCACGCCGCAACGCCGTCCTTGAAGTTGGGCCGATATTTCCACATCAGGCCGCCGACGGGAAGGTTGGGCATGGGGTGCGGATATTTGACAAGTTCTATCTTCTGCACGATGAGGCGCATGCGGTCGCCCATATCCACCATGGAGACGGCGATCGCCTCAGGGGCTTCGATGCCCTCGAATACGAGGCGCGCGGGATCCCCCTTGCCGCCGATGCTCAGAGGGTGTACCTGAATTTCGGGCTTGGTCGCCGCGAACTGCGGGCTGACTTCCAGCATATGCGCGCCGAGGCAGAAGCCGTCTTTCAAGTCGTAAGTGTAGTCCTCCATGAGGCCCGTCCCCTTCTGGTCCGCCATATACTGCATGACTGCGCCGAGCGCGGCGATCTTCCAATCGCCCTCCGCGCCGAAGCCGTACCCCTTGGATTGCAGATCCTGAATGGCGAGGCCGGGCAGCTGGTTGAGGCCGTGCAGCGTGCCGAAGTGATCGACGATGCCGATATAGCCGCCCTTTTCACGGCAGAAGCGGTCGATCGCGATCTCATACTTCGCCTGCTCGCGCACGACGTCGGTGCGGTCGGTCGCCATGGTGTATTTCTCCCCGTATTCCTCCATGAGCCGATCGATCTGCTCCTCGGTGACCTGGCCGATGTACTCGGCGAGGTCGCCGATGGGATAATAATCGACCTGCCAGCCGAGGCCGATGTGCGCTTCCACCTTATCGCCCTCGGTGACGGCGACGTCGCGCATGTTATCCGAAAAGCGCGCCACTTTGACCCCGCGCGAGAAGGCATACCCCGCGGCGGAGCGGCACCACGATGCGAGTTCTTTGAGCGTCGCGGCGTCCTTATAATACCCCACGATGACTTTATTGTCCATGCGGAGCCGCGAGACGATGTAGCCGAATTCCCTGTCGCCGTGCGCCGATTGGTTTTCGTTCATGAAATCCATGTCGATGGTATCATAGGGAAGTTCCTCGTTGTATTGCGTTGCAAAGTGGCACATGGGCTTTTGCAGCATGGAGAGACCCTTTATCCACATCTTGGCGGGAGAGAAGGTATGGCACCACGTGATGATGCCGATGCAGTTCTCATCCGCATTGACCCGCTTGACGGCGGCGACCACTTCTTCGGAACTCTTGCAAACGGTGAGAAACCGCACCGTGACGGGCAGATAGCGGTTGACATACATCGCCATCTCTTTGGAATGCTGCGCGACGTGTTCGAGGACGTCCTCCCCATAGAGCGTCTGTGAACCCGTGAGCCAATAGATCACTTTTTCTTTCATCTTCCTTCTCCTTTCATGATATTTTTTCCGCCCCTTCGGCGGCAGGTTTCATTTTTGCCCGTAATAGGCGTTTTTCCCGTGCTTGCGCATGTAGTGCTTCTGCAACAGGAAGCGGTCGGCCCGCGGGACTTGGGGGTCGAGCTGTTCTGTGAGATAGGCCATTTTGGCCACTTCCTCAATGACCGCCGCGTGATAGACGGAGGCGGCCGCATCCTTCCCGAAGGCAAATACGCCGTGGCTCTTGACGAGTACGCCCGGAACTTCGAGGGGGTCGGCCCCCTCCCTTTGGAAGCGCTCGGCAATGACCAGCCCCGTATTCTTTTCATACGCCCCCTCGATCTCCTCCCGCGTCAGCGCGCGCGCACAGGGGATGTCGCCGTAAAAGTAGTCGGCATGCGTGGTGCCGTAAAACGGGATATCCCGCCCCGCCTGCGCCCACGCCGTCGCATACGTCGAATGGGTGTGCGTCACGCCGCCCAATGCGGGGAACGCCTTGTAGAGTTCGATGTGCGTGGGCGTATCCGAAGAGGGGCGCAAATCTCCCTCGACCACCTTGCCGCCCAGATCGACGACGACCATATCCTCCGCCTTCATTTCCTCATAGGAGACCCCGGAGGGCTTGATGACGATCAGCCCCCGCGCGCGGTCGATCCCCGAAACGTTGCCCCATGTAAATAAGACGAGGCGGTGCTTGACGAGGCCGAGATTGGCCTTCCATACGCTTTCTTTCAGTTCTTCTAACATCATTCTCCCCTTTGCCGATTTATTTCATCGAACGGACGGCTTCCCTTACGATGGGAAGTCCCTCCGCATATCGCTGTGCAAATTGCGTGAAACCTTTGACGTCGGCGGGATCGGGCGCGAGCGTGACCCCCTCCTTCCCCTTGAACACGCGCTCTTCGAGGTAGGTTTCGAGGCGCTCGCCCCTCCGTTTGCCGAGCATGTAATTTGCGAGGACCGCCATCCCCCACGCCCCGCCTTCGCCCGCCGTCTGCATGACGGTGACGGGTGCGCCGAGCGCGGCGGCGAGGTAGCTCTGGGCGACGCGCTCCGTCTTGAAGATGCCGCCGTGGCCCGTGATGCGGTCCACCTTGACGCCCTCCGCGCCGAACATGATATCGCACCCCGTTTTGAGCGCGCCGAACGCCGAATAGAGGTGGCACCGCATGAAGTTCGCGAGGGTGAAGTTGTTATCCGCCTTGCGCACGAAGAGCGGCCTGCCGTGTTCCACCGCCGTGATATTTTCATTGGAGACATAGTTGTAGGAGAGAAGTCCCCCGCAGTCCTTGTCGCCCGCTTCGGAGGCCTTGTAAAGCAGGTCGTATAGCCCCGCCTTGGGAACGTCCGCGCCGAGCAATTTTGCAAATTCGCCGAACAGCTCCACCCATGCGTTGAGGTCGGACGTGCAGTTGTTGCAATGCACCATGCCGACGAGGTCGCCCGCGGGCGTCGTGACGAGGTCGATTTCGGGATAGGGCTTCGAAAGCTCGCGTTCGAGGACGATCATGGCAAAGACGGAAGTCCCCGCAGAGACGTTGCCCGTGCGCCTTCTGACGGAATTGGTGGCTACCATGCCCGTACCCGCGTCCCCTTCGGGCGGGCAGAGCGGGATCCCCGCCTGCAAATTTCCCGTCGGGTCGAGGAACTTTGCGCCCGCGGGCGTGAGCCGCCCCGCCTCCTCTCCCGCGGGAAGGATCTCAGGCAAAACGTCCTCCGCTTGGAAGGGAACTTTGTCCGCGATGAGGCCGTTGAAGAGGGCGAGCATACGGGCGTCGTATTGCTTTGTGGCGGGGTCGACGGGGAACATGCCCGAAGCCTCGCCGATGCCCACGGCCTTTCTTCCCGTCAGCATCCAATGGACGTACCCCGCAAGCGTCGTCTGGAACGCGATGTCCCTGACGTGCGGCTCGCCGTCCGAGATGGCCTGATAGAGATGCGCCACCGACCAGCGCGCGGGGATGTGATAGCCGAAAACTTGGGTGAGGCGGTCCGCCGCCGCGGCCGCCGTGTTGTTGCGCCATGTGCGGAAGGGAACGAGGAGCCTCCCCTGCCTGTCAAAGACCATGTAGCCGTGCATCATGGCTGAGATCCCGATGGCGCCGACGGAGGTCAGCGTGACGCCGTACTTCTCCTTGACGTCGCGCGCGAGGTCCCTGTAAGCGCCCTGCAACCCTTCGCGGATATCGTCGAGGGTGTAAGTCCAGATGTTGCCCTCGTGGCGGTTTTCCCAATCGTAACTCCCCGAAGCGACGGGGTCATTCGCGGCGTCCGTGAGGACGGCCTTGATGCGCGTGGAACCGAGTTCGATGCCGAGCGCGGCATGTTCCAAAGCGGGCAGTGTGCCTTTCTGCATATCTCCCTCCCGCCCGCAAACGCGATGCGGGCATATATCGGATACATTATAAGATATTCCATGGAAAATTTCAAGCGGGGGGCGGAAAATTTCCCGCCCTTTGCAAAGAAAAAACGCCCGCGGCGCATCTCTATGCGCCGCGGGCGGAAAACTTTTGTTTACTTGGCTTCGGGCATGTGGACGTCCACCTGCGGGAAGGGGATGGAGATATCGTTCTCCGCAAAGAGGATGCGGATCTCACGGTTCAGATCGCGCTGTACCTGAAAGAAATCTCCCTCCTTGCAGTGGGCGGAAAAGAGCAGGTCGATCGACGACGAATTGAGCTTGTCCACGCCGAGATAGTACGGCCCGTCCGCGACGAGCGGAAGTTTCTCTTTGAGCGCGCCGAGGTTGCTCTTGATGATCTCTTCCACCTTGGGGAGGTCGGAATCATAGGCGATCCCCACGACGACGGTCGCGAGCGAGATCTCGCGGCTCTGGTTGACGAACACTTTGATGGTGCTGTTGTTGGCGACGCGGATATCCCCGCTCGCGTTGATGAGTTTGGTATTGCGGATGCCGATCTCCTGCACGGTGCCGCGCCAGCCGTCGATGGTGACGATGTCCCCCACCTGCAACGTCCCGTCGCACACGAGAAAGACGCCCGCGACGACGTCGGCGATGAGGCTCTGCATACCGAGGCCTATGATGAGCGTGAGGATGCCCGCGCTTGCGATGAGCGCGCCGACGTTGAAGCCCCACACGGCGAGGACGGCGATGACGCATGCGGCCCACACGACGACCTTGACGATGCTGCTCGCGAGCTTGCCGATGGTGATCCTTCTCGGCGTGTTGCGGAACACCTTGTTGATGACGGCGCACGCGATGTAGAGGACGAGCAAAGTGACGAACAGCACCTGCATGGTCCCGATGATATCGGGAATGATGGAGTAGATGAAGTTGACCAGCGCGCCGTTCTCCTCAGACTGCACGAACCAGCCGCTGGTCTGGTCATAGATCTTGTTATAAAATACAAAGCTCAGAATGGTGACGACGGCAAAGACGATGAGCAAAACAAACCCGGTATAAGTCAGTCCCTTCCCTTTTTTCGCAGTTTCTTGCATAACCTGCCTCCTTTTGCCCCCGATTATATCACTTCCCGCAACCGCTGTCAAGAACTTGACGATATCTGCCCCTGCCGCGCGCAAAATTTGTTCAGATGCCCAGCCCGCCTACCCAGCTTTCAAGCTGTTCCGCGGTGACCGAAGCCGCAAAGCGCTGTCCGCCTAACCAAGTTGCGCCGCTTGCGGACTTTTTCAGGTTCACGGCGCTGTTTCCGATTTGGCTGGAACCGGACGTGCAGAAGGGAACGATCGTCTTGCCCGAAAAATCGTAAGTTTCGAGGAAGGTGTACATGATCTTGGGCGCTTCGCCCCACCAGATGGGATAGCCGAGGAATACGACGCTATACCTTGCCATATCCTCCACGCTTCCGCTGATCGCGGGGCGGGCAGACGGCGTACGCTGTTCCGAAGTCGCGCGCGAGCTGCTGTTGCTGTATTCCAGATCGGCGGCCGTGTAGGGAACGGCGGGTTCGATGCGGTAGAGGTCGCCGCCCGTGACGCTTGCGATCTTCTCGGCGACGCCCTTGGTGGTACCCGTGCAGGAGAAGTACGCGATCAGAATATTGTCTGTTGCCGTATCCGAGCAAACGATCTCCACGTCCTTGTTGCCCATATTCCAATAGGCAGACGACGACGCCATGAGCGCATCCCATTCATCGGAAGTCCCCTCATAGAATATCTTCGCGATCGCGCTGTCGGAAATGGCGTATTTTTCTATGGAGGTGACGGACTTCGGAACGGTGAGCGCCGTCATCTGCGCCCTGCGGAAGGCCGCCTCGCCGATCGTTTGCACCGCTACGGGAATGACGCTATGATTGCTTCCGCGAAGAAGCGTGTTCGTTTCGAGATCGATAAGGCAATTTCCCGCGCCCGAATAGTGCGCGTTGCCCTCTGCGACCGTAATGGCGTTGAGCGCGCCGCAGTTGTTGAAAACGCCGTCGCCGAGCGAGGTAAGCCCCGCGGGGAGATAGATGGATTCGAGCGCGCTGTTGCCCGAAAAGGCGTTGTTTCCTATCCTTTCGAGCTTGCTGTCTGCACCGATAAGCACCGTAACAAGCGCGGCCTGATTGTGGAAGGCGTTCTTGCCGATCTCCGTCACGCTGTCGGGAATTGTCACGGAGAGGATATCGGACGTGTGCCGCGAATAGGCGAACGCGCTGTCGGCGATGCCGACGACGGGTTCGCCGCCATGTTCGGCGGGAATGACGATGTTTGCCGCCTGTCCCTCATCGCCCGTCACGAGATAACCTTCTCCCGCCGTGTTGCGCGTAAATGTGAGCGTATCCGTGGGCATGGGTGGCTCCTTTTGCGTCCAATGCGCGTAAAACGTGATGTTTTCGTTGACCCTGTCGGCCGCAAAATCCCACCTTGCGGCGTCCTCGCTTGCAGAGCGGAACCAGCCGTAAAAGTCGAACGTATCCCGCGTGGGAGAAGCGGGTGCGTTAGCGGGATTGCCCGCAAGCACCCTTTGGCTTTCCACCGCGCTCCCGCCTTGGCTATCGAATGTTACGGTGTAATATGTTCCGCCGTCATCTTCTTTGTTGCCTCCCGTTCCCCCGCAGGCGGAGAGCGCGAAGGCAAGGCACAGCACAATTGCCGTCAGAATATAAATCAATTTGTTACGCATCACAGCGCCCCCTTTTTTCCGTTTTTTCCGAGACAATTTCTTTGGTTTTCTCCGTAAACTTTGCGGAGAAGGCTTTGATATTTCGGATTTTCGTCCAAATGTTTTTTCTTTGCGATGATGACGTTCGCGGGAGAGTGCGGGAAGTCGCTCCCGTACACGATCTTCTCTTCGCCCGCAACAGAGAGCAGCATATCGAGCGCGACGGGTTCGGGGTCGCCCGCGATATCGAAATACAGATTTTGAAACTCTCTTTGTACATCCACCGTTTCCATCATCCCCATGGAGGCAAGGATGCCCGAAACGCCCGTAAACCTCTGCAACATATAGGGAAGAAATGACCCCGTGTGCGGCACGACGAAGCGGATATCGGGGAAGCGCGTCATCACTTTGTGCGCCATCATATTGAGGACGGCCCGCGTCGTATCGGCGGGGTACTCATAGATCGCGGCGACCGTTCCCGTGATGGGCGTTTTGGGGTACTCCGCGGCGCGTTGCGGATGAAGGATGACGAGCGCATGATCTTTGTTGAGTTCCGTCATAAAATCATCGAGCGACGGGTCGCCCAAATAGACGCCGCCCGCATGCGTCGTAAGTTTTACCCCGACCGCTTCGAGGGTTTCTTTGGCAAAGCGGTATTCCCCGATTGCCGCGTCTAAGAAAGGCAGAGGGACGGAAGCGACGAAGGAAAACTCATCGGGATGCTTTTTGCAAACTTCCGAAACGGAAGTATTGACTTCCCTGTGAATTTTCGCGGTAAGCCTTGCGTCGCCGCACCAAATGTGCGGCGTGGGCGTGGAAAGAATGCTTCGCTCTATTCCCGCTTGCCGCATAAATCCGAGGTGCTTTTCTTCGCTCCAATCGGGCAAAGGAAACCCGTCGGCGGCAATGGGGTCGATGCCAACAGAGTTTAGCCCCCGCTTGTATGCGGGAGTTATGATATGCGCATGAAAATCTATCGCCATGTTATTTCGCCTCGATGAATTTTTGTACGCGCATTTTGAGGTGATACTTTTCACGGAGGGCGGCGATCTCCTTCATCATCGGGCTTTTGTGGTGGAAATCGAGAGCTTCCTCGCTTTCCCACGCGTCGATGAGCAAAATTGTTTCGGGGTCCCCTATGGGCAGGAAGTATTCATAGCGCAAATTCCCCTCTTCGGCGCGGACCTTTTCGGCCAGCCCGCCCGCCATCATTTCCTCCGCGAACTTGTATGCGCTCCCGTTCGTCCCCGTGTAATAGATATTCACTGTCAACGCCATGCCCTACCCCCTCAAACTCCTGCCGAGTTCATAGGCCGCCGCCATGTAACGGGAACGGGCGGTCATCGCGGGCGTGCCGCAGCCCTTGCCGAGAATTGTTCCCATTTCTTGGAAATTCAGATACCGCACGAGCGTTTGATAGTGCGCCTCCAAGGCGTCGAACGTCCAGCCGTCCGCGTTCCACGCGGCGGCAATAAGCGCCGACTTCATGCGTTTTCTCTGGATTTCGCCGTTGAAAGCGCAAAAGCGGTCGATGACGGTTTTGAGCTGCGCGCTCATTCCATAGTAGTAGAGCGGCGTGACGAATACGACCATATCCGCGCCGAGAATTTCGGCCTTGATCCCGTTCATCGCTCCTTTTCCCGACCCCATGTCATCATTTTGCGCACACGGACCGCCGTAACCGCAGCGGATACAACCCGTGCAGGGATGCACGTTTGCCTTCGCCGTATCGATGACCGAGACGCGGCTTCCCGCCTCTTCCGCCCCTTTGATAAACTGCGCGGCAAGCAGATTGGACGAGCCGTGCTTCTGCGGACTGCCCGTAAGAACGGCGATCTTCATAAGCCCAAGCTCTCCATCCAAGATTTCAGCGCGCTTTCGCTTGCGCCGTTTATGAGCTTTCCGCCCTTCCATACGGCATCGGGGGCGCAAGGCTTCAACGCGCTCTCGGTCCTTCCGAGTCCGCTTCCGCCGCTCGTTGCGAAGAGGACGATGGTCTTTCCCGCAAAATCGTAACTTTCGAGGAAGGTCTTGATGATCGCGGGAGCCGTGTACCACCAGATGGGAAAGCCCAAGAAAATGACGTCATAGACGGCAACGGAGGCACCCATGTCCGAAACACGGCTCTTGATTTCGGGACGGCAGGCGGGGTCGTTCATTTCCAGCGACGAACGGCTCCGCTTGTTTGTCCAATCGAGGTCGGCGGCCGTATAGGGCGCTTTCGGCTCGATTTCGAAGAGGTCGGCATGCGCCGCGCTTGCAAGCGCGCTTGCCGCGCGCCTCGTCGTCCCGCTTGCCGAAAAGTAAGCTACCAAAATGCGTTTACTCATTTTATTCTCCTTTTGCGGCGATCTTTTGCATTTTCGCCGCCAAATCTTGCAACGTCAAAAGCAGTGCGGCGGGGTTTTCTATCTCCGCGTAGATCTCCTTTTCCCTGCGGTAGAGATCGGATAGAATGCTTTCCGCATATTCCTTTCCGCACGCCGTGAGCGAGACGAGCAATTCCCGCCGCTCCCCCTTGATCTGCGAGAGCGCAACATACTGTTTGCTCTCCAAATCCTTGATGATCGTGTTTGCCGTACTCCGCGGGATGGACCAATCCTCGCAGATCTGTTTTTGGCTGTGCCGCTCCCCATCGTTTAGGGCATACAAGATCCACAAGAGATTGGGCGACCCCACGCGGCAGTTTCGCCCATACTCTTCATACACGCCGTCAAGGCCGTAAACGAGCTTTCCGAGCCGATAAAAGAAGATTCGTTCGTTCATATTCACCTCAAAAATTCCATTTCGGATTTTAATTATAATACGACTTCGGATTTCTGTCAAGCGTTTGAAGAGAACTTTTTGAAAAAATGGGCGAGATTCCTCACTTCGTTCGGAATGACGTAAGGGACGAGATTCCTCGGCGTTGCCTCGGAATGACGTAAGGGGCGACGAGGAGTACTCTCGCTGTCCCTCTTAGGGGCGACAAGAGGACGTAAGGGGCGTCATATTGGAACATCACCCCCTTCCTGTCCGCTCTGCGGACACCCTTCCCCCTCTGGTAAAAGGGGGAAGGTCCTCGCTGTCCCCTCTTAGGGGCGACGAGGAGTACTCTTGCTGTCCCTCTCAGGGAAAGTACCCTGAGCGAAGCGAAGGGGGGAAAGGGTTTCAAAAACCCCTCTGTCACTCGCAAGCTCGTGACATCTCCCCTACAGGGGCGACAAGAGGACGGAAGGGGCGTCATATTGGAACATCACCCCCTTCCTGTCCGCTCCGCGGACACCCTTCCCCCTCTGGTAAAAGGGGGAAGGTTCTCGCTGTCCCCTCTTAGGGGCGACAAGAGGCTCCTCCGCGTCATTTCGAACCCCGCAGGGGTGAGAAATCTCTAAGTTGAGATTCCTCACTTCGTTCGGAATGACGGAAGGGGAGACAAGAGCGCACCTTCCCCCCAAGGGGAGAAGCCTTGCCCAAACAAAAACAGCGGGGGAATTCCTCGCTGTTTGTTCCTTCTTTGTAATACGCGTGTCAGAGCAGGATGCAGATGACGCCGCCCTTGCCTTCGTTGACGATGCGCGTGACCGTCCTGCGCATCTTACTGCGCACGTTATCCCGCATGGCGCGGTTCTTGACGGAGAGTTCCTCGCCGAGCATATCTTTGAGCGTACGCCCGAACATGCTCGTGTTCCATGCCCGTTCGGGCGCCGTGGCCATGCTCTCGGTGAGAGACCGCACAAATGCCTCGCTCTGCTCCATCGTGCCGAGCGCGGGATGCACTTCCCCGCTCACGTCCACGCGGATGATGTGATAGCTGGGCGCATCTGCATGCAGATTGACGTCTACCCGCCCGCTCTTTTTGACGAGCTTGGGTTCGGAGAGACTCATCTCCCCCTCGTCGGGCGGCACGATGCCATAGCCGAATTCCTGCGCGTCGGCAAACGCCTGCCCCACCCGCTCATAGACCCGCTTGGCCTCTTTCAGCCCCACCACATAGCTCATGAGCGCGTATTCATCGGCGATTTTTTCGCCGCATTCCTCGCCGAGTACCTCATAGAAGGCGCCCGCCTGCGGCTCCACGTTGCATACCGCCGTACCCGTTGCCGCATCGAGTTGCATGGAGACGGGCGGTTTCAGGCGCGTGCTTTCCGTGAAGAGCGTATCGAGCAGGGCGCAATCGGAGAGCTTGCAGATCTTGGGCGCAAGCTCGCGGATGCCGCCGAGAAGCTCGGAGATGATGGGCGTATCCGCATCGAGGATGCGCATCCATGCAGGAATGTTGACGTCGATGGAGACGACGGGGAACTCATACAGGATGCGTTCCAAAATATCCGAAATGCCGTCGGCATCGAGCTGTTCGCAATTGGCCGCGATGGCAGGTACGCCGTATTTTTCCCCGATGGAAGCGGCAAGCTCCTGCGAGTTTGCGGGGTTAGCGCAATTCAAAAGAATGACGAAGGGTTTGCCGATGGCTTTCAGCTCGTTGACCGCCGTCTCTTCCGCCTTTTCATAGGCCGCGCGAGGAAGATCGGCAACGGAGCCGTCCGTCGTCACGAGGACGGCGATGGTGGAATGGTCGCGCACGACGCGGCGGGTCCCCTCTTCCGCCGCCTTATCGAAGGGTACGGCCGTCTCGCTCCACGGCGTCTTGACATAGCGCGGCGCGCCGTCCTCTTCAAACCCCGACGCCCCCTCCACGGGAAAGCCGACGCAGTCGATGAGCCTGACGCGCGCGACCGCATCCTTCACTTTGATCTCTGCCGCCTCTTCGGGAATGAACTTCGGCTCGGTCGTCATGACCGTCTTGCCCGCCGCCGATTGGGGAAGTTCGTCCGTATAGCGCTGGCGCTTCGCGCCCGTTACGGAGGGTAAGACGAGTTCCTCCAAAAACCGTTTGATGAACGTGGATTTGCCCGTTCTGACGGGCCCTACCACGCCGATGAAGATATCGCCGCCCGTGCGGGTCGCCACATCTTCGTAAACTCCGAAAGTATTCATGATTGCCTCCGCCGAATTACTTGCTAAATTACAATATGACGGAAGGCGGAAAGATATTCACGCATTTGGGCGGAGACATGCAAAAAGGCGTCCGCCGCCCCAAAGAAAAAGTCGTCCCGCGGAACGGGACAACTTTTTAAGCCCTATGACAGCCTTCCGTTTAAGCGTCGGATTTTTTCCCGGAGGCGAGGATATCGACGGCATCCGCTTGCCCGCCCATGATCTCGCGGAAATAGGCGTCATCCGTAAAATCGCGCGGCTTCGTATATTCCCCGCCCAACGCTTCGATGGCATACTTCAATTCCTGAAATTCGAGGAAGTTGATATCCTCGCGGTCGATCGCCTCCATGAGGACGGGCAGGGCGCGGGCATCGCCGTATGCCGCGAGATAACTCGCGCGCATGGGAAGTTCTTCCCCGCTCTCCCTGAATGCCCGCAGAAGAATTTCAAACACGCTGTCGTCGCGCGTACGGCAGCGGGAAAGGATTTCCAGCATCATCTCCGTCCGCACGCCGCGCGCATAACATGCAAGCGCCTTCTCCCTTGCAAAGTCCGCGCCCGCTTTGAGCTGTTCGCACACCGTCTCCGCCACGTCCTCATCGCAGCCTTCGGCGGCGAGCAGATCGAAATAGGCGCCGAACGCCTTGGGGTCCGCCCCGATCAGATTGACCGCCAGCGTCACAAGCTCCGTATTCTTCTTTTCCAGAAGGGAGATGAGGCCTTCGGGCCGCCGCGTTTCGAGTTCGCGGCACAAAAAGTCGGAGACGGGTACGCCTTCCGCAACGTGGCGTTGGAGCGCTTCGACGAGTTCTCCGTCCGTCATGGCGGCATAGTACCCCTTCGGGGTCGCGCCCGCCTTGGGGATGAAAGTATCGCCGAATTGCTTATAGAGCTTGGGGATGAGCGCTTCCCACTGCTTCTCCGTGTATTTGCCGCGGTTCAGCTGCATGTATTCCGCAAGTTTTTCATCAAACAGCCCGTCAAAATCGATCAGTTGCATGGTTTACCTCGTATTATATCATGAGTTCGAGGATCCGTTTGGCGACGGCCTCGTCTGCGCCGAACAGTTTGCAGATCTCCCCGATGGAACGCTCCCCGCCGGGGATGCGCGCCTCGCGGTAGATGGCCGCGGCGAGCGCGGAACGGTCGTTCATCAGCTCCCACTCCCCCGCTTCGGCGACCGACGCATAGATATCTTCCCCCGCGTTGCAGATCTTGGTCTCCGCGACCTCGCCGATGAGCGCGTATTTGGCATACACGTCGGCGAAGGCGAGCATGAATGCGCCGCCGCATTTTCTGCCGATCTCGATCTTGTGCGTGAAGATCTCGCGGTAAAGATCGCAGATGACCGTGCCGAAGGAATCCTCCTCGTTGCGGCAGACAAGGTCGTGAAGGATGGAGAGCTTTACGATATCATCCCCGTCGCGGTCCAACAGCGCGGCGCGGAGCAGGGAATCGGCGCGGCAACGGGCGGCCACCTTGGAGGCGAGGAGCTGTAATTTTTCATCCCGCCCCTCCATTTCGTCGAAGGCAAGGCGGAAGTTTTCGCGGAAACGCTCCTTGGTCACTTCCACCTCGCGCGCGTCCTCATCATAGCCGTTGATTTCGAGAAGATAGGCCGCGATGTTGCGGTATTCCGACTCCGGGAGGCGGTAATAGTAGGTCATGGGGACCCGCTCCCCGCCGTCGAGGAGCATTCGCAGGCGGGAGAGGTACCACGCCGCCACGTATTTGCGCGGGTAGAGCAGCGTCAGGGTCTCCAACGCCTCAACGGCTTCCTCCGTGCGGTCCGTCTTGTATGCGGCGACGGCGAAGAACCACAGCACGTTTTCATCATAGGGAAGCGATGCGCGCAACTCTTTGAGCTTTTCGTATGCCTCGGCGTGCAACTCCGTCTCGCACAGCGCCGTCGCGATGCGGTAGAGGTCGTCCGTTTTCTTTGCATCCAGCCGCGCGAGACGGCGGGCGACTTCCTTCGCCTCATCGTTCTTATCGACGGCCCCCAAGACGGCGCAATACGTGGTCAGCACCTGCACGTTATCGGGATAGCGTTCCATGAGTTTCGCGCACTGCTCCTCGGCCGCGGTTTCATCCCCCATCATGAGCGTACACATCGCCGAAAGACCCGCCCCCGAAGCAAAATCTTCGCTCGTTTCGGGGATATCCGCAAAGACCTCGCGCGCGCCCGCAAGGTCGCCCGATTTCAACAAATCGAGGCCCTCGGAGATGAGTTCGGGACTGCGCTCGCCCGCATCGGCGTCGTGGACGAGACGGAGCGCGGGAACGGAAGGCATGGGCGGCCCCTCTTCGGGCTGTTCCTCGTCGCCGTAGACGGCGCGGTGGTAATAGTATCCCGACTGCAAGTCGTTGCCCATGTTCATGAAGGCGACGGCAAGCCCCTCGAAGCCATCGGAGAACTCCTCGCGGGCGCAGGTATCCAGAAAGCGGAACCACGCGTCGGCCGCAAGCGGCCAAAGCCCCAAAGCCTCGTAAATATCCGCATAGATCTCGTAAGCGTCCGCGATGGGATCGTTGAGGGCTTCGCGCTTGTTGAGGATGCGCAAGGCGCCGAAATAGTCGCCCTCATCGAAACGCTTCTGGGCGCTGTCGAGCATGAACTCATCGTCGAACCGCAGGGTGATATCCTCATTCATTGCTTGTTCTCCCTCTCGAAGAGCGCCCGCGTCTCTTCTTCGTTGAAACGATACGACGTATTGCAGTAATGGCAATATACGGAGATCTCGCCTTCATCGCGCAAAATGGCCTCGGCCTCGGATTTTCCGAGAGACAAAATGAGGCTCTCCACGCGCTCCTTTGAACAGTGACAACGGAAAAAGATCTCCCTGCCTTCGGACATGGGTACCCCAAAACGCGTGAAGATGCCCTCTGCGCCCTCCGCGGCAAGGATGGAGGAGATCTGCCCGTAGCCGCGCATGACTTCCTCGATACGGTCCAAAACTTCCTCGCCCGCGCCCGGCAGGGGCTGTAAAAAGAGGCCGCCCGCGGCCATGCAGCTGCCGTCCGTATCGATGCGTACGCCGAGCGCGACGCCCGTCGGCCGCTGTTCGCTCGTCAGAAAATACGCGGAAAAATCCTCGGCAATCTCGCCTGAGACGAGCGCGCTCGTCCCCACGAAGGGGATGCCCTCGCCGTCGTCGCGGATGACGGTGAGCGTCCCTTCGGAACCCGTAAAGCCGCCCACGTCGAGCTTTCCGTCGGCACGGGGAGGGAGGTCGGCATCCGGATGCTCGACGAAGCCGCGCATATGCAATGCACCGTCTCCCGCAACGCAGATCTTGCCGCCTGCGCCGCCTCCCGCAATGGTCACGGAGAGCGAACTTTCCTCCTCTTTCAGCCAACTGCAAAGGTATGCGGAGGCGGTCATCGTGCGCCCCAACGCCGCCGCGGCGACGGGCGTGAGCGCATGGCGGAGAATGGCTGCATTCACGAGCGCGGCCGTATCGAGAACGGCAAGCGATGCCGTTTCATCCCATATCAATGTCTTGTAGATCAAACTCTTTCGCATATCAGATTCAGTCTGTCGCTCCCCCGCTTGTCCTCGCCGAGGTGGCCCTCAACGCAGAGTACCCGGAACCCCGCGGCCGCGAGCGCTGCGAGAAGCGTCTCCTCTTCGTGGATGTACAGCGTATGCAACTCGTCAAAACGGCCGAACCGCCCGTCCTTCCCGCGCACGAAGAGCGTCACGTTCATCTCCGCGCGGTCCTCGAAGAGGCGGTTGAAGGAGAGGTAAGTCACTTCGTCGCGGTCATCCGCAAAGACAGTATTTGCAAATTTTCCGCGGAGTTTGCAGGGCGAACTCACATCCAGCCAAAAGAGGCCGCCCTTTTTGAGTGCGCGCGCGGCGTGGGCGAACGCCCCCGCAAGCTCCTCCCCCTTCACATAGTTATAGCAATCATTGGGCGCGATGATAAAATCCACCCTGCTTGCGAGGCGGAAGGTGCGCGCGTCTCCGAGGAAAAAGTTTACCAAAGCCCCCTCTTCCCGCGCAAGCCGCGCGGCCTTTGAAAGCATGGGCGCGGAACAGTCCATCGCGGACATGGTATATCCGTTTTTTGTCAAAGCCCGCGAAAACGCCCCGCTTCCGCAGCCGATCTCCAACCCGCGTTTTCCCGCGCCGCGCCCTCGGAGCCCTTCAATAAAATACTGCGACCATTTGGGATAGTCGCAGTCGTCATTCAAGTATTCGAACCACTCGGCGAGCGAATCGTAAGCCTGCGATCTCATACCGTTACTTCCGTTTGTTGAGCATCTTGGGTTTCTTTACCGGCTTCTTTTTGCCGCCGTTTTCCTCCTCTTGGATGGCGCGTTCGCGCTCCTCGAACTCGCGGTTGTATTCCACGAACGCGGGGTCGTTGCGGTGTTCCTCTTCATAGGCCTTGACGTCCTCTTCCATAAACTCCTTGCTCTCGCGGAGTTTTTTGAGGTCCTCACGGGAGAAGGATTCGGGGAGCTGGTAGAGTTCTACATCGTCATCGAGCGGTTTGATGGGGCGGGAGACGAGGGTGGACTTGCCCTGCGCCACAATCATGCGGCGGTATTCGCGCATCGCGTCGCTCTCTGCGGCGGCTTCTTCGGGGCTTCCCTGCATCTTGCCGCTCTCCTTGTTGTAAAGCCCGCGCCCCGTTGCGATGCCGAAATTGGGATTGACAAACTTATCAAAGGCCCATTGGCAAAAATCCAGCCACACGAGGAAGAAATAGGAGAAGCCGAACAGCAGCAAGATCACGATGCCGATCACCGAGAAGAAATCGCCGCCGAACAGCGAAAGTACCACGGGGATGGCGGCAAGCGCGCCGAAGAAGATGGTCTGCGGGATGGTGCCGACCGTCATCACGACGGCATTGCGGAAGAGCGTCCACGGCCCCTGTTTATAGTTGATGCCAAGCGAGATCATCCACATGCAGACGAGCAGAAGGAATACGATGATGATGTAGCCGAAGGTCTCCGAAGCGATCATCCAGCCGCGGGAACCCACGCCGCGCGCGATATACAGCTCGGCGAGATTGGCCATCGTGCGCACCAAAAAGAGCGCGAAACCGAAGATCAGCACGGCCTCCAACACATTCCAGAAGTTGCGCTTGATGCCGCGGGCGAAGTCGTTGGCGACGAAGATGCCCTCCGTCCAGATGAGGTTGCGGATGATATAGGCGCCGCCCGAAATGCCGACGGCCGCGATCGCGAGGCAGGGAATGAGCAGGCCGAAGAACATGAGGTCGGCCTGAAAGACCATCATTTCCGCAACGCCCACGAGCTGGTCGGGCGGGATCGCCGAAACGCCCGCGCCGAGGCCGCCCGCAAACGGCCCCATCACGCCCTGCGACCACAGCCAAAGAGACCGCCAGACGATCACGGCGATCGCGGGGAGGAAGGTAAGCAACATGAGAAGATTGACGAGCATCAGCCGCCCGAATCTTCCTTTCAGAATGTCCCAAAAGAGCGACCAGCGGTTGGTCGGGAGCGTACTGCGCGCATACTCTTCATCCCGTTCCTTCCCTTCCAGCCAACGGGCCACGAGGCCCTTGCGTTCTCTATCTGCCATTTTTTTACTCCGCTTTTCCCTACAAATTCGGGGCGGGAGACCCGCCTTTTCCCATTGTAACACAAACGCAAAAATATTTCAATGAAAAACGGCAATTTTTCTTTACTTTTCATCTTTGCCGTGTTAAAATAATTTTTGTCAAAAGAGGAGCGGCAGAGCAAGAGTAATCTGCGGAAGGGACGGGGAATCCCTAAGAACGCAGAGGAAAGGGCATCGCCGCCGAAATGCGCCTTCCCCCATGGGCGCGTTGGGGATAAGGGAGAACATCCGTATCCCTGTCACCCTTCGGTGGAGCGCTTTCGACGGCTCAATGCGTTTGGGCGGGACGGCGCAATTGCCGTCCCTTTCTTTATCATCAGGAGGTGCGTATGCAGAGAAAATTCAAAGTCGGGATCATCGGCGCAAGCGGCATGGTCGGGAGGAGATTCGTCTCTCTCCTCGAACATCACCCCTATTTTACCCCAACCGTGCTTTCCGCCAGCCCCCGCAGCGCGGGGAAAACGTATGCCGAAGCGCTTGCCGCACGCGGATTTTCAGGCCCCATCCCCGCATTTGCGCGTGAAATGGTCCTGCGCGACGCCTCCCGCCCCGAAGAACTTGCGGGCGAAGTGGACTTCGTATTTTCCGCCGTCGGCATGGGGAAAGCGGAGACGGCCGCCCTCGAAGAACGCTATGCGCGGGCGGAGATCCCCGTCGTCTCCAACAACTCCGCGCACCGCGCCACGCCCGATGTCCCCATGGTCATCCCCGAACTCAACCCCGAACATCTCGGCGCCATTGCGGCCCAAAGAAAGCGGCTTGGGACCTCGCGCGGCTTCATCGCCGTCAAGAGCAACTGCTCCCTGCAATCCTATGTCCCCCTCCTGCATCCCCTGAAAAGGTTCGGCATCCGCAACGTCGCCGTGTGTACCTATCAGGCCGTATCCGGGGCGGGCAAGACCTTTGAGACCATGCCTGAGATCATCGACAACGTCATCCCCTACATCGGCGGCGAAGAGGAAAAGAGCGAACGGGAACCCTTGAAGATCTGGGGAACTTTCAACGGCAAGGAGATCGTCGCCGCGGCGACGCCCCGCATCAGCGCGCAGTGCGTCCGTGTACCCGTGAGCGACGGGCATACGGCGGCCGTGTTCGTCTCCTTCGAACAAAAACCCTCGCGCGAAGAGATCCTCGCGGCATGGGAAAACTTCCGGGGCGAGCCGCAACGGCTCGGCCTCCCCTCCGCGCCCGAAAAATTCATCCACTATCTCGGCGAGGACGACCGTCCCCAGCCCAAACTCGACAGGATGTGCGAAAACGGCATGGCCGTCACGGCGGGCAGGCTGCGGGAGGACAGCGTGTTCGATTGGAAATTCATCGGCTGTTCGCACAACACGCTGCGGGGCGCGGCGGGCGGCGCGGTGTTGCTCGCCGAACTGCTCGCGGTAAAGGGATACTTCGGCTGACCGATTTCCGCGCAATTCCATAGAATGTAACAAGGAGCAATCATGACAGGATTTTTGCGTGGGAGCGCGACCGCTATGGTCACCCCATTTACCCAAAACGGCATCGACTTCGAGAGCTTCCGGGAGATGATCGAATATCAGCTCGCGGGCGGCACCGATGCGCTCGTGATCCTCGGAACGACGGGCGAACCCGCTACCATGTCCGAAACGGAGCGTTCGGAACTCATCCGCTTTGCCGTTGAACAGACGGGAAAACGCGCCAAGATCATTGTGGGCGTGGGCAGTAACAGCACGGCCTGCGCCGCAATCGGGGCGCAGGCGGCCGAACGGGCGGGGGCGGACGGCGTTTTGGCCGTGACCCCCTACTACAACAAATGCACGCAGGCGGGGCTTATCGCGCATTATGCGGCGATCGCCGATGCCATAAGCATCCCCGTGATCGCCTACAACGTTCCCTCGCGCACAGGGGTCAACCTGCTTCCCGAAACGGCGGAAAGGCTCGCGGACATTGAAAATATCGCGGGCATCAAGGAGGCGAGCGGGAACATGGCGCAAGTTTTGGATACCATGTGCCGTACCCGCGGGCGGCTCGACGTCTATTCGGGCGAGGACGCGCTCAACCTGCCCATCCTCTGCGCGGGCGGCGCGGCGGTCATCTCCGTCGTCTCCAATTTGGCGCCGCGCGCCGTAAAAAGGCTCACCGAGGCCGTGTTTGAGCGGCGGCTGTATTCGGCCAACAAGCTCGCCGACGCCCTCCTGCCCCTCTCGGCGGCATGTTTTTGCGAAGTCAACCCCATCCCCGTCAAGGAGGGATTGAATCTGCTCGGTTTCCGCGCGGGCATCCCGCGCCTGCCGCTTACCCCTCTTACGGAAGAACACCGCGCCCTCTTGCTTGAAGAAATGAAGCGCTTCGGATTGGAGGTGAACGCATGAGGATCCTCATCTGCGGCGCGGCGGGAAGGATGGGAAGAATGGTCGCCGAATGCGCTTCGGAAAGGGGCGAAACGGTGGTCTGCGGCGTGGACGTGGTACCCATGTCCGCGGAGTACCCCGTCTATCCGAATTTTGAGGCGGTCGGCGAGAGCGCAGACGTCATCATAGATTTTTCCTCCGCCGAAGGGCTCAGTGAGCGGCTCCGCTTTGCCGAAGCGCGCGGCATCCCCATCCTGCTCGGCGCAACGGGGTATTCCGCCGACGACGAAGCGCTCATCTGCGCATATGCACAGCGGATCCCCATCTTCAAATCGGGCAACCTCTCCCTCGGCATCAGCCTGCTCCAAACGCTTGCCGAGCGGGCGGCCGCGGTCCTCAAAGATTTCGACGTGGAGATCATCGAGCGGCACCACAGCGCAAAGAAAGATGCGCCCTCCGGCACCGCGCTCATGCTCGCCGAACGCGTGGAGAAGGTGCGCGGCGGGGACTTGGTGTATGGGCGCAAGGGCATGACGGGTCCGAGAAGCAAATCCGAGATCGGCATCCACGCCGTACGCGGCGGCAATATCGTCGGGGAACATGAAGTGATGTTCGCAGGCGAGGACGAGATCGTCACCTTCTCCCATTCGGCACGGTCGAGAAAGGTCTTTGCGGCAGGGGCGCTCTCCGCCGCGCGGTGGCTCTGCACGGCGGCGGCAGGGCTATACGGCATGCAGGATATGCTCAACGATATGCTTGGATGACAAAAAACTTTTCTCCGAAATTTGCAAAATCCGCGCATTATCGCTTGACGGGGTGCGCGGATTTTACTATACTATATAGGTAAGTTGTGCTGGTGTAGTGCTGGTGTAGCTCAGCAGGTAGAGCGCGTCCTTGGTAAGGACGAGGTCGGCGGTCCGAGTCCGCTCATCAGCTCCATAAAAAAATGGAATGCAAACGCATTCCATTTTTTTATGGTAATATATTGCCACTCGGACCGCCGACCAAAGGGTTCCCACAAAAAGACGCAGTATTTTTGTGGGAGGAGGAGACGCCGCCTGAAAAAAGAGCTTTTCGCAAGAAAAGCGTATGAAAAAGGCGCGCGTCGACGAGGTCCGAGTCCGCTCATCAGCTCCATGGGAAAGGGGAACGCTTTTGTGTTCCCCTTTCCCATGGAAATAATATTGCCACTCGGACCGCCGCACCGCCGCAGGCTATAAAAACCATATCTGCATCTCCGTTTCGCCGCGGTTCGCCCAGGCAAAATACGGGATGAGCTTCACCGTACACGTCTCCAATGAAGGTTTCCTGTGCGAATAAAGCTCCCTTGCCGAGCAAAGCCTATGCGCGGGCAACGTCACTTCGAGCATCCCATTTTCGGCCTCGATCTCCCCTTTCAGCGACCGTATGGCAAGGCCGCGCAGGCCGCCGCCGTTATCCACCCCTTCCGCGCACAGCACGAGCGGGCCGTATTCCACGGCGTGCCTGCCGCAGTTCTCCGCAACTTGCGCGCTTGCGTACGTAAACCGCAGGCGCATATCAAGGTCCAGCCCGATTTCCGTCTCGCCGTCGATGCGCACGGCGAAATACTTCCCGCGCGGACGGACGGGATAGAATGCTCCGTTTACCGTGCAGGAGACCTTTCCGCTCCACGCGGGAATGCGGAGTTTGAGCGTCCCCTTGCCTTCGGCGCGGATGCGTACGCTCCCCCCGAAGGGGTATGCGGCGCGGAGCGAGAGCGAGATCCCCGCCCCGCTCGCCTCTGAGGAAATATATTGGTTTACATACAGAACGCCCCTTTCCACGCCGTAGATCCGCTCTTCGAGGGAACCGATGAAGCGGGTGAGGTTGGGCGGGCAACAGGAACAATCGAACAGCTCGACGCGCTCGGCAATGGGTTGATACGGAAACGCATGCTCGCGCGCAAATTTCAGGTGGGCCGCGTTGGTTTCAAGGGGATTGGTATAGAAGAAGGCTTTGCCGTCCTTGGACTGCGCCGCCAGCAGGTTGTTGCAGAGGACGCGCTCCATGACCTCGTGATATTCCGCGCGGTTTTTGATCTGCGCGAGCCGCCCGCTTAGCAGCGCGAGCGCAATGGCCGAACACGTCTCGGCGTACGCATATTCATTGGGCAGATCGTATGGCTCGGTAAACCATTCCCCCGCATAGTTGGAACCCGTCCCGCCCGTGATGTACATTTTTTGCGTGACGACGTTTTCAAACAATCGCTCCGCCGCCGCGGACAGCGCCTTCTCCTTCGTCAGCCGCCCCACATCCGCCATGGCGATATAGAGATACAGGGCGCGCACGGCATGTCCCACCGCCTCCGTTTGCTCCCGCACGGGCAGGTGGCTTTGGTCATATTGGCGGTCCCGCCCCGGATAGATCTCCTCCGCACGCTTCCCGCGCTCATCGAGAAAAAATTTTGCGAGCGTGAGGTACTTTTTTTGCCTCGTATGGGAATACAGCCGCACAAGCGCGAGTTCGATTTCGGGATGCCCGCACGTCGTGAACGCCGTATCGCGGGCAACATAGAAACGCTTGTAGATGTAATCCGCATACTTCTTCATGGCGGGCAGGAGCGTATGGTCAAGACCCGTTTCATCGAGCGCGACCGCCGCCTCGATGAGATGCCCCGCACAGTAGAGTTCGTGTTCGGTGCGTTCGCAAAAGATCTTATCGGGTTTATACGTCTGATAATAGCTGTTGAAATAGCCGCACGGGAGTTGGTGCGAAATGATCTTTTCCGTCGTCTCATGCACGATGCGCGCCACCTCTTCGCTCGGATAGCGCACCGAAAAATAGGCCGCGCTTTCAAGCCACTTCGCCACATCGGAATCATAGAAGATGTGGGAAGGCGGATCCCGCTTGACGCAATCGAGGGTGGCAAAGCGGGTGGAGGCAAAGCGGCGGTAAATGTTCATGAGCGAAACTTCGGCGTTTTTTCGCTGCACGTCTCCGAAAAAGCCCTCCGTAAGCACGACGTTTTCCATTGTAAGCGGACGCATGATCTTCTCCTTTCCCCTGTTTCTGCGTCTATTATACTTTGGGGGAAACGGCCTGTCAAGACGGCAACCGTTCCCCGCGGCAAAAAAATATAGAGGATATTCTCTTCCTCGGCGAAAAATATTGTATTTTGAGCGCTTTGGATTAAAATGTATTCAAAGCGGTCCCCAAGCGAGCCGTGAAAGGAGGGAAAGTTATGAAACTTAGCGGAAAGATCATGCTTGCGGCCGCCACCGTCTGCATGATGTTCGGCGTCACGGCCCTTGCGGCCGCCTGTAACGGGGAAAATGCAGACCCCGTCTCCGTAACCTATACCGTGACGTACGCCTTCGGCAAGTGCGGAGATACCGCCTATGCGGGCAACAGCGCGCTCCCCACCGAGAGCGACAAGGAGGCGGGCGCAACATTCGAACTCGCCGCCGCACCCGTCTGGGATGGCTACACCTTCGAGGGTTGGAACGACGGCACGGAGACCTATGACGCCGAAACGGAATACACCATGCCCGCGAAGGCCGTCACGCTCACGGCGCAGTGGGAGAAGGAGCCGCCCGCAAAGTATGCCGTAACTTACGCCTTCGGCAAGTGCGGGGATACCGCCTATGCGGGCAACAGCGCGCTCCCCACCGTAAGCGATAAGGAGGCAGGCGCAACGTTCGAACTCGCCGCCGCACCCGTTTGGGAGGGCTACATCTTCAAGGGTTGGAACGACGGCGCGGAAACCTATGACGCCGAAGCGGAGTATACCATGCCCGCGCACGCCGTCACGCTCACGGCGCAGTGGGAGAAGGAGCCGCCCGCAAAGTATGCCGTAACTTACGCCTTCGGCAAGTGCGGAGATACTGCCTATGCGGGCAACAGCGCGCTCCCCACCGTAAGCGATAAGGAAGAGGGCGCAACGTTTGAACTCGCCGCCGCACCCGTCTGGGATGGCTACATCTTCAAGGGTTGAAACGACGGCACGGAGACGTATGACGCCGAAGCGGAATATACCATGCCCGCGAAGGCCGTCACGCTCACGGCGCAGTGGGAACCCGTTCCCCATGTAAAGGATACCAACATCGACGTTCCCGCGTGGGAAGAGGGCGCAACGGAAGGCGGCTATCGGATCTTGAAGGGACAGCACGTGACGATCACGGCCTCCGTCAACAAGGAGACTTCCGACTCCGCTTACGGCATCAACGCAAAGATCTTCCCGAACAGCGTTGCAGACAACAATTCTTTCTATCAATGCCGCTGCGACTTCATCGTGAAGCGCACGAATTGGAGCTGGAACGAAACGAACGACGGATTCACCGTCAGCGACGGCGGTTGGAACAGGGATACTTACAGAGAAACCCGGTCGGGCGAAACGACCATCACCGTCGCGCTCAGTACGGACGGCGTCCTCACCTACACCTTCGCGTTCACTTCGGATGAATATTCCCACAACAGAGTGTTCACCGATACCGCCAAGATGAACAGCGCGCTCGTGATCTTCGGCGCAGACCATTGCGTAGCGGAGAATGCTTGCATAGAGTATCCGATGCAAGATGCGATCAAGCTCTCCATCGAATATGATGAAGATACGACGGTGGTGCGCCACTTCCGCACGGGCGACAGCTATACCTTCGGTTCCGCACCCTTCCGCAGCGGTTATGAATTCCTCGGCTGGCAGGCAGACGGCGCAGGCGACTATTATGCGTCGGGCGATACCTACACCGTCGGCGACAGCGACGTGAACTTCACCGCCGCATGGAGAGCAGGCATCACCATTCAGTTCGATAGAGACGGCGGCGCGGAGCGGGCGAATTTCACCTACCCCACCAGAAAGTATAACGATGAGACGGGAAAATACGATATCGGCGGGCTTCCGGGCTTCAATCAGTATCAGCTCGAAAAGAAAGGCTACAAGTTTGCCGGTTGGGAAGTCAGCGTGAACGGCGAAGCGATCGAAGTAGACGGCCCCTTCTCCGTGGAGCCGGGTTCCACGATCGTCTATAAGATCGTATGGGCAAAGACGTATTACGTCTCCTATGGGATGGGCAAGTGCGGCGATAAGAATTACGGCGGGTTCTCTGCCGTTCCCCAAACGGCCTATTTCGCGGAAGGCGAGCAGTTCGCGCTTGCCGATGCGCCCGTATGGGGCGGCTATGAATTCCTCGGCTGGAACGACGGCGAAAATACGCTTGCGGCGGGATCGGACTATACCATGCCCGCAACCGACGTCAAGCTGACGGCGCAGTGGAAGGAACTTCAACATTATACCGTCACCTTCGTGGGCGGCGAATACGAAGGCACGCCTTACGGCGGACAAACGAAGATCGACACGCGCAACGATAGCTGGGAAGGCGCCATATTCCAGATCGCGAGGGCGATCAAGTGGGGCGGCTATGAATTCCTCGGCTGGGACGACGGGACGGGTACCCTCTATCAGGGCAACGCCGAGTTCACCATGCCCGCGCACGACGTCGTATTCACGGCGAAGTGGAAGAAGGTCCCCACCCATGCCGTAACCTATCAGTCCGGTTCCGAGCAAGATGACGTGACCTGTATGCCCGAAGAGACGACGTATTACGAGGGGCAGATTTTGATGGAAATTCCCGTCCGCGCGGGCTATACTTTCACGGGTTGGCGTTGCGGCGAGAAAGTATATCAAGCGGGCGACGCCCTCGATCTCAAAGAGGACGGCGTGAGCCTTGAAGCCACGTGGGAAGCGCTTTCCGAAGAAAATGCCGCCATGGATACCCTCTCCGGCATCTGGGCATACGAGAGCGGGAGCGGAACGGAATACCTTCGCATCAGCGGAATGACGATGGCATGGGACGCCTTCAAGACGAGCGGGACTTATAAGGCCGGCGCCTATACGAAATTTACCGCTACCGCGTCGAAGATCGAATTCCGTTTTCAGGGCGTACGCCCTGCCGAAGGCGGGTCGAAATCCTTCACCTGTACCTATGATGTTGCGACGGATACCATCGACGCGGGGTCTTACGGCGTCTTTACGCGGCTGACGGAAAAGGCCGCGGACGGAGCTTCTTCCGCAGAGCAGAGCGCCGCGGCGCAAGCGGCCGCCGCCATGCCCGCCGAAACGGCCATTGCGGACATGAAACGCATTGTAAGGTGAAGCATGGTAAAGTAAAGCGCGGCCTTCGGGTCTGAACCCCGCGCGACGCCAATGATGAAAATACCACCCCATCGCGGGTGGTATTTTTTTGTGCGGAAAGTTTTATATTGTTGCCAAGCCGCCAAAAGGCGCAGTATCAATAGCCTAAATGGAGTTTAGGCCTTTGCGGTCAAGGTGAACTTCCAACGGATCTTTTCGGCGAGGAAGTAAGCGCATTTGTATTTATCGCGGTCGGCAAAGCTCTTCGCCCCCCCATAATCCGTCCAACACACTTTTCCGTCCTCAAAAAAGACGGACGTCTCAAAGATGAGCGGATATTCATCCCCGATCGACATATGCCCGTACCCCTCACAGAGATTGGTCTCAGGGTTGCCCGTGAGTTCAAACAGGACTTCGCAACTCCATGCGGCAAAACGGATGAAGAGCTTTTCGCCTCTTTTGTAGATTTTTTTGACATAGGCGTCGTGAAGCCCCGTGGTGGCGCTGATGAGGCCGTTGACGTCATCCTCATTCTTGATTTCGAACCATTCGGGCGTATGCACCCGCGCCTGAATTTCCCTGCAACGCTTCAAAATCGCCTCATCGATATCCCGTCCGAGAAGCCAATCGTAACCCTCATCTTTTCCTTTTTGAAGCCAATTTTCCGTTCTCGTATCAAAAATAAAGACGTCAATGCGTATCCCGTGACGCATACGCGCCGTGAAGCGTTTCCGCACCGGGACTTTCCCTTCCCGGTCGAAAACGAGCGCCTCGGCATAGGTTTCATGGTCGTAAATCGCAAAGACGGCGGAATCGTAAAATCCGTCTTTTGTCCTGATCCGCGCTATCATATCGTCCTCCGCAATATGATTATACATAAACGCAGGGCGGACTGTCAAGTATCATGCCGATAAATTACTCCACGGCGCAGGGCGCGGCAGAGCCGCACCCTGCGCCGTGGGACATTGAGAACGTAAAACGACTATTTATTGTTTGATAACCGTCAATTCGTTATCTCAATGCCGGATAGAGACCGCGCTCATAATCTAAGCCGTAAATATCCCATATAGAGCTATCCCAACCGAGTGTATCCGTATAGAAGGAATCGCTGTTAAGATAGCTGAGCGTGGCACTACTGCCGCCGGCCGTAACGATATTATACGCCTTAAAGCAATTTTCCTGCGTGGCATCCGTTCCCATAGAGCCGCAAATGGCATTTTGGGCAGTGGTATTGGTTCCACTCACAGAGCCGAGGAAGAGACAATTTTCTACCGTTTTATTGTTGATACCGACGATGCCTGCGGAAATGCGCGTACCGGATGTTGTATCATTATTGGAAATTACAGTAGCCGACGACATACAATTCGTCAAAGAGCCTTCATTGACTCCGTTAATGCCGCCTACGGTATGGATACCCGAATACCTGACACCTGTGTAATAAAGGTCCAATTGAGAAGAAAGTAGCCCTTCTGAACAACAATTGTTGATGGTTCCGGTATTATATGCGGCAATCAATCCTGTATTTGTATTGTTATTTTTTCTATTACAAGTACCCATATCCGACATAAGTATCTCGGCATTGACCGATACATTCTCAATTGCACCATTATTTATACCAACTAGTCCTCCGTAATTCCTGGCACTTTCCGTCAAGGAATAATTTAACTCCACCGTCATATTTTCGATGTGCAAATCGCGAATTGTTCCGCCATTTACCGCAAACATTCCCGCAACGTTGGAGCCGCTCGGAATGTAAAGCGAGAAGTTTGAAATGGTGTAGTGGTCGCCGAGAAAGAGCCCCGTGAAGGGAGCCGTCTCCGAGCCGATCATGGAGAGCTGTACGCCCTCGCAGTCGATGTCACTTGTAAGCACATATTTCCCGTTGCGGTCACTGATCTTTTGGAGTTGTACAACGTCGGAAATCTTCACATAGTCGGCATAGGGATCGACAAATTGCCAATCGGCATAGAGCGTTATGCTCTCGGTCACTTCGTAAGGATAGCTCACCTTGTTGTGCAATTCACCGTCGGTATACCAACCGAGGAACTTATAGTTCAGGCGCGTGGGCGTGGGGAATTCATGCACGAAAAAGCCCGCAAGATAGCTCTGCGCGGTAACAAGACTGCCGCCGTTGGATTGGAAGGAGACGGTGTAGTAGACGTCGTCCCATTTTGCATAGACGTCGAGGTTTGAATGCAGTTCAAAGGGATATTCAACAGGCTGAGAGAACCCCGAATCGTAATACCACCCCTTGAACTCTTTATGGGCATTATCGGGGGCGGAGAGTTCACTGTAAGAAGTGCCTGCCGCGGCATAGATTGCGGACATGGTTACGTCGCAATTGGTGTGGAAATTGATATAGTAATACGCCGTCGTCCACTTCGCAAAAAGTTCGGTATTCTCCGTGAGCGTGAGGGGATAGCCCACGGGTTTTTGAAGCGTTTCGTCGAGATACCAACCTACAAACTCACAGTCATATTTAACGGGCGTGGGTAGCTCATAGATTTTCTCATCGAAATAGTAGGTTTGGGGTGCAATGCCGTTTCCGCCCATCGTGTTGAAGAGAATGCGGTAAGTCGTATCCGCTTTCCAGCGCGCAATGAGCGTGATATCGCGTGTCACGGGCGTCACGGAAGTGAACTTTCCGTCGTTGACGCCCTCGCCGGTATACCACCCCTCGAAGATATAATGCGTGTACGTGGGGACAGGAAGTTCGAGTACATCGCCATAGTTGACCGTGATTTCCGACGCTTGCCCCTCAGGCATGGTACCGCCGTTTACGTTATATGTAACTTTATGTGTCTCATTGGCATGAGGTGCGTCATCGCCTTTCTCGCCTTTGTCACCTTGCGGTCCTTGGATCCCTTGCTCGCCTTGCTCACCCTTCTCGCCCTGCGGTCCTTGGATCCCCTGTTCGCCCTGTTCACCTTTCTCGCCCTGCGGCCCTTGGATCCCCTGCTCGCCTTGCTCACCTTTCTCGCCCTGCGGTCCTTGGATCCCTTGCTCGCCCTGTTCACCTTTCTCGCCTTGCGGTCCTTGGATCCCTTGCTCGCCTTGCTCACCCTGCTCGCCTTGCGGTCCTTGGATCCCTTGCTCGCCTTGCTCACCTTTCTCGCCCTGCGGCCCTTGGATTCCCTGCTCGCCTTGCGGCCCCGGAACAGCCGTATTGCACGCCGCGAACCCGAAGCAAAGACAGAGCGTTAACATGAGCGGTAAAAGTATTTTAAGCCATTTCTTCATACAAATTTCTCCTTAATGAAAATAAAAAATGCGCCAACCGAAGTTGACGCATACAAAACGCAAACTCCGATTGTCGCCAAACAAGTTTATATAGGGGTACAGTTTTACAACGCCCATATATTAGAATTTGCGTTATTGCCAAATCTAAATATGAACGCTGTGGGGACAGGATATACCTTCCCCTTCTAAATAAAATTACATGAAAAAAACTGTACGCCTCCTTTTATCGAAATATAAACTTGTTTGGCATTTTTAGTATATCATAAATTAAGCCATTTTGTCAAGAGCGGCTGAAAATTTTTTCGGGGAGCATCGAACTTCCGGTCGGGACGCACCTCGCGGCGTTTCCGCAACCCCTTTTCCCCACGCAAAAACCCTTGCGCAGGGCAAGGGTTTTTGCGTGGAACAGTAGGAATATAAAACAAATTGATTCTTAAAGTTTATCTCCTTTCTCGACGTTACATCTGTGGCAAAGGGTCTGTAAATTGTCATATGTACTTTTCCCGCCCTTTGCAATCGGGATAATGTGATCTATTTCCAGCGTGGCATAGCGTTGGGAGATGCCGCATTTCCTACATCTATATCCATCCCTTGCATATATCGAAAAGCGCATTTTATTGGATACTCTTCCCCTCTCTACCCGACAAATAGCATCCCATATTTCGCGGTCCCGATAGTATGCTCCACTCTTGTTCCGTAAGCGTTTTATCAACATGAAAATGGTTTCGGCGGAATAGGTTTTTGTCTTGGAGTCATACGTTCTTCCGTTGATATTGGAACGGTGCAGCGTCACTGTAAGATAAAATTGCGTGGCGGGAGCCGAAAGTTTTGCTTTATGGCAAAGCCTCTTTTCAATTTTCAATAACTTTTCTTTCTTCAATTTCCCGATGGGCGCGGAGAAATTTCCAAGCTGCAACGTTTTTATTTGATCGAGATATTTCTTGTATTCGACTTCATTGCGGCGGATTTTTTCGATTTGTTCGCTTATTTTTTGGGCTTGATATTGCAATTGATAGATCAAATAATCGTCACAGCTGATCGTATTGTAAAAGTCTTCATTATCGTAAGTGTGATATTGATCGTAGTTTATCTTCGGGTAAAAGGTAAATCTTGAATTGATTTCTTTCAGCGAACAAAAGCATAAACTGTTTTCCGATACGAAAGCGGTATATCGTTTTTGATTGATATGCAGCCCGATAAATACCGCCAACAGGGCAAACAATATCACTAAAAATACAATGAGGAAAATCATGACATGCCTTTTACTGAATTTTTTGCAAATACATCTTCATTGTATCCAAAGCTATGCAGAATGTCAATGGATTTTAAGCGCTTCGGCCGCCCACGAAAGGGGACTGACACAAGTCAGTCCCTTTCGTGGTGAAGTATTGATAACCTAAAACGAATATGGAAGGGGTGAATTAGCTTCGCTTCGCTCCTCGTGCCGCCCTGAGACGAAATAGAAACTGCGGGGTCTCGTCGAGAAACAAGACACTTTCTCGCAAGAACCGCTCGAAAGCGTAGGTGGATTTTGCCGAAACCCCTGAGGGGGTCCCCTCGGCAAAGCTTCGCAAACTTCGTTTGCTCGCGCGTCCCGCCCGCACATATTAAGTCGTCCAAGGACGGCACGAGCCGTAGGCGAAGTAACCACCGTCGGGTTTCTTGCTGCCACCTCTTCCCACCACACAAAAAGGACGGCAAAGCCGTCCCCCTGCGTGGTGGAGCATTGATAACCTAAAACGAATATTATTTGACCTTTTTGGATGCTTTGTAGAACCATCTAAGTCTTTATCTCTTTCTAAATCTTTATCTCATTTTTTCTCCGTGACTACAATTTTTCTTCGTCTTTCGGCGTTTGGTGGTAAACGGAAAGCCACCTGCCGTCAAGGGTAAATGCACTCCCGTTCGGTCGCCCTTGACGGCAGGAAGTGCCTTATTCTCTAACAATACCTCTATTCTGGCATGCCTAACACAATTCATAAAACCGCCATTGTCTCTCCGTTTGGGGTTGGGTGCGCCGAAAGGCGAGAAAAACAGCTCGGAGGAAAAGAAAATGAGCAAAGTGTTGGATTACGGTGTTCTCCGCGAGGAGATCTCAAAGGAAAACGTGCTTGCTATGGCAGAACTCATTGCAGTCCTCGAAACGCAGTATCTCATCGGATATATGGGAACGCGGATGCAGAGATTGTACCGTGACGTCTATGTGGATATCAAGCGCAAGAACGATGTCAGCCATGTATTCAGCGACGGTTATGACTTGGTGCAGGAAGGCGCGTTGTTCCTCTGCGAACATTACGGAAAGCATTTGAGTGATGTTATCGGCTATACCAAGAAGGGAAAGAAGATCACCGTGCAAATTGCTTGTATCAAGAGAATGGCAAAACTCATCAACCGCAAGACACGCGACCATTACAGAAGCGTGAGCCTTGAAGCGTTGACGCCTGTAAGTGAACCTTCCACAGAGATACAGGAAGAAACGGAACAGGACTATACCGTAGCAAACAGTATCGTTGAGAACTTGAATTTAACGGACAATATGAAAACTGCGCTTGAATGCCGGATGTCGGGGTTGAGTTATCCCGAAATCGGCAGAATACTCGAAAGAGCGCAATCCACGGTATTTGAATACTTCATAAAAATGCGCCAAAGATATACTGCAATTTACGGGGAATGAATATAATCAACTATTGACACAAATGTACCGCAGATTCCTTGCAATGCACGATGGATACCTCGTGCATAGGTTGAACGGGGAAGGTCAATTTTTATTATTTTTATATCGGCCAACGTAATAGTCAGCCGGTATTTCTTAATTGATAGGGGTGGTCTTAACCAATTTCCTCATATATTCATACGCAACAGCCTCAATCTCGGCGGCAGAAAGTGTATCCAATATCGAAACTGCTCCAAAATGATTTATATAAGAGTCACAACATTCTCGAAAGATGATGGTGCATTTATTTCCATTTTCTTCCTGCACACGCTTCAAGGCAGACAGTAGTCCTTTCACAATAGTACGGTTCATGCTAAAGGATTGGTCAAACAAATCTTTTTGTATTTGTTGCGCAGAAAACAGGGTTTCGGTTAAATGCCACGGATTCGTAGATGCACGGTCTTCGTCATAAGTCAAATAGCCCGACCACCACAAGCGCGATATTGCATTATAATATGTCAAAGATCCGCGACCTTCCGTCGCAAAAAATCTCTGTGCAATACTGACTTCTCCATTGTCCTTTTTCCAACGCTTTAGCACATAATCTTTAAATGTTATGTGACACAACGCAGACCATAATAATGGATCAGAAGCCTGTAGCGGCATTAACTTGTCTTTATAGGCGGAATACAAAAGTTTGACATTCAATAGATCATCCTTGCTTTTGGTTTCAATAAAATCTATCTTTTTTAGGATTTTCCGCTTGGCAAAGTTCAAAGCAAAAGCCATTGATAATCCCGCAACAGTCATTTATGATACTCGCAAATTCAATCGAAAACACATCAAGATTTTCTTTTTCAAATGCGACATAACGTTTAGTATCTAAAAGTCGCTTTTCCAAAAAATGAAAATAATCTATATAATACCCAAAATCCATTCGCTTCTCCTTGCACACAATGACATGATATCATTATAGCATGAATATCATTTCTTGAAAAGTTTTTCTATATAAGGATAAAGAAAAAACCCAAAACTTGCCATTGAAAGTGGTTCGTTTTAGGTTTTTCTTGGTGGGAAGAGGTGGATTCGAACCTCAACCACAACAAAAAAAATACACGTTTTTGCAAAATTACAGTTTTCTATTCGCAAAACGCCATATCATCCAAGAATAATATTCATCAACTTTGGGGGCTGTTTTTGGGGGCAAAACTTAATAATTCACCTTCATACCTTCTTTCAGAAGGTAATCATCGGAAAATTTTGTATAAACCCTTCCTAAAAGCGTCTTTGCCGAATGTCCCATCCACGCCTGCACGACGGTCTCAGGCACTTCACACTCCTGCGCCCGTGTTGCAAAAGTCGTCCGCAAATCGTATAACCTATGCCCTTTACAATGCTTATGGAACAAATCATTGATATACGTTATGCTTTTTACCAAGCTCGACAGGATCGGAAGGGCATTCATAATTACATCTAAATGCTTGCTTAACATCGGCGTAATGGGAATTTTCTTGAAAACGATCTTCCCGTCCTTCTGCTTTCGGTTTTGCGAAACAACAAACGAGCCGTCAATTTGCGCGGAGGTAACCTCGCAGGGACGCAATCCACAATAAAGGATCAGCAAAAACACAGCTTCGTGCCTCGATCCACGTATGGATTCTACAAAAGCACGTTCCTCACTCTTTGTAAGCGGCACCCCGTTCTCGCGCTCCGACTTTACACGTTTCAACTTTTCCATCGGATTTTTCTTAATCAAATTCTCTGCTTCCGCATAATCGAAAATTTGCCGAAGGATCTGGTCGCATTGCTCAGCCGTTCGCCCGATCCCCTTCTCTTTCATATTCATCCCATAACGCATACAATCCGCGGTGGTAATACCGGCAAGATCTCTATGGGTGAAAAAGGGTACGATATGCTTCTGATAAATAGCGAGATCGTGGGAATAAGTATCGGAAATTACTTTTTTGGCATGGATCTGCTCGAACCATTCTTGCGCAAAATCCGTAAATACCCACCCGCGCTTTGACTTTCCCTGCGGTCTCTGTTGTGTTGTCTCATTCACATGCAATATTTTCTCAACAATCTTTTCAAAAAAAATATCCCGACAACTCTCTCGATCAGAAGCACAGCTATAAATCACGGTGCCGTCAATAACAGCTCGCATCTCGTATGCGCGGTTATGAAGCCTTGGATCACGCGATAAAGCTCGCACAATCTTTTGTTGCGTCGATTTCGATAACATTTCAAACTCCTTTTTTCGTTTCGAAATCAACAATTTTTTATATTGCCCTTGCACTTTGCCCGACGCCCCTTTCTTCACCTCCTTTTTCGACAATTCTTTCAACACTTGGACCGCACGCTTCTGCGTTCCTCCGTAAGGATCCGCCTCGGCAGCCGTCGCCGATGCGGTGCGCTCTGCTTGCTTTGCATCCTCGTTTAGAAGTGTCATCAAGACCTGAACACAACCAAAGATGCTTTTTTTTCGAGTTCTGTCATAACTACCTCCCACAAATTTGTAGAAGGATTTTACCATGCTTAAAAATTTACAGCAAGCAATTAAGCCGTTTCATCCTTATCGGCATCTGCGGTAGCAGTATCTTGATATTTTTCCACTTTCTTTTTATCTTTTTTGCGTCTTGGCATCCGATCGAGGACCATGATAATCATAATGAGCATCATAACAACGATCACGGCTACAAGCACCATAAAAATAAATATCATCAACCATATGGAAGATGCCGGCAATACAATATTGGCCGCGGCTTCATCCGAAGTCGTCAATAAAGGTGGCGTTGCATCTAAAAGCGTAATAAGTAAATTCATATACTCCTCCAAAATTTTTTCTATGAATTAACGGCAAGGCTTTTTACAATGCCAAAAACATAGTCTTGCGTCTGAGCGGGGAGACGCCGGAACAAAGTGATGAGATCCTCTTCGAGCGTGGTAAAATCTCCCTTCCGTCCCCGCACTAAATCCGGATAGTAGTAAGTGGAATTCCCCAGCAAATAATCAACGGAAACGTCGAAATATTTCGCGATTTTGATCAACGTACTATAATCGGCTTGCCGCTCCCCGCGCTCGTATCGCGAAAGCACTTGCCGCGTCAAACCCAATTGCATCGCCAATTGATCAAGAGTAAGTCCCTGTTCTTTTCTCAATAGTTTCAGATTTTCCATAGCTTTATTTTAATTGCACCAAAGAAAATCTCAATTATTTATCGCCAAACTGTTGACAAATCGTCTATATGGCGATATAATGGTTTCAAAATCGCCAACTTGGCGAGTAAAGGGAAAACGGAAATGAACAAAGAACGAAGGAAACGCCTCAACGAGATCGCAGTCCGCACCGATGCGATCATCGAAAAGCTCGCATCAGTCAGCGAAGATCTCCAACAGATCCAAGCCGAAGAGCAAGACTATTACGACATGATGCCCGAACCGTTTCAAAACGGGATAAAGGGTCTGAATGCGCAGGCCGCCATCGATGCCCTGCAAGATGCGATCGATAACCTTGATACGATGTCCTCAGAATTGGATGAATTTTTACAAAATATAGACGCCGCGTCAATGTGACGCCGAAGGCGGCAAAACAGGAGGACCACTGAATGAAAAGTGGCTTTGGAAAAATTGTATGTTACGTGCTGACGGCGATCTTCGCGCTCATGATCGTCGGCGGCGCGGCGGCAATCATCGTCAAAGCGCGGGATGCCTTCGCCCCCATCGGCGGCGGAGACCGTACGGTGATCGGCTTTACCGGCATGCAAAACGAGGACAGCACGCTCACGTGGACGCACGATATCGCCCAATATAACGGCGAAGCGGCGTTTGAAACTCACGAAAACCCGGCGGCGAAGCCGGATGCGACGCATATCGTTGCCGTTACGTCTAAGCTCGATGAGATCTTCCCCTATAAGCTCATTCGAGAAGTGAAAGACCAATACGGCAATGCGTTCATTGAGTTTCCGAAACTCTACATGAGTTACGAACTCGACGCCGCGGGCAACATCGAGGGCGTCAACTTCGCAAACTATAAAGCGGGGAACAATTACTTCATCCCCGATGCCTATAAGGATGCGGAGGGCAAAATCACCGATGCCTTTTACATCGGCAAATACGAAGGCTATGTTTCTGCCGGCGAATTGGTTTCAAAAACACAATATCAGCCCACGGGCAACCTCACGCGCAGTGAATGCCGAGATCTTGCACGTGCCTATAACGCAAAAGAAGGCAACGGCGGTTATTACCAACAGCTCGACATATCCATGTGGACGGTCTATCAGCTCCTCACCGCGTGCTATCTCCGAACGATGGATATCCAAAGTGTAAATCCGGGGATCGTCGGGCAGGGAGACGCGCTCGATGGCCCCATGGCCACGGGCGGCACGGAATTTATCAAAAATCTCACGGGTTGGCAGACCAACACCAACGTCAACAAATTCCTCGGCGTCGAAAATTCCGCCGGGAATATGGCGGCATGGGTAGACGGCATCCGTTTCGAAAAAGATCACATCTTCTACATCGCAGATCCCGATGAATTTTCCGACGCCGAAGGCGGCGTGGATCTCGGCTTTGCGCGCCCGCTATCGACAGGCGTCATCCGGGCCTTACGGCCGGGAACGGGCGACAAGGCGCATTCCGTGATCTTCCCAGCGCTCCTCGATGATACCGATTGGGGCGCCGATGAGCTGAAACTCAACTACACGGCAGATATCTATTCTGTGTACGATTACAGCGGCGGAAAGACGATGTACGTCGGCGGATGCTGGACGGGCGAGGCCTTCGAGGCCGCGGTCTACGGCCTGTTCTCATCAGCGAGCGGGTTGACCGAAACGGGAGTTTTCCCCGAAGTAGGCGCGCGCCTTTGCGCCCGGTCTATACAGGAGGCGAAGGCATGACGCAAAAACAAGTTCAGAAGATCCGCAAAGGGCTTGCGTGCTGTTCACAATCTGAACCCGCATGCCCCGACTGCCCCTACATAGACACCCACGACTGCGCGTCTAAACTCGCAAAAGAAGCCATCGGCTATATAGAGGACGACAACGCATGATCCGACGCATATCCACAACCATATCGACGCTTATCCTCATCGCCGCGATCGCGGCTCTCTCCTTCTTGACTGAGGCCCGCGGCGTACTTGTTCGCGCCGCGGATGCCTCCGTCTCGTACGCGAAGAGCGCCGTCATGGACGATCTGAAAGGCGCAACGATCGACGGCAAGATCTTCGATCTCGACGACTACCCGGCTAAGGCGGATGCCGCGCCGGAGCTTTTGCTTTTCACCGAGTATTGTTTCAGCAAAGATCCCGCGAAGGCAAAGGACTTCGGGCTTTTTGCTTACGTCTACAACCCCGGCGGGATTACCTTTGATAACTCCGTCGCGGCCAATACATATTTTAACAAGATCCAACTCGCGGTGAATGAGCAAGGCTATCGAAAATATAGCATGATCTATCTCAACCGCAGTACGGCCGCCGACGGATGCGACGGGCGGTTTTACAAATTTCAGATCTCGTTGGGCGAGAATACGCGCGATGAGCTTCTCGAAGAGCTGGCGAAGAGCGAGGAACGCGTTTACAAGCTCAGCGGCTTCGAGCTTCGCGACCCCGCCTCTTTCAATGCGACGGAATACGCGATCGCGCAGACTTACACCTTCACGGGCTATGTCAAGGGATACGGCGCCGGTGCGCAGACCGAAAGCACGCTGACGTTCACCAAAGACGCCACCGATATCCTCGACATTGAGCGTCAAGGCGGTCTCCGCCAAACCTTTTACCGCCCCAGCGGATCGAATGGCGTTAATGAATTCACGCAGGATACGCTACAATCCGTCTATTTCTCTATCCCCAACAAGTATTTCGAAAACGACTTTACGCTCACCAACGTCCGCATGGAGTGGCTAAAAGCGCAAACCGCATGGGGTTTCGTTACGGGAAACAAAGATATATATAATGCGCTCATTGATTGGGTCGGCGTGAATACCTTCGGCACATGGGATAAGATGAAGGGTAATTCCATGTATCAGTACAAAAACGACAACGGTCAACCTCTTCCGATTCAATATGGCTTCTCCTCAGAGCTGGCGGGGACGTTCAACGGCAACCGCCCCGGCTCTCAATCGACGTTATCCTATATCCCGTTCCTCTTTCATACAAGCGATTATTCGACCGATAGCGGCGATACATATATCGTGCCTTGGGAGACAATTCTCGAATGGATGCAGGGCTACACCGCGCAATATGATCATGCCCACAGTTACTATGATGAAGCGTACGAGCAACCGCAGCATCTTGTGGGACAAGATCCCGTAAAAGGCGGAAATTTTATTTATGATGCGCCGTATAACGGCGATCTCGTAAAAGTCGGCGGCGTGACGTATCCATATAGCCGCGCCCTCTTTCAATGGGTAGCGAAGAAAAAATCGGTCATGGATATATCCGCCGATATGACTTATACGCTTACGGATGCAACGATCGACCGCCGATGGAAAGGCCTCGATGCGGATAGTGGGTACCTCCGCTTTGACGCCGAAGAGGCTTATACGATCAACACATCTAAATTTGACGGGATCAAGGCCATTTACCCCGTTGGAAAGGATGATTTCAAATCAAGCAAAGCGGCCACCTGCAACGCGCTGTATATCAACATCGACGACTATGATGAGTTCAAAGAATTTTACGATGATGCCGCAAAAAACGATGAAACCGTTGTATTGATACGGTATGACGTCGGTACATATCAAGCCGTCGAGGCACATGAAGGGGTTCCAACATCTCCCAATGGCCTTGTAACCGGATGGAATAATGGAGATACAAATTGCAGGACTTTCAATCTCAGCGTGTATCTTGGCGTCGATGTCATCCACTTAGAGTTTTCCGATGATGCAAAAACCATCATCTTGCCGTGTATTTCTTCTCCGATCGATGCCGGGAGCGATGGGACGCCGCCCCTCGATGTCCATAGCGATAAACGCGTTTGGGAGAAGATCCTCGCGGTGATCCTCACCGTCGTCGTCGCCGTTCTGATCGGCGTCATCATCTATAAAGTCATTAAGAAGAACCGGAGGGAAAAATCATGACATTTTCAAAAAGCAAGCTACTCGCGGCGCTCTCGGCGCTGTTTGCCGCAATCATTCTTTTTTGCATGTTGACCGCTTTCGTGGGACCCATGTCCGCATCGGCCGCTTCGGTCGCAAACGTTTTTGCAAATTCCACGATGGATTTCCGCCTCACTT
>CANQSR010000007.1 GCA_947626575.1 uncultured Clostridia bacterium | reverse complement strand
CCCGTTCATTGCTTCTCTGTACATGTCTCTCTCCTTTTTTTCCTTCTCAATACGTGAACGTCAGGCTGACCGTCACCGATGAGTTGTTCGACGTGCCGTAAGTCGTCCCGATTTTCGTCACGTGGTTTTCGTCCGTTACGACCGTCAGCGTGAGGTCATAGACCGGCGCGGGAAGATCCTCGCGGATCCCGAATACCGCCTCCGCGTTCCCGTTCCACACCACCGCCACTAACGTGCCGTTCTCCACCGTGAAGTCCTGGAAGTACACGCTGCTCAAATTCAGCCGCACTTCGAACGTCCCCGCGGGGAGCGTTTCGGAGATAGTCTTCTCCGTGTATGCGCTCTCCGCGTCCAACCCGTTCAGCGTACGCTCCGTCCCGCTCACCGTGTACGTTTCCCCGCTCTTTTCATAATGCTTGCGGCTCTCGTACTGCGTAAGCGCACCACGCACGATCTCGATCTCGCGTTCGATCGTCTTCGCTTCGCCGAGATGGCTGTATTTCTCGATCACAACTTCCAAGGGCGTGGGTTCATTGCCCTCGCCGCCCGTTCCTTCCGGAGGCGTGGGCGCAAGCATGTCACAGCCCGTGAGCAACATCAGCCCCAACAGCGCGATCCCCGCCGCTTTTACTATCTTCTTCATTACAGCATCCCTCCTTTCATTGCGATATATGCCAACCCGCACAGCGCGGTAAGCGCCGCCACGGCGCCGAACAACGCTTCGATGGGCGCGTCGCCGATCTTCTCCGCCGTCTCGATCGCCGCGCCGATGTCCGCCGCGTCGTTCCAATACTCCATAAGCGTCTCATACTCCGCAAGCTCCTCGGAGGCAACGTTCAGTTCCTCCTCGTCCAATGCGGATATGAGCGCGGACATCTCTTTGAGCGCGGCGAAATCCTTCGCCTGCAACGTCTCCTTCGTGAGACCTGCTTTCAGCTCCCGCAGCCGCGCGAGCGTCTGTTCCAAACGCTCCGTATAGCCGTTCTCATTGGTAACCACGACTTCGAACACGGCACTGCCCATGAAGTTCGCGTGTTCAATGGAGACCGTCACTTGATAGTTCCCGATCTTTTCCAACGCCGCGGGATTGATCTTGATGCCATCCTTTTCGGCAAACGAGATCTTGCCCGTATCCGTAAAGAACGTCACGTCGCCCGTAAGCTCCAACGCCTTCCCCGCAAACCGCATCCACAGACGGCCGTCGCTGTCCTCCTCCACGCCACCGCCTTGGAGGCCGAGAATGAACACCGCGTCGTCCGAAATATCGAGCTTGTCAATGGTGTACGTGCCGCCGCGGCCTTCGAAACTGCCCGTGAAGCTGACGGCATAGTTCGTGTTGCTCCATTTACCCGTGATCTCGTACGTCCCCGCACCAGAATGGTTGGGCGTTGTGAACGGCGCACTTGTGAGCGTCACGCCAAGCACGCCCTTATCTTCGCCCGGTGCGAGCGTTTCGGCGTTCACCTGCCACTTCGTGCCGTCAAAGGCGTACGCCTTCGTCTCGTGGTAGTCATACGTCGCCTGTTGGTCCAAAATCACTACCGTGACTTCCCGCGCTTTGATCGTGTACGTCCCCTCGACCCACTCGACTTTGTAGTTGTCGTTGTGCCACGTGCCTGTGATGGCATAGCCGTCTTTGAGAACGTCCTTGCCGGGCGCCTTCGCAAGCTCCACGGCGAGATTATCCGCCGTACCCTGCGCATCTTTCATCACCTGACGATCGCCCGTCACTTCCCACGCCGTCTGCTCTACCTGAGGCTCTGCATTGTCATACACCGAGCTTTGGTCCTTGATCGTGATCGTGATCTTCCGCGGCGCAACGGTGTATTTCCCCGCAGTCCCCTTGGAACCGCGGAACGTGACCGTGTAGTTCGCTCCCGAAGCCGTACCCGTGATGTTGTATTCGCCCGCGCCCAAACGCGCGCCCTGCGAACCCTCGAATTTCAATGTGATTTCAAGATCGGCGGCCGTATCTCCTTCGCCGAGCGGCGTTTCGCCGTCCACCGTGAACGTAAGATCCGCATACGCATCTCCGTATTCGCTCTCTTTGTCCGCGATATCCACCGTCACCCCGCGCCTCGTGATCGTAAGCGTTCCGTTCGTGAACGTAACGGCATAATTCTCATTCGCGGAGACGCCTTGGATCTCACCTTCATAGGTGCCGACCTCCCACTTCGCCTTTTGCGTTTTGAGGGAGAGCGTCACTTCAAGATCGTCATCCCCGCAGACGGCATCCCTTGCCGCCGTCCACGCGCTCTGCGCAAGCGCGGGCGCTGTCGTTCCCGCATAGATGAAGGTCTGCCCGTGAATGGTGACCGTGATGGGCTTTGCCGTGATTTCGAAGAGTTCCTCCTCGGACATGGTACCCGTGAAATTCGTCTGACCCTCCAAAGTTACGCCCGCCATGCCGGCGTTCTTGTTGTTCGTATATTCCGCCTTGAAATCCTTCTCGGCGATGAGCGTCAACGTCTCTGCGCCGTCCACCGCAAGCGTTACGGTAAGCTGCGGCGTCTGCTCCGTTCCGTTGTAGGTAAGCGGGCCACCCGCCGTAACCTGCGCGCCCGCGATGTCTCTCGGCAGAATGGTGAACTGCGTTTGCGCCGTACCCGTAAAGTTCCCGCTCGCCGTCACGGTGACGCTCGCCTCGCCCGCGTCCGTGTTGTTCGCATACTTGACGTCGGCGTATTCTTCCGCCGTCAAATGCAACCCGTCGACGGTCACGCCCGTCACGTTCGGCCTTATTTCTTTCCCCGTATAGGTGAGGTCGGTGCCGTCGAGCGTGATCTCCGCACCCGTGATATCCTTCGCCAAGATCTCAAACGTCACCTCGCCCGTGTAATCGTTGTGGCCCGCGACGTGGATCGTGACGGATACCGTGTACTTGTTCGCATCCTTCTCGCCTTCAAACGGCTTGCTCTCCAACGTCAAAGTTACGGTTGCGCCTTCCACGTTCGGTTCGACCGTGAAGGTCTGCGTCTCGCCGTTGTAAGTGACCCGCAAGCCCTCGAAGCGGACATCCTTATAGATCGACTCGTCGATATAATATTTCCCCTTCGTTTCCGAGATCGTGACCTCGTAATTATTTGGCTGGCCTTTGAGCGAAATGGTGATATCAAATCCCTTGGTGTTTACATCCTTGCTCGTCGCATCGGTCGAGTAGGTGAAGTAGCCTTTGAGAAGCTCGTGGTCGCTCTCATAGTTCAGCCCGTCGATGATAACGAAATCGAAGTCAGCCGTGGGGATAAGATCATCCCCCTGCGTCGTGCGTTGGTCTTGCGCCTTGACCGTGATCTTCGCCTTTGCGATCGTGAACGTAAGCTCAAATTCGCCTTGGAAATTCCCGTTGCCCGTGACGGTGATCGTCGCCTCGCCCGCGTCTGTATTTGCGGAATAGCCGAGTTCATAGGTAATTTTGCCCGTTACGCCCTCGATCTCGATCGTAATTTCGGGCGTCCACGCTTCGCCCTTATAGGTGAAGCCGCCCTCAGGCGTTACGACGCTCGCATGCTCTTTTTCTGCCGTGATGTCGCGCGCCGTAATTTCAAATGTCCCCGTCGCGCTGCCCGTATAATTCTTGCCCGTGGCGGTGACCGTCACAGTCACGGTCCCCACATTGGTATGCTCCGTGCCGTAACTGATTTGGTAATCGTCGGCCGTATAGTATTCCTCATAGCCCGCGAGCGTGAAGCTCACCGCAGGCGTCTGCGCCGTCCCGTTGTAGACGACGTTTTCCGCCGTGACCACGGCCTTCTCGATATTCTTCGGGGAGACGGTGTAAGCCCCCGTTTCGCCATTGAGCGTCACGGTATAATTTTTGAGCGCGCCACTCTCGCTTTCATAGGCGGCCGTTACGTCATAATTCCCCGCATCCGACCATTGCCCTGCCGTCGTCGAGAGGGTGATGAGGTCCTTCAAGTCCGCTTCCTCGCCCGCTACATGCCCCGAAAGGGTGAAGTTCTTGCCGATAGAAGCCGCTTGCTCGCCGTAAATATGGCCCAAACCGCTTTCAACCGTCACCGTAAGCGACCGCTTTAATATCTCATACGGAAGTTCGATTTGGCCCGTATAGTTACCCGTACCCGTGATCGTTACAGTGTATTTCCCCGCATCCGTTACGGTGATCGCGGAGACCGTATAATCTGTATCAAGATGAAGCGGAGTTCTCGTCCCGCCGACGTTCTCCAAAGCGGCAACAATCTCGGAGACCTCAGGCGTATGTTCATTCCCGTCGTATTCGGCAGAATTTTCGTTGAGCGAAGCCGTGGCGTTCGCGCCGTCCTCGCCGAAGTTCACGCTGATATCAAACGGCGTGATCTGCCATTTGAGGGTGAGCGTTTGGGTGAACTTCCCGCCTTGGAGGAAGAAGCCGCCTTCAATCGTGATTTCCACCGTGTAGTAGTTGCCCTCAGCGTTCGCATCCACTTTCGTGGAGATGTCGCTTGACACCGCCGTTACGGTCATTCCCGCAAAGTCAAAGTCATCGTAGTTCCCTTTGAAGAGGCCGATGAGTTTGTCGATGGCTTCTGAACCGAACCCGCCGGGCCCCTTAAACGTGAGGCCGCCGATGAGGTCTTGGACGTCATTCGTGCCGGGCATGCCCAAAAGCTCCTTCTCAAATTCGTGGTCACAGCCGAGTTCGGTGCAATAGCGGCGGATGATATGGTGGTTTCCCAACCCGATCGTCCCGTCCGTTTTCTCATCATAGACCCATTCCGATTCCTGTGGCTCGATATGGCCGCGCAGACCCTCGCCTACGTGATCGACCATCCACGAGCCTACCATGTCCGAATTGAGGGTCAATTCTCCGCTTTCCTCGCCATCCGATGTGGTAGCGTAATGGAGAGTATCAAGCGACCACTTTTCATCATCTTGCGTCCACGTTGCAGTGTAAGTGCGCTTTTCGGAAAGTTTCGTCTCGCCCTCGGCCACAAGCGGCGTGAGTGTCTTCCGTACCTTGTCATAAAGTCTCGCCGTTGCGGTGTAGGCGAAGTAATCTTGCTTTTCCAAGCCCATCCAAATCTTCCCGCTCAAAATGGTTTCCGCAGGAATTTCGATTTTACCGCCGCCCTCCGTCTGCACAATACCGATGAAGATTGCGGGCATCGGCTGGTCCTCTTCATCAGGTCCTTCTGCAATGGTAACGCTCAATTTAATGGGCATTTTCTTGCCGATCTTCAACGTGCCATTCACAATAAGGTTGCCGCTCGCGGAATAGCCGCCTTTAACAAGATCTCCTTTCAAAGGATATTGCTTGCCCGCTTGGTCGCCACCTGCATAGCCATCGAGTACCCAGGTGTTTGCGTTAAGGGTGAGCGTGGCATCTTTCCCGACCTTTACGGTCGCGCCCGGCATGAGCATGAAGTCCGTCTTGGTTTCATAATTTGCACCCGTTCCGTTGAGTTCCACATTGTAGTTATAGGGAATTGAGAACATGACGGGGCTGGTAGGGACTGAGAAGCCCATTGCTGAGAACTTCATGTAGCTGAACGTCGCACCGCCTTCGAAGATCATCGTCGTTTCGCCGATACCTTCGGTGCCGTTCGCGGCAGTGGCATTGCCTACAATCTTCTCCGAATTGTAAGTCAATTTCACACTTGCGCCATCATGAAGCATGACGAAAGTATCAGCCCCCTGTCCGTCGCCGCCTTTTCCGTCTCCCATGTCATAGGAGATAAAAGGCTGATCGAGGGAAGCATGCAACGTCATTGATTCTACCCAAAGGCTCGCATGACCATAGAGCATGCCGCCGTAATGGACCGTCATCGGCACTTCGATGTTGATCATCGCAAAGCGCTTGAATGGCGTCGTGCCGTCAAGGAAGGCTCCGAACGCATTGGTGCCGCCCGAAAAGTCGAGGATGAGGAAAGGTTCATAGACTTTGCCGCCCTCGGCGACTTCGACGGTACCCATGTCCGCACCCTTGGCGCCAGAACCGCCCCAAACGCGGCCGTAAACATCCATCACGCCGCCCTTTGCGACTTGGATTTTGCTGTCCGTTTCAAGAATAATTTCGGCGTACGCGCCCGAAGTGTGGCCTTGGTAGCCCTGCCCCACAAGATAGTTGACAACGGCACCCACACTGAGCGTGCCCTCTACGGTTATCGTAACACCCGCTTTCACTGTCACGGTACGATAGGCGTCTTGATAAGTCGGATTCAACCAAGAAATTTTGTTATCGGCTGTTCCGGCTTTACCGGCTTCCATAAAGCCGTTTGCATCATTGAAAGGGATAAGCAATGTAACGCCGCTCGGAATCGCAAAGCTCTTTATTATGGTTGTGTCTTGGAGGACATAAACTGTCCCGCCGTCCGCACTCTCAACTGCGTCTTCAATTGTCTTGGAAAAATTGCCTTCAGCGCGCGCTACATAGAAGTTCGCAGGTGCCATCCATGCAACAACGGTCGTTTCTCCTTCGACAAACAAAGTCACTGTGGTTTCGGTAGAGACAAGCGCACCGTTTACCGACCATCCATAGAACACTTCATTCTTGTCAAGGGTAGCTCTTAATTCAAGCGTGCTACCGATTGCGACATTGTAAGAGACAGATTCCGTTTTATTTTCGTTTTTCTGCTCCCCGATAGCGGATGTGACCGTCCCCTTTGCGTCCGCGCCTCTTTGCACCGTTACATTAGCGTTGCCGATATTAAGACGCACATTGCGAATGTTCATAAAGGTGTCTACCGGGTCACCGCCAGGCACTTTCATTGAAAAGAACGTAATATAAATCGGTTCCCCTTTCTGAATCATGATATTCGCACGATACCAATCTCCAGCATTTATTACACCGTTTTCCGTAATAATTTTGCCATGCTCACTTGAGTAGGCAAGTTTTTTCACACCTTCTGGAATATTACCATTATTTACAATATTGTCAATCTCAGTTCCTGTGATTGGCCCACCGATTTTGTATAAAAGATATGCACCAATCATAGGTGTCGGCAAGCCATAGGCGGAATAGCAGCTTCCGGCAATCTGAAATTCAAAAGAAACACTTCCTGCTGATTCATTTATAGAATCTTGCATTGAGAAAGCAAGTGCACCAAGTCCCGTAGCATATGTATCAGCTTGATCCCATTTAAAGGAATTTCCTGCCCGATATACATAATTTCCTTCTTCTGATAATTCGGGATCAAATAACCAAGGAGCCTCGCCTTGTTTTGTATATTCTTCAAGAGTTAATCCTTCCGTTTTCACGATATTCTCAATTCCGCCTTCTATTCCTTCCTGTACTGTAAATGCAACGACAGTATTCTTATAGATATACGTTTCGTCATCGGGCAAATTGTTATAGGTTATCGATACCGTATGATTTACCACGTCTGTTAATACAAAACCCAACATAGTATCGATTACTTCCATTCTGCCGGAGAAAACTGAACCATCAAGCGTGATTTTATAATTCTCCTCTGCGAATTTATTATAAGTTTTGATACGAACAACCATAGTATTCTCTTTTCCAAACGGGAAGTCAATCGCATCACCGTTATGAACATCAAGCAATACGTCTGGTGTTCCCTCCGTGGTTTTAGTTACGGATACAGCAATCGGAGCATCCTCCTTGTATTTTACATTGATTGCAACATCGTCTTTTGAAAAGCTATAAGTTTTTGCAGAACTTGATGTGCTGTTGGTTTGGAACGCCGCATAGTTTTCATCAAAAAATGTAAGGTAAAAACTATTGGATGCAGAATTAGATAAACCGGTTTTTCCCCAAGTTGTACCATCTGCGGAAGAAAAATTGCTGGTAAATGAGTAAAAATAGCATTTTACATTTTGCGTAGAATCTAGCGAAGATTCCTTCGTCGCATGAGTTTCGCTAAACTGAATATTTGGCACACCTATGGGAACATCAATCGGTTGCCCTGCAGTAATTTCGATTTGATCGTGCCCATCGTACTTCATGGTCATGGAAGCTATTTCATTATCGAAATTTAATGTTAATTTTTCAAATTTTGTCAATTCATGTGAGGTTGTGATATTTGAAAAATAAAATTCATCGCCCTCGACCGGCTCAAAGTTTCTACCAGCCCTGACTTTTATTTGTCCTTTATAATATCCGGGAACATCAATATACTGTGCATAATGGAGAGTTTTCGGCCCATTCTCCACATCTTTTGGAGGTTGCGCAACATAAAACGTTACCGGATGACCCGGATATTTATAGGCTGGGAATTGCTCTTTATTTGATGTTCCATCTTGCAAAATGCCATCAATAAATAATTGCACTTGGTTCAGAGTTTTTTCTGTGAAATAAACATAATCAAATTCAAGATAACCTCCCTCTTCTGGAATTACAAATCCAAAATCAAGAGTGGCTGTATCGCTCTTTGCAAACACATTAAAATCCAAGCCATATTTGTCGTCTTCAATTTTCCAAAATGGTTGCTCAGTATCCGACTTTACAGAAGAGGTCGGTTTCATTTCCTCTTTTGTTACAAAATGCACTGTATAGCATGTATTATCATTTGCCTCCGCTATCCCGGAAACAGTAAAAGTCTTATCCGCACAGACTTTTTTGCCTGTTTCATCAGTCCAATAAACAGCTGTTGTATCCTCGGTTGGGACGGCGGTAAAAGTCACGCTTTCGTCATAAAAACGCTGAACCGTCAGTTTGTCGGTCGTTGGCTGTGTCTCTCCTTCTCTATCCGCATGAATTGTGCCAAGTTCAGTTTGACCCTCTGCAATTTCTGCGGAGATTGAAAACGCAGGATTTGTTGGATAATGAAGCCCTTGCACTAAAACATAGTAGCCACTACTTGGCTGCTGTGCAATCGTCTCAAAAATAACGACATCGCCAACTTTACAATCGCTAATTACGACAGGCCCTTGATATTTGTGTCTTAAATCTACTTTTGTATTATGATTATAAATTTCCCCTTGATAATTTTCATCAGATAAGACGACATTCCATTTATCATAGTCAGCTGTGCCGCCATAATAAGTACTTTTATTATCACCATTTGCATAATGTTGACCATAATTCACCAAATATTCCGGTTTTAAGTCACTGAGATCCCCACTATCTGGCACATTTTGATAGCGTATCACAGCAAATGCCAAATCGGTGTTATAAGGTGACCACTTGAATGAAATATCGCCTGGCTTTGTCACTTTGAGCGTAAGCTTATTGGGGTTTGATACGTCAACAGGAAGAACACTACGAACAGGCAAATTCTTTGAAGATGTCCATTCGTTCTTCGCACGATCATATGTCCACAAAGAATTTTCTGCGGAATCGTTTTCAAAAGTATACTCTGCCGTATTGCCGCTGAGGACAAGGTCATCCTGCGCCCCTGCGGGAATTACTTGTGCGATTGCAAGCGTTAAGGTCGCGAAAAGCAGTAGCGAAAGTATCGCCACCGCGAATTTCCGCCATGCCCTCCCGTCATGCCGCGCAACGGCATTCCCCACCGTCTTATTCGTCATTCCGAGCATGGTCGAGGAATCTCCTTGCGTTCTCTTCGTCATTCCGAACGAAGGTGAGGAATCTCCTTGTTCATAATGCGGTGATGTTTCGCCTCCGCTCAACATGACGTCTTTTTGCTTTTTCTGTTTCATATCCTTCCTCCTTTGATAGAAGAATTTTTTTATCAAACCGTGCCATTACGCACGTATTTGCCGTTTTTGCCATCGGTCGTCATTCTGAGCCGTACAGGTATGGCTTTCAACGAATTGCTTATCCGCGAAGAATCTTATTCCGACCAAGTACAATGTGAGTCTCTTGCCCACCCCTTGAGGGGGAAATTTTGCATTCTGCCAAAGGTTGATAATCTTTGGCGCAAAATTTTCATGGCATTTGCCCATATGCACGGGCAAATGCTGACCGAACGCGGGGGTCTACCCGCGTGAGAGGGTGTCACGAGCTTGCGAGTGACGGAAGGGGTGTCATACAATTTTGGAACGCCACCCCCTCAGACCCGCAAAGACGCGGGTCAGCTCCCCCTCAAGGGGGCGCCAAGGAGCCGGACTGCATCCTTTGAGATTCCTCACTTCGTTCGAAATGACGTATCAACGCACGTATTTGCCGTTTTCCGCCGCCCCCCTTTTGCCCCCGCAAAAGGGGGGCGGGTAGGGCAGGGGGTTCATTCCAATTGGCCAGACATTATCTATCCCTCATACCGACCGAGGCATCGCCGAGGGAGTGTATCTTGAACGAATAGGTATCATGGAACCATATCGTTAAAGATTCACTCGACCCTTCGGGTCTCGGAATGAGGAAAAACCCTTTCGGCGCTTCGCGCCACTGTCTCACGCGGGTAGAACCCCGCGTTCGGTCACCGTTCGCGCGGCGAATGCGCTCACTCACCGCAAAACGCCGCCCACAGCACACTGTGCTGATGTGCGAGAAGCGCGTTTTGCGACCTAAAAGGGACAGCAAGGGCAACCCCCACCTGACGCGGCCTTGCCGCGCCACCCGCCCCCACAAGGGGAAGGCTTTCAAAACCCCTCTGTCACGCAAGGACGCGTGACATCTCCCCTCAAAGGGGCGACGAGTGTGTACCCTTGCCCACTCCGTTGGGGTAGGGCTTCGTACCCCCACCTGACGCGGCCTTGCCGCGCCACCCGCCCCCTTAGAAAGGGGGCAGGTCTTCTCCGGCGTGAAATTATCCATCATCCGCAAATGTATAGCTTTACGGACGCGAAAGTGTTGACAAAAATCGACGGCTTCTGTATACTTTATTCCATAAAAGAGGCGAGTTTTTCGGCGTTTATCCCGCTTCGTAAAGCTATACTTTTTTGGAAAAATATAGAAAATAAAGGTTAGCGATACCATTTCGCTAATCTTTTTTTAATATTTTGGAGGTGGCTTATGCTTTTTGGCTATGCAAGAGTGTCCTCAAAGGGACAAAACTTAGACCGTCAGCTCGTGGAACTTCAAGGTTTCGGCGTTCCGAAAAAAAATATCTTTATGGATAAGGAGAGCGGAAAAAACTTCGAAAGAACCAATTATCTGCGTCTCAGAAAACGCCTCAAAGAAGGCGATATCCTCGTCGTCAAATCCATCGACCGCTTGGGCAGAAATTATTCCATGATCCTCGAAGAATGGGCCTTCATCACCAAAACCGCCAAGTGCGATATCGTCGTACTCGATATGGACCTGCTCGATACCCGCTCCAAAGATGATAACCTCATGGGAAAATTCATCGCCGACCTCGTCTTGCAGATCCTCTCCTTCGTCGCCGAAAACGAACGGATCAATATCCGCGAACGGCAGGCCGAGGGCATCCGCATCGCAAAGGAGAAAGGCGTGAAATTCGGCCGCCCCGCCGCCGAACTCTCCGTCAATGCCCAACGCTATTTCGCCCTCTACTCCGATAAACAGATCTCTTTCGATGAAGTACTCGAAAATACACACCTCAAACGCACAACTTTTTATAAATATTACAAACAGTACGTCGCCGAAACACAATAATTTCCGCGGCGCATACGGGATCGGAAACCCCTCTGTCACTCGCAAGCTCGTGACATCTCCCCTAAGAGGGGCGACGAGAAGCTACAAACGGGATAGCGTAAGCGCCCTCCCGAAAACGGGAGGGCGCTTACGAAGATTTTATGGAGATTGCAGTATGAACTATTGTTCGGGGCCTTTCTGCGTGCGGTTGGCTTTTTCATGCGTACGGGCTTCTCCGTGCGCACGCCCGCATGCCGTGCAATGGGGACAGCCTGCGCAGCTTCCGCAGCCGCAGGACGTCTTTCCCTGCTTTTTTCTGACGTAAGAAGCCGCGATCACGGCAACGACGAACCCCGCCGCCGCGATGATGAGAAGGATCTCCCACCAGCTCATGCCTCGCCATCCTTTGAGACAGCCGCCTCTTCCAAGGCCTCTGTCTCGGACATGGTACCCACCTTTTCGATGGGATGCTTCTTATTCCACAGAATGATGCCTGCGATCGCGGCCGCTGCTGCGGCGAGGACGGGGAAGAGCGTCCACCACCAACTGCCGACGAGGTAGATGACCGTGCCGACGATATAGCTCGTCGCGACCCAGAAGAGGAGCGTCCACGCGAACTTGCCCTTGGGAAGCTCGGCCTTTGCCGTGGCGCAAGCGGCGAAGCAGGGAATGGTCACCATATTGAAGGCGATGAACGAGATGAGCGCGGGAATGGTGATGCCCGTCGCTTCGATCATGGCCACGGCCTCGGCGACGCCCTCTTCGGTGGCGATATACTGCCCTGCGACGGCCGCCGCGAGCGTGCCGAACGTCGCGATGACGTTTTCCTTGGCAACGAGGCCCGTAAGGGCGGCGACGGCGAATACCCAGCCCGCGGCATTGAGCTGCGAGCCGAAGCCGAGCGGCGTAAAGAGCGGTTGGATGAGCATACCGATCGAGCCGAGGATGCTTTGGTCCATGTGCAGATTGACGAGTCCCTCCACGCCTTCGAGGGAGGCGTATAACACGGGATCGCTCTCATAGAGCGCTTGCGCGTCTTCGGGCAGGAAGTGCCAATTCCACGAGAAGTTGGAGAGGAACCAGATGACGATCGTCGAGGCGAAGATGATGGTGAACGCCTTCTTGACGAAGTGCTTGGTCTTATCCCACAGGTGGATCATGAGGCCCTTGAAGAGCGGGGCATGGTAGGCGGGAAGCTCCATGATGAAGGGAGGCGTCTCGCCGCGCATCGTCGTATTGCGCATTACGAGTACGCAGACGATGGCCGTCACGATGCCGACGAGATACATGCCGTACGTGATGAGGTCGGCATTGCCCACCCCGAACTTTTCGACGATGCCGCCCGCGATGGCCGTGAGGATGGGAAGTTTCGCACCGCACGAGAACATCGGGATGACGCGGATGGTGGAAGTGCGCTCCTTGTCGTCGGCGAGGGTGCGGGTGTTGATCATGGCGGGGAGCGAGCAGCCGAAGCCCATGATCATGGGCATGAACGCCCTGCCCGAAAGCCCGAATTTACGGAAGATGCGGTCGAGGATGAAGGCGACGCGGGCCATGTAGCCCGAATCTTCGAGGATGGAGAAGAAGAGGAAGAGCGTCAGGATCTGCGGGATGAAGCCGAGAACGGCCGAAAGCCCGCCCCATACGCCGTCGCCGAGGAAGCTCCCCACCCACAGCGGCGCATTGCCCGTGACGATGCCGATGAGTACCCCCACCCAATCAAGCAGCCATGTCCACAAGTTGGTGAAGATGACGCCCGGCGAGAATACGGCGCCGTCATAGAAGCAGGCGAGGAGCGTCACGCCGGGATTGCCCATATCGAGGCCTAAATCTTCGAGGGTGGGAAGTCCGCCCGCCATCGCGGAGATATAGAAGAGATCTTCCGAAAACGTGAAGTGGAAGATGGCGAACAGGATGACGAGGAAGATGGGGATGCCCCAGATGCGGTGCGTAAGAACTTTATCCGCCTTGTCGCTCTTCGAGAGCTTCTCCTTTTGCTTTTTTCTGTATGCGGAGGAGTAGTTGGCGGCGATGTACTTATACCTTGCGTCCGCCACGACGGCTTCGAGGTCGTCGCCGAAGGTATCGTCGCGGAAGGTCGCCTTAAATTCATCGACCATCTTGACGAGTTCGGGGTGCATCTTCACCTCGATCTCATCCATCTCGGCGAGTTTTACGGCATGGAACACGGGCGCTTCCACTTTTGCGCCTTTGAGCGCGATGGAGACGTCGCGCACGAGATGCGCGAGCGGGGAATCGTGCAGAACGGTGGTCCCCACGCGGGGCTTCTTCGCAAAGGAGACGGCCCTATCCATGAGTTCCTTGATCCCCGTACCCCGCAGGGCGGAGATGGCGACGACGGGAAGCCCGATCTTCTTTTCCAGCTCCGCGGCGTCGATCACGTCGCCGCTCTTTTCCACGGCGTCCATCATGTTCAGCGCGATGACGAGCGGCACGTCGATCTCCATGAGCTGGGTGGTGAGATACAGGTTGCGTTCGAGGTTGGTTGCGTCCACAATGTTGATGACGCAATCGGGCTTTTCATCGAGAATGAAATTGCGCGAGATGACCTCTTCGGGCGTATAGGGCGAGAGCGAATAGATGCCGGGAAGATCGACGATCCCGACGGGCTGTTCGCCGCGCTTATACGTCCCCTCCCGCTTATCCACGGTGACGCCCGGCCAATTGCCGACGTAGGCCGTGGAACCCGTGAGCAGGTTGAAGAGCGTCGTTTTGCCGCAGTTGGGGTTGCCCGCCAAGGCAAACTTCATCATTTCTTCACCTCCATGGTCACGAGGTCCGCTTCCGTCTTTCTGAGCGAGAGTTCATACCCGCGGATGGTGACTTCGAGGGGGTCACCGAACGGCGCCTTCTTCCTGAGGAGTACTTCGGCGCCGGGGGTCACCCCCATGTCGAAGAGCCTTCTTCTTAGCCTTCCCTCGCCGGAGACGGTCTTGACGACGCCCGTCTCCCCGATGGAAAACTCGCTGAGTTGCTTTTCCATGTTTTATTTTATAACCTCCGAAGAAAATGTTTGACGGCTTTTATGCAACATAGATGCGCGAAGCGACGTTGCGGTCCAGCGCAAGACGCCCCTCTTTCACGCGGCAGACGGTACTCCCGCCGCTCGATGAAATGACCGTGATCGTCCCCTCCACGAGTACGCCGAGGTTGGAAAGATGCTTCTTGGTCTTATCGTCCGCAACGATTTTTACGATTTTTACTTCCTGTCCGATGGGTGCGAGCAATAACGGCATAACTTGTTGTCTCCTTTGGTTCGCATTGGCGAACTCATCTCCTTAAAATTTGCCCGCCGAGCTTTGCGGGCATCGGTTAGCTTTTGCTAACTGAGCATATTCTATCACTTGCGATTTGCTTTGTCAACTATTTTTTCGGCCTTTTTGCAAAAAAGTTCGCAATTGCTAACTAAAATTTTTTCTATGTGAAAAGCGGCCGTTTTATGACGGCCGCCCTGCATTTTTTGTGCGGTTTTTTTCGCTATCCGAGAAACTTTATGTTCACGGAGCCTGTGGAGACGCGGACGTCGAGCTGTTTGGAGCCGCCCTGCCGATCGTGCAAATTACAGCTGCCCGTGCTGCACGAGGCCGTGATCGCATAGTCCTCTTCCCTTCCCGCGACCGTCCCCGATACGGTTCCCGTACTCGTGTGCAGGGTGATGAAGTCGGCGCGGAGGTCTTCCAGCGAGATCCCGCCGGTACTCGTGGCGGCGTGTACGCGCGTACACGCGACATCTTTGAGAACGATCGCACCCGTTTTTATCTCCGCCTTGACCGTTTCCGCCCGAACATTGTTAAATTTGATCACGCCGTTGGTCGTCTCTGCCCCGACGCTCCCGGCCGTGATATTTTGCAGTTTGACGGCGCCGTTTTTCGTCTCCACAGTGACCGTTTCCGCCGTAACATTTTTGAGGTAAATTGCCCCGTTTTTGGTCTCTGCGACCAAATCGGAGCATACCATGTCCGCGATGGATACTTCGCCGCTATAAACTTCCACGCTGAGATCGCCCGAAAAGGACGCGGGAAGATACAGCTCCGCATGTTGGGGCATGAAAAGAGACGGCGCGGGGCCGTCTCTTTATCATACGGTCATTTCAAGGCCGCTTCGCCGTTGGTCTCGATGACCTTTTTATAGAAGTATGCGCTCTCCTTGGGCGTGCGCGCCAGCGTATCATAGTCGATATGCACGAGGCCGAACTTCTTGGAGAAGCCCTCCGCCCACTCGAAGTTATCCATGAAGGACCAATAGAAGTAGCCGCCGACGTCCACGCCTTCATCCGCCGCCCGCGCGAGCGCGCGCAGGTACCGCTTGATAAAGTCGATGCGCGAATAGTCCTTGATCTCGCCGTTCAGATCCTTCCACTCGGCGAGCGCAACGCCGTTCTCGGTGTAGACGACGGGCAGGTGATAGCGTTCCCACAAAAATTTTGCACCATAGTAGAGCGAATCGGGGTGGACGTCCCAACGCATATCCGTCTTGGGGGTCGAAGGCGGAGGCGTGAGACGGACGGTCCGGCCGCCTTGTTCCGTGATATAATTGCCCGAATAGGTGTTCGCGCCGTAAAAATCCAGCTTGCTCCTGATGATGCGCATGTCGCCTGCGGGGAAGGAGAAGCCGCACGCCCTCTGCCACGCCGCGAACTCGTCGGGATAATGCCCGAAGATGAGCGGGTCGGTATAATAGTTGACGGACCCGAAATCCTCGTGGCAGGCGAAGGTATCCCGCATCGCGAGACCGAGATCCTCTTCGCGCGCGGGAAGCGTGGGCCAGAACGCCTGCGCCGTGCCGATCTGCACGGGGCGGGGGACCGTCTCGCGGATGATCTTTTCCGCCCTGCCGCAGGCGAGCAGGACGTTGTGCGCGCACTGCATCACTTCCGCTGCGGAGAGCTTCAAAAACGGGGCATGTTTGCCGCCGGAGTGGCCTTCCCCCAAAAATACCTGCGGCTCGTTGACGAGAATGAACTTATCACAGTACTCGCCGAAGAGTTCCGCGCACACCTTCGCATAGTGTTCGAACCAAAGCGGACTCAACGGGCTGAGCCAGCCGCCGCGGCGGTAGAGCGCATAGGGAAAATCCCAATGGAAGAGCGTCATCCACGGCTCGATGCCCGCCTCTTTGAGCGCCACGAGAAGTTCGGTATAGAAACGCTTGCCGTCCTCGGAGACCTTTCCCGTCCCCGCGGGGATGAGGCGCGCCCAATTGACGGAAAAACGGTAGGCCTTGATGCCCAGCTCCTTCATGAGCGCGACGTCCTCTTTGAATTTGTGGTAGTGGTCGCATCCCACGTCGCCTCTGTGTCCCTCGAAGATCCTTCCGGGGGTCGCAGAGCCGACGTCCCAACCGTTGAGGCCCTTATCCGCCTCATAGGCGCCGCCCTCCACCTGATAGGCGGCCGTTGCAACGCCCCACGCAAAGTCCTTTTTGAATGCCATATGAACCCTCCCTTATTTTTTGTGAAGCGTCTCCGCTTCCATGATTTTCTTGTGTTTTGACGATTCCGTGAGGGGAGACCGCAGACATGGTATACCCCTTTCACATCTGAGCCATCAAGTGCGCGCAAATTTTTGCCGCAAACCAATCAAACCTTTTAGCGCTTACAGGCTCTCCGCCTCTTCCAGCCAGAGCGCGGGCGAGGCGTCGGAAGGCATGCGCAGGTCTGCGCGCGGCGAGAGGGAAACCGAACCCACTTTCACGCCGTCGGGTACGCAGTTGCGCTTGAATTGCTGGGAGAAGAAGCGTTTGAAGAAGTTCACAAGCCACTTTTTCAGCGTCGCATGGTCGTATTTTCCCGCGAAGGCGCGCTCTGCGAGGTATAAGATCTTGGCAGGACGGTCGCCCCGTCTCAAAAAGTGATAGAGATAGAAATCGGTGAGCTCATAGGGGCCGATGAGGTCCTCCGTCTTTTGCGCGATCGCGCCCTTTTCGTCGGGGGGGAGCAGTTCGGGAGAGATCTCCGTGCCGAGAATATCATCCAAAATGCTCTTTGCCGTCCCGCCGAGGCGCACGGCTTCCGCGCGGACGAGGTGTTTTACGAGCGTCTTGGGGACGGAACAGTTGACGGCGTACATGGACATGTGGTCGCCGTTATACGTACACCAGCCGAGGGCGAGTTCGCTGAGATCGCCCGTGCCGACGACGAGGCCGCCCGTCTTGTTCGCTATATCCATGAGAAGCATGGTGCGGTAGCGCGCCTGCGCGTTTTCATAGGCGGTATCGCGGACGGCGGGGTCGTGGCCCATATCTTGGAAATGCACGAGAACGGCCTCCGTAATGGGTACGCAAGCGGCAGAAACGCCGAGCGCTTCCATGAGCGCATCCGCATTGCCTTTGGTCCTTTTCGAAGTCCCGAATCCGGGCATGGTATAGGCTAAGATGCTCTTTCGGTCCTTTTGGAGGAGATCGAAGGCGCGGCAGGTGACGAGCAGGGCGAGCGTGGAATCGAGGCCGCCGGAGACGCCGAGGACTGCCGTCTTGGCATGGATCTCGGCGATGCGCCTTGCGAGCGCGTGCGCCTGCATGTTCAGAATGGCCTCGCTCCGCGCCCCCAACGCCTCCGCATCATGCGGAACGAAGGGCATGGGGTCGATGTTGCGGAGCGTGAGGTCGCCGCCGCCGACGAACTCGGCATCCAACCAATCGTCGTTCTTCCCGTCTGCGCGGAAGGTATTGTTCCTCCTGCGCTCGGAGAGCAGAAATCCGACGTCGATCTCGGCCTCGGCGGTCGCCCCGGAGAAGGGCGCGGCTTCGGCGAGCAACGTGCCGTTTTCATAGATCAAATGGTTGCCGGCGAATACCATGTCCGAGGTGGACTCCCCCATTCCCGCACTCGCATAGATGTAGCCGCAGAGATTTTTGCCCGACTGCGCGGCGAGAAGCGTCTTGCGGTACTCGCGCTTGCCCACCGTCTCGTTGGAGGCGGAGAGGTTGACGATGACGGCCGCGCCGCTCTTTGCAAGCCGTACGGAGGGCGATTCGGGCGCCCAGAGGTCCTCGCAGATCTCGCAACCGACGGCGATTTCGGGGTGGTTTTCGTCGCGGAACACAAGTTCGGCGGAAAATGCCGCGCCGTCATTTTCTTTCCCGCCGAAGGGGAGCCACGCGGTCCCCCCGATCGCGGGCGAGAAATACCGTGCTTCGTAAAATTCGTTGTAGTTGGGGATGTAAGTCTTGGGTACGATCCCCGCAATTTTGCCGTCTGAAATTCCTGCGGCGCAGTTGTAGAGCTTGCCGCAATACAGGAGCGGAAGCCCCACAAAGACGAGCATCTTCTTGCCCGCCGTCGCTTCGGCGATACGTTTGAGGGCGACAAGACAGCCGCCGAGGAGCGTCTCTTGCAGGAAGAGGTCGCCGCAGGTATAGCCCGAAATGCACAGTTCGGGGAATACGAGAAGTTCGGTCCCCTTTTCATACTGCGCCTCGATGACGGCGATGATTTGCGTGGCGTTGAATGCGGGGTCGGCCACTCTGAGTTCGGGACTCGCCGCCGCAACTTTTAAGAATTGATGTTTCATGATGGTTAAAGATTATGGACTGTGAAGGGGGTACGGGTGCTTATTATAATAATGTGACCCTTCGGCAAGCTCAGGGTGACGGATTTATCCCCCACTCCCCTACCCCTCTCCCTAAGGAGAGGGTAGGTCGCGCCGCCCCTTTGAGAGGGGATGTTGAGCGTTAGCGAGACAGAGGGGTTTTGAAACCATTTCGGCTCACGTCATTTCGAACAAAGTGAGAAATCTCGAAGAACGGAGTGAGGAATCTCGAAGAACGGAGTGAGGAATCTCGCTTTGAGATTTCTCGTCGCTTCGCTCCTCGAAATGACGTGCGGGGACAGCAAGGGGCCACCCCCCACCTGACGCGGCAAAGCCGCGCCACCCGCCCCCTTAGAAAGGGGGCAGGTTCGTCGCCCTTGTAAGGGGGAGCCCCCCTCCGTCATTCGCTCCGCTCTGCCCGCCCTCTACCTTTTACCAGAGGGGGAGGGGTAAGGGAGGGGGTGTTGCTCCCACTTTCTTGCCTTAGCCCGAATTCATTTCGGGCGTGGGCGACCCAATTTGCAGAGCCCTGTCTGCTTCTTGTCCGTTGAAACGAATGAGAGGACAAGCCTATTAAGGCGAAAAAGTAAGTTTCCCTCACGGAAATTTGTTTTGCGAAATACGACACCCCTTTGGTCGCGCAAAGGCGGCGCGACACTTTCCCCTCAAGGGGACAGCGAGAAAAAGGCAAAACAAATTTCGTGAATAAATCCCCTGCGAATAACCAAAATCGCATTTTGGTTTTCGCACTCAATTTGCGCGTCAAGCGCTCCTTGTCCGTTGGAACGAATGAGAGGATAAGCGGGTTAAGGCGCAAAAGTATATTTCCCTCACGGAAATTTGTTTTGCAGATTTACGACACCCCTTTGGTCGCGCAAAGGCGGCGCGACACTTTCCCCTCAAGGGGACAGCGAGAAAAGGCAAAACAAATTTCGTGAACCCTTACTCCTCGCTTCCTGCGACTTCGTCCACGGCCGCGCCCTTGGCGGCCACGCGGATCTTCGCGATCATTTCGTCCATGAGTTCGGGGTTGTCCTTCAAGAATTGGCGCAACTTCTCACGGCCGTTGGCGATCTTGTTATCGTTATAGCTGAACCACGCGCCGCTCTTCTTGATCACATCGAACTGCACGCCGAGGTCGATGACGCAACCCTCCTGCGAGACGCCCTCGCCGTACATGATATCAAATTCCGCCTGACGGAAGGGCGGGGCGAGCTTGTTTTTGACTACCTTCGCGCGCGTACGGTTGCCCGCAACGCCCTCCGTATCCTTGATGGAATCGATCTTGCGGACGTCGATCCGGATGGAAGCATAGAACTTCAAGGCCTTGCCGCCGGGGGTGACTTCGGGATTGCCGAACATCACGCCCACCTTTTCGCGGAGCTGGTTGATGAAGATGACGCACGTCTTGGATTTGTTGACGATGGCAGTGAGCTTTCTGAGCGCCTGCGACATGAGGCGGGCTTGCAGACCGACGTGGCTATCCCCCATGTCCCCTTCGATCTCGGCCTTGGGCGTAAGGGCGGCGACGGAGTCCACGACGATGATATCCACGGCGGAAGAACGAACGAGCGCATCCACGATATCCAAAGCCTGTTCACCCGTATCCGGCTGGGAGACATAGAGTTCGTCGAGATCTACCCCAAGTTTTTTTGCATAGACGGGGTCAAGGGCGTGTTCTGCATCCACGAAGGCGGCGATGCCGCCGCGCTTTTGCGCTTCGGCGACGGCGTGAAGGGCGACCGTCGTCTTACCCGAAGATTCGGGGCCGTAGATCTCGATCATTCTGCCGCGCGGGAACCCGCCGATGCCGAGGGCAAGGTCGAGGGCGAGGCACCCGGAGGGGATGACCTCGATATCCGTATTGCCCGCTTCCTGACCGAGCTTCATGATCGCGCCCTTGCCGTATTCCTTCTCGATATGCGCAAGGACTTGCTCCAATGCTTTGCGTTTTTCTTCGTTCATAGTATCTCCTTTATGTTCACAAATTTCTTTTGTACCAAAAGAAATTTCGTGAGTCGATTTTGTGTTTATGCTTTCACAACTTATCCCGATTATTTGTTTCAACGGACAACAAGCAGAAAGGGTTCTGCAAATTGGGTCGCCCTACTTCGCGCTTTGCGCTCGTGACGCCCTTGGACAACAAAGAGAATGTGCGGGCGGTCGGCGGAAGTCAATTCCGCCTAAGGCAAGTAATAGAGAGCAACACCCCCTCCCCTACCCCTCCCCCTCTGGTAAAAGGGGGAGGGCGGGTAGAGCAAAACGACGAAGTAGCCGGACGTCATTCTGAGCCGAAACGGCCTGTCTTTCATCGAACTGCCCATCCGCGAAGAATCTTATTACGACCAAGTGTTGTGGAAACGGACTTCGTAATTCGGGATCCTTCCCTGCGGTACTTCGCGCTTTGCGCTCGTGCCGTCCTTTGGCGTCACAAAGAGCGTGCGGGCGGTCAGGATGACAGCGAACCGAGATTTCTCGTCGCTTCGCTCCTCGAAATGACGTGCATTCAAAACCCCTCTGTCTCGCTAATGCTCGACATCTGTCTCACGCGGGTAGAACCCCGCGTTCGGTCACCGTTCGCGCGGCAAATGCGCTCACTCACCGCAAAACGCCGCCCACAGCACACTGTGCTGATGTGCGAGAAATGCGTTTTGCGACCTATAAGGGGCGACGAGCCTCTGTCACTCGCAAGCCGGCGGCATTTTCCCCAAGGCGCGGCGCTATTTGATCGCCTTGTAGGCGAGGAACAGGGCGAAATTGATCGCCGTCTCGGTGACGGCCTCCCGCCCGCCGGAGAGATGATAGCGGTAAATTTGGATCTGCTCGCGCGTCCCCACGGCGATATAGCAAAGCCCCGCGGGATTGCCCTTCTCGTCGGGGTCGGGCCCCGCAACGCCCGTCGTGGCCACCGCGAGATCGCAATTGCCCGTTTTGAGAAGGCCCGCCGCCATTTCATAGGCCGTCTGTTCGGACACGGTCCCCCTCTGTTTGATGGTAAAGGGCGTCACGCCCAATCTCTGCTCCTTGGCCGCAGGGTCATAGGTATTGAGACCCTCGAAATACACCGCGCTCGCGCCGGGGATGCGCACGATGGCCCGCCCGACGCCGCCGCCCGTGAACGACTCCGCGACGGAGATACGGTATCGCCGCACCTTCAAGGCCTCCACGAGACGGCGGGCGACCGTCATATCCTCCACCGCATAGAGGTATTCGCCCATCTCGCCCGCGAGAAAGCGCACGGCCTCGTCCACGGCGTATTTGGGCGTATTCCTGTCATAGATGAGTTCGATGCGCGCGGCCCCGTACTTCTCGGAGACGTGGATATCCAACCCGTTCGCCGAGATCTGTGCGGCCACTTTGCCGAGCTGTTCGCCCGGTGCGCCCACCGTACACAGCACCACGCGGAAATAGGAATCCCCGCGCTGTTCATCGATCTTCGGCATCAGCTCCTTGACCGCTTCCGCCCCACCCATGCCCGCGGGTAACACCGCATAGAGGCAATTTTCTTTCTTGAAAAGATCCCCTTCGGGGGATGCGATCTCCGCCAAGGCGAGCTTTGCCGCGGGAACGAGAAAGCCATCGCAGATGAGAAAGACGGCGGCGTGATCTTGCATACGGGTAAGCGTTCTTATGAGCGCGTCCTTGTCGTCGTAAGGCAAAACGGCGGTCTCGCTGAGAAAGACGCCGCCCGAAAGAAGCGCATCCGTCACGGGAACAAAGTCCACCGACGAGAGCGAATTTTTATTGTTGTACAAGACGACGGCGGCGTACTTCACTTTGTTTCCTCTTTGAGGACTTGGCGGTTTTTGATGATATAATTGCACCCCGAAAGCACGGTGAGGACGGTTGCGAGCAGGAGGAGCGCAAAGCCGACGGCACAGCCCGCCATGCTCCCCGCATTTCCGAGGAAGGGCATGGTAAACAGCAGCGCAACGATGGCAAGGTCCTGCGTGACCGTCTTGAATTTGCCGAGTTTATCCGCGGCAAGCACGAGTCCGCGCTCCACCGCGATGAGGCGGAAGCCGCTCACGATGAGTTCGCGCGCCATGATGAGCGCAACTGAGATGCCCGCCGTGATGATCCCCCACCCGCCGAACGCCTCATAGGAAAACACCCACGGACGGGTCAGCATGAGGATGAAGGCGGTCGAGACGAGGACTTTATCGGCGATGGGGTCCAAAAATTTGCCCATGTTGGTGACGAGGCCGTATTTTCTCGCGATGTAGCCGTCGAGAAAATCGGTGAAGGCCGCGAGCATGAATACGGCGGCCGCGATGAGTTCATGATAGGGCACCGCGTCCAAATAGAAGAAGAGGACGAAGAGCGGGATCATAAAAATGCGGGTCAAAGTAAGTTTGTTGGGAAGATTCATAGATGCCCCTTGTTTGAAATGCGAGAAAAATTTTTCTTACGGCCGCGCCCTACGGTTTGCACGCGCTGACAACGCTTCCATAGAGGTCATACGTCTCCGTGCGCTCGATGCGGACGAGGTAACGCTTGCCCTCTTCCGCCTGCGGGGCGGTGAAGTAGACGCACCCGTCGATCTCATAGGCCTGAAAATAGGCGCGGCCCGTAAAACAGCTCTTTTCGTAATCGATGCCGTCGCAGACGACCTCGACGGTCTTGCCCGCATAGGCTGCGAGTTTTTGCGCGGAGATTTCGGCCTGCACCTCATAGAGTTCGCGCACGCGGCGTTTCTTCGTGGAGGGGTGGACTTGCCCCGCCATGCGGTAGGCGGGCGTATCCTCCTCGCGGGAGTAGGCAAAGAACCCGCAGTTTTCGAGTTGCGCTTCCCGCAAAAAGGCGCAAAGCGCACGATGTTCTTCCTCCGTCTCCGAGGGAAAGCCCGCGATGAAGGTGGAGCGGATGGCGACCGCGGGGATCTCCCGCCGCAATTTCGCGAACAGCGCAAGGTACGCCGCGCGGCTCCCGCGCCGCCCCATCAGTTTGAGGATGCGGTCCTCGGAATGTTGGAGCGGGATATCGAGGTACGGGATGAGTTTGGGATTTTGCCTCATCTCCGCAATGAGCGCATCCGAAATGACTTCGGGGTAGCAATACAAAAGCCTGATGTGTTTGATATTTTCCAATGCGGAGAGCGCGCGGATGAGCTGCACGAAACAGTTCTTGCCCGTATCCTCGCCGTAACGGGTGGTATCCTGCGCGACGAGAACGAGTTCATCGGTCTCCCCCAGCCCCGCCGCCTCGCGCACAAGCTCCTCCATGGGATAGGAGACGTACTTCCCCCGTATCTTGGGGATGAGGCAGTACGTACAGCGGTTGAAGCACCCGTCGGCGATTTTGAGGTATTTGAGGTGGGGCATGGTCGAGACATACCGTTCGGGAAGCACCTTCCCGCCCGTACCGACGGCGTTGACGCGGCCCTCGCGGTACGCTCTTTCGAGCGCGGGGAAGAGGGCGTCGGCATCCTTCACGCCGAGAAAGACGTCCCCCTCCGTGAGTGCGGGAAAGAGTTCCCGGATGAATTTTTCGGGCAGACAGCCCGTGACGACGATCTTTTCGAGTTTGCCGTTTCTGTATGCGTTTCCCTCGATGACGGCCTCGATGGATTCCTCCCGCGCGGCGTTCAGAAAGGCGCATGTGTTGACGATGAGGACCTGCGCCTCGGAGAGATCGTCCGTGATGGGACAGCCGCGGCGTCTGACTTCGCCGAGCAGGCGTTCGCCGTCCACGCGGTTCTTATCGCATCCGAGGGAAATCATGCCGAACGTCTTATGTAACATAGACTACCTCAGTCGAGCGGGCCGTAAAGCTGCTCGTATTCCTCTTTGGTGAGGAGTACGCTCCTCGCCTTGGCCTTGCCGTCAAAGGGCGAGATGTATCCCTTCGCCTCCATCCATTCGATGATCTTGCCCGCATGGTTATATCCCACGCCGCAACTTCTCTGGATGAGGGAGATGGAGGCCTGTCCGCGGCGCACCACCATCGCGAGCGCGCGCACATACGTATCCGTGACGGGTCCGTCCTCGGCGCCCTCTCCGCCCGCGGAGACAGATTCGCCCTCTCCGCCGCCCGTCTTATCGATGTAATCGAGCGCTTCGTCGTCGAAGTAGGCCTCGTTGTTCTCCTTGATATAGTTGACGACGTCCTGCGTCTCGGACGTGCTGACGTAAGCGCCCTGCACGCGGCGGGGCTTGCCGCCCGTCTTGACGAGCATATCGCCGTAACCCAAGAGCTTCTCCGCGCCGCCGTCATCGAGGATGATGCGCGAGTTGAGTTCGGAATCCACGAGCAGCGCGATACGGGTGGGCAGATTGCTCTTGATGACGCCCGTGACGACTTCCGCCGAAGGGCGTTGGGTGGCGAGAATGATATGGATGCCCGCGGCGCGCGCCTTTTGGGTGAGGCGGCGGATGCGCTCTTCGAGGTCCTTCTTGGCGACGACCATGAGGTCGCCGAACTCATCGACGACGATGACGATCTTGGGCAGACGCTCTTCATCCTCGGTGCGGACGGCGTTGTATTCGTCGATCTTTCTGACGGCGACGCCCGCGCGCGTCTTTTCGTTGAAGAGCGTATAGCGGCGTTCCATCTCCTTGATGGCCCAATTGAGCGCGCTGATGGCCTTGGGCGCATCCACGATGATCTCGTTGATCATGAGATGCGGCAATCCCTCATAGATGGTAAATTCCGTCTGCTTGGGGTCGATCAGGATGAGGCGCAGTTCCTCAGGCGAATATTTATAGAGCATACTCACGATCATGGCATGGATGGAGATGGACTTGCCCGAACCCGTCTGCCCTGCGACGAGGATGTGCGTCATCTTGGTGATGTCGCCACACACCCACCTGCCCTCGATGTCCTGCCCCAGCGCGAAGGTGATCGCTTCGGGGTCGGGATTTTTGAAGGCGTCCGATTGGATGAGATTTCTCAGGCCCACCGTGACGCGTTTCTCGTTGGGGACCTCCACGGAGATGCCCCCCACCTCCGGATTGGCGTACATGTTGACGCCCTTCACGTTGAGGAACACGGCGAGTTCGCCGCTGTATTTGGTGACCATGTTGATGGTCGCGCCGTCGGGCATATCGAGGTCATACCGCGTGACGTTGGCGCCGCCGACCACCTTCTTCACCCGCGTTTCGATGCGGTAACGGCGGAGCGTATCGAGGATGATGCCCGAATTTCTTCCGATCTCCTCGTTGGAGAGCTGGGGCCTGTCCTCATACTCGGTGAGCAGGTCGAGCGAGGGACGGCGGTATTTCTTCCAGACGTGCCTTTTCTTCTTGGGAGGTTCGGGCGCGGGGGCAGGCTCGGCCGCAGGCGCGGGCGCGGGAGCGGGCGGGGCCGGCGGTTCGGGAGGATAATATTCCCGCGTCTCCCCGACGTCTCTGAGGCCGCGCGCGCTGCGCGGCTCTTCGTCGTCAAAGAGGTCGGCGGGCGAGGTGTCGCCGTCCGTAAAGGCATCATCCCCGCCGCGGAGATCTTCACTGCGCGAGCCGCCGAAGAGGATATCGCGGTCGGGAGCTTGCGTATCCAAAAAGTCGTCCCGCTCGTCGCGGAGCGTATCGCGGTCTCCCGTTCGGCCGATGCCCGTATCGCGGCGGTCTGCCGTCCCGCGGCCGATGCCCGTATCGCGGCGGTCCGAGGGGATGGAAGGCGTACGCCTGTCCGCGGGGTCCTCGATGCGGGAGGGAGCGGCGGGGACGTCGCTCCCATAGCGGCCGCCGCCGTCCTCCTGGGAGGGCGCGCGGTAAGTGGGTTCGGGATAGCGCGCGGAGGCGTCGAAATCCGAATAATCGCGCTCGACGGACTGCATTTTGCGCGGCATGGAGGGACGCGTCTTTTCCGCATCCTCCGAATAGGTATTCGTATAGCCCGCATTCTGCCCTTCTCCGGGCGCGGGATAGGTGCGCGGCGCGGGCGGCGTATAGCCGGGCGCGGGCGTATAGTGCGGGTAGGTGTCCCCTGCGGGCGGGGTATAACCCGGCGCGGGCGTATAAGGCGTCGGGCCGACGGGCGTATAAGGCGAAGCGGGCGCGTTGGGCGTATCCGCGGGCGGGTTGGGCATCAGCGAACTGCCGCGCGGGCGCGTGTTGAATGCGGAATTTTCGTCAAAGATGAGGTTGTTGCGGTAGCGTTCTGCCGCCGTTCCGCCGAAGAGGATATCGCGGCTCCTCCGTTGCGCATCCGTCTGCGGCGCATCCGCTGCGGAAACGGGCGCGGCGGGGCGCGCCTGCGGCATGGGCGCGGGACGCGGCGGCTGCGGAGCTCTGTCCGCGGGGGGATAGGACGACGCGCCCGCATAGGACGTGGGTACGGGGGCCTCCTTGGCGGAAGGCGCGGGGAGGTCGTCGAAGGAGAGTTCGCCCTCCCCTCCCTCGGTGCGCTTGGGGAGCCGGTCGGAGACGGGCTTGACGACGAGGCCGCGGAAAGGCGTCAGAAATAGGACGTAAACGAGCGCGGCGAGCGTCAGAACCGAATAGAGGACATAGGCCCCCGCCTCGGAGAGCAGAAAGCGCACGGGATAGGCGATGAGACCGAAGAGGACCCCGCCGCCCGTCCCCGCGGCAACGTTTTCCGTTGCGGCGTTCCAACAGCCAGAAAGGTATGCGCCGTAGCCGTTGACGGCGGCGGAGGCGTCATAGAAAAAGCGGCCGTCCGTGGCGGTATGTACGATGAAAAAGACTGCCGCCACGAGCAGCATGGGCCGCACGAGCCAGCGCGTGGGGACGAGTTTCTTACCCGCGACCAAAGAGACCGCCACGACGATCAAGAGCAGGAATACGGGGTAGATGAAGTACCCTGCAAAGCCGACGAAAAAGGCGGTGATCGCCGTTCCGATCTCGCCGAAGATGATGGGCCCCGTCGTCAAGATCAACAATGCGATCACGCTGAAAAGGAGCATCGTCATTCCGACGGTCTCCTTCGTCAAAATACTTTTTTTATCGGGGGATCTATCCTCTCCGCGGCCGAACCCGTTCACGTTATAACCTCCGTCGCTCCCCAAAGGGGATACGTCGCCATTATTTCATCTTACAGTATATCATTTTTCGCACGGGATTTCAACAATATTGCCGCAGTTTTTTTGGGATTTTGTAATATTTGTCCTGCGCGCACGTGCTCAAAGCACGCAAGTGTACAAAAGGCTTCCCCCTTCGGCGGTTGCAAAGGGAAAGCCACTCGTCGCACCATCTCCCTTGGGGAGAGGGATACAGGGAGTGGGAATAAATTTGTCACCCTGAGCTTGCCGAAGGGTCACATTATAATAAGGTGATTCCTCGACTACGCTACTTCGTCGCTATGCTCCTCGTGGCGACCTTAGTCCACAATAGAAGCCTCGGTCGGACGAAATGACGCATGGAAAAAGGCCTACCCCCCATGGGGGGAGGCTCCGCCCGCAGGGCGGTGGTGGGGGGGAGACATTCTCTCGCCTTTCATCTCCCCCACCTGACGCGGCAAAGCCGCGCCACCCGCCCCCACAAGTAGGGGCAGGTCTTGCACCCCCTACCTGTCACGGCGACGCCGTGACATCCTCCCCCCTCAGGTATAAGGGGGGAGGCTCCTTGGCGCCCCTATGAGGGGAGATGTCACGAGTTTACGAGTGACAGAGGGGTTTTGAAACCCTTTCGGCCCTTCGGGCCACTTTCCCTAAAAGGGACAGCGAGAGGCCTCAGATCATATCTTCGAGGATGAGTTTGTCGGCGACGAGCGCGATGAACTCGCTGTTGGTGGGCTTTTCCGTGCCGATATAGACCCGCGCGCCGAATATCGCGTTGATCGCCTCGATGCGTCCCCTGTTCCACGCCACCTCGATGGCATGGCGGATGGCACGCTCCACCTTGCTCGCGCTCGTCTCGAACTTCTCCCCGATGATGGGATACAGCCCCTTCGTCACGTTGTTGATGATGCGCGGGTCCTTCACGGCCATCTTGATCCCCTCCCGCAGGTATCCGTATCCCTTGATGTTGGGCGGGATCCCGATGGAGATGAAGATGTTGGAGATGCGCTCATCCAAGGAACCCGCCCGCTTCCGCTCTACCTTCGCCTTCGGCAATTCGCCCGATAGCTCTTCCACCCTCTCTCCCACGACTTCGGCGGAGACGGGCTTCATGAGGTAATACTTAGCCCCCTGTTCGATGGCACGGCGGATGATGGCGTCCTCCGAGAAGTTGCCGAGGACGACGAAATCCACCCCCTTGCCCTTTGCCTGCCCCAATACGCTCAATCCGTCGATGTTTCTCAGCATGAGGCTGACGACGGCGACGTCCGGGGAGGTCTTTTCGAGCAGGGCGAGGCCCTCCGCGCCGTCCCCCGTGACGCCGCAGACATCGTACCCTGCGCGGGAAAAATAGTCGGCGAGCTGTGCGGCGAATGTATCGTTGCTTTCCATAATCAAAATTTTTTTCATAGAACTGCCCCTGAAAAGGAATGTAAGAGCATTATAAAACAGAAAAGGCGATTTGTAAAGTCATTTTTGTACAAAAATACAAAAAATATTTTACGAAATTCATCTAATTTTGAAAAAAATTGTCGAAAGGAAATTTATCGACTTTTTCCGCGGAAATCCGCGCGAATTGCACGAATATCGCGCCCTTTGCGCCCTTTTTAGAAAAAAATACCACATCTTGCGGATGTGATATTTTTTGAATACGATATCTTGTGAATTTCTGAAAACGCGTTTAATCGAGGCCGCACGCCCTGCGGAGGGCGGCCTCTGCGGCGGCGGGGTCCGAGATCCCCTCCACCGCCTTCTCCATCGGGCAGATATCCGTCCCCGCGCGGTTTATGATGCGCTCCGTGAGCGTCCCCCATTCCGCGCGGATGCCGTGCGCCGCGAGGATCCCGCGCGCGGTGTCCGTCATAACTTCGCCGTAAACTTCCTTTACGCCGAGGCGCACATACAGCATGGCCGCCGCCTTCCCCACGATCTTATCCGCAAAACTTGCGCCACGGAAGCGGCCCGCGCCTTCCCCGCAGAGAAGGCGAAGTAGGGGCAGGATCCCCCTCTCCTTCGCGGTAAAGACGCCGCGCCCGCCCTCTGCGGGATAGACGGCGGCAAGGAGCGCCTGTTCCTCTATGAGCAGTTGCCGCGCGTATCCGAGCGGCGGAAGTTCTTCATTCGGCATGCGTCTTTTTCTCCACGTAAAAGACGATGAGCGGAACGAGCGCCCACTGCAAGACGATGCCGGGCAGACCGGTAAGCACGCTGTTCCAGATGACGGGGATCCCGACGGGCGAGGAGAAGAGGTAGGCGCCTATGACGATGGCCAGCGCGCGCACGCCCCTGCCCGCCACCTGCGCGATGAGGAGCGCGGCGAACGCGGGAACGCGCTTGGATGCGAGAAGCCCCGTCGTGAGACCGTACACCGCAAGCTCGATGACCATGTAAGGCAACATGGCGGCCGCGGGCATGGGTGTACCCAAAAGCGTCGTGAGGCCGAAACTCACCAGCGGGCTTGCCGCGCCCGCCGCAAGGCCCGCCCACGGCCCCGCAAAGGCGCCGACGAGGAAAATGGCGATGTGCATGGGCAGGAAGGTCTCGCCGAGGGCGGAGCCGAGCCCCGCTACCAGGCCGAGATAGTGGAATACCTGCGGAAGGGCGACGGCGGCGATGACCGCAAGGACGGCCGCGGCCGTTTTGGACTTCCACGTGGCGCAAACAAGTTTCTTTGTCTTTTCCATTTCAAAAATCTCCTTCAAAAATCTCCGTATTTTTTATTCAAATTGCTGTGCAACAGACTTTAAGAGTTTTCTGATTTCGAGGTGCTGCGGGCAGACCTTTTCGCATCTGCCGCACCCGATGCAGTCGGAGGCCTTGCCCCTGCCCGCCGCGGTGAAATTCTCGTAATATACGTCGCTGTTCCAATCCCGGTAGCGCTTCTTTTGGTTCATGCAGGAGAAGAGATCGGGGATGGAAATATGTTTGGGGCAGCCGTCGGTGCAGTAGCGGCAGGCCGTGCAGGGAATGAACTCCTGTTTTTTGAGCGCCATGCGCACGCCTTCGACGGCGGCCGCCTCCCGTTCGTCGAGCGGCTTGAAATCGCGCATATACGAGAGATTATCCCGCATCTGCGCCATGTTGCTCATGCCCGAAAGCACCATAAAGACGTTTTCGAAACTCGCCGCATAACGGATGGCATAGCTCGCGTTACTGCCGCCGCCGAGCGCGCGCAGGATGGCGTCCCCCTCGGCGGGCAAATCGACGAGCGTGCCGCCCTTGACGGGTTCCATCACGATGACGGGCTTGCCGTGTCTCAGGCAGGTCTCATAGCAGAGGCGGGATTGCACGTTGGGGCTATCGTAATCGGCATAGTTGAATTGAAGCTGGACGACTTCGATCTGCGGATACAGGGTCAAGATCTTATCGAGGAAGTCCGCCGTATCGTGGAAGGAGATGCCGACGTGCTTCACAAGCCCCTCTTCTTTCAGGGCAAAGGCCGTCTCATAGGCGCGGCAACGGCGGTATTTTTCGAAATTGCCCGCGTTTTGCGCGTGCATGAGATAGAAATCGAAATACTCCACCCCGCACGCCTTCAACTGCTTTTGGAAGAAGGGGCGGATGTCCTCCTCCCGCCCAAAGAAATTTTCGGTGAGCTTATCGGTGAGCGTGAAGCTCTCGCGGGGATGGCGGGCGGCTACGCAATCGCGGATGGCCGTTTCGCTCAACCCGCCGAGGTAGCCGTGCGCGGTATCGAAATAGTTGAAGCCGGCCGCGAGAAATTCATCGGCCATCTCCGAGAATTGGGGATAGTCCACTTTCCCGCCCTTCATGGGAAGCCGCATACAGCCGAAGCCGAAGTTCTTTTTTACCTTTTCAAATGTCATCAGACTCCTCCTTCACGTATATTTTATGCCGCCGCGGGGCAGAGATCCGCGGGCGATTTTCACGGGCAACAGCATTAATCTCCGAAGATCTCCTTCGCCGCGCGCATGTTCTCGGCAATGGCCACGCCGAAGGGGCAACGCGCTTCGCACGCGCGGCATGCGGTGCAGTCCCCCGCCTTCTTTTCGAGGACGGCATAGTGTTCGCGCACCGTTTCTGGCAGCCCGCCCTGCGCGCGGGCAAGGTTCAAAAATTTGGTGACCGTTGCGATGTCGATGCCCGCCGTACACGGCGCGCAATGGCCGCAATACATGCAGTGTCCCGTCCAATTGATGCGCGGGAAGGCGCTGAAAGCCGCGGCATAGTCGCGCTCCTCGGCGGTGGCGCTCTCATAGGCAATGCTCGCCCGCAATTCCTCCACGCTGTGCGCCCCGGCAAGCACCGTGGAGACGGCGGGACGGCCGAGCGCATAGGCGATGCACTGCACGGGCGTAAGCGCCCTGCCCGCGGGAGACAGCGCGGCATCCAAAAGATCGCCGCCGCCGAACGCCTTCATCACGGTGATGCCCACGCCGCGCTGTGCGCACAGCTCATACAGCCGTTCGCGGTCGGGGTCCATATTGGTGAGCGGGTGCGCGTAACTCTCTTCCCGCCAAAGGTCCTCGCAGTCCTCCCCGGCGGGTTGGAGATCGTAACAGGGGTTGACGGAGAACATCAGAACTTCCACCGCCCCGCTCTCCACGGCGCGGATGGCCGCGAGCGGATTATGGCTGCTCACGCCGATATGCCCGATCTTGCCCTCCGCCTTCAACTTTTGCGCATACGCGAGTACGCCGCCGCGCTCGATCTTTTCCCACTCGCGCACAGAGTCCACATAGTGGATCATGCCGACGTCGATGTAGTCCGTTTTGAGGCGGGAGAGAAGGTCGGCAAAGCCCTCTTCTATCTCGGAGAGCTTGCGCGTACATTTATATTGTCCGTTGCGCCAGACGGTGCAGATGTGGGCCTGTAAGATGAAGTCCCCGCGCCTGCCTGCAAGCGCTTCGCCGAGCGACGAACGGATGTGGGGATCGGAGGAATAGAGGTCGATATAATTGACCCCCGCGGCATGGGCGGCGTCCACCATGGCCTTGGTGCGCCCGCCGTGTTCCTCGCCGAAACCTTCGCAGCCCATCCCGATCTCCGAGACGCTCAGACCCGTATTCCCAAGTTCCCGAAAGTTCATTTTCTCCTCCCCCGTCATACGTCTGACAGGATTATACCATAATGCTGTAAGAAAATCAAGTGTTTTTTCAACTCTACCCACAGTAGAGAGGCTTTTTGTGCGGTAGAGCGCAGTTTCGGAAGAATGGAAGGCTTTTCGGCAAACGGAGAGAGGAAACGGTTGTATTTTTTGCGGCGGCGTGGTATTCTATATATGCGGCTGAAAAAACCGCAGGGAGGTGTCTCCGATGAACACTTATGAGATCTTTACCGAATCGTCTGCCAATATCCCGGATGCGCTCGTGAAAGAGCGGAATATCCATATCATTTCCTATTACTTCAACGTGGGCGGCGAAGAACGCCCCTGCTACCGCGAAGGCGTCTCCTTCCGCGAGATCGCGCGCTCGTTCTATGCCGATATGCGCGCGGGACTCGAAGCGCACACTTCCCTCATCTCCGAAGCGCGCTTCGCCGAGGCCCTCACCCCCGCGCTCCAAGCGGGGAAGGACGTCATCGTCATCACCATCGCCTCCGGCATCAGCGGGACCTATCAGCAGGCGCTCGCCGCCAAAAAGTCGCTCGAAGCGCAATTCAAGGAGCGCAAGGTCTACGTTTTGGATAGCGCCAACGCTTCGCTCGGACAGGGTCTGCTCGTTCTGAAAGCGGCAGACCTCCGCGACATGGGCGAGAGCGCAGAGGCATGCGCGAAGTGGATCCATACCAATGCCTACAAGGTCAACAGCTATGTCACCGTCGAGGACCTCAAATACCTCCGCCGAAGCGGCAGGATCTCGATGGCGGCGGCCGTAGCGGGGACCATTCTCGGCATCAAGCCGCTCGTGAAGGCAGATGGCGGCGCACAGCCCAAGCTCGCAGTTTACGGCAAGGCGCGCGGGAGGAAGAAGGCTATTGCGGCGCTTGTGGATGCATTCGATAAATACGTCGAACGGCCTGAGGCGCAGACCATTGCCATCGCCCATGCCGACTGTGAGGATGAGGCGGAAGCGCTCGCCGAGACCTTGAAGGCGCACGGCGCGCGCGACGTGATGGTGGAATACTATGACCTGTGTACGGGTTCGCATATCGGCCCCGGCACGATCGCCCTCTTCTTCTTCGGCGCCGACCGCCGCACCGAGGCCGAGCGCAAGGAGCAGGAGGCCGCGTGGGCGGGCAAACCCGTCTCCGAAAAAATCTGACCCCGATTTTCACGAAAAAAGATGCCCTGCATGGGCATCTTTTTTCTTACCGCGGCGCGCGACCCCATAGCCTTTTTCTTTATTTCCGCCTCCATTATATAACATAGGAGCGATCATGTAAAATGCTCATTTCGCAATGCGCTATAACCTGCGTGCATACTTTTGACATCGAGATGAAAATGTGATATGATGAATTCGGAGGCAAAAATGGAAATTTCTCAACTCGAACAATTTGTAACGATAGTCAAGTGCGGAACGCTTTCAAAGGCGGCAGAGGAGCTGTTTATCTCACAGCCCGCGCTCTCCCGCTCCATGCAGAAATTCGAGCAGGAGCTTGGAGTAGAGCTGTTTTCTCACGGCAAAAACAAAATAGAACTCAACGAAAACGGAAAATTTGCCCTCTCGCTTTGCGAGGACATTTTGAAAAGCACGAAAAGTTTTGCCGAACAAGTTCGGCAATTTGACAGAGTGAACAGAACGGTCGCCGTCGCTTCCTGTGCGCCCGCGCCGCTTTGGGAAATTCTGCCCTTTCTTTCTTCGCTCTATCCCGAAAAGCGGCTCACTTCGGAAGTTACGGAAGAGGGCAAGCTCTTTGAGGGATTAAAAGCGGGGACGTACCAGATCATCATTTCCACGGAAAAGACGGACGATCCCGATATTGTTTCCGTTCTCGCGGGAACGGAGTCTCTCCTTTTGAACGTGCCGAAAATTCATCCGCTTGCGAAAAACAAAAACGGCGTCCGTTTTTCCGAAATCGAAAAATATTCCGTCCTTCTGTATGCGCGTATCGGCGTATGGGAGAATATCATCCGCGAGCAAATGCCCGCAGTCCACGTGATTTTGCAGGAAAACAGGGATAGCTTCGAGGCGTTGAAGCGGGAGAGTGCGCTCCTCTCTTTTTCCACCGAACTGTCCGCCCGTCATTACGGCGGTGACGAAAACGCGATACGGATCCCCATTTTGGACGACGCGGCGACGCTCACTTTTTACTGTCATATTCTCAAAAAGAACAGAACAGCCCTCAAAGAGTTTATAGAAAAATATCAATAGGTTTCGACGAAAATAGAGTTCGCCCCGAAATTTCCTGCTGAAATTTCGGGGCGAAAAATATTATCCCTGCGCGGAGCAGAACTGCCAAACTCACGAGAATTTGTTTCCTCCGCTGAAAACAAATTCTGTGAACGAACTTCTAATTCCTTGGCGGCAAGGGGCCTCCGCAGGCTTTCAATTTACTGCGCGAAGCAGAACCACGCTTCTGCGGCAGCGCACAACATTTGCGCGACCCTTCGCGCTTATTGTCGGTTGAAACGAACGAGACGACCAAGTGAATGAAAGCGCCACCGCCCGTTTCCTCGACGATAAATATTCCCGAAGGGAAGATTTTCGTCGAAACTTTTATGGCGGCAAGGAGGGTTGCCCTCCGCCAGCCGCCCCCCATTTGCCATTTATGGCTTGCAGGGTGAGCGTCCGCGCCGTATTTGTGGGCAATGTGTCGCTGAGCGGACGCGAGGGGCAGCCGCCCCTCAAACTCACGAGAATTTGTTTTCTCCGCTGAAAACAAATTCTCGTGAACTTTTTACGGCTGTTCGTTGAAGTCCACCTGCCAATTCATGAACGCCCTTTCTTCGTCCTCGATCGCCATATTATAATAGCGTTTGCCCTTGTCGAGCGCGGCGATCTCTTTGAGTTCGTCGTCGGTCAAGTCAAAGTCGAGAATATCGAGATTGCTCTTGATGTGTTCGGGATTTTTGGAACCGGGGATGACGATATTTCCGACCTGCGTGTGCCAATGAAGAATCACCTGCGCGTTGGTTTTATGGTACTTTTCGGCAAGCCGCGTGAACACTTCCTGTTTGATGAGGCTCTTATCGCCGTGTCCCAAAGGGTACCAAGCCATGAGTCCCATCCCAGATTTTTTGAGATATTCTTTGAGTTCGGTCTGCGGATAGTACGGGTGCGCCTCGACCTGCACGACCTGCGGAATGACGGTGCAATTTGAAAGCACGTTTTGAAGCCTGTCGAGGGGAAAGTTGGAAAGCCCGATCGCCTTGATTTTTCCCGCTTTGTACGCCCGCTCCAACGCCCTGTAACCTTCGAGATAATTGCCGACGGGCTGATGCAAAAAGAGGAGATCAATGTAGTCGGTGCCGAGCCGTGCGAGCGTATCGTCGATCGCCTTGTCACCGTTTTCGTATTCGGTGGGCCACAGCTTCGTGACGAGGAAAACGTCCTCACGCTTGACGCCGCTCCGTTTGATTCCACGGCCGACGCCGCGCTCGTTCATGTAGGCGTTTGCCGTGTCTATCATCGGATAGCCCGCTTTCAAAGCCTCATAGACGGAATTTTCCGCTTCTTCGGGGGAAAGCAGGTAGGTCCCGATCCCCACCATGGGCATTTTTACCCCGTTGTTCAAATCAAAGTATTTCATATTTCCCTCCATTCAAATATTTTTCTTTGCCCAAGCGGAAACTTTCGTTTCCGACTGCTCGGCTTCCGCGCCGTGGATGGAAAGTCCCGCGGCGACGACCGCGCCTTTGCAGACACTTTTCAGTTGCCTTTCGCTCGAACCCATCCCGCTCCCTTCGTTCGTGCAGAAGGGAAGTATTTTCTTGCCCGAAAGATCGTAATGTTCGAGGAAGGTACACATACACATCGGCATCTGCCCCCACCAATTCGGGTAGCCGACGAAGATCGTATCATACCCCGAAATATCCTCGACATATCCTTTGATTTCGGGACGGGCGTTTGCGCGAAGTTCCGCCTTTGCTTCCTCGATGCACTCGTAATAACTTTTTGCGTATGGTTTTACGGTTTCGACCTCAAAGAGGTCTCCGCCGACCGCCTTTTGGATAAACTCGGCAACGCGTTCGGTATTGCCTTTTGAAAGATTTTTTATCGAACCGTTCCAATAGTTCTCGCCTTTGCGAGAATAATAAACAATCAAATTTGCCATATTTTCCTCCTTCTTGCCTATATTATAGCGCGGGAAAGGCTTAAAGTAAAATACCGTTTTTGCAATCCGCTATAACTTCGGTGCATAGAAACGGCGGCTATGGCAACCGCCCGTACAGGCGTTCGGCCAAACAAAAACAGCGGGGAACAACTTCCTCGCTGCTATAAATCGCCACGGATAGGTTCTTTGCGGGTCACGGGCAGAGGTCGTATTGCTCCTCGCTGACGGGTTCCAGCCATTCGTTGGAAAGCCCCTCGCCCGGAACTTCGATGGCGAGATGGGAAAACCAGCTATCCTTCGCCGCGCCGTGCCAATGCTTGACGCCCGCGGGAATGTTGATGCAGTCGCCCGGCTCCATGAGAACGGCCTTCTTGCCCCATTCCTGATAATAGCCACGCCCCGCAACGCAGATCAAAATCTGTCCGCCGCCGCTCTTTGCGCGGTGGATGTGCCAATTGTTGCGGCACCGCGGCTCGAACGTCACGTTGAACACGCCGACCTGCTCGTTGGAGACGGGCGCAAGGTAGCTCTTGCCGCTGAAATATTGCTTGAATACGTCGTTGGGCGCGCCGATGGGAAACACCATTTGGCTTGCATGCGCCGCCATCGGGGTCTTAGCAGTCTCTTCCGCCCAGACTTCCTTCGCCATGTTGAACACAGCCCACGCCTTGGGCCAGCCCGCATAGAACCCCGTATGCGTGACGGCCGCCGCGATCTCCTTTTTCGTCACCCCCGCCTTTTTGGCGTTTTCAAGGTGGTACCTCAGCGAGGAATCGGTGACGCCCGACGCCATCAGCGCAACGACCGTGATGAGGCAACGCGTCTTATGGTCGATATCGCGGTTGTTCCAATTCTCGCCGAACAAAACGTCGTCGTTATAGTGCGCAAAGTCGGGCGCAAATTCTCCGAGCGCCTTTCTCCCCGCCGTCTGTGTGATCTTTTCCATAGTTACCTCCGATAATTTCGTTTTGATTTTTTAGTTTCGTTAAGGCTTCATGAGGGCGCGTGCGACCGCTTTTTTGTACCCCATGTATAGATTTTCGTATTTTTCACGCTCGGCCGAAGGCTCAAATACGCGCTCCGAACGGCGGGAATTTGCGAGCGTTTCTTCGTCCGTCGCACCCAGCGCGAGGGCGCACATGTGCGCCGCGCCGAGCGCCGTGGATTCGCGCTCCGAAGGACGGTCCACGGGAATGTTCAGAACGTCTGCCTGAAACTGCATCAAAAAGTCGTTGGCAGAAGCGCCGCCGTCGCATTTGACTTTTTTCAACGGGATCCCGCTCCCCTTCTCCATACAGGCGGCGAGGTCGCGCGCACCGTAAGCGATGCTTTCGAGGACGGCCCGCACGACGTGTTCGCGCCTCGTCCCCCGCGAAATGCCCGCAAGAAGGCCCCGCGCGGACGGGTCCCAATAGGGCGCGCCGAGACCCGTAAAGGCGGGAACGAAATATACGCCGCCGTTATTTTCCGCCGCGCGCGCAAGGCGTTCGCTCTCGGCCGCATTTTCGATGAGGCCCATCTCGTCCCTGAGCCATTGTACGCCGCTGCCCGCGTGGAAGATGCTCCCTTCGAGGGCGTAAGTCGTCTTGCCGCGATAGGCGGCGCCCACCGTCGTGAGAAGCCCGTTATCCGAAAAGACGGGCTTCGTCCCCGTGGGGAAGAGCATGAAAAGGCCCGTGCCGTACGTCACTTTGCTATCGCCCGCACCGAAGCACGCCTGCCCGAAGAGAGCGGCCTGCTGATCCCCCATCACACCCGCGACGGGTACACCATGTCCGAGGGTAGCCATCACACGGTCGCACGGAAGCGGCGTCGGAAGAATGCTCTTGGGGATGCCGAAGTAAGCGAGAAGGCCGTCGTCCCAGCCGAGGGTGTGGATGTTGAAGAGCATGGTGCGCGAGGCGTTCGTGTAGTCCGTCGCAAAGCTCCTGCCCTCCGAGAGGCGGAAGATGAGGTAGCTATCCACCGTCCCCGCGCGCAGCCGCCCCTTGGCGAGGAGTTCCCGCGCGGACGGCACGTTTTCCAGCATCCACTTGATCTTGCTCGCGGAAAAATAGGCGTCGGGAAGAAGGCCCGTCTTTTCGCGGATGAGGCAGGCATCCGCCTTGGGGATGGAGGCGCAATAATCGCTCGTGCGGCGGCACTGCCATACGATGGCGGGGCAGACGGGTTCGCCCGTTGCGCTATCGAAGAGGACGACCGTCTCGCGCTGGTTGGTGATGCCCACACCCGCGATCATGCCGCCCGACGCGGCGCGCGCGCAGTCGCTGAGGACATAGGCCACCTTGAAGAATATCTCGCCCGCATCCTGTTCCACCCAGCCGGGGTGCGGAAAACTGCTCTCCACCTCCTGCTGGGCGCGGTGGACAAAGCGGTCCTCCTCCACGTCATAGAGGAAGGCGCGCACGGATGTTGTGCCTGCATCAATGGATATGATATAGTGTTTCATAGGCAAATTAAGGTTGCGGGCGCGAAGCCATTTTCCCCGTTTTGGGGATATGGGGTGCGTTTTTCTCAGAAACTTCTGCCGCCGCCACCGCCGAATCCCCCGCCGCCGTGGCCGCCGCCGAACCCTCCGCCAAAGCCGCCGCCGAAGCCACCGCCGCGGTTGGAAGGCCCCGAAGTACTGTGCGGACGCACCGTGAAATTGCGCGCCATCGTGAGGTTCAGCGTGCGGAACGTGCGGCTCCAAAGGACGGCCGTAAAAATCGTATCGCCCGTGCGGTAACGAAGGTATGGCGGCTCGGACATCGCAAGCCCCTTGAATTTTTCCGTCCACGCCGAACTGACGCCGAGGACCTGCGCATAGGGCAAAATATGATAATAGAAGGCGGGCTGCTCTTGGAGCATGGCCTCGATGCGCTCCTTCTCGGCGGTTTGCATAAACTCCCTGAATCCGAGGATCTTGCCCAGCCAATCCGTATATTCTTTGGTGCGTACGACCAAAAACGAGGCACCCATGCCCGCGATCGAGGCGCAGACCGTCATGGCCAAATGCGCCCAATGCGAAACGGCGGGGCTGTAACCCAGAAGTATGCAGACGGCGGGAACGCACCCCGCGATGACGGCCGCACCCATCAGAAGCGCCGTCAAAACCCGTTTGCGCTTGAACACATACTGTTGCGCTTTGTAGGAGATGACTGCGGAGATGATGTAGGGCAGGGCGGTGAGGAGGAAGGGCAGCAAGCGGAAGAAAAAGCCGCCCACCGTGAGGACGTCATAGAGCCACGCCCCGACGCCGAGCAGAAGGACCGTCAAGACGCCGAAAATCGTCATGAGCGCAAAGCTCTTCTGCTCGTTGCGGGGCTTCCCCCCGCGCACGATGTTGCGCACGCTGTCCGCGGTCGTATAGAACGAGTTTTTGAGGGAGGAAAGTTTGACTTCCGTCCCGTGCGCAAAGAGTCCGCCGAGAAAGACGGCCTGATGCGCGGGCGCATCCGCGGGAAGCTCCTTTTGCGTGCGGATGAGAACGGGGTCGTCCTCATCCGAGAGGTCGATGGTGAGGTACCCCTCGCTTGCGAACCAAAAGACGAGCGCGCCGAGGTCCTCCGCATCGGCAGTGCCGTCGAACCGCACGCCCATGAGCAGCGGGTCCATCTCGCCGGGCGCGGTGAAGTTGAGCGTGCGCGTGAGCAAGGGTTGTCGCGCAAAACAAAATTTGAGGATGAACAGCGCACCGAGAAGAACGAGCGCGGCCAGACAGACATAGAGCAGGGAAAAATCCACGGAATGGCCCAATACGCCCGCCCCGAATTGAAGGTCGAGCGTGATGCCGCCTTTGAGGTCCTCCCCCGTAAGGCGCAACACGTTGCCGGAAAGCTCGGCGGAGATGCCATAGGCGTTGGCCGTGCTGCCGGCGGCCCCCGAATAAATGAGGTATTTATCTGGCCCCGCGGGCAGAGTTACCTCTGCGCTGACCTTGCGGATGGTGGCGCTCCAATCGAAGCCGACGACGTCGAGGGGCAAATACCCCTCCTCCCCGCGCGTAGGGATGGCCATCGCATAGGTGATGACATAGCGGTATATCCTGTCCCGTTCAAGCGGCTCGGTCTCGTCGCCGATATAGAGCGAGAGCATGTCGTCGGTATCGAATTTGGTCTGCGTATAGACGTCCGAGCCGTCCCGCGTGGCATAGATGTGCGCATAGCGCACGCCCTCGCTGAGGTCGAAATCGCGGATGATCCCATGCCCCACGCCCGAAAAGGAGACTTCCAACGTCTCCCTTACCTTGGCCGTGCGGTCGGCAGAGAGTTCGAGCGCGACGTCCATGGAGAGGATGTCATAGGACGGGGACGCCGCGCCCGCACGCACGGGCAGGGCGGGAAGCAACGTAAACAAAAGAAGGAGAAGGGCGCATAGCAACGCCCATCCCCTTTTGGCCGGGTTCATTAAAATTCCACCTTCACGTTGCGGCGTTCTTCCTCGCTCTCCAACTCGAAATACTTGCGCTTTTCCAGCCGCATCCGCTTTGCAACGAGGTTGGACGGGAAGAGATCGATTTTGGTGTTGAGTTCCTTGACGACGCCGTTGAAGTATCTCCTTGCGCTTGCAAGTTCGTTCTCCACCGATTGCAGTTGGCGTTGAAGATCCATGAAGTTGGCGTTGGCTTTGAGGTCGGGATAGGCCTCGCTGAGCGCAAACAGGCTCTTCAAGGTACCTGAGAGAGCATTCTCCGCGGCGAGGCGTTCGTCCCCGCGCGCGGACATTGCCGCGTTGCGCGCCGCAACGACGCGTTCGAGCGTCCCGGATTCGTGCTTGGCGTATCCCTTCACGGTAGCGACGATGTTGGGGATGAGGTCATAGCGTTTTTTCAGCTGGACGTCGATGGTCGCCCACGCCTCTTCTGCACGGTTGGACAGCGTCTTGAACCCGTTATAGCACGAGACGTACCAGATGACGAGCGCAAGAACGAGTACCACCACGACGGCGGCGATGGCGATCCCGACGATGCCGCCCGTAGAGATCAAAAGCAAATCAGTCATTCTTTATTCTCCTTAAATACCCACATGGGGTCGTTTTTTTATACCGTATCGCGGATTTCCTCCGAAGTCATGCCCTGCGGGCCTTCAAACCTTGCGGCCTCACATCATCCCCAAAATGGTCTTGTAGATCTTGGTATCCGACGGGCGGAAGGTATCAAAGACCACTTTGAGCGGATAGGAAGCATTGCGCAGTTTCCATTTTACGACGGTCCCCGTCGCGATCTCCGCCGCCTCGTCGGAGGGGAAATTGAACACGCCCGTGCCGATGCAGCAGAACACGATGCTGTGCAGCCCCATCTCCATTGCCAGATCGAGGGAGGAGAGATAGCATCCGCGAAGGTCCGCCCGCTGTTCGTCCGTGACCGAGCGCCCCACCATGGGTCCGACGGTGTGGATGACATAGCGCGCGGGCAGATTATAGGCCCGCGTGATGCGGGCGTTGCCGTTCTCCTCCTCGTGTCCGATGGCGGAGATGATGCGCCTGCAATCGTTTCTAAGCTGCATCCCCGCCGCCGAATGGATGACGTTGTCGATGCAGTTGTGGCCCGCGAGGAAGCACCCCAAAAGGGACTTGTTGGCCGCGTTGACGATGGCATCGGCTTCGAGCCGCGAGATATCCCCCTCCCAGAGCGCGATATCGTATTTTACCGCGGGGATATCGCTGACGTTCACGATGCCGCGCTCGATGCTCTCCGTCCAGAAGAGACGGTCCTGCACGTCGAGGATATCGGCGGGGACGGGCAACGGCTGGCGCGTGTTCATCTGCGCGCGTACGAGCGCGCGCTTTCTCTCATACGTCGAGGAAAATGCCGCGATGAGGCCGCGCTCGCGCATCAGAAAGCGGAGCAACGTATCGCACGCCCCGTTCTTTTCGTCCGCGCCGAGCGGTTGCGGGCGGGGGTAGGGCGTGAGGTCTATGGCAGAGCGGTATTCGCCGAGGCTCACTTCTCCCCTCCCCGCGCACGGATCCTGCCGCCGAGGATGAGCCATGCCCGCGCCACTTCCTCCATCACGGGGAATTCCAGCGTGATGCTTTTCTCCTCTTTGAGGAAGCGCGCCTCGATGGGCGTGCCGTGTTCCACCGCCGCTCTGAGGCCTTTCACATAGAGATAGCCTTCGGTAATCTGTTCGGCTTTGACGGAAACGAAGGGTACCATGCCCCAATCGACGCATGCGGAAAGCCAATTTCCGTACTCCTTTGCGAGTACGGCGACGACGCCGCGGGCGCGCATGGAGAGCGCGGTGCGGAAGTCATCTTCATAGACGGGAAGGTCCTTGTAGACGGCAAGTTTGCCGCAAACCGTGCTGATGGGAAGCCCGTATTCGGTCACGAGGCCTGCGGCCTCGGAAAAATCCCCCTCCTCTCCCGCGGGAACGATTTTCAGAAGCATTGCGTTGGGGAGACTGCCATAGACGGGCGCGGGGGCGTGGTCCCCCCATTCGAGCCTTACCTTCTTGGGCGCGCCCGAAAAATCCGAGACCTTGCGGTCCGTCTGTTTGGCAACATGGCGGTATTTGCGCACGCGGCGCGGATATTCGAGGCCCATGGCCGAGGCCACTTTGCCCGCGGCGGCGCTCGCCGCGGCGGAACATGCGTCCATTTTCAGGACCCCATCCCCCACGGTCAGGCCTTCCGGCATCGTGCGGGGTTCAAACACTTCCAAATAGCCGCCCTTTTCGAGGGCGCGGCGGACGGGTTCGGAACAGGGCGTCACGCAGACGGGCGCGCTCTTTTTGCCGCGCAAGAAGTCGGCAAGGCGCGCAAGCGTCTCATAGTCGCCCTGCTCATGAAGCTGCATCCCCGCGACGGGGATGTTCTTTCCCTTTCTGAGCGAGCGGAAGTCGCACTCGCGGCCCGCACGGCGCGCCGCCTGTTCGGCCTTGCCGAGTACTTCTTCGGGTTCATCCAGAAGTTCGTGGACGGAGAAGATCGCGCCGCCGAGCGAAGCCATGGGTTCGATGGCGCCGAGGTCCACGAGAATGGCGCCGTCGTAATAGGCGGGCTGTTTGGGCGCAAGGCGGAAAAAGCCGTCCGCGCGCCCCACGCTCTTGTAATATTCCTCCGTCTTTTCGTCGGTCTCCCAGACCGTGGAGAGGCACCCCATGTCCGCAAAGCAGGCGTCGATGGCGTTGCGCGTCTCCTGCGAAAGGCGGGAGATGCCCGTTCCGATAAATTCGAGGATACGGCCCTTGATGAAGCCGCATGCGGCATCCGAAGCCCGCCCGACGGCCAGCGCGATATCGACGGGTCCCACCCCCGCACGGAGTTTGCCTTTGAGATGTACGGCCACGGTCTCCGGCCGCTCCGCTTCGATGCGCTCGGAGAACAGCACGTTCAGAAGATCGCCGCCGTCCCCGCACATCGCCATCGCACCGAGCGCGCCGACGGTGAGCGGGAACGAGGAGAGGATGAGGTCGTTCGTCATGGCGACGTTGGTGCGCACGTACTCCGCGGCGGAATAGGTTCCCTTGGGAACATAGATGCCGCCGAAGCGCTTGGCCGCGCTCACGCCGAAGGCCTCCTCCGCGCCCTCCTCGTCCACGCAGATGCAGGGAACGGGAAATTCGGAAATCTTGCCCGCCTCGGCCGCGCGGATGACGTCGAGATAGCAATCGGGCCGCGCGACGACGACGTCGAAGCGGAGCGCGGGATCCAGCCTCGTCGCCTCGTTGTGGGCGGCGATGACGCCGTAAGTCATGGTATTCTTGGCGGCGAGCGCCTTCCTATCCAGCGTGACGTGGGACTGCGATTCCTTCATGATGCGCCCGTCAAAATAGTAGGCGCCTTCTCTGATTATCTTTACCATATAAACCACCTGATACTATGATAGCATGATTTCACGGAAATTTCAAGAGTCCGCGGCAAATATCGTGCGAAAAAATTATTGCATTCGGACGGCGGATGCGCTAAAATAGACGTATGAAGAAAAAAGATGTTCCTGCCGCCGTGTTTGCATGCAAGCTCTCCCCGCTCATCATATTGCTGAGCGTCCTCGGATTTGCGCTGTGCGCGGCGAGCATCGGGTTCTCCACGTGGCAATTTGTGGAATTTCTCCGCAACGGCAACCTGCAATCGCCCTATGAATGGCTGAAATATATCCTGTGGTACGGCGCAAGCCTCGGCCTCGCCGTTCTCATCGCGGGGCTGCTCATCCGCTCGCGCTATACGCTCACCGCGGATACGCTCACGGTGCAGTTCGGGTTTATCAGGCAAAAGTTCGAGATCAAGAAGATCTATTCGGTCCACCTGTTCCGCGGGGCCAAAAAACTCGCCGTCTACTTCGACGACTTCCACACCGATTACATCGCCGTCGTCATCCGCGAGGAAGATTTCGATGCGTTCGTGCGCGCCCTCACCGAGCGCAGCCCGCGCATCGCCTTCACCTTCTCCACCGCCGAGGAGGAGGCGGAATTCAAAAAAAAGAAGTGACGCCCCGCCTTCCTTGCGGCGCAAAATTTCTCATATGAAAAATACGGCAACACGTTGCCGTATTTTTTTGATTTGTGTGGGGGCGCGGGTCATTTTCCCGCAAAGTGGTCCTTCTCCGTTTGGCTCCATTTTTTACGGATGAAGCGGAGCTTTACGGACATGGGTGCCACGTCCGTGACGCATTTCAAGACTTTGTTCCAAAATCCGATGACGGCTCTGCGCTTATTTTTCGAGACCGCCTTCAAGGAGAGCCGCGCCACTTCTTGGGGCGATTTCTGTGAAATTTTGCCGAACAGGCCGTGCGAACGGATATTCTCGGCGATATCCTCCCGCGTGGGGATCCCGCCGGGAAGCACGCAGGTCACCTTCGCCCGCCCTTTGAGTTCCTCGCGCAGGCCCGCCGAAAAATATTCCAGCCCCTTCTTGGTGGCGCTGTAAAGCGCAAAATACGGCATGGGCGTCGCGGCGGACATACTGCCGACGGAGAGGATCTCCGTCTCCCCGCCGAGATCGCACCGCGCAAGGACGCCGCGCATGAGCGAGACCGCCCCCTCCAAATTGACGCGGGCCTGTTGGATGATGCGTGCCTCGTCGTATTTCTCAAAGCCGAGCTGGGTATCCACGCCCGCAACATAGACAAGGCGGCGGAAACGGATCCCGCGCCCGTCCGCAAAGGAAAACAGGGCGCGGCGCGAGTCCTCCTCCCTGAGGTCGCATACGCAGGTCTCCACGATGGCGGCGGGGTAGCGCGCGGCCAGCTCTTCCGCCTTCGCGGAAAGCCGCGCGCCGCTCGTACCCGTCAGAAGCAGGGGTTCGCCGCGCGCCGCCAAAAGTTCGGCAAACGCGCTCCCCAGCCCGCCGCACGCACCCGTAAGCAAGGTGTATCCGGACATGGTATCCTCCTTTTAGCTCACGGATAGCTCCGTGACGCCGTCGGCGACGAGATAGCACATCTCCTCGTGGGCATCCACGCCGTGTTCGATCTGTTCGGGCGTGAGCTTCATGTATTTGATCTCCGCGCTCGCAAGCACGGCTCCGCCCTCATAGAGCGCGCATTGCGCCGTCAGGAAATTGCCCGTCTCTTTGACGACTCTGCCCTGCCCGACGAGCGGCCGCCCGTAGGGAACGGGACGGCGGAACTTGGTTTCAAGCGAGAGCGTGACGCCATAGATATACTCCCCGCCCGCCTTTGCCCAAAGCGCGCGCAGGCCCAGCTCATCGAGCATGGCCGTAATGAGTCCGCCGTGTACCCTTCCCGGATAGCTCTGATGCTCTTCGCGATAGCAAAATTGCGTGAGTACGCTGCCGTCCTCCATGGAATAGAAGGGCGCGCGTACTCCGAACGCGTTATCCAAGCCGCAGATAACGCACATCTTGCTGTTTCTCTGTTTTTCGATGACTTTCATCTCCAAGCCTCACAAAATATCCCCGTACCATGTCCTTAGGTACGGGGCTTCATTACATATTTTTCATGCCGCGCTTGCCGTGCGAGAGTTTCCTTACGGAAGTGCGGTGTTCCTCGCCCGCGAACAGCCTTACGAGATTTTTGCGGTGGGCAAACCACGTGAGAAAGTTGAGCGCAAAGAGCATCAGAAAGCACATCACGGTCCATACGCCCGCGAGGCAGTCTATGTAGCGCAGATAGAAGATGACGCCCTGCCACAGGGAAAAGCCCGTCACGCCCAAAAGCGACCCCATCGAGCCGTATTCGGTGAGGGCGATGAATCCCACGATGCCGAAGAGCAGCACGACGAGGGAGATGAGGATATACCACGGGTTTTCGCACGAGATGCTCATCCAGAAGAGGCCGAGCGTGGAGGCGATGCCCTTGCCGCCCTGAAATTTCATGGTCACGGGCCAGATGTGGCCGATGATGACGAACACGCCGCAAAAATAGCGGGTAAAATCAGAGACCGCAACGCCTGTCCCCGCAAAGACACAGCCGCGGAAGATAAAATAGCTGATGACGGCGGGAACGCCGCCCTTGCACGCATCGAGCAAGAAGTTGAGAAGCCCCACTTTCAGGCCGAATTCGCGGCTGATGTTCATGGTCCCCGGATTGCCGCTCCCGATCTTCCGCACGTCCTTATGCTTGAACCTCGCGATCAGGACGGCGAAATTGAAACAGCCGATGAAGTAGCAAAGGACGGCCATGAGCAAAAACCAATACCAAAGCTGTCCGAAAGCAAGTTCTTTCATGCGTTCTCCTTCTTCGCGCGCACGGTGATGCGGATGGGCGTTCCCGAAAAATCGTACGCCCCGCGGATGACGTTTTCAAGATACCGCTCATAGGAGAAGTGCAGCAGCCCGTCGTCGTTCACCATCAACACAAAGTGCGGCGGGCAGACGGAGGGCTGGGAGGCATAGTATAGCTTCATGCGCCTGCCGTTATAGCTCGGCGGCTCCGAAACGCGGACGGCGTCGATGAGGAGATCGTTGAGCGCGCCCGTCGGGACGCGGAAATTGGCGTGGGCATATACCTCTTCGGCGAGCGGGAGCAACTTCTCCACGCGCTGTCCCGTCTTGGCAGAGATATAGACGGACTTATAGTAGTCCATGAATTTGAGGTCCTCTTGAAGCTTCTTCTCGAAGGTGAGGATGGTATTCGTATCCTTCTCGACGGTATCCCACTTGTTCATGACGACGACGGAGGGCTTGCCCTGCTCGTGGACGTACCCGATGATGCGCACGTCCTGCTCGGTGAGGCCCTCCAAGGCATCCACGACGAGCAGGCACACGTCCGCACGGCGCACCGCATCGAAGGCGCGGAGGACGGAATAATACTCGACGTCGTCATCCACCGACCGCTTTCTGCGGATGCCCGCCGTATCGATGATGGTATAGCTCTTGCCGTTTACCTCGAAGCGGGTGTCGATGGCGTCGCGCGTGGTCCCCGCGAGCGGCGTCACGATGGTGCGTTCCTGCCCCAAGAGCCTGTTGACGATGGAGGACTTTCCCGCATTGGGTTTTCCGACGACGGCGATTTTGAGGCTACCCATGTCCGCGGTTTCCCCCTTCGGAAAGAACTCCACGGCCGCATCGAGCGCATCGCCGATGCCCCGCGAATGCTCGGCGGAGACGGCGTACGGCTCGCCCAAGCCGAGCGAGTAAAATTCAAAAATTTTATCGGGAGAATAGTCGTCCACCTTGTTGACGACGAGGATGACGGGCTTTTTGCTGCGGCGGAGGAGTTCGGCGACGTCCTCATCGGAGGCCGTCAGCCCCTCCTTGCCGTCCGTAAAGAACAGGATGACGTCGGCGGTATCGATGGCGAGCGACGCCTGCAACGCGATCTGTTTCCACATCGCGTCGTCGCTCTTCACTTCGAGGCCGCCCGTATCGATGAGCGTGAAGGGCTTGCCGCGCCACTCGCAATCTGCGGTGATGCGGTCGCGCGTGACGCCGGGGCGGTTCTCGGTGATGGAAATTTTGCGGCCCGCGACCTTGTTGAAGAAGGTGCTTTTGCCCACATTGGGGCGGCCGACGATGGCAATTACGGGTGTCATAACGGTTCAGTCCCTTCGTATGATTTCGAGAATGCGTAAAAAATAATCGGGCAACGGGGCGGTGAAGGTCATCTCCTCGCCCGTGCGCGGGTGCGTGAAGGTCAGGCGGAAGGCGTGCAGAAGCTGGCCGTTCAGCGAAAAACGCTGGTTCTTGTAGCCATAGAGCGGGTCCCCCACCACGGGATGCCCCATGTATTTGGCGTGAACGCGGATCTGGTGCGTGCGGCCCGTTTTCAGGGAAAAGCGCACAAGGGTGTTGTTTTTGAAGCGTTCTTCCACAAAAAAATCCGTCTCCGCCCTGCGCCCTTCGCCCGCGGGCAGGACGGCTTGGCGGAGCCTGTCCCTCTTGTCGCGGCCCATCTGCGTGACGATCTTCCCGCTCTCCTCCTTCACGACCCCTTCGAGGAGGGCGAGGTACTCCCGCCGCGCCGACTTCTCTGCGATCTGCGCGGAGAGGGAGAGGTGCGCCATGTCGTTCTTGGCGACGACGAGCAGCCCCGACGTATCCTTATCGAGGCGGTGCACGATGCCCGGCCGAAGCTCGCCGTTGATGCCGCTCAGCGAGGAGAGGCGGAAGAGGAGGGCGTTGACGAGGGTGCCTTCATAGTTGCCCGCGCCCGCATGCACCGTCATGCCCTGCGGCTTGTTGACGACGGCGAGGTCGCCGTCCTCATAGACGATATCCAGCGGGATCTCCTCAGGGACGGCCGCGATCGGCACGGGGTCGGGGATGCAGATCTCCACCTCGTCCCCCGCCTTCAACATGGCACCCGCCTTGCAATTGACCGCGTTGACCCATACCATGTCCGCATCTGCGAGCTTCTTGACGGCCGAACGGGTGAGTTCGGTCTCTTCGCTCAAAAAGACGTCGCATCGGACGGCGCGGCTTGCGGTCAGCTTACGCCTTTGCATGTTTTTCCGCCTCTTCGCGCTTTGCCTGCTCGCGCCACGATTTTTTCAGGGGGAACGCGGCTTCGGGGCCGATGAAGAGAAGCACGAAGATGAGGACGGCGGCGCCGATCGTGATGAAGTAATCGGCGACGTTGCACACGCCGAAATTGAAGGACGAACCCAAAAAGGCAAACGGGCGGAAGGCGGACATATCCAAAAAGTCCCGCACATAGCCGAGGGAGAGCCTGTCCACGAGGTTGCCCACCGCGCCCGCCTCGATCACAGCGAGCGTAAATCTCCCCGCCGCACGGCGCTTGAACACGGTGAAAGAAAGAACGGCGATGGCGACGATGAGGACGACGGTAAGCGCCGTGACGGTGATCATAAAGGCGCGGTTCCCGCTCCCGATCCCGAAGGCAATGGCGTCGTTCTCGGTATAGCGCAATTGGATAAAACCGGGCAAAAACGCGACCCCATCCGGCAAAATCGGCTTCAAATAGAGCTGTGCCAGCAATTTCGTGACGAGGTCTGCGGCGAGCAGGACAATGACCACGGTCGCCCATACGATGATGCGTTTTGCCGTCCCGATGTGTTTCATGTTCACTCCGTTTTCCCCTTGCCCTTCACCATTTCCGATTTGAGCGCGTAGAGCGCGGGCGAGAGGTCCACTTTATAGATATGGGGCATATCGCGGCGGGTATATTCCTCCCAGAACCGCGCTTTTTCCGCGCGGAAGTAGGCCGCAAGTTCCGAAAGAGGCGCCGCGGGGCGGACGCGCCTTCCCTTCTCCACGATCTTCTCGCGGAGCTTGCGCACGCGGAAATCCTTCACCGTCTTGCGCCGCCACGTATCCACGGGGTGGAAGAGTTCGAGCGGGCGGTTTTCGTCCACGGTCTCGTTTCCCAACGTGATGTAGTCGGCGATGGCCTTGTCCGTCTTGCGGTCATAGAGGCGGTAGAGTTCCTTCACGCCCGGATTCGTGATCTTCTCCGTCGTATCCGAGAGTTTGATCTTGGGGACCTCCCTGCCGTTTTCAAAGACCGCCGCGAGCTTATAGACGCCGCCGAGCGCAGGAAGATCTGCGCTCGTGATGAGCTTGGTGCCGACGCCCCAGCTATCGATCCGCGCGCCCTGTTCTTTGAGGGAGGCCACGGAGTATTCGTCCAGATCGCCCGAAGCGCAGATGACGGCGTTGGGGAAGCCCGCTTCATCGAGCATTTTCCGCGCCTGTTTGGAGAGATAGGCGAGGTCCCCCGAATCGAGGCGGATGCCCTTCGGCTCATGCCCCGCCGCCCGCAGTTCTTTGAATACCTCGATGGCATTGGGTACGCCGCTTTGCAGCGTATCATAGGTATCGACAAGCAGCAGGCAGTTATCGGGGAAGCTCCTCGCGTAGGCGCGGAAGGCCTCGATCTCCGAGTGGAAATTCATGACCCAGCTGTGGGCCATCGTCCCCGAAACGGGAACGTGAAAGAGCTTGCCCGCATAGACGTTGGAAGTCCCCACGCAACCGCCAATCATGGCCGCCCGCGCGCCGTAAATGCCCGCGTCGGCGCCCTGTGCGCGCCTGAGGCCGAACTCCATCACGCCGCCGCCCGCCGCGTCCACGATCTTGGCAGACTTGGAGGCGATGAGCGTCTGGTGGTTGACGAAGGTCAGAATGGCCGTCTCCACGAGCTGTGCCTGCACCATGGGGGCAGTCACCGTAAGGATGGGTTCATAGGGAAACACGAGTTCCCCCTCATGGACGGCGACGACGTCCCCCGTGAAGCGGAGCTGTGCAAGGTAGGCAAGGAACTCTTCGGAAAAACAGCCGAGCGAGCGGAGATAGGCGATGTCCTCCCCGTCGAAGTGCAGATTTTCGAGGTACTCCACCACTTGCTCCATGCCCGCCGCAACAGAGTACGTGATGAGGCGGTTGGGGCGGAAAAATACGTCGAACACGGCGAGCTGTTCGTGCTTTCCTTCGTTGAAATATCCCTGCCCCATCGTGATCTCATAGAGATCGGTCAAAAGCGTGAGGTTGCGCATGGTCATTCCTCCTTGTTATGCCGCCCCGATGCGGCCCCGTCGGGTTTTTCGGGCTTTACGGGATAGCGGTCTCCGAGCATGTTGATCTTGGAGTAATAGGGCGTGCCGTTTTTATCCGACGTCAAATACTGTGTGATGCCGCACGGGTCGCCCTTGGCGCTCCCGAAGAATTTGCCCTCCCGCTTGAAGTTGATGATGAGAAGCGTCAGAATGCCGAGGGCGCCGAAGCCTATCATGAGGATGGCGAAGAGTTCGCTCCACATGATGCCGCCGCCGTCGAGGATAAATTCCGCATCGCGCAAAGGTTCCATGATGGAGCGCACGGTGCCGTACCACAGGAAGTAGGAGAACATCAGAATGCCGTTCGGCCGCTTCTTCCAATGCCATGCAAGGGTAAAGAGAATGGCCCAGCCGATGGTGTTGATGACGCTCTCATAGAAGAAGAAGGCATAGTGCCATTCCCCGCGCTCGAACACGGCAAAGGGGAACCATTGCAGGGCGGGGTTAGTGACGACCTGCCCGTACACCTCCCCGTTGAAGTAATTCCCCCACCTGCCGATGGCCTGTGCGATAAGGATGTTGACGACCACGCAGTCGGCCGCGCGCAGGAAGTTGACCTTGCACACGAGGCAGACGATGAGGCCCGCCGTCACGCCGCCGATGACGCCGCCCGTGATCGAAAGCCCCTCCCACGGGAAGCGGAAGAGCGCGCCGATGCCGAGGGCAGGGTCGGTGAGGCAGGAAAAGAGCCGCGCGCCGATGATGGCGGTCGGGATACAGAAGATGAAGAGCGTAAAGACGAACCCCGGATCCATGTTGCGCCGCTTCATGAGCAGGGCGGAAAGCGCCGCCGCCAAGATCATGCCGCAGACGATGACGATCGCATAATATTGGATCTGCAACGAAAAGAAGTAGATGCCCTTATCGTAGACCCCGAACAGAGGATTGAGCAAGAGAGATTGCATACCTTTCTCCTTATAACTGTTATCCTTATTATACCAATTATACCACGCCGCGCAAAAATTGCAAGCGCTTGCGAAAATTGTGAGGCAATTCTGCCCGAAAAACTATTGAAAGCGTATCTTCAACGGCTTTATCGCGCCCAAAACGGGCATGACCATGAAGAGAAGCGCATAGTTTGCGAGGCTGTTCCAGATCTGTCCGAGAAAGAGAAGGCGCACGAGCGCATACGTCCAATAGGTGTTCACCCCGCCGAAATGCTCCGAAAGCAGGGCGAGCGAACGCTGTGAAAAGCCGACCTGCGTATAGTAGACGTAAAAGCCCGTGGTATTCACCCCCACGGAACAGACGGCGAGGATGAAGAGGGAGATGAGGGCGAGTTTTACATACCCGTTCCCCTTAAATTTCCACGGGATGCGCATGAAAAGGCCCGCGATGACGGCCATGAGCGCGCACGAGAGCGCCACCCACCAATAGTACAAAAGCCCCCAGCTGTTATAGATATAGCCGATGAAGTCGCCCAAAAATACGGCGACGCTGCCAAATAGCGGCCCCAAGATGACGCCCGCAAGCACCGACATGAAGATGGTGAGCGAAAACTGCACGTCGAGAAACTTGAATTCGAGGAACATTCCCGTGACGATGCAAAGCCCCGTCATCACGCCGATATAGGCGATGCGCTTGGGGTAAGACTTCGAAAGCATGACGTCGGAGAAGAGGAGCTTCTGCAATACCGAAGGCTGCTTCGCGGACATGGGTACCCCGTTTTCTGTCTGATACATAAAAAACCCCCCACTGAGGAGGTCCGTCATGAATTTTGCGCCCTTGCGGCGCGCAGTTCGAGCGGACGCGCCTCAGCACCGCAGGGCTTGGGGAGCAATGTGGATTTCCCCGCCCTTTCGTTTGCGAACAACGTCCCGTTTCGCAACACTTTACGCGCTTCGGCTACTCTTCGCACCCATCATACCATATTCCCCCCGAAAGGGCAAGCGTTTGGGGCGGGCATACATAAAATATTGCCGCTTGCGCAAATTTTTCATATGGTACTCGTCATCATCCGCACCGCCATCATCTTCATCACCCTGCTCATCATCATGCGGCTCATGGGCAAACGGCAGATCGGGGAGATGCAGCCCTTCGAGCTGGTCATTACCCTGCTCATCGCCGAACTCGCCTGCATCCCGATGGCGGATACCTCCATTCCCCTCCTCTATGGCATCATCGCCGTCGTCACCATCTATGTCCTGCACGAGATCATGACCGTCCTCGACCTCAAACTCAAACCCGTAAAATCCTTCATCAGCGGCAAGCCCGCGCTCGTCATCAACAAAAACGGCATCGACGACTACCAATTGAAGCGCAACAACCTCGACGTCTCCGATCTCATCGAGTCCCTGCGGACGGCGGGGTACTTTTCCCTCGACAGCGTGGACTATGCGCTCTATGAATCCAACGGGCAGTTCTCCGCTCTGCCCAAAGAGAATTACGAGAGTATGCAGACTTCGCTTCCGCTCGTCGTCATCGACAACGGGAAATACGATAAGAAAAATCTCGCGCTTGCGGGTCTTGACGAGGATTTTTTCGACCCCATCCTGCAAAAAGAACATGTGCGGCTCAAACGCGTACTCGTTCTCACGGCGGACGGGACGGGCAAAATTTATCTGCAAGTGAAGGGCGAAAAATACAGGGTGTTCACCGTCTCCTATCCCGGCGGCAGGACGTGGTGACCGCCCGTACATATGGTAAAGTCATTGACGGCGATCGCGGTCGCGGCCGCATTGCTACTTGGGTTGGGCGTCTTTGAATGGTTCTTCGTGCGGGCGGAATTTCAGGGCTTCCGCGAGGAAGTGCAGAGCCTCTATGACAAGGTCGAGGAGGAGACGGCCAACGGCGAGGACGCCAAGGCCGTACAGACGGCGTGGGAGAAGCGCAAGGAACGCCTGCACGTGTGGATCCCGCACAACGACGTGACCCGCATCGACGACTACATGTCCGAATCCGTGCGGCTCATCGCCGAGCAAAGCTATACGCTCGCGCTCGCGAAGTTGGAAATTTTACTGCACCTTTCGGAGTGTCTGCCCTCCACCTACCAACCCGCCCTCGAAAACATCCTGTAACAAAAATCCCCGTACCATGTCCGCGGTACGGGGTGCATTTTTCATTTTTACATCAGTTTTTCAGATCGGGAACGGTATTGACGATGTTCGCAACGGACTGCTTCAATTCATCGGGCAGTTTGCGGTAATTTTGAATAAGCCCGGCCTCGTCCACCGTAAGCGGAACGGCCGCTTCGCCGTCGGAAAAAAATTGCGAAAGGCTGAGCCCCAACGCCGCGCACATCAGCTCCAAGTTTTTGAGGGAGGGCGCCGTCCCGCGGGAAAAGGTGTTCGCCAAGGTCGATTGGTTGACCCCCGAAAGCTCCGCCAAACGGTAGACGCTCATCTTCCTCTCTGCGCGAAGCTCATTCAATCTTTGAATAACGTCCATATCCGCACCCCCCTGCGGATATTTTATATGACCCGCGCCCCCTCTGCGGCGTTTGATAGCAATTTGCAATATTTTTTGCTTCATGCGCCGATCTTCCGCTTGACATTATAGTTAAATCCAACTATAATGCTCTTAAACTATTCAGCGAGCGGCACGGAAATTCATGGCGGAAACCAAAGAAAAAATTGCAGACGGGCAACCAGACAGGCGCACGAGAGATTCCGGGCTTGAACTTTTCCGCATCATTTTAATGTTTTTTATCGTGGCGCATCACTATGTCGTGCATTCGGGCATCATGGAGCTTGCCGCGCAGGATCCCTTCTCGTTCGCATCCGTCTGCGTGGCCGTCATCGGGGCATGGGGCAAGACGGGCATCGACTGTTTTGTTCTCATCACGGGCTATTTCATGTGCCGTTCGCAATTCAAGCCCAAAAAATTTTTTGCGCTCCTGTTTGAAGCACAATTTTACGGCCTTCTGTTCTTTGCGGTCTTCACAACAACGGGATATCAGGCGTTTTCGTGGGCGGCGCTCATCGAGGCCATCCTTCCGTTCTCGCAGATCAACCAAAATTTTACGGGCTGCTTTTTGATCTTTTACCTCACCGTTCCCTTCTTGAATGTCCTCGTCCAAAACCTCGGCAAGCGGATGCACAAACTGCTGATCGCGCTCTCGCTCGGCGTATATTGTATCCTCGGCGCGGTGTTCTATTTCTCCTTCTCCATGAATTACGTCGGCTGGTTTATCGTGCTGTACTTCGTGGCCTCGTATCTGAGGCTGTACCCGTGCGAACTGTTTTCGCGCAAACGCATATGGGGAGCCGCCCTCGCCGCCATGCTCCTCCTCTCTATCGCAAGCATGGTGCTGTTTGCATACATCGTCCAGACGGTGGAAGGCCTTCCGCGCGTGAGCGTTGCGCTCTTTGCGTTGCTTGCCGAAGTCAACATCCCGTTCGCCTTCCTTACGGCGCTTTGTGCATTTTTGTTCTTCAAAAACATCCATTTCCAAAATGCCGCCGTCAACCGCATCGCAAGCACGACCTTCGGCGTCTTTTTGATCCACGATAACTGCGCCGCCATGCGGCAATTTCTCTGGCGGGACGTTTTGCATGTGACGGCCCATTACGGAAACTTTGTCCTTCTCTATGCCCTGCCGAGCGTTGCGGCCGTGTTCCTCGTCTGCGCCCTATCCGATCTCCTGCGGCAAACGCTTCTCGTCCGCCCGCTCCGATGGCTTATGCGCAAACTGCGAAGGCCGAAAGCCGCGCCCGATGCGTGAGACGCAAAACCCCCGTACCATGTCCGCGGTACGGGGGTTATTTTCGTTATCAAGGCGCGCGGCTAACAGTTTTCCCGCGCCGTTGCGAGCATGAGCTTGATGCGGTTTTCCTGGTTGACGCGCGTCGCCGAAGGGTCGTAATCGACGGGTACGATGTTCGCACGGGGATACAGCTGTTTGATGACGCGCACCGCCCCCTTGCCCGCGATGTGGTTGGGCAGGCACCCGAAGGGCTGGGCGCAGACGATGTTCTCCGTCCCCGTTTCGGCAAGCGCGGCCATTTCGGCGGGAATGAGCCACCCCTCCCCCATCTTTACCCCTTGGTTGATGACCTTATCCGCACACGCGCGCAGATGTTCGAAGTCGTGCTGGGGTTCAAACCGCCCCTGCGCCTTCGTCCAGCGGATGATCTTCTTCTGTTTGCCGTAAAGCCACTTGTAGGCGAAGCGGAATACGGGCGTCATGCGCGTACGGCGGCCGTACAGGCGCACGTCGTTCAGGTTGTTGACAACGCAATACAGGATGAAATCCATGAGCGCGGGGACGACGGGTTCGCACCCCTCGGCGAGCAAAAATTCTTCCAGATGGGAGTTGCCGAGCGGAGAATATTTCACATAGATCTCCCCCACGATGCCCACCTTGATCTTGGGCGTTTTGTGGACCTGTATCCCCGAAAATGCGTTCAGAATGTATTCCGTATAGTATTTCAGCCGCTTGAAATCTCCGCCGCGGAGCGCGGTTTTCAGCGTCTCGGTGACTTCCGCGCGCACCTTTGCGCTGTCGCCTTCACGGGCCTCATACGGCTTGGTCTGGTTGAAACAGCTCATGAGAAGGTCGCCATAGAAGATGGCATAGCCGAGCTTTCGGATAGAGCCGAGATCGAGTTGCAGCCCGCTGTCTTTTTCGAGACCGGAAAAGTTCAAAGATAGCACGGGTACCTGCGGGAACTCCGCCTTCAAAGCCTTGCGGATGAGGGGAAGATAGTTGCTCGCGCGGCATCCGCCGCCCGTCTGCGTGATGAGAACGGCCGTCTTATCGGCGTCGTACTTCCCGCTTTTGAGCGCATCGAGATACTGCCCGATGACGCAGAGCGCGGGATAACAGGTATCGTTATGGACATGTTTGAGACCCTCGTCGATGACCGAGCGGCCCTCGCCGTGCAATACATCCACCTTGTAACCCTTCTCGCGCATGACCTCGGTCAAAAGGTCGAAATGCCACGGGAGCATGTCGGGAACGAGGATGGTATGCGTTGCTTTCATCGCGGGCGTAAAGCGGGGATAATCATCGGTAAAATCCGCAACGGACGCGTTTTCTGAGGCTCCATCGCGGACATGGTACCCCGATTTTACGTGTTTCACCTCTTGTTCCTCCTTTGTTCTTCGATGGCGGCAAGCATGGAGCGGAGACGGATCTTGACGACGCCCAGCCCCGTGATCTCATCGATCTTGATCTGCGTATAGAGCTTGCCCTTGCTTTCAAGGATGGCGCGGACTTCATCCGTCGTGATGGCGTCGATGCCGCAGCCGAAGGAGACGAGCTGGACGAGGTCGCAATCTTCGCGGCGGGTGCAGTATTCGGCCGCGCGGTACAGGCGGGCATGGTACGTCCATTGGTTCAGCACGTTGACCTTGACGAGGCCGCCCTGCTCGAACACGGCGTCCTCGGAGAGGACGGCAAGGCCGAGCGAACACAACAGTTTATCGATGCCGTGGTTGATCTCAGGGTCGCAGTGATACGGCCGCCCCGCGAGGACGATGACGTGCTTTTGTAGCCGTGCGGCTTCCTCCAAGACGCGCCTCCCCTCGGCGACCACCGCGGCGTGATACTCCTCCATGCGCCGCATCCCCGCGCGCAGTCCCTTCTTCACGAGGGACGCGGGGACTTTGTACTTTTTCAGGGCGCGCACGAGCGCCTTCACCGTTGCCGTTTCACTGTTGGGGTCGAGATAGGGCATGATGAAATTTTCATCCGTGAGGCGTTCATTGTTGGCCTTCAACAGTTCGGGGTAGTAGGCGACGACGGGACAGTTGTAGTGGTTGACGCTGTCATGCTCATCGAGGTTGTAGCTCTCGCAGGGATAGAAGATAAAATCCACCCCCATATCCAAAAGCGACTCGATGTGGCCGTGCATGAGCTTGGCGGGATAACAGGCGGTATCGCTCGCAACGGTGTGCTGGCCGCGGAAGTAGAGTTCGCGCGAACTCTTCTCGGAGAGGACGACTTCGAAGCCGCAGGTCTCGAAGAAGGAAGTCCACAGCGGAAGCTGTTCATACATGACGAGTTGGAGCGGAAGCCCCACCTTGCCCCGCGTCCCGCCACCCTTTGCGGGCATTTCGAGCAGCTTTTTGTATTTATACGCATAGAGATCGAGCGGGTCGGCGATGGGTTTGAGGCCCGCGCCGCGCTCGCATTTGTTGCCGGATATGTAACGTCTGCCGTCGGAGAAGGTGAGGATATTGACGCTGCAATGCGCCGTACACCCCTTGCACGTCACCGACTTGGAGGAGTAAGAAAACCTGTCGAGTTCGGGATCGGAGAGGATGGAAGAGATGAGGACTTCGTCGGCCGTATTCTCCTTCGCGTACAGCGCCGCGCCGAAGGCGCCCATGAGCCCCGCAATGGCGGGCCGCACGACTTCCTTGCCCGTTTCGAGTTCGAAGGAACGGAGAACGGCGTCGTTCAGAAAGGTCCCGCCCTGCACCACGATGTGCTTGCCGAGTTCTTCGGGCGAACGCGCGCGGATGACCTTATAGATGGCGTTCTTGACGATGGACGAGGAGAGACCCGCGGAGATATCCTCGATGCTCGCCCCCTCCTTCTGTGCCTGCTTGACCGAGCTGTTCATGAACACGGTGCAGCGCGAACCGAGTTCCACGGGATGCTTTGCAAAGAGGCCGAGCCGCGAAAAAGGTTCAATCTCCATCCCCATCGCCTTGGCGAAGGTCTGGATAAACGAGCCGCAACCCGAAGAACATGCCTCGTTGAGCATGATGGAATCGATGGCGCGGTTCTTGACTTTGAAACACTTGATATCCTGCCCGCCGATGTCGATGATGAAATCCACGTCAGGGTTGAAGTGGAGCGCCGCCTTGAAGTGGGCCATCGTCTCCACGATGCCGAAGTCGATTTTCAGCGCCGCTTTGAGCATGTCCTCGCCGTAACCCGTCACGCAGGCCCCGCGGATGACGATGCGTCCGCCCGCAAGGTAGTAGATCTCCCGTAGGCGGTTCTTGACGATTTCAAGCGGCTGGCCGTTGTTGGTCTGATAGTGCGAATAGAGGATCTTATTGTCGGGCGTGATGAGCATGAGCTTGGTCGTCGTCGAGCCGGAGTCGATGCCGAGATAGGCGTCCCCCTCATAGCGGTAGATGTTCTCAAATTCGAGGTCGCTCCGCTTATGGCGCTCGATGAAGGCATCGTACTCTTCCCGCGAAGAAAAGAGCGGCCTGCCCACCGTAATATTGCCCGTATCGGGGATGTTTGCGATGCGGGCAATGAGGTCGTCCAAACGCTCTTCCTGCGAGCCGATCGCGGACATGGCTGCCCCGATCGCCATGAAGGAAGGTGCCGTTTCGGGAAAGACCGCATGTTCGCCGTCGAGCTGCAAGGTCTCTTGGAAGGCCTTCCGTAGGCCCTTCAAAAAGTGCAGCGGGCCGCCCAAAAAGAGGACTTTGCCCTTGATCCTTCTCCCCTGCGCGAGGCCGGAGACGGTCTGGTCCACGACGGCGCGGAAGATGGAGGCGGCGATATCCTCCTTGCGCGCCCCCTGGTTCAAAAGCGGCTGGATATCCGATTTGGCGAAAACGCCGCAGCGCGAGGCGATGGGATAGACCTTTTCCGCCTTCAACGAGAGCGCATCCAGCTCTTCCACGGTGACGTCGAGGAGGGTCGCCATCTGGTCGATGAAAGCGCCCGTGCCGCCCGCGCAGCTGCCGTTCATGCGCTGTTCGGCGCCGCCCGTCACGAAGATGAGTTTGGCGTCCTCGCCGCCGAGTTCGATGGCGGCATCCACGTCAGGATAGCGTTTTTTGATGGCGGTATAGGCCGCCTGTACTTCCTGTACGAAGGGAAGATGCCCGCGCTGGGCGAGGCCGAGGCCGGCCGAACCCGTGACCGCGACGCGGTAAGAAGCAGAAAACGGGCGAACTCTTTCGAGTTCCCCCAGGACGCATTCCTTGACGCGTGCGAAATGGCGCACATAGGAAGTATAGAGAATTGTGCCGTCCTCGTCGAGTACGCACAGTTTTACCGTGGTAGAGCCGACGTCGATGCCGAGTAATTTTGCCATAGCTTGTCCCTTTCGGTCTTTTGTTCATTATAACACAATCGACGCGAAATGACAAGAAACGGCTCATGAAAATCGCAGGAAATTTTGCCCGCGAGCGGAAAAGTCAGCATTTTTTATTCATACGTGCGTATTTTTTCTTGGTGGAAGCGCCGCCGCGGATGTGGCGTTCGCTCAGATTGATATCCAAAACGCGTTTCACGCGTTCGGCGAGGGCGGCATCGAGTTGGGGAAGCCGTTCCGTCACGTCCTTATGGACGGTGGATTTGCTGGTGCCGAACATCTCCGCGCACGCCCGCACGGTGCAACCCGTTTCCGCAATATACGCGCCGCATTGCAACGCGCGTTCCCCGATCGACCACATAAAAACCGCCCCCATTCGACAAAGTACACTTATACCTATGTCAAAAAAGCGCGAAATAGTACCACCTCCTCTCCGCAAAACGGCACGGACATCGGGTGAAAGAACGCATGTGAAAGAACGCCGCGGCGGAAACAGAAAATTTCCGCCGCGGCGTTCTTATTTTATTCTATCGGTCATAAAGTTCACATGATTATTAGCCCCCACCTATCTCGCTACGCGAGCCACCCGCCCCCACAAGTAGGGGCAGGTCTCGTCGCCCCTTATAGGTCGCAAAGCGGACGTCCTCCCCCTCATGGGTTGACGGCGGGGAGGAAAAAGGTGAACGTGTAGTAGCCGTCTTTGGTATAGTAACCGGGATCGTCCTCGCCGCCTTGGGCAACGCCCGTACCCGAATAGTTGTTCACATACACGAAGTTGCTCCCGCCCGAAAGCCACAGATAGTGCGCGCCCTTTTGAAGCGTCACGGTGATATATCCGTCGCCGTCCGTCGTAACTTCCTGCGCCGCGCCGCCATCCACCGAGAGCGTATAGGTTTGGTTTGCCTGCGCCGCCTCCCCGCGCTTCACGCAAATTTTCGCCGTGTAAGTATCGGGCGACTTATCGTTTGCGATCATGATGCGGTCGTAATGGCAATCGTAATCGAGAATGCCGCCGTTCTTTCCGCTCAGATAGAGGATGTAATCCTGAATGAGAATGTCCTCGCCGCCGAGTTCGCCGAGCTTTTCTCCCTGCGCAAAGGAAGAAGAGACATAGTTGTTGGTGGCAAGAAGAAGTTTGTTCCCGGTATCCGTACGTTGGAGGACCGTCCCGTCTGCGAGTTTTACTTCCACGACTTTGCCGCCCTCTTCCCCCGCGGGGTCATAAGTATAGGTGAAGCCGCTGCATTGGAGGAAGGAACCGCTCACCCTCTCGCGCAGAAGAAGCCCCGTTTCGTCCTGTCCCGTCGTCGCAAGCCCCTTTTCGATGGCCGCAAACAGCTCGGCGGGGGACACCTTCAAGACTTCCACCAGATTGCCGTGGTTGAAGGCGTTCATCACGTCCCCGACGGTCACGACCGTACCGCCGTAATACCAAGTGGGCAAGCTCTGCGCAATGCCGCCGCCGTTTTCGACCGCCACGACGGGAAGGTCAAGCTCCTCGTTCGCCGCGAATTGTTCGGCATAATATTTGAAGGCGTCCGTCACGAAATCGCCGTAAGCGGTCTCCACGATGCGGGATTCCACATAGTTATAGCAAACATAGCCGCCGAAGAGCGGATGGTCGATTTGGCAGAGGGTCTCGCCCAAAATTTCCTTCTGTTGTAAATCGATCGCATCGAGCTTTTCTTGGACCTCGTGCGTCTTTTGCTCCCCCGCCTCGGTCACGGGGTAGCTCATCGCCGTTTCATAATCAAGCACCTTGCCCGCGGCGGTGACCTTCGCCCCCTCCTCGCCGTCCGTGAACGTGAGAGTGAGTTTGCCTAAATTCGTGAAATTCACCCCCGTTTGGATGACGGGGATGCCCTGCACCGTCTTTTCCTCCACGGTGTGGCTATGGCCGTCGATGACGGCGCAAACTTCCGCCCGCTCCTCCGCAGAGAGCGCGGAAAGGAGCTGTTCGCTCGTGCAGGAGACGGCCTTCCCGTTGTCCCCCATGTGGCATACGAGGACGATCGCGTCCGTCTTATCTTTTAGGGCGGCGATCTCTTTCTTCGCGGTCACGGCTTCGTCCGCAAAGGTTACGCCGCTGAGGAGCGTCGGGTTGGTGGAAGTCGCAGTGGAGACGGTGGTCAGCCCGATAAATCCTATTTGATAGCCCGCATTTTCGAGTACGGCGGAACTTTCCAGAAGAGGCTTGCCGTCCTTTTGCACGTTTGCGGCGAGAATGGGGAAGTCGGCAAGCTCCTTGTTTTGGAGGAGGACGTCGGCGCCGTAATCGAATTCATGGTTGCCCGCCGCCATGAGGTCATAGCCCGCCTCGTTCATCATGCGCACCACGTCCGCGCCCTGCGAAATAGAGGCGAACGACGCGCCCTGCGTTGCATCTCCCGCATCCACGAGGAGCGCGTTTTCGGTGGAGACCTTGATCCCGGCCGCTTGCACGATGCCGATCGTGCTTTTCCCGTCGTTTGCGAGATTGCCGTGCATATCGTTGGTGGCAAAAATGGTCACCGTCGCATCGTCGCGGGGGGTAAACGTTGCGTCGTTTCCGTCTGTGCCGCATGCGCTGATGCAGAATACCGCCGCCATTGCAATGGAAAGGAAGAGAGCGAATTGTTTTTTCATGCTTTTGCCTCTGTTTTACTTTGTTCCCGATTATTTTATCACCCTTTGGCGGAAACGGCAAGCGCAGGAAGACGGTTTCTTGCATTTTTTGCTTTCGGCCGTATGTTCTTCAAAAAGACAGGGCGGATACGAGGTATCCGCCCGATAAATTTGTCCGCTGTAAGGGATTTTTACCCTGCCGTGACGGTATCCGAAACTTCATCCGAAGTTTCATCCGCAAGGCCGGGGACTTCCGAAGTTTCATCTGCGGAGCCGGGGATCTCGCCATCGGGGATGTCGCCGCTGTATGAAGTAAACGAGAATGCCCCGCCCAGCTTCAACACGCTTTTGCCGGCCCGCCCCAATGCCTTCAAAGAGGTCGTCAAGGCGATATCGCTTGACATGGAATATTCTCTGAAAATGCCCGCGCTATCAAACACCAAACGGATATCGAAGGCCGTCTTTTCAAAGCCGAGATCGAGGCGCGGGAAATAGCCCACCCATTCGAGCGGCATGAAGTTTTCCAAGAAGTCATTCAGAAGATCTGTATAAAAACCTTCCTTCGCCTTCAAAGAGATGCTGACGCCGTCGGAAGTATCGATCTCCACCGCAAAGCCGAGGTCGATGAGTTTTTCCACGGCAAACCGCAATGAAACGCCCTTGTTCAGCTCTTCGGGGATCACGCTGAACGCATATGCCATGCGCTCATACGCCTCCGCCATCGCCACGCTTTCGATCTTCTCTTTCAGCCCGCCGAGGGATATGCCGTCTGCGCTCTCCCCCTCGCCCGCATACCAGATGAGATCGCCGTCGTGGCGGAACCCTACTTCAAAATCCTTGGAGACAGGCTCCGAGTCCGCATCGGGTCCCCTGTAACGGAAGCATACGCTTGCATTGCCGCCGCCGAACAGGCCCAGCCCAAGCGCGCTGTCCGCTTCCGAACGAAGCCCGAACACATCCTCCAATCCCAACCGCATGCCGCATTCCAAATTTGCCCTTTCTCTGCCGCCGAGACCCGTCAGGATCAACGCATAGGAAGCGGTCAGATCGCCCTCCGCTTTCAGCGCAAACGACCACCCTTCCGCCTCGCGGTCCCCGAACGCCGCGGAAACATCGACGGTTTCCAGCACGGCAAGCGGCGAGATCGCAGGGGCCTCTTCCTGGGGACATGTCTCTTCCCCGCGGCCCTCTTCCTCAAAGAGGCCGCTATCCCCGTCCGCGGCGCTTTCCCGCCCGTCCGCGGCCGCGGCTTCCTGTTCCGCCGACGGGACCTTTGCATCCTCTTGGGAACCCGTGGCGGCGCAGCCCGCAAACGCAGACAGCCCGAACACAAGCGCAAGTCCGATAGAAATGCCGAACTTTTTCATGCCAATTCCTCCGACGTAAATTTCAAGCCCGATGATATGATATCATCCTCTCATATTTTTTGTAAACTTTTTGAGCGGCCTTGAAACACTTTTTCAAAATTTTACGGCGTCTTTCCGCGGAGACGGAACACGGCTCTTTGCGGGGACAAAGAGCCGTGGGGCCGCCGGGGAAGATCAACTCTCTGCTTTGCGATACTTCATCGCGAAAATTTCCTTGGGTTTCCACGTGACGCCGCGGAGCGGTCTGCCGCGCGTTCCTGCGGCGTCGATGGGTATATCTTCCGTGGAGATCTCGGACATGGTACCCTCGTCGGTGTTCACCGCGAGCATATACGGCACGGTGACATAGTCGGCGAAGATGACTTCTTCCTCCTTGACGGCGGCGATCCTCGTCCCCTTTCTGTAACGCGGAAGCGGATCGATCTGCGCCGCGATGACGCGCTTGAACCTGCCGCCTTCGATGGCCACGACGATCTCGCCCTCGCCGTCGATCTGCGAGGCAAAGATGACGTCGTCGTCATCGGCGAGGTTCATGCCCTTCACGCCGCCCGCAACGCGGCCTTGCAGAGGAATATCGTCCTTGCGCGCGTTGAGGCACATGCCCTTCTTGGTGACGAAGAATATGGTGATGCCGTCCTCCTCGGAATCGGCCTGCACTTCGAGGAGCTTATCGCCGTCGTTGAGGCGGATGCCCTGGAACGTCGTCTTGGCAAGCACGTATTCGGAGGCCGCCGTCTTTTTGAGCATGCCCTTCTTGGTGATGAACAGGAGATTGCCCTCGCCCTCATCCGCCTTGACGACGGCAACGGGCTTTTCGCCGTTTTCCGCATCCGTGAAGAGGTCGGAGAGCGAGAAACCGCTCTCGGTGAGCTTGCGGATGACCTGGTTGCCCCGCAGGCGGAAACAGTTGCCGCGGTCGGAGAATACGATGGCCACCTCGTCGGACATGATGCGAAGGCTCTTCTGGACGATGGAGGCCTTCTTGGTGGATGCGCCGATGGGCCTGTTCACGAGGTACGACTTGGCCTCCACGCACTTGATGCGCTTATCCGCCGTGATGACGAGGTAGCTATCGACGCCGGGGGCGCGGATATCCGTGCGCTCGACCATGGCCTCCTCGCCAGACTCGCCGACGATGACCGATTTGCGCGGACGCGCGTATGCCTTCTTGATCTCCATGAGTTCGCTCTTTACGACGTCGAATTGCAGCTGCCGGCTGTTTACGATGGCGGTGAGCTTTTCGATGAGTTCTTTGAGCTTTCTGAGTTCCTCTTCGAGCTTGAACACTTCGAGCTTGGTGAGGCGGGCGAGCCTGAGATCGAGGATGGCCTGCGCCTGGCGCTCGGAGAGATCGAACCGCTTGCGAAGTTTATCGCGCGCATCGGGCGTGGATTCCGCCGTCTTGATGATCTTGATGACCTCGTCGATGTTGCGCACGGCAATGATGAGGCCCTCCAAAATATGGCAACGCTCCTTGGCCTGCGCTAAATCGAACTTGGTGCGGCGGAGGATGACTTCGCGCTGGTAGTTGGCATAGTAGCGCACGATATCCACAAGCCCCATGAGCATGGGTTTGCCGCCCGCGATGGCCACCATGTTGATCCCGAAGGTGACTTCGAGGTCGGTATATTTATAGAGCAGTTTGAGGAGCTTGTCGATATCCGTCTCGCCCTTCACTTCGATGACGGCGCGCATACCGATGCGGTCGGATTCGTCGCTGACGCGCATGACCCCCGCCATCTCCTCCTTCTTTTCCTCGCGCAGTTCCGCGATCCTGCGAAGGAGCGCGGACTTATTTACCTGATAGGGAAGTTCGGTGATGATGATGAGTTTCTTATCGCCGTCGCCCTCTTCGACGCGGATCTTGGCGCGGATGGAGATCTTTCCCTTGCCCGTCTTGTAGGCCTGTTCGAGTTCGTGGGGGATGATGTAGCCGCCCGTCGGGAAATCGGGGGCGGGGATGTACTTCATCAGCTCCTCCGTCTTGATCGTGGGCTTGTTGATATAGGCGATGACGCCGTTGATGGCCTCGGCGAGGTTGTGCGGGGGGATGTTCGTCGCAAGCCCGACGGCAATGCCCGAAGCCCCGTTGACGAGCAGATTGGGGAATCTGCCGGGAAGCATATCCGGCTCCTTCAACGAGTCGTCGAAGTTGAGGGAGAAGGAGACGGTGTTCTTATCGAGGTCGCGGAGGAGTTCGAGCGCAAGCGGTTCGAGGCGCGCCTCGGTATAGCGCATGGCCGCGGCGGGATCGCCGTCCACGGAGCCGAAATTGCCGTGGCCGTTGACGAGCGTGCGGCCCATGTTGAAGTCCTGCGCCATGCGCACCATGGCGTCGTAGACGGAGCTGTCGCCGTGCGGGTGATACTTACCCATGCAATCGCCGACGATACGGGCGGACTTCTTATGCGGCTTATCCGGCATGAGGCCCATCTCGTACATGGTATAGAGGATCCTTCTCTGGACGGGCTTCAAGCCGTCCTCCACGCGGGGAAGGGCGCGGTCCATGATGACAAATTCCGCATACGGGAGCATGGACTGCGGGAGGACGTCTTCAAGGGGCGTCACATACAGATGGCCTTCGGGTTCCACCGGCTTTTCAATCTTCTTCGCCATTGCCTTCTCCCTCCTTGTTGAGCTTCACTCTGTCGATGAACCCGTCCACCTTGTTGAAGTTGGCGTTGCGGTTCAAAAATTCCTTTCTGCCCTCCACTTTGTCGCCCATCAGCATGGTGATCATGTTCTCGGCGGCGACGGCGTCCTCCAAAGTCACCTGCGTGAGGTTGCGGCGGGCGGGGTCCATGGTCGTCGTCCACAGCTGTTCGGCGCTCATTTCGCCGAGGCCCTTGTAGCGCTGGATGAGATAGCCGCGCCCCACTTTATCGATCTTTTCCTGCAACTCGTTGTCGTCATAGGCATATTCCTCGACGCTCCCGTTCTGCTTATAGACCTTATACAGCGGGGGCATCCCGATGTAGACATGCCCCGCCGAGACGAGTTCGCGCATGTAACGGAAGAAGAAGGTGAGGAGGATACAGCGGATGTGGAAGCCGTCCTGGTCGGCATCCGAGAGGATGATGACTTTGTGGTAGTTGAGCTTGTCCAGATTGAAGTCGTTGCCGATGCCCGTGCCGAGCGCGGAGATGATGGTGCGGATCTCCTCGTTGGCGAGTACTTGGTCGAGGCGTTTCTTCTCGACGTTCAGAGGTTTGCCGCGGAGGGGCAGGATGGATTGATACTGCCTGACGCGCGCCTGCTTGGCCGTGCCGCCCGCCGAATCGCCCTCGACGATGAACAGCTCGTTGAGTTCGGGTTTTTTGCCCGAACAGGCGGCGAGTTTGCCGATGAGCATGAGGCCGTCGATGCTGTTTTTGGCGCGGGCGGTATCCTTGGCCTGCCGCGTTGCGATACGCACGCGGGCCGCGCCCTGCGCCTTCTTGATCATCTCCTCGAAGGCCTTCTTATAGGCGGGCATGGCGGCGAGCGTGCGAAGGCCTTCCACCACCGCCCCCTCGACGGGAACGCGCGCTTCGGGGTTGCCGAGTTTGGTCTTGGTCTGCCCCTCGAACTGCACGTTCTTCATCTTGATGGAGAGGACGGCCGTGATCCCCTCGCGGAAGTCGTCGCCGAGGAAATTGGGGTCCTTATCCTTGATGAGCTTGTTGTCGCGCGCGTAAGCATTGAGCATACGCGAGACGCCGCTGCGGAAGCCCATTTCGTGGAAGCCGCCTTCGGGCGTCGGGATGTTGTTGACGAAGGAGAAGAGGCTCTCGGTAAATTCCGACGTGTGCTGGATGGAAAATTCCACCAGAATGCCGTCCTTTTCCGCCTTGTAATAGATGGGCTTGGGATAGAGCTTTGTTTTGCCGTCGTTCAGATAGCTGACGAAGTCGGAGATGCCGCCCTCATAGCGGTAGGTGACGGAATAGGGTTCGGCGGAGCCTTCGAGATCGAGCTGGACGATATCTTCCGCCTCGCCTTCGGACTGCGCCATGAACTCGTTGCGCGTGATGCGCTCGTCGGTGAGCGTGATGGTGAGTCCCTTGTTGAGGAAGGCAAGCTCGTTGAGGCGGTGCGCAATGGTCTGTAAGGAGAAATCCGTCGTGGCGAACACGTCGCTATCGGGCATGAAATGCACGAAAGTACCGTGCTTTTTCGTCTTTTCCTTGGTGTCTACGAGCGGTCCCACGGGGATACCCGATTCCCACTTCTTCTTGGCCTTGTCATAGAAGGAGTGGAACTCCATCTCCCACGTCGTGCCGTTCTTATAGACGCGCACTTTCAGCCACTTGGAGAGGGCGTTGGTGACGGAGGCGCCCACGCCGTGCAGGCCGCCCGAAAAGGAATAGTTATGCTCGTCGAATTTGCCGCCCGCATGGAGCTGGGTAAAGACGACCTGAACGCCGGAGACTTTGGTCTTGGGGTGGATATCGGTGGGGATGCCGCGGCCGTTGTCCTCTACGGAGACGCTTCCGTCCTTGTAGAGGCGGACGTCTATCTTATCCGCAAAGCCGTTGGCGGCTTCGTCGATGGCGTTATCGACGATCTCCCAAAGGATATGGTGAAGGCCTTTGGGACCCGTCGAGCCGATGTACATCCCCGGCCGCAGGCGCACCGCTTCAAGGCCTTCGAGGATGGTAATGTCTCTCGCGTCGTAATGACTTTGTTGCATGAATACCTCGTAAAATTCGATTTTTTCCGAGTTATTATACCATATATAGGAGCATTTGGCAAGCGTTTCACATGATTTTGCGGTTTTTCGTCAAAGTATGGGATAAAAAAATTTAGCGGCGCACGGGCTTTTTGCCGTGCGCCGCTTTTCCTTCAAAACCTATCTTTCCTCATGGAGCAAGACCCATTGCAGGAGGTCCTCATACGTCATCTTGCTTTCGGCAAGCGCGAGGCCGATGCGGATGAGTTCTTCATCCGCCGCGTCAAGCACGATGCCGTTGACCTCCAAAAAAGTCAACATCACATAGATGCCGATCCGTTTATTGCCATCCACAAAGGCATGGTTGGAGATCAGCCCCGTACAGAGCCGCGCGGCTTTCTCCTCCTTGGAGGGAAACAGCTCCTTCCCGTCGAATGTTGCATAACATGCCGCCAACGCGGATTCAAGTAGCCCCATGTCCCTGATACCCGCCTCCCCGCCCGTCTGTTCAATGAGCAGACGGTGGAGCAACATGACCTTTTCCTTGCTGAATGAAATCATTTTGCAAGCTCCTCGAAGGCCTTGCGGTGACGTTCGAGAATGCGCGCGGCGATGACGTCAATCTTTTCGTCGTCGGTGAGATCGAGCATGGGGTTATCCTGCAAATTGACGAGCATATAGCGCGGCTTGTTGTTCTTAAAGATGACCACGCTCCCCGCCCTGTCTGCGATCTTTGCCGCATGTGAAAAATTTTGGTTGGCTTCCGTGATCGAAAGCATTTGGTTCGTATCGATGAGCATTCTGCACCTCCCATACATAGTATACACGAATTATAGCTAAAAATCAAGCTATTTTTGATATTTTTTCAAGGCCGTCACGCGAGGCGGGAGAGGATGCCGAGCGCTTCTTCGAAGGTCCCCGCAAGGAGACCGCCATATCCCGCGGGACGCGCCTTGCGGAACAGAATGAAGTCCGTGCCGAGGCGTTCGGCGCATACCATGTCCGAGGTCAGGCTATCGCCAATGTAAACTGCGTCCGCGGGATCGAAGTTCCCGATGCCGCGTTTTACCGCCCCGATATACGGCCAAGACGGCTTATCCGCCCCCACCTCTTCGGAGATGAACACGCCCGAAAGATAGGGGGCGAACCCCGCGAGCGCGATGTGCCTGCGCTGGATGACCGCGCCGCCGTTGGTGGTGATATACACCCGCCCGCGCCGCGCAAGCTCCCCCAAAAATTCCCGTGCGCCCGCATAGGGAAAGCAAATTTCCGGGAAACCCGCAAAGTAGCTGTCGGCGACGGCCCCGCTGTCCGCCGGCAGGCCGTATTCCGCGAAGAGAAGGCGGAAACGCTCCCGTTTGAGCTTTTCTCGCGTCATCTCCCCCACTTCGAGCAGCTTCCAGAGGCCGTCGTTGATCGCATGGAAGCGCGCATACATGCCGTCGTCCGCGGCGATGCCGTGCGCCGAGAGCGCCTGAAAAAAATTCACCCGCTCCGCCTTGGAAAAATCCAGAAGCGTCTCGTCCATATCCAGCAAAAAGATGTTCTTCATTCGTCCTGATCCTTTATGGTCGCGAGTTCCGCGAGGGCGCGCGTATAGGCAATGTACTTCTCATTCTCGGACATGCCCCTATCATAGACGGCCACTGCCGTAAATTCCAGCCCCTTGCTCTCATAGACGCTCATCACGTTGATGCGCGCCTTGGAGAGTTTTCCGTCCGAAGAGAGCAGTTTATAGCCGCGCTTTTCGAAGAGCGGCAAATATTCTTCGCGCGCGATGACGGCTTTCAGTCCCGCCTTGCCGCGGAAGAAGGCCGTCACCTGCCGCATTTTCAGCGTACGCACCGCGCTCCCGTGCAGGCCGATGGGCAGCATGTCCGCATCCAAGACGCCCGAAACGAAATCCACGATCTCATTGGTGTTGCGGTAATTCTGCTTCAACGTATATACGGGGCAGCCGAGGCCCTCCCAGCTCTCCACGCCGCGCCACGGCGTGATGTTCTGTTTGAGGTCGCCGAACACGTTGAACGCGGCGTCCGCATGGATGCGTTTGAGGAGCGCATATTCGCCCGCAGAGACATCCTGCCCCTCGTCGATAAAGACAAACCCGTACCGCGGCGTAAGCCTTCTGCCCGCCTCGGTGAGGACATAGGCGAGCGCATAGCCGTCGGAGGGATAGATCCCCTGCATCCCGAAGCGGCGTTTGTATTTTTTCACCGTCTCACGGTAGAGCCAGCGCGCAATGTCCACCCCATCCTTGCATTTTCCGAGTTCGGCGCACGAACCCGTAAGCCGCATGACGCCGTAAAATTCGCCGAACAGCTCCATGCCCGTTTCGAGGTCGCTCAGTAGCGCGCCCATCTTGGCGGCCTCCTCTTTGAGTTCCTCGCGGCGGGCGATGCGTTCGGCATACGTATAGACCTCCGCGTTCCCGCGGTGGATGCGATACCGCCTGAGATCTATTATCTCGCGGTCGATGACCTCCGTGAGCGCGGCGAGATCTTCTCCCGCGGCGCGGAATATCTTGACCCCGTTTGCCGAAACGAAGTGTGCGCAACGGTAAAATTCCGTGAATTGGCGGAAGAAATGATCGGGGCTGCGCGGCGGCTCCCGCAAGACGTAACCCAAGAAATCTTCCACCTGCGCGAAGGCGGAAATGAGGTTGCGGAAGGGCTTCGTGAAATAGAACCCGCCCTGCTTATCATCCTTCAATTCGCCGAGAACGGCGCGGCGGATGCGCGTGGAGGCGTTCTTGATCCGTGAAAATTTTTCGCGCTTTTCCGCGCATCCCGCAAGGATGCGCTCGGCCACTTCGCGGCACTCCCTCGACGCAAATAATCCGTACACATCCCCGTAAATACGGGCGATCTGCTTGGAGACGTCGCGCGTGAATTTTGCGGAATAGAGGTACGTAAGGTACTCCGTCCGTTCGCGCCCGCCCGAAAGTCTTTCCGCGAGGTCGATGCCCTCGTTTTTGAGGACGCGGAAGAAATAGCTCGCCATCGTGACCGTGGAGACCTTTTCGAGTTCGAGAACTTGGGAGAGTTCGTCGATGAAAGCATTGAAGGAATCGGAGGGCGTGATGACGAGGACGTCGCGCGGGCTGAGCGCCTCGTTGTTATACATGAGGTAGCTCAGGCGGTGGAGGAGGATCATCGTCTTGCCGCTCCCCGCGCACCCCTGCAAGACGAAGCTCTCCCGTTCGGGACGGGTGATGATATCGAACTGCCGTTCCTGTATGGTCTTGATGATATCGCGGATGTGGACGTCGTCCTTGCGGCTCTTGATGATACTGCGAAGATACGGGTCGAAGAGGATCTCCTCATCCCGCCCCGCGATCTCCTCAGGCGTCAAAACGTCCTTTACCGAGAGATACTCGTTCTTGAAGTCGAGGAATTTCCCGTTCTTCACCGAGAGCGCGCGGCGGAGAACGGTATGGTAATTGTATTCGTTGATGGTGAAATCGACGCGGCTCTTCTGATAATATCTGACGGCGAGCGGGGCGCGCCAATCGACGATTTCAAGGTTGATATCCCCTTTCTTGCCGATATAATAGCTGTTGTACCCCTCCTTGTCGTCGGTGACGTCGATGCGGGCGAAGTAGGGTTCGGAGAAAAAGCACTTGAAGGCGTTGAGTTTTTTGGTCTCCGCTTCGATTTCGGCATTCTTGGAGAGGACGGTGCGGTAATCCTCGGCGGAGTACCCCTCGCCCGCCTTGATGCGCGCGATCTCGGCCTTCAACTGCGATATCTTTTGCTTATAGCGGTTGATATAAAAGACTTTCAGGGCGTCCAGCACGAGGCGGAGGTGTTCTTCCTCATAGGAAAATTGCCCGCTCTCATCGAGAAGCGAGAGATACCACGCCTTATCGGCCTGTTTCTTCGGGCTGAGCCGTTCCTTGATCGTACCCCTGTCTTTCACGCCGTCCCCCTAACCTATCTTACATCATATCACACTTTGAAGTTTTTGGAACAGTTTTCGGAAAAATATTTGTTCGAATCTTTTCGAACAAGCGCGAAAACCGCGCGGGCGGGCCTTCCACGGCGGGAGACGCTTGACTTGCGGGGCGGCCGTATGATATAATCATCGTACGGCAAACGGAAAGGCGGAGGTCGCTATGAATTTTTGCGAGGGATGTAATATTGCCTGCGAGGGCGAAAGATGCCCCCAATGCGGGAGGAAGAAGCTCAGAGCCGTAGACGGCGAGGATTTTTGTTTGGCAGGGCGGGTGGAACGGGCGTTCGGCGATAGCCTGAAAGAACATTTGCAAAACGAAAATATAGATTGCGTGCTTATGCCGTATGGCACGGGCGTCCGTGCGAAATTTGCGCTGCCGCTCGAAAGTTATCTGCTCTATGTCCGCTATAAACATTTAGACCGCGTACGGCAAATATTGAAAGACGAAGCCTGAATTTCAAATTACGGAGAGATACCATGGGCTTCGGAAAGTTTCAAATCCATAAATGAAATGCAACTATCATTCCGGCAAAAAGAGCCGGACCTATCACGGTTCAGCTCTTTTTCGTGAAATCAGACTGCTTGGGTTTCGGATTTTATGCGTTGGGGCGAAACCCGCGTAATGGGGTTCACTTTGTGCGGCCGTAAAGATGTACGCCCACGGCGGCCGCCGCCGCAAGCACAACAAATACGGCGATGGCAACATAATCGTACTGCGCCTTAAAATTGCAGGAAAGCACGATGGAGACGACGGCAGAGAGCGTCCCCGCGGCCATCAGAACGATGCGGCCGAAGCGGGCGACTTTGCCCCACCCTCCTCTGTCCCCGTCCCTGCTTGCGGGCGCAAAGATGCCGAGCGGCCCGATGGGTTCGGCCGCGGGCAACAGATACCCCAGCGCCGTGAGCATGAGCGAAAGCGGCAATGCCGTGACGGAGGCATACGGGAAGTACACGCGCGCCCCGAAGGCCGCTCCCTGCGCGGCGATGCCGAAAAACATCCAGCCGAGGCAGCCGAAGAGCGCGCCGCACAGCACTGTTGCGGCAAACACCGCACTACGGCCCCGCTTCATGCGCATATCGATGACAAAGAGCGCAACGGAGAGGAGCGCTGAGACGGCGGGCAGGGCCAAAAATTGCCACGGCGAGCCGAGGCGGTCCACAAGCCCCGCCCCGAAATGCACCGAAACCTGCGGCGGCAGACATGCCGCAACGATGGCAAAGGCAATTAAATTGACGACCGAAAAGACAGTATATGTGACAGAAGATCTCATAATCAGGTACTCAAAAATTCGTCCAGCCCGCGCATGAGCTGACGAAGCGCGCGCGGATCGAGGGAGTAAATGATGGTCTGTGCGCGGCGGACGGCCGTGACGAGGCCCGTCTCTCTCAGGACGGCAAGGTGGTGCGAGACGGTGGCCTGCGAAAGCGAAAATTGGTCCGCAAGTTCGCCTGCGGTGTACGGACGGTCCTTCAAAAGGTCGAGGATCTCGCGGCGAGACCGGTCGGCAAGCGCCCCCCAAACATCCATCCTTCATCCTCCGTAAGTATTTCGATGTTCATCTAAATAATATCATTTCCGCGGAAATTTGTCAAGGAAACGGAAAAAATCGCCCAAAAAATTTTTATTACGTGGAAACTACGCCGTTTCGCCCCCATCCGCGACTTTCGGTTTCTATGCGAGCCGCACCTTTAATTCATTCAAAAAGGCCTCGGCGCTCTTGGGGAACACCTGATATTTTTTCCAAGCGATATCGAGATGGGATACGAGCTTCGGGGAGAGCGGACGGAAACAGAGTTCGCTGTTTCCCGACGTATTGATGATGTGTTCAAGCCCCACGGCATATCCTACGCCCTCGGCGACGAGTAGCGAGGCGTTATATAAGAGGTCGTATGTGGCGACGATATTCAACTCGTCCGACCGCCTTTGAAACCAATCGGTGACGATGCTCTTATCCAAGGAATGGCGGGAGCGGATAAGAGGCGCATCCCATAGATCTTCGGGCGTGACAAATTCCTTTTCCGCGAGCGGGCTATCCTTCCGCATGAGAACGCCCCAGGTATCCACGAGAGGCAGACGGAGATATTCATACTTTGCAAGATCTGCGGGTTCGATGAAGATACCGAAGTCGATGAGTCCTTTATCGAGCTTTTCCATGACGGCCGCCATATCCCCGCTGAACAAATGAAATTTGACGGCGGGATATTTTTCCCGCACGGCAAACGCCGCTTTTGCAACGATTTGCAGGGCGTAACTTTCGCCCCCGCCGATATAGACATCGCCACGAATTTCCGTGACGGGCGAGGAAAGTTCCGTTTCCGTCTTTTGATATAGGTCTAAAATCTCTTCGGCGCGCTTTTTGAGCAGTTCTCCCGCTTCGGTGAGCGTGATCTTTCTGCTCCCGCGGAGGAAGAGCTGCCTGCCGAGTTCTTCTTCCAAACGCTTCATCTGCCGCGAAAGGTTGGGCTGGGATACATACAGCGCCTCCGCCGCTTTCAGAATACTCTCTTCCCGTGCGACCGCCAAAAAATATTTGAGTTCCCGAAGTTCCATAAATCACCTTTGAGAAGATTATACCGCCGCAAACTATGCTTGTCAAGCATAGGAAAACTATAAAATATAAGTATTTGACATATTATACGTTCCCGCCTTATAATACCCGTATAGCGAGGCGAACATGACGAGAGAACAATTTACCCAAGCTATGAAAGCGAGAACATACCTCGCCGCGGGGTCGGATACGCACCTCTATATGCACGAGATGTCTCAAAGAGCGCTTGCGCTTACGGCGGAGATCAACGGGAAATACCACGCGCCCGAAGAACTGCGGCGGCTTTTCTTCGAACTCATCGGAAGGGAGTATGACGAGACCTTCGGGCTGTTTCCGCCCTTCTCCACCGATTATGGGCTGAATATCACGCTCGGCAAGCGCGTCTTTATCAATTCGGGGTGCTGTTTTCAAGATCAGGGCGGCATCGAGATCGGTGACGACGTCCTCATCGGCCAACAAGTCGTGATCGCAACCTTAAATCACGATCTGCATCCCGCCCGCCGCGGCAATATGTTGCCCGCGCCCGTGAAGATCGGGAACAAAGTTTGGATCGGCGCACACGCCACCATTCTGCCGGGGGTGACGATCGGCGACGGGGCCGTTGTAGGCGCGGGCGCGGTCGTCACAAAGGATGTCCCCGAAAATGCCGTTGTAGCGGGCGTTCCCGCAAAAATTATAAAAACCATCAAGGAGTAAAATTATGGAAGAATTGAAATTAACGAAGGAATGGGATAAGGTTTTCCCAAAGAGCGAACAGGTCCATCACGAAAAGGCGACGTTCCATAACCGTTACGGCATCACGCTCGCCTGCGACGTGTATAAGCCGAAACATGCGGAAGGCAAGCTCCCTGCGATCGCCGTCTGCGGCCCCTTCGGCGCGGTCAAGGAGCAGAGTTCGGGGCTGTATGCGCAGGAGCTTGCAAAGCGCGGCTTCCTCGCGATCGCGTTCGACCCCTCGTTTACGGGCGAGAGCGGCGGGACGCCCCGCTATGTGGCTTCGCCCGATATCAACACCGAGGACTTTTCGGCGGCGGTGGACTTCCTCTCCTGCCGCGAGGATGCGGACGCGGAGAAGATCGGCATCCTTGGCATCTGCGGCTGGGGCGGCATGGCCTTGAATGCCGCGGCGATGGATACGAGAATCAAGGCGACCGTCGCCTCCACCATGTACGACATGACGCGCGTCAACGCCAAAGGCTACTTCGACGCGGCGGACAGCGAAGAGGCGCGCCATGAGACCAAAAAGGCGCTCAACGCACAGCGTATCGCCGATTACAAGAACGGCAACTATGAACTCGGCGGCGGGGTCGTCGATCCGCTTCCCGCCGATGCGCCCTTCTTCGTAAAGGATTATTATGACTACTACAAGACAAAACGGGGGTACCATGTCCGCAGTCTAAACTCCAACGGCGGGTGGAACAAGACTTCCGCGCTCTCGTTTATGAATATGCCCATCCTCGCTTACAGCAACGAGATACGGAGCGCGGTCCTCATCATTCACGGCGAAAAGGCGCACTCCTGCTACTTCTCGAAAGATGCCTATGCCGCGATGACAAAGGACAGCAAATATACGGCGAACAAGGAACTTCTCATCATCCCCAACGCCGTACACACCGACCTTTACGACCGGCTCGACGTCATCCCGTTCGGCAAGATCGAGACGTTTTTCAAAGCGAATTTATAAACGAAAAATGAAATGCAATTAGTATTGAGGGATACGGAAAAACAGCGGAGAGATGCTCTCCGCTGTTTTATTATCCCTTCCGAAATCGTCGATTGCCGTTCAAAACCCGACCCCATATGCCCAAAACGGAAGGAGAGAGGTCATTTTCCGATGTACTTTTCCAAGGTGCGGAGAAGTTTTTTCAGCTCCGCTTCGTCCTTCGGACGCCACTTGACGTGGTCGTCGTTCCACACGCCGTATTCGGCGACCGTCGCCTCCGCACAACTGTTCCCCAGCCAGCCTTCGCGGGCGGCCGAGAGCGCGGGGTCGGTCACCGTTGCCGTCGCAACGGCGGAGATGAGATATTTTTCGAGCGGGCCGAGCGCTTTGAGATCTTCCACGGGCAGGAAGGCCGCCTCAAAATGCTCTTCCATGTATGCCGTGACGGCGCGCTCCGTGGCGGCGTCTCCCCGCTCCTTCTTCAACATCCATTTGGCGAGCTTTCTCGGCTCCTCCGCGAGCAGCGCGCTTCCGATGTGCTTGCGCAGGATACTGCGGTTCTTGCCGCCGCCGAAATGATTGAAGAGCCGCGGCAATAGCCCGTTGGGGTTGGTGGGTTCATGCGTCCCGATGCGCACGATGCGCTTGGGCGACGAACACTTATCGAACAACACATAGAACCCGTTCATCGGGAGCGTCTGTTCTTCCCCCGCAAACATCAGGCGGGCCTTGCCGTCCGAAAACTCCACGCGCGCCGACGCGGCGAGCGCGCGTTCCAACCGGTAATAGAGTTCCACCGAAACTTCGGCGTACTTTGCAAGCAATTCTTCCCTATTCATACGCTCCTCCGATATCGCGGCTCTTTCGCAAGCCGTATGCGGGAACCCGCCGTGCTCTTATTTTCTGAATACGAGAACATAGAAACTGCGGGGAGAAAGACGGACTGCGCGGGGCGCGGTCGGCGCGATCTCCTGCGGAACGATCTTATCCGGTTCTTCGGGGGTATTGTAATCGAGTGCGCCGCCCGTGAGGCAGATGATGCGCGTGAGCGAACCGAAATCGTAGTCGGCCTCCACCTCCGCATCCACCGTCTCCTCCGTCGCGTTGGCCACCTTCACAAACGTGAAGCCGTCGCGCTCGGTCGCCGAAGCATAGATATGCGGCATGTCTGCGGCCGTTTTCAGCGCAAAATCGCCCGTGTACAGCGAATACAGCTTTTGCACGTGATAATTTGCCGAGCCGTAGGCGGCCTTCCCGTCGAACCAGATGAGATTGGGGCTCCACTGCGTGTAACCGAGGCGGCCCAAGAGCGGCGCATACGACCTCATCACGACGACGTCGGAATTTCTCTCCATGCCCGTCATGAAGGCGGCCTCCGCGAGCGCGCTCTCCCAACAGTTGGCGGCGGGCGTTTTGAACAGCGTCTTGCCGGGGATGTTCACGTGGGCGGCGAACTCGCCCACATAGACGAGCGGGCCGCGCGGATAGCCGTCATAGACGTTGGCATGGTCGTAAAGCCATTGCGGCGTGACATAGAAATGCTCATCCGTACAGTAGACAAAATTTGCGTTTTCACGAAGTTTTTCACGCGTCCAATCCCATGCGCTTCGATAGCTTTCCGTGCCGAAAGAAGGCCCCGCCGTTCCCACGATCTTGATCGCGGGATACACGGCATGGATGCGCTCTTCAAAGAGTTCGAACCGCTTGTAAAACTCGTTGGATGCGGGCATGTTCGTATCTTTTTGCACGGGTTTTGCCACCCATTGCTCATTTCCAAGGGCAAGATATTCCAGCCCGAAGGGCGCGGGATGGCCGAGGTCGGCGCGGAGTTTCCCCCACATCGTCTCAGGCCCGCCGTTGGCAAATTCCACGAGATCGAGCGCATCCTGAATATAAGTTTCCAGCGCGGGATCGCCGAGCGGAACAAATTCAGTGGACATATATTGACATGCGATGCCGACGGAGAGGACGGGGAGCGGCTTCGCGCCGAGGTACTCCGCGAGGCGGAAATATTCGTAAAATCCGATGCCGAGCGTCTGGCCGTAATGCGGGAAGGGACAGCGAAGCTCCTCCGAGTCGCCCGCCCGTTCCACGGCCCAGCGGTTCCAATTTTGGCGGCGGCGTTCCTTCTGCCCCACCGATTCCTTCCAGAGATAGCGGTTTTCGAGGCCGTTCCCCTCTACGACGCATCCGCCCGGAAAGCGCAAAAATCCCGGCTTCAAATCCTTCATGAGTTCGGCAAGGTCCCTGCGGAAAACGCCGAAAATGGCGTCGCAGGGCATCATCGAGAAGCAATCGAGGTGTACCATGCCCGCGCCCAGCAGTTCAAAAACGAAATCCGCGCGCTCGGCTTCCACTTTGCATTTGAAGCGGCAGGTATAGTGGTGCCACTTGCCGTCGGGGCGCGCCTTGAACTTCTTCTTGAAGAGCGGCACGCCGTCCTTGAATACGCCCGCGAGCGCCTTCCCGCGGTAATCGTATGCGCGCATCCAGAAGGAGATCTTGTATTCGGCGCCGCGCCTTAAATAGATGCCGTCGTATGCCCTGTTCTTCATGCCCTCGCCCGCCGCCGCGGTAAAGCGCATGTAGTGGGGATTTTCGGGGAAGAGCGGCCTGTCCGTCTTGATCTTCATCTGCGTCGAAGCGCCTGCGGGGTAGGCTTCCCACGCATATCCGCCGTCGGGCTTTACGGCGTAATTATCCCACTTGCCGCTTACTTCCTTGGCCTCGAAATTGCGGTTTTCGAGCATTTCGGCATAGAGGCCTCCGTCGATGGCGTAATTGATATCCTCGATGAAGAGGCCGACGCCCCCTGCCTTCACGGGCGTCTTATCCTGTCTCGTAAATGAGATTTTCATGATGTTCTCCTGCGGCCGCGGCCGCATTGATTGGGTTTATTCGATGGAATGGGCGATATAGGTGATGTGGTCGGCCGCACGCTCCAAATTGCCGACGAGGTTGATGAACACGCCGGAATTCTGCGGCTGGCATTTCCCCTCGTTGAGACGCTTGATATGCCTGTCCACGCAGGCGCGGCGGGCCCTGTCGATCTCGTCCTCCAAGGCGTCCACATCCGCGAGGCTTTCCTTGTCGCGGTAGAGGAAGGTCGCCAGCGAGAGGACATAGAGCTTCTTGATCTTTTCGTACATATCGCGGATCATCTCCAAAAATTCATCGGAAAAGACCAGCGCGTCGCTCACATAGTGGTGGGTGTATTTGGTGACGTTATCGGCGAGTTCGCCGATACGCATGATGTCGTTGAGAACATAGTGCAAGGTGGAGACGGTACTCTCATCCTCGGTGACGAGGGAGGCCGTGGAGATCTTCACGAGGTAGGATACGGCGAGACGGTTTGCCTCGGCGAGTTCGCGATTCTTGTCCGCGACGGTCTCCGCCACATTCTCATCCTTGCGGAGGAAGCCGCCGAAGGAGACGTCGAGCGTATCCATGGCGTAAGAGAACATCTTGCCCGTCTGCTGATACAAAAAGCCGAGCGCGACGGAAGGGCTTCGCATGAGGCGTTCGTCGAGCGGGGCGAAGATGACCGTATCCGGTCCCGCAGGCTCCTTCTTCTTATCGCGCACGATATGGTCGGCGAGCCACACGAACCCCTTGATGAAGGGCAAAAACAGCAGGGTGTTGATGACGTTGAACAGCGTGTGGAAGGTGGCGATCTGCAAGGTGGGGCCGAGGCCCTGTTTGCCGAACAGCGTGATATCCGAGGGTACCATGCCCGCAAGCACGGTATCCGCAAAGCCCGTCCAGCACACCAGCACGATCATAAAGATGATGGCGCCGAAGAAGTTGAAGAGGAAGTGGATGACGGCCGCGCGCTTGGCGTTTTGCGAGGCGCCGAGCGAGGAGATGAGCGCCGTGACGCAGGTGCCGATGTTGGAGCCGATGATGATGTAGAGGGGCGCGTTGCCGCCCCCGCCTATGACCATGCCGAGAGAGGCCATGGTGATGATGATGGCGTTGACGGCCGTGGACGACTGCACGAGCGCCGTGATGGCGATGCCGAGAAGAAGCAACAGCGCGGGATTTTGGATGGAAGAGAGGATGCCCGATACGGCGTTGAAGGCATCGGAGCCGCGCTCGAAGGTGAGCGCCGAGGACATGAATTTGAGGCCCACGAAGATGAGGCCGAAGGCGGCGATGACGTTGCCGAGCGACTTCATCCGTTCGCTCTTGGAGAACATGGTGATGAACACGCCGGCGGCGGCGAGCGCAAGAAAGAGCGCCGTGATATCCGACCCCGCGAGCGCGATGACCCACGCGTTGAGCGTGGTGCCGATGTTCGCGCCCATGATGACGGCCGTCGCCTGAAAGAGCGTCATGATGCCCGCGTTGACGAGGCCGACGACCATGACCGTCGTAAAGGCAGAACTCTGTCCGAGGATGGTCATCGCGGTGCCGATGCCGACGCCCGCAAAGCGGCTCTTCGCCGTTCTGTTGAGCATGCGTTGCAGCTTGCCGTGGGCGAGGCGCGTCATATTATCGGAGAGCATCTTCATGCCGATGAGGAAGGTCCCCATGCCGCCGAAGATCTGCATCACGATTTTCACGATGTCCCATGCGCCCATATGTTCGTCCGACCCTTTGTTTTGGCCCTCTCGTGACCCTGTCCCCATTATAACAGGGAAACGGAGGCTTTGTCACGCGTTTTGCATGAAATTGTCCGAAAAAACAAATGTTTCCGCCCTATTGGGCAGTCTTTCTGCGGCGGCGGAGGATATCCCCCTCCCGAAGTGCATAGGCGCAGGGGAAGGTATAGATGCCCTGCACGAGCTTTGCATCGTCCGTCTTGACGCCGTCGGGGCCTACCATGTCCGAAACAAGGACCTCTTTTTTGAAATTTTCATCGGGGGAAAGCACTTCGAGAAGGTCCCCCGCTTTGAAGCGCGTGCGCATCTCGGCGCGCACCCTTCCCCCATCGCTTCCGAGGACGACGGCAATGAAATCGCACGTTCCCGCTTTCTGCGAACCCGCGGGGGAGGTGACCATGCCCGCGCCCGTATCCGTCATATATTCCCTGTGCGTCAACGTTTCGAGTTCGGCGGAGAGGGCCGCCGCATCGCCGCCGTCGAGGATGCGGCGGTAGGCGTTGACCACCGTGGCGAGATAATATTCGCTCTTCATGCGCCCCTCGATCTTGAAGGAACAGACGCCCGCCTCCGCAAGTTCCCCAAGGCTTCCCGCCAGATTGAGGTCCTTGCTGTTGAGAAGATAGGTGCCGCGGCTGTCCGTCTCGACAGGGAGCCAGCCGCTCTTTCCCTCCTTGGCGCGGATCTCATAGGCATAGCGGCAGGCCTGCACGCATGCCCCGCGGTTGGAACTGCGGCCGTCGAGGTAATCGGAGAGGTAGCATCTGCCGCTATACGAAATGCACATGGCACCGTGGACAAAGGCTTCGAGTTCGAGGCCGGGGACGGCCGCTTTGATCCGGGCGATCTCGGAGGGCGTCACCTCGCGCGCGAGGACGACGCGCTTTGCGCCGAGTTCATACCACATTGCCGCCGCCTCCGCATTCAGCGTGTTGGCCTGCGTGGAGATGTGCAGGGGAAGGCGGGGCGCAACTCTTTTCGCAAGGCGGAACACGCCCGGATCGGAGACGAGTACGCCGTCCGCCCCCGCCTCTTCCAGAAAGCGGAGATGCCGCTCCAACGCCGCGAGATCGGCGTTGCGCGCAAAGATGTTGGCGGCAACATACACCTTCTTGTTGCGGGCATGGGCATAGGCAATGCCCTCTTCCAGCTCCGCATCGGTGAAGTTATCGGCAAAACTGCGCAAAGAAAAATCGCGGCCGCCGAGGTAGACGGCGTCCGCGCCGAAGTAGAACGCAAGTTTCAATTTCTTAAAATTGCCCGCCGGAGCGAGCAATTCGGGTTTTTCCATGCTTGACCTCATCTGAGTTTTTTACTGACGGCGAGGCCCTCGCCGTATTCGAAGTACTGTGTGGAAAAGCCGGGATCGGCCTCCAAAAGGCTGAGATATTCGCGGATATGTTCGACCAGCATGCGCCGCTTTTTCGGCGGTTCGCCCCGCACCCAGCCATAGAGGAGAACGTCGTCGGAAAACAGCACGCCGCCCGTCTCCAACAGCCGCTTGCAATCGGGGAAATACTTCCGGTACTGCGCCTTGGGGCCGTCGAGGAAGATGACGCCGAACGTCCCGCCGAGAAGGGGCAGGATCTCCCCCGCATCCCCCTCATAGAGACGCCCCTTTACGCCGCCCTTTTCAAAGCGTTCGCGGGCATGGACCGCGCGGACGGGGTCCTTCTCGATGGCCACGATCTCCGCGCCCGTGGCCTTGAATACGGCTTCTGCCGTACCCCCTTCCCCCGCGCCGATTTCAAGATAGCGGCGGATGTGCAGCGACCGCGCCGTTTCGAGAAGCAACGCCCTGGTCTGCGGGCAACAGGCGGGGTCGCGGACGGGGGTGGGTTCCGACCCCCGCATCAGCAATATCTCCGCACGATGCGGTGCAGAATGGGATAATCGGCGTTCTTCACGCTCTCAGGGAGCGGGCCGCCGTGGCCGTCGATGTGCGCAAAGATGGCGGAGAGGACGTCGAGCTGGCCGCGGTAGATCTCCGCCTGCGCACAGGCCGCGCGGAAGGCCTCGTATTCGCTGTGCGCCGCCGCAATATCCGCCCAATCGAGGTGGAACAGCGTGAACCAATAGGCGGTCTTATATTTCCACCCGTCCCCGCCCAAGCGGCGCAGGCTTTCGGCATAGTGTACGGCCGCGGGGATGTCGTCGAGACACAGCTCGATGCGCAGATACATCTGGTTGAGCGCGATGCGCATAAAGGGATAGAGAAGATGGTTGCGCGACGCGCGGTCTAAGATGCTCTTTGCGCCGAGGTAATCGCGGACACGGTAGCGCCCGATGAAGCGTTCACGCACGTTTTCACGGTAGACATAGCCCGCAAACACCCACAGGCTGATGAGGAACATGGCGATGGCGGCGCCGCCGGGGGCATATTGCCCGAAGATGAACAAGACGATGCTTGCCGCCGCAAACGCGAGTGCCAAGATACTCATCAGAACGCAGGCGAGAATGCAGTTCTTTTTCATAAGCGACCTCCCTATTACAGTTCGGAGACGACCGGAATGATCATGGGCGATTGTTTGGTACTCTTAAAGAGATAGTTTTTGAGCGTACGGCGGACTGCGCCCTCGATCTCCCCGCGCCCGCTCGGCGCGGGAAGGTTCTCCACGGCCCGCGCAGCCGCCGCTTTCAGCTCGCGGATGGCCTCCTGCTCTTCGCGCTCATCCGCAAACACGAACCCGCGGCATTCCACGGCGGGTTCGCCGACGATCCTGCCGCCCAAAAGCGTGAGCGCAACGACGAATACGCCGTCGCTTGACATGCGCAGACGGTCCTTCATGACCTCGCTCGTCCCCATATCCTCGAAGCCGCTGCCGTCGATGAGGCGCGCGCCCGCGGGGAAGTTGGGTCCCTGCCGCAGGCCCTCGTCCGTCACCTCGACGCAATTGCCGATCTCAGGGATAAACGTGCAAGAAGGCTGCATACCGAGTTCCTGCGCCAACAGGACGTGGCGGCGGAGGTGCCTGTATTCCCCGTGGACGGGGATGAAGAACTTGGGGCGGAGGAGCGTGTGCATGAGCTTGTGTTCCTCCTGACAGGCGTGTCCGGAGACGTGGATCTTTTCGAGGCTCTCATAGACCACTTCCGCGCCCCGCTTCATGAGGTTGTTGATGACGCGGTAGATCATGCGCTCGTTGCCGGGGATGGGACTCGCCGAAATGATGACGGTATCGTTCGCGCCGATGTTGACTTTGTTGAATTCGCCCGAAGCCATGCGGGTGAGCGCGGACATGGGTTCCCCCTGCGACCCCGTCGAGACGATGACGATCTCGCGGTCGAAGTAGTTTTTTGTCTTTTCCACGTCCACGAGGATGCCTTCGGGGATGGTGATCTCCCCGATCTTCGCCGCCGCCTCCACGACGCCCAACATGCTCCGCCCGGAGAGGGCGACTTTGCGGCGGTATTTTGCCGCGATGTCGATGATCTGTTGCAGGCGGTGAACATTGGAGGCGAACGTGGCGATCACGATGCGCCGGTCGGCATGTTCGGCAAAGAGGTGCGCGAGCGTGGTCCCCACGACCTTCTCGCTCATCGTAAATCCGGGGCGTTCGATGTTGGTGGATTCTCCGAGATAGAGCAGCACGCCCCTTCTCCCGTATTCGGCGATCTCTTCGAGGTCGATGGGCTTGCCCGCGACGGGCGTCAGGTCGATCTTGAAATCCCCGCTGTGAAAGATGATGCCGTAAGGCGTTTCCACGGCGAGCGCGGTGGCGCCCGCGATGGAATGGTTGACGTTGACGATGTTGACCGTAAACGCGCCCGCCCGTATCTTATCCTTGGGTTCCACCGTGATGAGTTTGACGAAATTCATGCGGTGTTCGCGGAGCTTGTTATCCGCGAGCGCAAGGGTGAGCTTGGTGCCGTAGACGGGCGTTGCGGGGTCGATCTCCTTCATGAGATAGGGTACGCCGCCGATGTGGTCCTCGTGGCCGTGCGTCAAAAATACGCCGCGGATCTTGTGCTTGTTGGCGGTGAGATAGGTGATCTCCGGGAAAACGAGGTCGATGCCCGGCATATCCTCGGTGGGAAAAATGATGCCCGCGTCGATGACGATGATATCATTGCCGTACTCGATGGCCGTCATGTTCTTGCCGATCTCGCCCACGCCGCCGAAGAACAAGATCTTGACGGGCTTCTTGGTGCGCTTGCCGCGCGGCGCGGCGGGTCTCAACGCGTGCTTTTCTCCCGCGGATGCGGGACGCTCCAAACGCTTTTCACGGGCCGCGGCGGGTGCGGGACGCTTCTCCATACGCTTTCCTGCTCCCGCAGGTGCGGGATGTTTCTGTGCGCCGCCCTTCTTGGAGGCCGTGCGCTTTTCGGCGGAGACGGGATGCGAAGCCCCGCCCTTGCGCGTTTTTTCCGCCGTGCGCTTGGTCCCCGCCGTCTCCTGTTCGCGGCGGTATGCTTCGATTCCGTTCAGGATGGCAAGCTCGATACTCTCCTTCGAGGCCTTGCCTTGGGGTCTTGTTTTCAATCTGAAATCCTCCGTTGGGTCACAATTATGTAGCAATGGGTATCAAACAAAACGGGAGAGCCTAAGCTCTCCGCGTTTTTGTCGAATGTGTGCGAATTCCTCAGAAGTCAAGGTCGGACTTCTCAACGACCGCCGTCTTGATGAGGCCTTCGGCGAGAAGCTGTTCTTCACTGCGGTAGGCGTACTGCGCCGCATAGTCCACAGTTTCGGCCTCTTCGGCCTTCACCGTACCGAGACGCTCCATGAGAAGTTCCATGAGGCGGAGCGTACGTTTGAGACCGACGTTGCTCTTGACCTTCATCATGAGAGGCGTGCGCTCATACATCTTGGTATCGCCCGCAAACTTCTGGTGATAGACCGTTTCGGGGAACTCTTCGGGATTGAGCGCAAGGTACACGCACAGCGTCTTGCCGCGGACACCGATCTTGGCGATCGTATCGTTGTTGTAGGCAAAGCGGTCGTTGGACCAATTGAGCTGGGATGTTACGTTCGTATAGGAGAGGAAGGCGTTTTTGAGCGAGCTGTAATATTCCTTGATCACTTCTTCGCTCTCGATGATCTTCGCCGTGAAGCTCCTCTTGTAGCGGGTCGTCATCTCAGCCTCGGCGACGGGTTCCGCGGCCGGCTCTTCGGCGGGCGCGGCGGCCGCATCTGCAACGGCAAGCTCTTCGGTGACTTCGGGCGCGGGTTCCTCGGCGGGAGCAGGCTCCTCTTCTACGGGAGCGGGTTCCTCTTCGACGGGAGCGGGCTCTTCCTCAACGGGAGCGGGTTCCTCTTCCACAGGCGCGGGCTCTTCGGCGGGAGCAGGTTCCTCTTCTACGGGCGCGGGTTCTTCCTCGACGGGAGCGGGTTCCTCTTCGACGGGAACAGGCTCTTCCTCGACGGGGGCAGGTTCCGCGGCCGACTCTTCGGCTCTTGCCGCTTCCTCTTCCGCCCTCTTCGCGGCCTCTTCGGCGGCGATGCGGGCTTCCTCAGCGGCCCTTACGGCCTCTTCGGCGGATTTGAGGGCCTCTTCCAGCAGACGGATGGTCTCCTCGTCCTCGGCGGCGCGGCGCGCGGCTTCTTCCTCGGCGGCGATGCGGGCGGCCTCTTCTTCGGCTTCCCTCTTGGCGGCCTCGTCCTCTTCGGCGGCCTTCCTTGCCGCTTCCGCTTCCTCGGCGGCCTTTCTCTGCTCTTCGAGGATGGCGTTTACGCGCTCCTCGACGAGTTCGTTCACTCTCTTTTCAAGCGCGGCGGCCTCTGCCTCTTCGGCGGCCTTTCTCGCGGCCTCCTCTTCGGCGGCCCTGCGCTCCTCTTCCGCCTTCTCGGCGGCGATGCGCGCGGCTTCCTCTTCGGCTTCCTTGCGCTTTGCCTCGACGAGTTCGGCGACTTTCTCCGCGAGCGCGTCGTAATCGGGCGCCTCTTCGGCTTCCTTGCATGCCGCGCAGTGTTCTTCGATGGTGGCGATCACCTTTCCTGCGAGTTCGTCATAGTCGATCGCAACGGGCTGTTCCTCTGCCTCGCACGCCTCGCAACGCTTTGCAAGGTTTTCGGCGACCTTCTCGGCAAGGAAGTCGTAATCGACCTCCTCCTTTTCGGGAACGGGATGTGCGGCGGCCTCCTCGGCAAGCCTCACGGCCTCCTCTTCCTCGGAGAGCCTGCGCTTTGCCTCGACGAGTTCGGCGACCTTCTCCGCGAGCGCTTCGTAATCGACGACGACCTCCGCGGGCTTGGGTTCTTCCTCGCCCTCTTCGGCCTTGCGCTTCTCTTCGATGAGTTCGGCGACGCGGGCCGCGATGATCTCGCAGACGTCCTCGCCTTCGGGTTCCTCCTCGTCCTCTTCTTCGTAAGCGGCGTCCTCGGCTTCCCACTTCTCGTCGAGCTTGGCGACCACTTTCTCTGCGATGGCGTCCACGCCCTTCTCTTCCACGGTCAGATCGAACTCCTGTTCGAATGCGCGCGCCACCGTCTCGGCGACGAGGTCGTAATCGATGACGGGCAACGACGTGAGAACGGTCTGGGCGATGACGTCCTCATCGGGAGCGGGAACGAGCGACGCGACCTTTTCTGCGATCTCGTCGGGATCCACGGCGTCGCGGACGGCATTTGCGACCTTCTCGGCAAGCTCGTCGGGATCCAAGCTCTGGGGCAGAGAACGGATAACGCCGTCGATGATCTCTTCGGGGTCGGTCCCCGCGGGGATGAGGGCGGCAACCTTCTCGGCGAGCAGATCGTAATCGAGATCTGCCGCGGGCTTTTCTTCGGCCGTCTCCTCGGTCACTTCCTCCGTATGGAGCGCGTCGAGGCGGTTTTGGATCGCAAGGAAGCCTTCGTCGAGAACGGCGAAGAGTTCTTCGCGGAAATCATTCAGATCGGATTTGAGAACGACGTCTCCCCCGTCTCTTTCCCCGATCGCGGCAAGCAATTCGTCTTTGAGCGCTTTGAGCTTTTCATCGATCTTGGAATCGTTGTTATCGGTGCTTTCGACGAGACGGTCCTCGATGTCCTCCACGCTCTCGACGGCGCGCTCTATTTGAAGCTCCATGCGCTTGGAGATGCGCGCCTCCATCATGGTGGGGTCGAAGGAGCCGACGGCGGAGATGGACTTCAAAAGTTCGCCTTTGAGCGCTTCCATCTGCTCGGCGATCTTGCCTTCGAGGTAGGAGGTCATCTCATTCGTATATTGGTTGATGGCCTCTGCCAAAGCCCCGTTATCGGAAGCCGCTTCGGGCTTGGCCTCTTCGGGCTTGGCGGACGCCTCGTTCTGCTGTGAGAGATACTCATAGAGATATTTGAACTCGTTCAGGACGGATTCCGTTCCGTCTCCGATCGACTTCTTGATTTCCTGTTCGCTGGCCTTTTGCTGTTTGCTCAATACGGCAAATCCGCCGGAAAGCAGCTCGCGGTTCAATTCTTCATTACTTTTGTTGTTGGACATTTTTCACCTCACAGCTTAAAGCTATTTTTTCTCGTTTTCTATTCTACACCAAACACGCATAAAAGTAAATATTTTTCTCGAAAAATTTTTCGGAAATTCGAAATTTTTTTTGTCAACTTGGGTTAATTTTCTTAAAAATGCGGCAACCGTGTCCGAAAGCCGCCCTAAAAGTATCCAAATGAGTGAATGATTTCCCGTCAGAACGTACGCGCCGAAGGTTTTCGGTTTCCGAGGCGGTGGCGGTTATAAATGATGCCCGCCGTGAGGCAGGTCATCATCCAATAGAGAAAGAGCAGGGCGGCGATGACGACGGAGAGCGCGCCGTATAATTTTTCCGCCGAGGAAAATTTGAGATAGACGGAAAAGACGGCGGCGGCCGCGAGCCAGAGCGCCGCCGTGAGCGCGCTGCCCCATACCGTGTCCGAGGGGCGCACGCGGTAAGGGCATACATAGGCGTTCAAGATCCATGCCGCGAAAAATCCGAGGACGGCGAGGAGCAAAAAGAGCGCGGGATACCCCACCCACGCCGGCAGGAAGCGTACGCCGACGACGCCCGCGAAAATCAGTAGCCCCGCCGCCGCGAAGAAGATGAGGACGGCGAGGGTGACGGCGAGGGCGGAGAGGCGCACCTTCCAGCCGCGGTGGCGGTCGCACCCATAGAGGATCTCGCCGCTCCTGCGCAGGTGGTAGAAAAATCCCGTGGCCGACCACAGGGTCGTCGCCAAAAGGAAGATCCCCGCGCCCTTGGAGGCCTCGGCGGCGCTGTCACGGAGGAATACGAGTGTTTCCTTTGCCCAGCCGAAGATCTCCAAATCGGCGAGTTCCACGCCCGCCGCGGGGAGATTGCCGAAGAGCAGCGTGAGCCAAAAGAAGAACGGCACGACGGAGATGACGAGAAAAAAGACGAGCGTACCCGCGACCGTGGTATATTTGTGCGCGACGAGGATGCGGTAGGCATTTTTCACCTTTTCCCATGCCGCGCGGAATTTCTGTTTCATAAAACAAGATTGCGTAAGGCGGGGAAAATTTACGCACGGCAACAGGATATCGCGCAGAAACCCTTTCGGCCGCTCGCCCTGCTCGCGTCCACTTTCCCTAAAAGGGACAGCAAGGAGTTTTCTCGGCGCCCCTATGAGGGGAGCTGGCGAGCGTTAGCGAGACTGAGGGGTTTCGCCCCACACGTCATTCCGAGGCAACGCCGAGGAATCTCGCTTTGAGGTTTCGCACTTCTTTGAGATTTCTCACTTCGTTCGAAATGACGAACAAAACGAAATGACGAATAAAGTCTCGCGCGGACGGAATGACGCAAGAGTCACCCTCTCCTTGGGGAGAGGGATTTAGGGAGTGGGGCGTAAATCCGTCACCCTGAGCTTGCCGAAGGGTCACATTATGAAATCCGTTCACACAACACTTGGTCGCAATAGGATTCTTCGCGGATGAGCAATTCGATGAAAGTCAAGCCGCTACGGCTCAGAAGTCAGCAACCCCCATTTCAAATGGGGGTTTGATTTTGACACCATCCGGTGTATGGTGCCGGCTACCCCCGCA
>CANQSR010000006.1 GCA_947626575.1 uncultured Clostridia bacterium | reverse complement strand
GACGCGGCAATGCCGCGCCACCCGCCCCCTTGGAAAGGGGGCAGGTCTTGCACCCCCTACCCTACCCTCCCCCCTCACAAGTGAGGGGGGAGGCGGAGATTTGGTTTTGCCTCCCCCCTTTTACAAAAGGCAGTTAATGCGCCTCCCCCCTTTTACAAGAGGGGGGAGGATGTCCGCAACGCGGACAGGTGGGGGGTGAGGCTTAATTTGAAGGAACCCTTACCTGACGCGGCAATGCCGCGCCACCCGCCCCCTTGGAAAGGGGGCAGGTCTTGCACCCCCTACCCTACCCTCCCCCCTCACAAGTGAGGGGGGAGGCGGAGATTTGGTTTTGCCTCCCCCCTTTTACAAAAGGCAGTTAATGCGCCTCCCCCCTTTTACAAGAGGGGGGAGGATGTCCGCAACGCGGACAGGTGGGGGGTGAGACTTAATTTGAAGGAACCCCCACCTGACGCGGCAATGCCGCGCCACCCGCCCCCTTGGAAAGGGGGCGGGTCTTGCACCCCCTACCCTACCCTCCCCCCTTTTGCAAGAGGGGAGGCGAGACGCGCGCGGCGGGCGAAGACACCCCTTACCCTACCCTCCCCCCTCAAGTATGAGGGGGCGGGCGGAGATTTGTTGATATTGCCTCCCCCTTTTACGAGAGACAGTTAATACGCCTCCCCCCTTTTACAAGAGGGGGGAGGATGTCCGCAACGCGGACAGGTGGGGTGAGACTTAATTTGAAGGAACCCCCACCTGACGCGGCAATGCCGCGCCACCCGCCCCCTTGGAAAGGGGGCAGGTCTTGCACCCCCTACCCTACCCTCCCCCCTCAGGTATTAGGGGGGAGGCGGGGATGGGGAATTATTCGAAGGGATGCTTGGAGGGAAGGACGGTTTCGGAGAGCATCGCGGTCAAGGCCGCGGCGTTCGCTTGCGCCTCGGCGTCGAGTGCGCTTTGGAACGTCGTCCCGTCGGGCCAATTGCCGTCCCAATCGCCCCTCGCTTGCGCATTTTGCAGCGATTCTTTGAGGTCGGCGATGTGGTCTAATCTGCCAACGATGAGGTCGGTGTCACGATACGCCTTCTGCATGTGCCACAAAATATGGTCGGTATTCAAGATAGGATTGCCGTTATCATCGATATCGACATATTCGCAAAGCAGACGGACCTCACGTTCACTCGTAAAGAGTTTTCCGAGGTTGCGAGTGGCTGTTGCGTTGAAATGATAAAAGTCATAGGTGCCGTCAGCGTTGTCCGGAGTAACGGTGCATTGCCCGCCGTCAATGGTATTCCGCGTGTTAAAGGTATAGCCTGATATCAGACTGTTGCCCCACGTACTCGCACTCCCAAATTTAGATTCATATTTTTTCAAAATGTCCTCTGTAAGGAATCGCGGGTCAATATGATCCATACCGGATAACGGAGTTGCAAAATTTGATTTTTCGGGATTGTCTTTTATATTGAGATACGTATGACTACTTTCATCCCAAACATTGATGATCCCGCCAACGCCTCCTACATTGGTCCTGCTTTCAGTCCACACCCATGTGACGCCCGGATTGGGTGCTGTAGGATAATTACCATTTTCATCTTTACCGCCCCGTACGACATCACCTGCTTCATCAATATAAAATTGACTTGCAGTCATACCATACTTGCTCCGCGCTCCTGTAACCTGTTTCGTCTTTCCTTCATCTTGGGAGACATCAATAATCATCGGATTTACAAAGAAATTGTTTGCTCCATCCATGTTGCCACTACTCAGCGAGACAGAGTAATTGCAACCAAACCATTCCAGATACTTATCGATACTCTGTTGATTAAATGCCGCGGAGCCGGCAAGGAGTTGGAGTACCATGGCATCGTCTATCGCCGCCGTGGCTAAATCCTTAATTCCATTGAACGAATTGTAGTTCAAAGCATCGAAATAGCCCTTGATATTCAAGGTATGGCCGCCGTGATTTTCCAAAATGATTGCTCTCTTTGCGTTGACGATGGTCACATTTTCGAGATAATCGACGCAAGAAGCCTTTGCGCCATCACGATTATCCCACAGCTCGATCGCCGCCATGGCAACATTTCTGAACACGGTATTTTTGGCATGCAAACTTCCATTGAACAATTTTCCGTAGTTTTGAACGGTGGAATAATAGGCATTGTGAATGTTGAAGTAGACACCCATTTGCGTGGAAATCACTTTATCCGTATCATTGCGCCCTTTCAGATTGACGTTGTAGATATTCAAGAACTCCGTATGGCTACCCGTATTCTCCGTCCCGCCGTTGTTGGTCAAATACCCGTCGTCGCCGATGATCATATCATTCAGCGAGTTCAGATTGATCTGATAGCCGTTGCCATAGACGGTCGTCTTGGCATATGCTGCGGGGCTCGTCCAATCCGCATGCGTGAACACCTTATCCATGACTTGGTCGTTGGCCTTGGCATCGCGCTCAATTTGCGAATCGGCGCTGAGTTCGCCGTTGCCATAGAGGTCATGGTGCAAGACGACTTTGCTATACTGATAATACCCCGTCGCGTTGAAGACGTTGGTGAGTTCGCCATCGGCGAGGACGTTGAAATTGAAGTGACGGTTGATGCCGCCCTGTGCGCCGTCGCCCGCCTCCACGCGAAGGAAGGTGAAGGAACTATCGGTAGGTTCAATCTTTGTACCTTCAACGTTATACACATTGGCAGGTTTGTCCCAAGTCGGCTTGTCATCGAAGTTACCGAATAGGTCGTTCTGTACGTCTACCTCGCTAAGACCCGTAAACTCGCCAAAGTAGAGGTAGGCAACGCCCGTTTCGGCATAGACATCTACCCACGGCACCTGCGTTTGACCGCTCGCATAGGTGCCGTTTGCGGCGATGACGGTGCCGTCTGCCTTCTCCAAAGTAGAGGGCTTGCCCGCTTCCGTATTCTTTACGATCGTATAGGTCACGCCGTTGAAGGTGACCGTCGTCCCCGTCTGCGTGAGAGTGAACGTCTCGGCCATGGGTGCATTGCCGCGGTAGCCTGTAAACGTCCATGTGAGCAACGCAAGATCGACGGACTCTTGCCCCGCGGCATCGCCAAATGCAACGGCGGGGAGTTTGAAGTAATCGACGCGATTGTTGGTCCTCGTACCGCCCGCCAATTCGGCGTAGTCGCTGTGCTTGGCGAAGACGCGGACCTGCTGATAGCCCTTGTAGACGTCGCCGCCGTTGACCTTGTTTGCGCTATCAAAGCCGTCGAACTCGATGCGCGCGAGCTTGATGTGCGAGAGGCCGACGGACACGGACCTCGTGAACAGCTCGAAGGTGACGGTGTGGTTGAAGTTGCCGCCGCCGATATTCGAGAGGATGATCTCGCCGCGTTCGGATGCGTATTCCACTTTCCAACCTTCGCTTACGGCATCGCCCAAATTGCATGTTGCAAGTTTCTTGAACTCGTCTACCGTCCCGAAGCCGCCGAGAAGATTTTCCGCTTTTCCGATGACTTTGACGGTAACGGTGCCTACCATGTTCGACGGGAGTGAATAAGAAACATGCTCACTACCCTCGACCGTTTCGATCTTACCGATCAACTGATTATCGGCTCCGGTCATCTTTGCATGGAATTCGAGACCAAACGGGAAATCCGCCGACGCAACTTTTTCAATCAAGAGTTGGAAAGTGACGCCGCCGTCTGCGGAGCGGATGAAGATCGAGTTGCCGCCCGACGTGGAAATACCCGAAACCGTGAGGGTCGTTGTACTGTTGCTGTTTGTAACATCGGTCCAATTATCCGTATCACCCAAACGCCACTGCAAGTCTTTCGTGGTGATGTCGTTGCCGTCGTTGCGCCCAAGGGTGACGTTAAACACAAGGCTATCGAGGAGCGTCGAATATTCGGTCTCCTCATCGAGCAAAGTATCGCCGCAGGAGACGGAAAGTTTCTGCGCCTTGGCGTGTACGGTGACCTTGAACTCAAACTGCTTGCCGCCGATCGAGAGAGCCATGCCGCTCTCCGCGACGGGCTTCAACGCCGTGAGCGTGACCGTTGCAACGCCGTTTTCAATGGCCTTCGTTACGCTTACGTTTTCATTTCCGACGATTTCGATCTTGCTCTCGGAAATCTCGAAGTCTGCGGGGGAGAAAGCGTTCCCGACCGTAAACACGATCTTCTCGCCGATATCTTCGAAAGTGAGTACGGCCGAGCCATCTTGGTTCAACTGTTCGCGGCCCTCCTCGCCATACGTCACCGTGGGATATTCGCGGAGGTTCCCCTTGGTGGTCTCCACATTCCGCGCGATCTGCACCGCGGCCAAATCGTCCGCTTTGGCACCGAGGTCGAGAGCCGCTTGGGCATATTCCACGCCGAAACGGAGCGTGTAACTATCCTTTTCGAAATTGAACGTACCCGTGTAGGAGTATTCACCCGCTTCCGCTTTGACGGGGTCGGACGAAATGCCGCTTACATAGATGCGCTTGCCCGCCATTGCGCCATCAGATTTATCTGCAACGGTCACGGCGTATCCGACGCTCGTAAGGCTCGTGAGGAAGTCCGCCTTATCATAGCGCGCACCGTTGAAGGTGACAAAGAGATCGGCGGCGGTCACGGGTTTATCGACGTAAACTTTGATATAGCGGGTCGCCGTCGCGGACATGGTACGCACGGAACGCGTGATGCGCATCGATTCGGCCTTGGGCGTCACCGTGATGACGATCGTCGCAAAGCCGCCCTTTTGGGCTATGATGTGCCATGCGCCGTCGGCATTCTTTTCTACTTTAACGGCCGCTTCCGCGCCCTCTTCCACGGCATAGGTGACCTCGGTGCCTTCGGGTTCGGTGAAGTAAATGACGCCGTCCTTGGTCTCGCCGTTTTCCGTCGGCAGAACGATCTTCACGGGCGCATCCGAAGAGGTCCCCTCGTCCTTTCCGATCTCGACTTTCTCCTGCGTTTTCTCCGTTACGGGCGCATAGGTGACGGAAATATCCTTTTCGAGCGTGACCTCTCCGCCGCGTTTGAGCTGAATTTTTACGGTGACCGCACCCGCCTCTTGGAAGGTGAGCGTGCCGCCGTTCAATTTTTTTGCAACGCCGCTCTTATCTTCAAGGGTATAGGAGAGGACGTCCGTATGGACGGGCGTAATTTCGACGAGGACGTCGGAGCCCTTTGTGTTCGTTTCCGCGAAGGTGATCGTGTTCTCGCTCGTCAAGATCTTTTCGGTCTGCACGCCGCCGTAAGTGACTTTGATCTCCTCGGCGTTGCGGCCGACGGTGGCCGTCTTGGAATTTGCGAGGCCGCCCGAAGCCTTGAACTTCAGCGCCTCTTCGGTGTATTCCGTGCCGAACGAGACGGTAAGCTCCGCACTGCTCTTGGGGAATGTGAGGTTATCCGTGTAGGTCTCGGCGTCATCTTCGCCCTTCTTTTTGTCATTTCCCGCCGCGGTGACGATCAGCCGCTTGCCTTGCATACGGCCTTCGCCGCCGTTTACTTGCACGGTGAAGGTGACGGTTTCCGCCTTGGTCCCCTTTGTATCGACGCCGTCCGTAAACGAGAAGGTCAGATCTTCGGCGTGGAGAATGTTATCGACGTAAACCTCGACGGTGTAAGTCTTATTTTCGCCGCCCGCGTTGGGGGCAACGGTGACGGTGACCGTCGCAAAGCCGCCCTCTTGGGGTACGATGTGCTGCGTGCCGCTCTCTTCGACGACTTTCACCGCGGTCCCCTTTGTAACTTGATAAGTGACCGTGGCGTCGCCGGGTTCGGTGAAGCGGAGGATGCCCTTGTCGTTCTTCCCGTCGCCCATGCGGAGAAGCAACTTGGCCTCTCTCTGCGCATCGGAGAGCGAGACTTCCTTATCCTCTGCGCCGCGGGGCGCATAGGCGATCTCGATCTCCTTACACGGCTCGGCGAGGATGGAGCCATCCATGGCGCGGAGCGAGATCTTCACCGTGACGCTGTGCGCCTCGGTCGTCTCCTTAAATGTCAGCGCGCCCGCGGACGTGATTTCCGCGTATTCGCCGCCTTCGGTGAGCGAATAGACGACGGTATTCGTATGGTTCGCGGGAAGGACGGAAAGATTGACGGTCTCCTCGCCCGCAGTCGTTTCCGTGGTGAAGGTGAGCGTTTGCTGCCACGTGGAGATCTTGGCGGCGTCGGCTTCCTTGTGGGAGACGGCGATGCTCTCGGCGTTGCGCACGATGGTGCGCTCGGTATCCGAAAGCCCGTCCTTTGCGCCGAGCTTGGCCGCCTCTTCGCCGTATTCCACGCCGAAGGTCACTTTGAGAGTGGAGAGCGCTTCGCCGAAGGCAATGCTTCCGCTCTGCGTCGGCGCGCCTTCGTTTGCCGCATCCTTCGCGGAACCGTATTGCACATACAGCTTCTTGCCCTCCATGGCGCCGTCTGCGCCGTCTACCGTGACGGTGTAGGGAACTGTTTCATGCGCCGTCGTTCCGAAATATTGCGTGCAAGGCGTGCCTTCTCTGTTGAATTTGACGACGAAGTTTTCCGCGCGCACGGGGCAGTCGGAATAGACGCGGACGGTATAGGTCGCCGCGGACGGGGTACCCATGTCTGCGGCCGCCGCCTTGGGAACTACCTTGATCTCCACGTTCGCAAAGCCGCCCTTTTGGGATACGATATACTTGACGCCGCCGCGCTCTTCGAGCTTGACGGCCGCATTCGCGCCCCCTTCGACGGCATAGGTGACGTCTGCGCCTGCGGGTTCGTTGAAATAGAGGATGCCCTGTTCGCTTTTCGCCATCGAGAGAAGCAGGGAGGCGGTGCGCTGTTCTCCCGTAAAGGAGACGCTCTTGCCGCCCGCGGCGGGCGCATAGGCGACGCCGAGTTCCTTGTACACCGTGACGGCCCCGTTCTCGCCGTGAAGCTCCACGCGGACGGTGACCTCGCCCGCCTTTTGGAAGGTGAGCGTGCCGCTCCCGTCGACGGATGCGACGTCGGTCTCTTCCGTCAGGCGGTAAGAGACGGTGTTCGTGTGGTTTTCGGGAAGCGCATTCACGCCCTCATAGAGTTTGAGCGTCTTGGAAGAAGTGGAGATGTGGGCAACATCGGGGGTACCCATGTACGAAAGAGAGACGCCGGAAGCGTTGCGCAGGACGGTGAGCGTGAAGGAATCGTTGTAATCGGAAACGGCGCCTTCGGCAGTCTTGTAGACGCGCGCCGTGGCAGTCACGGTGACGGTCTTTGTCCCTGCGGGCATCTCGCCCGCAAAGTAGAATTTCTTGGCATCCTCATCGAAGGTGAGAACGCCCGCGACGTCGTAAGTCACTTCCTTGAATTCCTGATAGGAACCTTCGAGCGCCGTCGCAAAGGGAATGGGCAGGGCCTCGGTGGCCTTGCCGTCCTTGAAATAGGTATCGAAATCGACGGTGTATTCCCTCTTTTCGAAGAGCGGCGGGAGATAGTAGCCGTCGGTGGAGGTAAATTCCTTGACCTTTTCCACGGTCTTGCCGCCGAAGTCGGTCGCGATGACCGTGATCGCGACCTTCCCCGCCTTTTGGAATACGATGTTGCCCTCGCCGTCCACGGTGGCGACGGAGGGATCGCTCGACTTGTAGGCGATGTCCGCATCCGCATCATCGGGGATGCGCGTGACCGAGGGGAACTTGACCGTGCGCGCCGAAGTGACCACGCCCACCTGGTCGACGCCGAGGTCTTTGAGCTTCTTATGGCAGGTAAACGTGACGGTATCCTTCGCCTCGCCGTTATCGTTGGAGACGGCCGTGACCGTCGCCGTGCCGCGGCCGACGGGCGTCACCGTGCCGTTCGCGCTGACGTGCAGGATGCTCTCATCCGAACTCGTCCACGTGACGGACTTGTTCTCGGCTTCCTTGGGGTAGACGGTGACGGAAAGTTCCTTCGGCTCGCCCTCATACAGCTCCGCGTCTTCCTCGTTGATCACGAGCTTGTGGACGGACGTATCCGTCACGAGGATCTTGCGCTTGGCGGTGGCCGCCTTGTTCTCGGCGCTCGTCACGGTGATATACGTCTCGCCATAGTATTGGGCGGTGACGACGCCGTTTTCATCGACGGTGACGATATCCTCGTTCTCCGTCGAATACACGAGGCCGCGGTTGGCCGCTTTGAGCGGCAGCACGTTGACTTCGAGCTGCTCGGTGGGGCGGGACTGTTCATCGCTCATCACGAGGACGAGCGTATCGTTCTCCACAAACTCCACCGACTCCACATAGATATGCGTGATAAGACTCATGATCGCGCCGCTCACGAGCATGACCGCGAGGATCAGAAGCGGCAGCAGAATGATGGTCGATGTCATTAACTTCTTCATGGTGTAACTCCCCTTTATGCTTCGATCTTTTGATACTTTCTATCCGCAGTGAACCAGAATACGAGAATGTTGACGGCGGCATAGACGAACGCGACGGACAGGGCGACGATATACGCCGCCATCGCTCCTTCCGCAAAGACCCTCGGAAAGATGATGCTGCATGCTCCCAAGATCGCGGCAAGCACAAGCCCGATCAGGAGCATATAGGTGATGTTGATCTCCTCCGCCTCGCCGTTTGCCTTGGGCTTCAAGTTGGGATTGGCGAGGTTGAGGTTGACGCCGTTGAATACCAATCCCGATGCAAGCAGCAATTGCGTCGCGGCGAGGATGAGGATCTCCTTGACGCTGATGAACTGCAACCAGCCGAGTACCAGCGCGCTAATTAAGAGCGCCATCGCGCTCACGCCGATATTCAGAATGCCCTTGATCAACAGCTGTTTGCGGTAACGCACGGGGATGAGCTTGGTGATGTAAAAATTCTTGCCCTCCACGCTGAGGACGGTACCCGTAAACGAGCAGATCATCGCCATAAATACGGCGATGACGAGCATGGATGCGCCGAAATTGATGCCCGTGCCGATCTGCGCCTCGCCCACCATCTGGACGAGCCTGTTGCAGAAGAACACCATGACGGGCGTGGAGATCGCAACGCCGAGGTAGAAATAGGAATACGTCTTGGTGCGCATGATCTCCTTGAAACCATAGCGGAAGATGGCCCGCGCACTGCCGTAGCCGTCCACCTTGGTCTGCTTGGAGGAAAACCCGCTCCCGCTATCGAGCGCATTGTTGCGGAAGTTCGCGCAGACGGCCCGCGCCAGCGCCACGCCGATCGCGATGAGCAGAAGCCCCCCGCCGACCAGCACGCCGAAGCCAAGCCAGAACCGCTCGAAGAAGATCACGTTGCCGAGATAGTATGCGGGATTATAGTATGCGTCCAGCCCGCTGAGAAGATTTTCCCAGATCTCCAACGTTCCCGTCTCCCAATTCCTGTGGATGAAGAATTGCGCCAGCACCGTAAGGATATAGTAGTAGAGCGCAAACGCCCCCGCCAAAAAGAGTACGAACACGATGAGCCGTGCGATGCCGTGCCGTTCGAACAGGGAGGCAATGTACACCGCGGGGACCGCGATGAAGATAGACAGCGCGAACGGGAAGATGGGCATCAGGAGGACGCCGAGCAGGATCCCGAAGATGTACGCGGCCGAAATGCACTGCATCGCAAACCCGAACACGAGCATGATGGGAAGCAGCATGACCGCGGAATAGATGGTGAGGTCGATGTAGTTGAGGATGAGATAGCCGGCGAACAGCTTGAAGGGACTCAGCGGAAAGCGCGCCGTGATGAGAAGATCCCCCGGACGGTACAGCCGCTTCATCTGCATACCCGTCGCGGCGACCGTAAGCCCCACGGCGATCGCCGTGAGATACAATACGGAGAGCCGCTTCGCCGTGACCGCGATGCTCGCCTTCAAGACAAAGGAGAGCGCCCACACGAGCGCAAGGGCGATGGCGACCGCAAGTAGCGCCGCAAGCGCGGTCATGACCGCGCTCGTCTTGTTGTTGTTGCGGTTAAATCCCCATTTCAGTTTCAGTTGCAGACGGATAAACTCACGCATGGGGGTCCACCTCGGAGGGGTTCTTGGGCGAAGGTTTTTGCTCCCCTGCCTGTCCGTAAGGCGCATTCACGGGATACTGCGGATATACGCCATAGGGGTAGGGAAAGAACGGAGCGGGCATGGGGGTCGCGGACATGGGTATGGGCGACGGCGCCGCATAGGGCGCATTCTGCCCTGCGGGACGGGTCTGCGCCGCGTCCGTTTTGCCGTTCAGCTGCATGTAGTAACTGTCGATATCGAACCCCTTCGCCGTCCTGAGATCGACGATGTTCGCGATCCTGCCCTCGCGGATAAAGACGACTTTATCGCAGGTCTTGCGCACGACTTCGAGGTTGTGCGTGGAAAACAGCACGGCGTGCTTGGCGTTTGCATAGCCGCGGATATATTGGCAGAGGAGCATCATCGTCTGATGGTCCAAACCGACCATGGGTTCATCGAGGATCCACAGCTTGGGGCAATGCACGAGCGCGCCTAAAATGCAGATCTTCTGCCGCATACCGTGGGAATACCCCGCGATCTGCGCATCCAGCGCATGCGCGATATCAAACCGCTTTGCGAGTTCGTCGGTTGCGAATTTCTTCTGCAACACGGTCGCCCCGTAAAGACTGCCCATGTAGTTGATATACTCCCTGCCCGTCAGTTTTTCATAGACGGAGTGGTCGTCGGGAACATAGCCGATGAGCTTTTTCGCCTTTTCGGGCTGCTTCACGATGTCGTAGCCCCCCACCTTGATCGTGCCGTCGGTGAAGGGAAGAACGCCGATGATGCTCTTGATGATCGTGGACTTGCCGGCGCCGTTGCTTCCGACCAGCCCCACCACTTCTCCCGCCGCGACGGAAAAACTGACGTGGCGCGCCGAATACTTGGTGTTGTTCTTGTACTTCTTAGAAAAGTTGATTACTTCCAGCATACGTTTTTTCAGCCTCTTTGCGTTGACAATGATAGCTTTTGTAGGATATTGTCCCGCTTTCCTGTTTAGCTTGCCTCCATAAAGATTTTTTTATGAGTTTCTCTCCGCCCCCTCTGAAAGGCAAAAAGATATATAGATTATACCCCCCCCCATCTGAAAAATGCAACCGATTGCATACCCCTTGCCTTTCCGCGGCCGAAATCTTTCACCATTCACATATTTTTGCAAATGGCTTTCACCCGCCCATGATATTTTTTATAATACACTTGACGTTTCACAGATAAAATTTTCTGAAATGCACAAACGGCCGAAAGGCAGATTTTCGGGGGGGGGCATATGTATATAGAACGGAACGGGGCGAATTTTTTCTCACGCACGGAAAAATTTCCCCCTCTGCGCGTTTGACAGCCGCGCGGGCTTGTGCTACAATCTTTGGGAATTTCACCCTGCGGAAGTACTTTCAGTATGCTCGTATCCGTCATCATCTGCGGCGCGGCTTGCCTTCTCATGATCCTCGCCGTGCTGTTCTTCCCAAAAATACGGCTCGGCAGGCTCACCGTCGATAGCTATTGGCCCATCACGCTCCTCGGCGCGGTCATTCTTCTTTGTTGCGGGCAGGCGGATATCAAGGCCGTCGGCGCCGCCCTCATCGCCAACAACGCCATCAATCCCTTAAAGCTCCTCGTCCTCTTTCTCTCGATGACCGTCCTCTCCGTCTTTTTGGATGAACTCGGCTTCTTCCGCTATCTTGCGGGCGTCACCTTAAAACGGGCAAAGACGGGGCAGATGAAGCTCTTTTTATCCCTCTACATCATGGTATCCGTCCTCACCGTGTTTACCTCCAACGACGTCATCATCCTCTCCTTCACGCCCTTCATCTGTTACTTCGCAAAACACGCAAAAATCGACCCCATCCCCTATCTTGCGGCGGAATTTGTGGCGGCGAACACGTGGAGCATGGCGCTCGTCATCGGCAATCCCACCAACATCTATCTCGCCACCGATTACGGCATCGACTTCGTCTCCTATGCCAAGGTGAGCATCCTGCCCACGCTCGCGGCGGGCATCGTCGCCTTCGGCTGTCTCTTGCTTTTGTTCCGTAAAAAATTAAAGGCCCCCATCGAGGGGGAAGAGACAGAGACGCACATCGAAGATAAGCTCTCGCTCGGCATCGGCATCGCGCATCTCGGCGTTTGCACCGCCCTGCTCGCCGTCAGCTCGTATATCGGCCTTGAAATGTGGTATGTCTCGCTCGGCGCCGTTTTATCGCTCTTTCTCTGCTCGTTCGCCGTCAGCCTCGTGAAAAAACAGCGGCCGCGCGCGCTCGTGGGGTGCCTGCGCCGCGCCCCCTACCAGCTCATCCCCTTCATCCTCTCCATGTTCGTGATGGTCGTCGCGCTCTCCCAAAACGGGGTCACTTCGCGCATCGCCGAACTCTTCGGCGCCGACTATGCCGTGTTCAAATACGGCGCGGCCTCCTTCCTTACGGCCAACCTCATCAACAATATCCCGATGAGCGTCCTCTTTGCCGCCATTTTGGAGACGCTGCCCGCGGGGACGGCGCTCCCCGCCGTCTATGCCACCATCGTCGGCTCCAACCTCGGCGCGTTCCTCACGCCCATCGGCGCGCTCGCGGGCATCATGTGGAGTTCCATCCTGCACCGCCACGGCCTGAAATTCGGCTATCACGACTTCCTGAAAATGGGCATCTTCGTTGCCGTACCCGCGCTCGCGGCCGCCCTCGGCACGCTCTCGCTCGTGCTTCTCATATAGCTCCCTTTCGGACATGGTATAGGGAAAGCCCGCCGAAGTCACTTTTCGGCGGGCTTTTTTCAACGTTGCTATGCTTGCCCTTCGCGGGTCTGTTTGGTTGATGTTTGGTTTACGTCCGGCCTTCGGCGGGCGGAGCGGCCCCTTCGGCCGCCTCGGTCTTTTCGGCCCCGGTCTCCACCGTTCCGACCAGCGAGGCGAGCGTGGCAATAAATTCCGCGGGGTCCTCCGGCGAACCCTCGACGCGCAGGATATCGCCCTCTTTGAGTTCGGTCTGCCCGCGCGGGACGATCGTTTCGTCCCCGCGCACGATGCCCGTGACGAGCGCGGAGAACGGCCACAGGATATCCCCGATGATGCGGCCCGCCGCCGCGGTCACGCGTACCTTCACAGAGATGTGCCGCGTGTTGGCGTTGCGCTCTTCCACGAGTTCTTCGAGCAGACGCTCATACAGGGGTTCGGTGCGGAAAATATCCCCCACGACGTACCCCACCGCCACGCCGACGACGGCGGGGAGCAGGAAGGTGAAGCTCCACGTCATCTCGATCGTCATGATGATGCCCGTCATCGGGGCCTTGACGACCGTCGTGAAGAAAGTCACCATGCAGATGATGACGAGCGGGTCGGAGAGCGCGGGGTCCATGCCGAATGTTTCGAAGAGGAGCGCGGCGAGCCTTCCGATGACCGCCCCCATCGCCATCATGGGAATGGAGGCACAGCAGGGAAGATCCATCCCCGTGTTGACGACGGTCACGATGAATTTGAGGAGCAGGATGACGATCAGCGAAGCCCAAAGCGGAGCGCCGAACACGGACACGGTATGCCCCGATGCGCTCCCGATGCCCTCGATGAGTTCCGCGCCGCCGCCCATCGCATACACCGTGATAAGCCCCGCAACGCCCGCCAGAAGGAAGGGGATGGCGTATTTCCCATAGCCCTTCCAGAAGGTGAGACGCTTGAATTTTTTGCGCGCATAGAAGAGCAGGAAGTAAAAGAGAACGCCCGCGAGCGCCACGGCAAGCGCGGCGCCGAACGCATAGAGGCAGAAGAAGAGGCCTGTATCCGCGGGGAAAACAAAGGCGGAGAGGAAGGGTCCCGCCGTGAGACCCACGAGAGGACCCAAGAGGTTCCTTACGACGATCGCCGCGACCACCGAGGAGAACGAACAGACGAACACTTCGGGCGTAAACCGCTTGTGGGCCTCCTCATAGGCAAACACCATGCCCGTGAGCGGCGCGTTGAGCGCCACGGCAAGCCCCGCACACGCCCCGCCCGTGATCTCATAGCGCCGCACGACGGGGTTGCGGCGGAGCATGGAACTCACGCCGTCGCCGCACGCGCTCCCGATCATCAGCGACGGCCCTTCCGCCCCGGCGGAGAGGCCCATGAACACCACGAAGAGACTCGCCGCAAACATGCCCGTGAGGAGGTTATACCACTTGAACCGCAGAAGGCCCTGCGTCGCGCCCTCCGTCTGCGGGAAGCCGCTCCCCTTGATCATGGGCAAAAACCGCAGTACCCCGCCGATGACGATGGAACCCAAAAAGAGCGCAAAGAAGAGCAGCGGGATAAACCACGGATGGGTGCGGAAAACATCGTAATACCCCGCCGAAAACTCCTCGCAAATGACGACGAGCGCATTGTAGAGCGTGACGACGGCGCCCGCAAACATGCCCGTGAGCGCACCCACCGCAACGATCTGGAAGCCGTAATTTATCTTCCTTTGGAACGACTTGATCGCCTTCTCCATTTCTTCCTCCGTTATTCCCCGAACTGCGCGCGGTAGAGCTGGGTGTAAACCCCGCCCCGCGCCAAAAGTTCTCTGTGCGTCCCCTGTTCCACGATTCTCCCCGCCTTCATGACGAGGATGAGGTCGCTCGCCTCGATGGTGGCAAGGCGGTGCGCCACGACGAACGACGTCCGCCCCTTCATGAGCGCGGCGAACGCCTCCTGCACGATGCGCTCGGTGCGCGTATCGATGTTGGAAGTCGCCTCGTCGAGAATGAGCATGGGCGGGCGGCACAGCATGACCCGCGCGATGCACAAAAGCTGTTTCTGCCCCGCCGAGAGAACGCCTTCCCCGCCGACCGGGGTATCGTACCCCTTGGGGAGGCGCATGATGAACGAGTGCGCCTTGGCGGCCTTGGCCGCTTCGATCATCTCCTCCTCCGTGCAGTCCGTGCGCCCCATCATGAGATTTTCGCGCACCGTCCCCTCCCTCAGCCACGTCTCCTGCAAGACCATGCCGTAATTTTCGCGCAGAGACGCCCGCGTGACGGTGCGGATATCATGCCCGTCCACATAAATCGCCCCTTCGTCCACGTCATAAAAGCGCATGAGCAGATTGACGAGCGTCGTCTTGCCGCAGCCCGTGGGGCCGACGATGGCGACCCGCATGCCCGCCTTCACGTCGAGGCGGAGGTCCTTGATCAGCTCGCGCTGTTTATCATAGGAAAACGCGACGTCCCGCGCTGCAACTTCCCCCTCGGCGCGGCCGAGTTCCAAAAGCCCTTCGTCGGAGGGTTCCTCCTCCTGCGCGATGAGCGAAAGGATGCGTCCCGCGCACGCGAGCGCATTCTGGAATTCCGCCGCCACCTCCGAGATCTCGTTGAAGGGCTTGGTATATTGGTTGGCATACGAGAGGAACGTGGAGAGGTTCCCCACGGTAAACGCGGTACCCATGCCCGCGGTCGATATGACCATGAAGCCGCCGACGAGGGCAACCGAAGCATAGACGAGCGCATTGATGAAGCGCGTGGAGGGATTGGTCGTCGAGGAGAAAAACACCGCTTTGAGCGAGGCCTTCCTCAGCGCCTCGTTCTTCTCCGCGAAAACGGCGCAGTTCGTCTCTTCGCGGCCGAAGGCCTTCACCACTTTGAGGCCCGCGAGCATTTCATCCGCAAAGGCGGCTTCATCCGCGCGCGCCTCCGCCTGCGCCTTGAAGGTATGATAGGTGCGCTTGGAGATGAACCGCGCGACGAAGAAGGAGACGGGCGTGATGCAAAATACGACGAGCGCGATCTCCCAGCGGATGCCGAGCATGACGCCGAGTACCCCGAAGATGGTGAGAACGCCCGTAAACAGTTGGTTGAAGCCGAGGAGCAGGCCGTCGGAAAACTGTTCCGCATCGGAGACGATGACGGCGGAGACGTCGCCATAGGCGCGGCCGTCGATGTAGGAGAGGGGAAGTTTGCCGAGTTTGCAGAAGGCGTCGTTCCTCATATCGGCGAGAACGCCGTAGGCGATGCGGTTGGCCGCGAGCGTCATGGGCCATTGGAAAACCACCGCGCCCGCCGCGGACGCCGCGCACCCGATGAGGTCGAGGGCAAGCGATTTCCAGCCGACGTCGTTTGCGCCGAGGATGCAGTCGATCGCCCGCCCCGCAAAGAAGGGCGCGAGCAGCTGCCCCGCCACGACGGCCACCGCCGCAAGGACGGTGAACAAGAGGAGCAGACGGTAGGGTTTGAGGTAGCGGAGGATGCCCGCAAAAATTTGCCTCTTATTCATGGCGCGCCTCCGTCTGCGAAAAATAGATCTCACGGTAGAGCGTACAGCGTTCCATGAGCGCATCGTGGGTCCCCATGTCCGCGATACGGCCCTCATCGAGGACGAGGATCTTATCCGCGTGCATCACCGAAGCCACCCGCTGGGAGACGAGCAGAACGGTGCAGCCGAGCTTGCCGAGCGCGGCGCGCAGGCGCGCGTCCGTGGCGTAATCGAGCGCCGATGCGCTGTCATCGAGGATGAGGATCTCAGGGTCCCGCACGAGGGCGCGGGCAATGGTAAGTCGCTGGCGCTGGCCGCCCGAAAGATTTCTCCCCTCCTGCGCGACTTCGCCGTCCAAACCGCCCTTGGCCTCGATGACGTCCCCCGCCTGTGCGATCTCCGCGGCGCGGAGCAGTTCTTCGTCCGTCGCGTCCTCCTTCCCCCAGCGGAGGTTGGAGGCAATGGTGCCGCAAAAGAGCATGGCCTTCTGCGGAACATAGCCGATGCGCGCGCGCAGTTCTTTCACGGGGATGGCGGCAACGTCCGTGCCGTCCAGATAGATATGCCCTTCCGTCGCCTCATAGAAGCGGGGCAGAAGGCGCACGAGCGTGGATTTTCCCGCACCCGTACCGCCCAAGATGCCCACCGTTTCGCCGCGCTCCGCGGTGAACGTGATATTTGAGAGCGCGGGCGCGCGGCCGCCCGCGTAAGTGAACGCCACCTGCTCAAATGCGAGATGGGGTCTGATTTTTTGAGATTTTTCCGCATCAGGCCCCTGCGCCGCGAGCGAAGGTTCGGGCGCGGCGTCGAGGACCGCGCCGATGCGCTTTGCGCACGAGACCGCCTTCGTCATGGTGACGATGAGATTGGCGAGCTTGACGAGTTCGACGAGAATGATGGAGAGGTACCCATAGAGCGCGAGTACGTCGCCCTGCCCGATCGCGCCCGCGTCGACGCGGACCGCGCCCATATAGATGAGGGCGACCGCCGCGAGATTGACGAGCAAAAACGTGACGGGACCCGTCAGCGCGGCAATGCGCCCCACCCGTACCTGCGTCTGCGCCAACGCGCCGTTCTTGCCGCGGAAAATGCGCTCCTCCTCCCGCTCCATGCGGAAGGCGCGGATGACGCGCGCGCCCGTCAGGTTTTCCCGCGCGGAGAGATATACGCCGTCCAGCTTCTCCTGCACATCCTTATAGCGGGGGATACAGGCGAACATGACGATGTACACGGCGGCCGCAAGGAGCGGAATGAGGCCCAACACGATGAGTCCCGCCCGCCAATCGATGAAGAAGGCCATGCCCGCCGCCCCGAATACGATGATGGGCGAGCGCAAAAAGAGGCGCAGCGTCATATTCACGCCGTTTTGCACCTGCTGGACGTCGCTCGTCATGCGGGTGAGCATCGACGCGGTACCCATGCCGTCGATCTGCGTGAAGGAAAGCGATTGTAATTTCCCGAAAAGGCAGCTCCGAAGCTCCGCCGAAGTCCCCACGGCGGCCTTGGCGGCAAAGTATTGCGCCGTGAGCGCAAAGCCAAGCCCGAACGCCGCAAAGAGCGCGAGCAGCAGGCAGGCGTGGACGATGAACCACGTATCCCCGTTCTTGACGCCCGTATCCACGATTTCGGCAACGACGAGCGGCACGATGAGTTCCATGCACGCCTCGAACAGCTTAAAAAGAGGCGACAAAATCGCCTCCGTGCGGTATTTTTTGAGACAGGATAAGAGATGCTTCATATGGAGACTTCAAACCAAAAAGAGATAGACATAGTAGCCGATGAAAGATAGGAGCATGACGGCGCCCGCCATGCGGGGCAGTTTGCGCCTTCCGAGAAGCGCCGCGAAAAGGAGCAGAACGGCCGCGCCGAGGGCCACGAGCGCATCCACGAGGTTGCCTCCGACCGTGAAGGCGAGCGGGTAGACGAGCGAGGCCACGCCCGCCACGAGAAAGATGTTGAAGATATTGCTGCCGATGATGTTTCCCACGGCGATATCCGTCTCCCCCTTCGCCGCCGCCACGACAGAAGTGACAAGCTCAGGCAGGCTGGTGCCGATGGCCACGACGGTGAGGCCGATGATGCGCTCGGAGACGCCGAAGTATTCCGCAACATAGCGCGCGCCGTCCACGAGCAACGTCCCGCCGCCCACGACGCCCCCAAGCCCCACAAGCGTGAGGACGATGAGGAACCACAGCTTTTGTTTCATCCGGTGAAACCATTGCCCCGCCTTGGTGCGCGGTGCATCCCCTTCATCCTGCGGCTCCTCTTCCCCGCGCGCGGCAAGCGACGCCTGTTCGCGGCGCGCCTGACGGATGAGCAGGGCCATGTAACACGCAAACACCGCAAGGAGGATGAGGCCGTCCCACCATTCCAGCGCACCGCCCCAGATCCCCAGCCCGATGATCAGCGCCGAGGCGATGAGCAGCACGGGGATATCCAGCACCAACGAATTGCGGCGGACGGGCAGCGGACGGATGAGCGCGGAGAGGCCGAGAATGAGAAGAATGTTGACGATGTTGCTCCCCAACACGTTCCCGATGGAGATATCCGTGGCCTGCTGTATGGCAGAAGTGACGGAAACGGCGAGTTCGGGCGCGCTCGTTCCGAAGGCGACGACGGTGAGGCCGATGATGAGCGGCGAGATACGGCAACGCTTCGCGATGCCGGCCGCGCCGTCCACGAACAAGTCGGCTCCCTTCACAAGAAGCGCAAAGCCGACGACAATGAGCAGTATCCAAACGTAGAGCATACCCCTTCTCCCGATTTTTCAAATATGTAAGGGCGCTTCGGAAGTCTCGTCATTCAAAGGAACCGCCTTGACACGCGCGCACGCGGGGTATGTTGCCAAGGACGCAACGGACTACTCCCTTCCGATCTTTTTAGATGGTAACATATTCCGTAAAAATTGTCAAGCATTCCCCATATATCCCGAAAAAACACTTGACAGCCGTACGGCGGCATGTTATAATTCCTATCGAAAATATAGGAATTAACGGAGACCAATATGTTTGTTTATGCAGACCATGCGGCGACGACAAAGATGAGCGATGCGGCTTTGAAGGCCTATACCCAAACCGCCTCCGCTGTTTACGGGAACGCATCCAGCTTGCACAGCGCAGGCCAGCGCGCGCAGGAGATCCTGACCGATTGCCGCGAGCGCATCGCGCGCATTTTGGATTGCGACGCGCGCGAGCTTTATTTTACGTCGGGCGGGAGCGAATCGGATAACCAGGCCATCCTCTCCGCCGCCTATGCGGGCGCGAAGAAGGGCAAGAAGAAGATCGTCTCCACCGCCATCGAACACCATGCCGTCCTGCACACCTTGAAAAAACTCGGCCGCGAGGGCTTCGAGATCGTACTGCTCCCCGTCGGCACGGAGGGCATCGTCAAGGCGGAGGACGTCAGGGCCGCCATCGACGACAGCACCGCGCTCGTCTCCGTCATGCTCGCCAATAACGAGATCGGCACCATCCAGCCCGTTGAGGAGATCGGGGAGATCTGCAAGGAAAAGGGCGTCCTCTTCCATACCGACGCCGTGCAGGCCGTCGGACACATCCCCGTGGACGTGAAGAAGATCCATTGCGACTATCTCGCGCTCTCGGCGCACAAGTTTTGCGGACCCAAGGGCGTAGGCGTGCTGTATGCGAGAAGGGGCGCGCCCCTTACCAATCTCATCGAGGGCGGGGCGCAGGAACGCGGCAAGCGCGCGGGGACCGAAGATGTACCCGCGATCGCCGCCATGACGGTCGCTCTCGAAGCCTCGGTCGCGGACATGGGTGCCACCTCGAAGGTCTTGAAGCATTTGCAGGACAAGCTCATCGCGGGGCTTTCGGAGATCGAACATTGCGCCCTCAACGGCGACAGGACGAAGCGGCTCCCCGGCAACACGAGCTTTTGTTTTGAGGGCATCGAGGGCGAATCGCTGCTTCTTCTGCTCGATGAAAAGGGCATCGAGGCCTCCTCCGGGTCGGCGTGTACGTCAGGCTCGCTGGATCCTTCGCACGTACTGCTTGCCATCGGAAGAGTACACGACGTTGCGCACGGCTCGTTGCGGCTGACGTTGGGCGGAGAGAATACCGAGGCCGAAGCGGACTATATCGTCAAATCGGTCAAAGAAGTCGTGGAATATCTGCGCGGCATGTCCCCCGTCTGGCGCGACCTCCAAGAGGGCCGCCGTCAGTATATTCTGTAAGCCATCGCAGGGAAGTTTTGTATACGCCTTGCTGTCCCTCTTAGGGAAAGTCCCCTGAGCGAAGCGAAGGGGAAAAGGGTTTCAAAACCCCTCAGGCTCGGCTCCGCCTCGCCAGCTCCCCTCTTAGGGGCGCCAAGGTGGCGATCGCGTCATTCCGAACGGAGCGCGAAGCGCGCAGTCGAGGAATCACCTTATTTTAATAATGTGACCCTTCGACAGGCTCAGGGTGACGGATTTACCCCCCCCCACTCCCTGGGGAGGCGTGGAAGAACCGCCCTCCCCCCTTTTACAGGGGGGGGGAGGAGAGGGGGTGTTGCTTCCAAATCTCATGCGTGTAGCAGAACCACGCTTCTGCGGAACGCCCCCAACTTGCCGGCTTGCGGCTTCTTGTCCGCGAGAACATATCATCGGGACCAAGCCCGTAAAAGTAAAAAGTGAAATCGGCTCGTAAATTTCTATGCCCTTATTCTTGCCCCGCAGGGGGCTTCTAAAAAATAGAAATTTACGAAATCATTTCCAAATCACTGCGAATAACCAAAACCACGCTTTTGGTTTTCGCCCCCAATTTGCCGGCTTGCGGCTTCTTGTCCGCGAGAACGTCTCATCGGGACCAAGCCCGTAAAAGTAAAAACCAATATCGGCTCACGACATTTTGTTGGCACAACAAAATGTGTGAATAAAGAAAGGAGAAATTATGTCACTATACAGCGAAAAAGTTATGGATCACTTCAAAAATCCCCGCAATGTGGGCGTCATCGAGGATGCCGACGGCGTGGGCGAAGTCGGCAATGCCAAATGCGGCGACATCATGAAGATGTACATCAAGGTGAAGGACGGCGTCCTCGTGGACGTCAAGTTCGAGACCTTCGGCTGCGGGAGCGCGATCGCTTCCAGCTCGATGGCAACGGAGATGATCAAGGGCAAGCCCCTTGCCGACGCCTTGAAACTCACCAATAAGGCGGTGGCGGAGGCGCTCGACGGCCTTCCCGCCTATAAGATGCACTGCTCCGTACTCGCCGAGCAGGCGGTGCAGGCGGCCATCCTCGATTACTACAAGAAAAACAACATCCCCTATGACGAAGCCGACTTCAAAGACGTGCTGAGCGAACACGAACACGACCACGATCACGGCGAGGGAGAGGGGGAATGATCGTCTCGACGAAGGGCCGCTATGCCCTGCGCATGATGACTTCCCTTGCGCGGCGGGAAAAGAACGCATCCCTGCGCGAGATCGCCGAGGAGGAGAACGTCTCCTTCAAGTATGCCGAAGCGATCATGAGTTTGCTCGTCAAGGCGGGGTTTGTGGAATCGACGCGCGGGAAAATGGGCGGGTACACGCTGACGCGCGCACCCGAAGAATACACGCTCGCGGAAGTATTGAAGGTGACGGAAAATTCGCTCGCCGCGACGGACTGCACAGGCCGCAAGGAGGCCGCCTGCCCCCATGCGGCGACCTGCCCCACTCTGCCCGTATGGAAAGGTCTCGATGACGTCGTCTATACCTACCTCGCGGGCTACACCCTCACCGATCTCATGCCGAAGGAATAACAATTTTGTGAAAATGATGAGGCGCGCCGCAGACATGGTCTGCGGCGCGCCCGTCGTTTGCCGAAATTTCAATCGGCGGTCATTGTACTACTTTTTATAAGTGAAGGCGGATGGCGGGAACGATGCCGTTGCACACATAGTTGACGTATTCGCCGCCTCCCATCCACCATACGCCGCCCCGCACCATTCCCGTCTCGGAGACCTTGAACGCCGTCTTTCCGCCTGCCTGTTTCTCAGGCGTGCGGAGCCACCAGCTGAAATACTCGCTGTCCTTCGTGGGTTGGATACCCTGCGCTTTCGCATAATCCGTCGCTTTCAGTTGCCGCGATGCGTTGGCGCTTGCAGACGTCACGAACCCGTAACTCTCGTTTTCGGCTTCGACGGCGCTCAAAAGAAATACCTTATCCTGCGTATCCTCCGAGGCGTAATCCTGCACCCCCGTCCGGTTATCTACCGTGGACGTCTCGATGATCTGCTTTGCGGCGCCATCGAATGCCGTTTCGTAAAAGTTTTCTATCAGCCACTTGCGGATATCGCTCTCTTTATAATTGTTGGGATACACCGTCCCGCCGTCCTGCGTGCGGATCTCACCGATATCGTGATAATACTGCCCGCCGTCGAGGATGATGTTTGCCATGAGCAAGGCCGTGCCGTCCTTGTTTTCGAGGACGCGCCATTCGATCGGCTCGAAGCGGAACCAATAGACGGTCTCTGTCAGATAGCCGTTGTCGCCCTGATAACTCAGGAATGTACTCGACGTCTTGCAGTTGCGCTCCTCCGTAAAATATACGCCGCGGTAACGGCTCTCATCGAGTTCCACATCGATATACCACATGTAATCGGTCACTTCGCCGCCGTAATAATAACCGTAACTCGTCCAATTGCCCGCGTTTTCCTCCGTCGGGAGATCGCCCGCCTTCTCCGCAAGAACGGATGTGACCGCCTCCTCCTTGACTTCGCTCTGCGGATATTCCCCGAAATAGATCAAACTGCCTTCCCCGCTTTCCGTGTACAAGCGTTTGCCGCAGACGCCGCAGACCCCGGCCTCGTATTGGTGGCTGAGGTGGATGTATCCGCAAACCGTACATGCGCCTTCCTTATAGGCATGCGCGGCCTCGCCTTCATGCTTTCCGCACCCGTTTTCGCAGACATGGTAGTGACCTTTTTCGTCTTTCGACCACTCCGCGCTCCACTTGTGGCCGAGCGCGCCGACGGGGCGCGTCTCGGTATGGGAGGGGTCGGACCTGCATGTCCGCTTCTCCGTTCCCCCCTGTTCACACGTCGGCGCCGAAACCTCTTTCCACTCGCCCCAATCGTGCGTATGCGCCTCTTCTCCCTTCGGCCCGCAGGCCGCAAACACCAGCGCCGCGCAGACCGCTATGCCCGCCGCGGCAAATAACTTGCTCTTTTTCATGTTTGACCTCCCGTTTTTCTCACATTATATACCGAGATTTTCGGTAAGTCAAGTATTTTACCGACTTTTTTGGTAAAAATAGAGCCATGAAAGAGATACGATTTGCAAAAAATCTGCGGGAGTTGAGAAAGAGCAAGCAAATGACGCAGACCGAGCTTGCAAGGCTTGTGGGGGTGGACCAGCGCACGGTCAGCGGTTGGGAAACGGGGGTCAGTGAGCCGAGCTATGCCGTCCTCGCCATGCTATGCGAAATCTTCGAGGAGACCTTCGACGGGCTTCTCTCGTGACGAAAAAGCCGAAAACGAAGGGCGCGCCGCAGACATGGTCTGCGGCGCGCCCGTCTTACTTCCTTAAAAACTACCCTGTTTTTTGTGTGCGGTCTACCTACTGCCGCAAATCAGTTCGTGCGGGTCAAAGTAACCATCGTTGAGTAATCCTCGCTCATAAAAAGGACCTTGGTGACCGTGATCTCTTCATCGTAAATGGTTTGAGACAAATAATACGTCCCGCCGTTGACAGTCAAAACAAAGCCTTCGGAGTCGGTATAGTCATTGATAGTGGCCGTCGATTGTACCCCGCCGATGCTTACGGTGATCTCTTCGGCCGTAATTTCGATCTCATATGCCGTGCCGTCGGCCGCCGCACCGCTGTATTTCCCGATAAATTTTTCGGGAATGGAAGAGGAATCTGTGGGCGGGTCGGTCTCGCTCCCGCCCTCGCGGGTCAATGTCACATTTACCGTACGATAATCCTCGCTCATGAACGCGATGATTGTGATTTCCTCTTCGTAATCGGCCTGCGTCAAATAATACGTCTTACCGCCGACGGTCAAAGTGAAGCCCTCGTAATCGTCATAGCTATCAATAGCCGCGGTCGACTTTGTGCCGTCGATGGTAACCGTGATCTCTTCGGCCGTGATATCGATTTCATATTCCGTGCCGTTATCCGAACCGCTGTATTTTCCGATAAACTTTGCGGGAATGGAAGAGGACTCTGCGGGCGGGTCGGTCTCGCTCCCGCCCTCGCGGGTCAATGTTACATTCGTCTGATAGTCCTCGCTCATGAACATGATGGAAGAGATGACGGTCTCTTCTTCTGTCCCATAGCTTTGGAACAAATAATACGTCTCGCCCTCGACGGTCAAAACAAAACCTTCGGAGTCGGTATATTCATCGATGGTTGCAGTCGATTTTACCCCGTCAATGCTTACGGTGATCTCTTCGGCCGTGATATCGATCTCATATTCCGTGCCGTCGGCCGCCGCACCGCTGTACTTCCCGATATACTTTTCGGGAATGGAAGCAGTCTCCGCGGGCGGCGCGGGGATCTCGATCGGCTGGACCGTCTCACCGAAACCGCTGTAAGTGAGCGTCACTTTTTCGATAATGTATCCCATCAGGTCATAGGTAAAGACCGTCTGATAGAGTACGCCGTCCTTCAAGATGACGGTAAAATCAAGCGCGTAAGGGTAATATTGGATCTGGTCCGCCCCTATGGCAAACAGGGAAGCGATCGCGCCGGCGAGTTCCCCCGCCTCGTCCATGATGAACAGGTCGGGAATGCGGACGGAATAGGTCTCGTTTCCGTCGTATCCGAGCAGTGCATACGAGAGGTTGCCGAAGGTAAAGACGGCTTTCAAGTCGTCGATGCCGATGTCCGCAGAATACGCCTCGTCAAAGGTAAACGTATTCTTCGCTTTATCATATCCGAAGGGATACACCTTTCCCTCGCTCGCAACATAGCCGTTTTCCCAATCGGGCAAGTCCTCATAGATCGCATCTGCGGTCACATAGATGGTCCCGTCCACGGGCGGCTGCCCTTCCTCTTCCCTATGCTCGGTCACGGTGTAACTTTCAGCCTGCGCGGCCCTTTCGAGCGCCGTTTTGAGGGCCTCGTGCGCGGCCGTCATCTGATAGTCATGAAGCCACTCTGCGGGGATCTGCGCTGTGCCTTGCTCCTTGGCGGCATAGGTGTATTCTGTCTCGTAATCGATCCCTTGCGCAACATTGGTCACGCGCTCGGTCTTGATCTGCAAACCCGTGATCGCACCGTCCTCTTCGAGCAGGGTAAAGGATGCGATTTTTTCATTATACCCCGTGATCGCCGCGGCGGCGTCGGAAGCCTTGTCGGCAAGAAGTTCCCATTTGCCCGCGCCCGCCCATGCAAAGTCATCCGTGGTGAGCTGTGCAAACGGGTTGAAGAAATCGGCAAAATCATCGGTGGAACTTTGGATGCCGACCGTTCCGTCTGCGTTGTGGACAACGAGACCGATCTTCCCGTTGTTATTCACGTAGACGGCATTAAACGTGTACCCCCCCCCGAATTTTTCTGTTTGCCAGATCGCCTGCGCGGCGGCGTCGAACAGGGTGGAGATCTCCTCGGTCAATTCATCCTCGAAGGAGTAATCATGGTTGATGAATGTGCCGTCGAACAGCACGGAACCCTGAATGCTCTTCAACAGGGCATCGCTCAATTTCTTTTGCTTGAACGTGACGGTGACCGTCGTCTCCGCTCCGATCTCAAAGGTGTATTTCCCGCCGCTGAGCGAAGCGTCCGCGTGGCCGCTCACAGTGAACGTATCCACTTCGTACCCCTCCGCGGGCGTGACCGTCACGGTGATCTTTGTCCCCTCTTCATAAGTCTTGCCTTCTTCATAGTCGGTCGCGGTCACTGCGCCACCGGTCTCGTCAAAGACGAGCGTCAGCCCGTAAGATACAGGCACATCGGGCGCTTTATCCTTGAACGTGACGGCGACCGTCGTATCCGCCTCGATCTCAAAGGTGTATTTCCCGCCGCTGAGCGAAGCGTCCGCATGGCCGCTCACCGTGAACGTATCCACTTCGTACCCCTCTGCCGGCGTGACCGTCACGGTGATCTTTGTCCCCTCTTCATACGTCTTACCTTCTTCATAGTCGGTCGCGGTCACTGCGCCCTTGCCGCCGTCGAAATCCAACGTCAGCTTATACTGCGCGGACTGATTGCACGCGACCATGCCGAGGACGGCGCAGACGAGCAACAACGTACCCGTAAGCATCATGAGGCTCTTCCGGAATAATTTCATCTTATTTACCGCCATTTTGTATACATCTTGCATGAGAACAAGAATTATGAATTCATTATACAATCCCCACGGTCATGCTGTCAACGGATTCTCGGATGATTTTATAATTTTTGCATACTTCAAATAAAAAAATTTCTTATGGAAGGTATAAGCAAATTTAATTCAACACCCATGCCATTTCGGCGTACGCGGCAAAAAGCCGCCAAAAAAAGCTATCCGCATGGGATAGCTTTCACTTTATATTCCGCTTCTTATATTTCGCTTCCGAAGAATTCTTCATAGACGGCGCGGACCGTCCGTTCATAGTGGACGTTCTCCACGCCGACGATGATGTTGAGTTCGGACGATCCTTGGTCGATCATGCGCACGTTGACGCCCGTGCGGGCAATGGCCGTAAACAGCCGCGCCGAAATACCCACGTTGTAACTCATGCCGTGGCCGACGACCGCGATGAGCGCCATATCCGGGATGACCCCGATCTTATCGGGATGCACCGCCTCGGAAATTTCCCGCTCCACCGCTTCGAGGTCGGGCAGGATCTGCTCGCTATCGATGACGAAGGACATCGTATCGATGCCCGACGGAATGTGTTCAAAGGAAATATTGTGCCGCTTGAATACTTCGAGAACACGGTACGTAAACCCGATCTCGGTGTTCATGAGCGATTTTTCCAGAAAGATGACCGTGAAATTCTTCTTCCCCGCTATGCCCGTGACGGGTCTGCCGCTCGGCACGAAGCCCTTGTCCGGCAAAATGCGCGTCCCCTCGTCCTCCGGGCGGAAGGTGTTCTTGATCTGGATGGGGATCCCCGCTTCGCGCACGGGGAAGATCGCCTCGCTGTGAAGCACGTTCGCCCCCATATACGAAAGCTCGCGCAGTTCCCTGTAAGAGAGCCTGCGGATGCCCGCGGGATTGGGTACGATGCGCGGATCGCAGGCAAGAAAACCCGATACATCCGTCCAATTCTCATAGAGGTCCGCGCCCGCCGCACGCGCCACGATGGCGCCCGTGACGTCGCTTCCGCCGCGCGAAAACGTCTTGACTTTGCCGTCGGGACCCTCGCCGTAAAACCCCGCCACCACGGCGCGCCGCAACCCGCGCAGACGGTCCCTGAGCAGGTCATAGGTACGCGCATCGGGACGGCCGAGCGCATCGAATTTGATGACGTCGCGGGCGTCGATGAAGGGGATCTGCAAGAGCGCCGCCATGATGCGCCCCGCAAGATACTCGCCGCGCGAAGCCGTGAAGTCCTCCGCCTGCTCCGCCTCGATGGAGAGAGCCGTCTCGAAGAGCAAGGCTTCGATATCCATGGCAACGCCCGCCTCATGCACAATGGAGCGGAACCGCTCGGCAACTTTGGCATACGCTTCCCCGACATGCCCCCCCTCTTTGACCTCTCGATAGGTCTCGTAGAGGAGATCCGTCACTTTGCCGTCGCCGCCGAAACGCTTGCCCGGCGCGGATACGACGACATACCGCCGCGCGGGATCTATCTCCAAAATATTCTTGACGCGAAGAAAATTGATGCCGTCGGCCATGGACGTTCCGCCGAACTTGCATACCTTAATCATAGGAGATCTCCCTCCCCTCGAAGTGATAGCAGCCTTCGAGGGCGAAGCTGTGTTCGTTCAGGAGCCTGCCGCCTTTCAAATAGGAGAAGATATCCTCCGCTTCGGGCGCGGGCAGAAGGATGACGGCCTCGTCGTCCGCACGGAACTGCGCCGCATACCGCACCGCGCCGCCGTTCTTTTTCAGATACTCTCCGAGCGCATCGTCCGTCTCGCGGATGCAAGCCGCGGCGTCCCGCCCCGAAATGCGGATACAGTTCCCCTCCCGCGCGCATTTCAGCCTGCGCGAAAGGAAGCCGAAAAGCGCCTCCGGCTCCACGTCGGAGAGGATACGGCAGACGGGCGAGAGCGTGAGGCCCGGATCATAGACGTTGATAAACTCGGCAAGAAAATAGCGCGCGGGGTGCATTTCCGCCTCTTCGGGGGCAAGCCCCTTCTTCACGCGCTCCCAATGCAGCTTTGCGCCCGCGACCTCTTCCCCGCCTGCGGCGACGGCAAAGCACGGCGTGCCGTGCGTGTGCATATCGTCCGCCACTTCCCATGCGGCGTCTGCGGGGATGAACATCCCGCGGATGCGCTCGCCCCCCGCTTCAAAGGCATAGACCTCTTCGAGATTTTCGCCGAGCGCATGCACGATCTTATTTTTCTTATCACGGTAAAAGACCGCCGCGGAGGAAAATTCCAAAACGGAATTTTCGCGCAGGCGGGAAAGCGCCTCGGCGCGCGCCATGCTAAACTTCTGCGCGGGACGCACGGGCGAAGCCTCTCCCTCGGACATGGTATAGGCTTCGAGGTCCAAAGCGGCGATGATGCCATAGCGCACGGCCTTGCCGCGCTTGTGTTCGATGAGCATGGCGCCGCGGTTGAGTTTTTCCAGCGTATTTTCGAGGGCGTCGTACATATAGGAACGGGCGGCCTCGATGCGGGCCGCCTCGTCCTCGGCGTCCTCCCCGTTTTCGGGCAGAAGAAAGCGGAGCGCGGCGGGAACTGACGCGGCGCGCTCCATCGTTTCACGGCAATAGGACGCGGGCGCCGCCCACGTCTTTATCTCCTCGCCGCGGGGAATGAGAATGCGGGGAATGATGATATGGCGCTCTTTCATACAACGTTGACGACAACGACGCAGATGACCGCGACGGCGAGGGCGAGAAGTTTCAAGGGGATGTTCTGCGTAAAGAACTTTTTCAGCGCCTGCAAAAATTTCATGACTTCTTCACCTCCGCGTTAAACTCCTTCCAATAGTAATCCTTCAAAAACCGTTTGAGGCCCTCGGAATCGACATAGCGGGCGATCTCGCCGCGCTTGGCGACGGAGACGATGCCCGTCTCCTCGGAGACGATGATGGTGGAGACGTCGGCGACTTCGGTGATGCCGATGCCCGCGCGGTGGCGCGTGCCGTAATCCTTGGGGTAATCCCTCTGCGTGAGCGGGAGGAAGCACCCCGCGGCCTGTATGCGGTCGCCGTAAATGATCATCGCGCCGTCATGGAGGGGCGCCTTGGGAATGAAGATGCCCTCGATGAGCTGGGACGAGATGCGCGCATTGAGCGAAACGCCGCTCTCGATGATCTCCTTGGGAAGGTTGCCGTTGGAGAGGACGATGAGCGCGCCGATATCGTTTTTGGAGAGATTCTGCACCGCCTTCACGATGTTGTTGACGTATTCATCCGCACGCGAGGCGACGGCGGTCATCTTGGCCGTTGCCACGGAGGAAGCCGTGATGGGGTTGCGTTTGCCCGAATTCCAGATACTGCGCTTGATCTCCGTGCTGAACAGGAAGAGGAAGAAGAGGGAAAGCACGAGGAAAAAGATATAGAACGCGGTGCCGTCGAAGTGCGTGGAAAAGAGCGTGATGACGCCCGTCGCCATCAGGAGCAACAGATATACGAAGATATAACGCCTTGCATTGTTTTCCCAAAGCGTCTTTAACACGATGTAGATGATGACGGAGAGAAGCACGATCTCCACCGCCATGACCCAATTGAAACCCGTGAACACCGCCACAACGGCAGACCACACTTCGGAAAACGTGCGCATTCCTTTCACCCCTCCCCCCGCGCGCATCTGTGCGCGGCAAAATCGATAAGTACAAATTTCATTATAACAAACTGACGGAAAAATGCAAAATGTTTTTCGGCCGTTTTTATCATCCGAAAAATATTTTTGCGACGGCGGCCGCGAGCGCGCCCGACTTTCCGAGAAGGCCGGCGCGCATATCCGCGCCCAAACGGTAACAACCGAGATACAGCTCCTCCACGCGCGCCTTCCCCATCCGCGCCGCCGTCTCGCGGTTTTTCTGCACGGGATAGCGCTTCATGCCGAGCGCCGCCGCCACGGCGTCGTCTCCCCCCTGCATTCCGCTCACTTCCCTGAGCGTGCGGAAGTAATTGGTGAGCGCGGAGAGGACGGCGCTCTCATCGTAATCTTTTTCGAGCAAGTCGGAAAGGATGACGGAAAAATCGCCGTAATTCCTGCGCGCCACGGCATCGGTCAGTTCGAAGAGCTTATATTCGACGTCCTTGGCGACGTTCTCCTCGACCGCTCCGCGCGTGATCCTTCCCCCCTCCCCCGCGAGAATGGCGAGTTTGGAAAGTTCGAGCGACATGCGCGCGGCGTCGTAATTGCAATAGCGCACGAGAAGGCTTGCCGCGTCGCCGTCCACCGAGACGTTCATGCGCTTGCACATGCCGAAAACCCAGCGCGAAAGCATGGGTTCATCCTCCTTGGCGCAATCCACGAACGTCACGCCTTTTTTGCGCTTCAAGTCGGTTTTTTTCGACCCCGTGTTCACAAAAAGGAGTACGGTGGAGGGACAGGGCGCGGCGCAATACTTTTCGAATTTGCGCTCCCATTCCTTGTCCGCGGGGTAGTATTCATAGATGCGGACGATGCGCCGCCCGTCGAAGAAGGGCAGCGTCCAAAGCTCGGCCGAAAGGCTTTCCGCGCCCTTCACCGTCTCCCCCTCGTATCGTACGTCGTTGAGGGCGGGCTGTGTGAGTGCGCACGCTTCGCGCACGGCGGCCACGGCGCGGTCGCGGAAATACGCGTCCTCGCCCTCGATGAGATAGACGGGCGAAAGCCCCTCTTCGCGGAGGCTCTTTGCAAGCTGAACGAATTTCATAGGTATATTATACCATCCCGCATCGTAAATTGCAAGCTCTCGGAGGCATCCACGAAGAGATCTGTGCCGAGCGTCTGTTCCCCGCCGAAATCCACCTCCAAAGAGACGTCCCCGAAAAATATCATGAGCTTATCCCGCGCCGCGTATGTAAACCGCATGCCGCCCGTCTCAACGGTCTGCGCAAATGAGACGGGCGCATCGTTGAGGCCCGTTTCTATCTCGTCGCGGGCATAGATATGCTCCGCGGGCAACAAGAAGGCATGGTTGATGCCGTCGAGTTCGTCCTCCGATACCACGAACACCGCGTCGAGCGTACCGCCGAAACGGCGGGAAAGGATGTCCGTAAGCTCCTTCGTGCGGATGCCGCCGTCGATGACGAGAACGGCCGCCGCGGGCGTGCGGAGAAGTAGCGCGCCGCCGCTCCTGCGGGCAAAGACTTCGCCGCGCGCGCCCGTGAATACGACGTTTTCGAGGACGAGCGCAAGCGAAAAGATACCGGCGAGCGAGACCGCGGCCGCGCCGCGGAGCAGGGCCTTCATGCGCACCCGCTCGCTCATGAGAAGCGCGCCGACGACCCAAACCGTGGCACCCGTGCCCAAGGAGAAGCCCGTCAGAACGAGTCCGAAGTCGCCGAGCGAAAAGAGAAGCAGCATGGCAGAGATCAGCGCTTCGGGGACGCACAAGAGAACGGCTGCGGGCGGGATGGCGACGGCGAGCGCCGCAAAGAGCAGCGCCGTCAAAAAGAGGACGGGCAGCAGCGGGATGAAGATGAGGTTCAACACAAGTCCCCATACCGAGAAATAGCCGAACGTTTGGAGCAGGACGGGCATGGTAAAAAGCTGTACGGAGAGGTTGGCGGAGAGATAATTTGAAAGGAACGCGGGCAGGCGGCACTTTTTGAGAAGCCGCCCGAAGGGACCCGAAAAGAGGGCGAGGCCGATGCACGCGCCGAAGGAGAGGCGGAATCCCGCCGAAAGCCATTCCGCGGGCGAAAAAAGCAAAATGAGGAGCGCGGCGAGCGAAATGCTTTCAAGGAAGTCGTATTTCCTGCCGATGGCGCGGTATCCGCCGAGGACGGCGCACATCACGAGCGCGCGGCAGGAGGAGACGGTAAAGTTGCAAAACGCCGTATAGAGAAAGGCGGCGAGGATGGCGGGAAGAAAGGCCTTCCGCCCGATCGGCTTGAAGAGGAGCAAGACCGCGCCGAAGAGGATGCCGATATGCAGGCCAGAAACGGCAAAGATATGCGCAATGCCGCCGCTTCGCACTTCCTCCGTCAGCCCTTGGTCCATGCCGCGCGAATCGCCCGTGAGAAGGGCGTAGGCGACGGCGGCCTCGTGCCTGTCCATGCCCTCGTGCAGGCGGTCGTATAGCGCCGCATTCAGCGCAAGAAAGGGATTTTGCGACGTCCCCGTCTTGTGATATTCCACCGTCCCCGCATCGTAACGGATATCCGAATAAAAGAGGTATTCTGAATAGCTATCCCCGGACATGGGTAGGCCGTTTTTGGTCACTGTGGCTTCAAAATACAGGATGTCCCCCGCGCGGACCTGTTCGGAGGAGACGGTGACGGTGAGTTTTCCCTCCACGCGTTCGCCCCCGAAAAAGAGGCTGCTAAGAAGCGCCTCGCTGTATCCGTGCCGCACGACGACGCTCGTCACGGTCCCCGAAACGGCATATTCGCCCTGCGGCTTGCCCGCGGCGTACCGTTCGGCGCCGAGATGGGCAAGACCCGCGCCCGCGCCCGCAAACAAGATGAGGGCGAGCGCGGCAAAAAGCAACCGCTTGGGGCGCGGCGGCACGAGAAGCAGAGCGAGAAAGACGAGCGGAAAACAAAAATCCGAGGGAGCGAGTCCCCCGAAACGGATACGGTAATAGATGAAGATGCCGAAAACCAAACCAAGCGCACAGAGCAAAAGAGGCCGCAGATTGATGCGCGGCCTTTGATCCTCTTTGCTTTGCGCTTGCATGGCCTAATAACCCTTACTTTTCGCCCTTGGCTCTTTCGAGCGCAAGGAAATAGATCTCCTCCGTCGCATAGGAGAACTTTGTGAGCTGGTCGCGAAGTCCCACGGGGTGCAGCCAATAGCTGTCGTCGCGCGTGGAGATGTCGATGCAGTCGCCGAAAATATTGTGTTTATACTTCTCCTTTCGGAAGGGATAATCGTATTCGATATGCACGCTCTCCAACTCCGCACCCGCCCAGCCGAGCGTCCGCTTTTCGCCGTATGCGGTGCATTCGAGGACCGTGCCTTCGGGCGTCTGCGTGAGTTTTCCCATACCCTGGCCGTAAAAACGCTTGGCATTCGGAAGCGTATGTACGGTGACCTCCGCCTCGAAACGGTACCGCCCCGTGCGCACTTCTTCGCGCACGAGCGCGCGCTCCCACTTCGTCCAATCGGGGATATGGGAAAATTCCGTCTCGCCCTCCTCGGCGGCAAGTTCGCCGTATTCGCTCATCTGCCACGCCTTGCCGCAGGCGGCGCACCAAAGCCGCGTGCCGCCCGAATACATCTGGAATTGCTTTCCGCAATGCGGACACATGTAGAGGATGGAATGCAGTCCCTCCGCACGGTCGGGATTTGCGATGCGGATGTCGTTTTCGCGCTGGTAAAGGTAATCGTCGCGCTGCATCCCCCTTTGGATGCGCGCATCCGTCTCCTGCCACGAGAGACTTTCGAGTTCCTCCGCCGTCGCCAAACATTCGAGTTCGGCGCGGAGCGGGATCTTCTGCTCCGGCTTGTTCCACTGCGGCGCGGCAACGAACGTGCCGTACATGCGGAGCGCCACCAGCGGCACCTTCATGAGCTTTGCCATCTTGGCGACGGACTGCGGGACATACGAAGTGGTGCCGTCGAAGGAATAGCGCGCTTCGGGATAGACGCAGACGATGCTATGATACCGGTCGGCGCAATAGCGCATGTGGCGGATGAGGTTATAATCCTTGACGAACTTGCGCTTGGTGATACAGCCGAGGCGGCGCATGAAAAAATCGCCGACGTCACGGACGGCGTCGATGGCGACGACGTTGTTGGCATTGTACGGCCGTATGGCCGTGTACATCAGGGGATAATCGAGCATGCTCGCGTGCGTCGCAAGCAGAAGATAGGGCGGCTCGATGCCCTCCATGTTGATCTTTTCCACCGTGACGGGCATACCTTTGAGCCGCGGCTTGATCGCAAACTCGCGCGCCAAAAACATCCAGAATTTGCGGGGTTTCAGGGGTCTCTTGGAAAAATCGTAATGCTTGATGTGCATGTCACCCCTCCTTCATTTGTTAATTTTATTAACTTTTAAGTGTATTATACCAAATATGATGCAAAAAGTCAAGGGCTATCGGCGATTTTTCAGAGAAGCCCTTCCAAAAGTATCTTTATCCCGATGGCGATGAGGACGATCCCGCCCAAAAGTTTTGCCTTATCGGCGAAGCGGTCGCCCATCTTTTTGCCTGCGATCACGGCGGCAAGCGAGAGCGAAAAAGTGATGACGCCGATGATCGCTGCACACCAGACCGCGGACATGGGTAGGCTGTTTGAGGTCTCGGCGGCAAGAAACGTGATGCCGACGGCGAGGGCATCGAGGCTGGTCGCAATGCCCTGCGCGGCGATCTCCAAAGTTCCGACGGTGCGCGCGCCCGTCCGTTGCAGGGAGGAGGCCTTGCGGTCCTTGAAAAACTCGGCGACGGCTTTCCCGCCGACCAGCGCGAGGAGCGCAAACGAGAGCCACGGGGCCACCGCGGCGACGGCGGCGCTGAAAAGCTCCCCGAAACAGTACCCCATGAGCGGCATCACGCACTGCATAATGCCGAACGTTGCGGCGATCAACAGCATTTTTTCCGCACCCATGTGCGCTTCGCGCATGCCGTCCGTGAGGCCGGCCGCGAAAGCGTCCATCGAGAGCGCAACGCCGATGAGTAAAATATCCCAGATCCCCATATCTTCTCCGGATGTTTGCGGCAGGAATAAAAAAAAGACTTACGCACGCGAAAAGACGTGCATAAGTCTCACCGTTTGATGCAGAACCCGCGTTGCCGCATTGTGTGGACGCTGCCGCCCGCAATGCGGGCCGGTTACTCCCCTATGACGGTATCATCTTATCACAAGGGCGGCGCGCTGTCAAGGGTTTTCACAATTTTTTCTCGATGGCGCGGGCGCGGTTCAGGGGAATGGGCGCCGTCTGCCGCGTACAAAGTTCGGTCCTTATCACGGTCCCCTCCGAAAGTCCGCTTCCGAAGGGAACGGATACCCTGTCGCCCGCCGCCACGAAGAAGGGCGCGATGTACCAATGCGGCGCGCCTTCCACCTCCACCTTTGCAAACAGAATACTTTCGTTGCGGGCGAGAACTCCCCCGCTCATGGAATGGATCATATTGTCTCCTTAAAAGAGCGGCGCGAAGATCTTCGCCAGCTCGCAGATAAAACGGAATACCACGTTGCGCTTTGCATCCTCTTCGGTCTGCAATTTGGAGGCCGCAAAGGTGGACGCCATGTCCTCCTTCATCTCGCGGAGCGCCTCCGTGCGGTACATAAAGACCGCGTTCTCAAAGTGATACAGGAACGAACGGTAGTCGAAATTGATGGTCCCCACCGTCCCCACTTCGTCGTCGGCGAGGATCATCTTGGCATGGACGAAGCCGGGGGTATATTCATAGATCTTCACCCCCTCCTTGATGAGCGCCATGTAGTTGGACCGCGTGAGCGAAAAGACGAGCTTTTTATCGGGGATGTGCGGCGTGAGGATGCGCACGTCCACGCCGCGGAGCGCGGCCATCACGAGCGCCTCGCGCATGCGGTAGTCGATGATGAGGTAGGGCGTCGTCATATAGACGTAATCGCGCGCTTCGTTGATGATGCTGATATAGACGTCCTCGCCGATGTGCCGCCCGTAGAGCGGGGCGGGACCGTCGAAATACGGTTGCACGAATCCCGCGCCGGGAACGGTGTATTCGGTGAGATAGGGCGCGGCGTCCTCCGCCTTTCGCGTCTGCATATCGTAGAGCTGTAAAAAATTCAGCGTCAGGTTGTTGACGGCCTGCCCCTCGATGCGCACGGCCGTATCCTTCCAATACCCGAAGGGATGGGTGACGTTGACGTATTCGTCCGCAAGATTGAGGCCGCCCGTGTAGCCGACTTTCCCGTCGATGACGGTGATCTTGCGGTGGTCGCGGTTGTTGTGGACGTTGGCGACCACGGGGACGAAGGGATTGAACTTCACGCACGCGATGCCCTTCTTTCTGAGCTTGCGGTGGTAGTTGAAGCGGACCTTGCTCATGCTCCCGATGTCATCGTACATCAGCCTTACTTCCACCCCATCCTTGGCTTTTTGTTCCAAAACGGCGAGAATGGAATCCCAGAACTGCCCCTTTTCGATGATGAAATATTCGAGGAAAATGAACTTCTCCGCGCCTTTCAGATCTGCGAGATACTGCTGCCACATGGCTTCGCCGGAGGGGAAATACTTGGTCGCCGTGCCGCTGTGGATGACGGCCGAACGCTCGGCCGTGGAGAGCGATTCGCTCACGGCCGCCCAACGTCCCAGCCCCGCATGAAGGGCCGCCCGCGGAACGGCGCGGGGGATCGCGCCCGCAGTCTTGGCGGAGATATTGCGGTATAACCTGCGCGAACGGCGGGAAGGCCTGTGCGAGGAAAAAACGGCATAGATGGCCGCGCCGAGCAGGTTGAGGGTGATGATGCAGATGAGCCACGGGACCTTGGTTTCGGGGACCATGTCGCGGTTGGCAACGTGCAACACGCACACGATCATGATGATGTAATCAAGTATCGTGATCGCCCAACGGATATAGGACTCGGCTTCGGGATAGACCACGACGACGACCAAATTGACAAAGAGGAACGCGCCGATGAGGACCCCCACCATCAGCAAAAAGAGCAGGATGATGGTGAGGCCGACCAAGGTAAAACGGCTGAATAATTTCTTCAAGATCTTCATGATTTCTCCTTGTTACGCTCTCTCATAAACGGTACAACCGCAGGGCGCGGTCCTGCGGGAAAATTCTTCGGGAAGGGCGTCCGTGCAACGCGTATGCAAATATTTGAGCGCGGGCATCTCCAAAAACGCCTGCGGGGAGATGTTTTCGGCGGGGATCCCGCATAGATCCAGCTCCCTGATTTCGGAGCCACGGAAGGCGAAGGCATCCACGGTGCCGCCGCGCACTTTGAGCGAAGTAAGCGACGGCGGTACGGCTGCCCCGCCGCCCGCCGAAAAGAGCCACGAAAGACTGCCGTCAAAGCCCGTAAACGGCTCCTTCGAATTGCCGACGAAGGGAAGTTCGAGCGAGATAAGCCCTCGCGCCGCAGACAGCGCGCCTTCATCCGCAAAGGCGCAATCGGAAACGGTGAGATGCACCGCTTTGGGCAGGGCGGCGACGAATCTCCGTCCGCCCGCCGTATCGAGATAGACCGCCTCGCCCTCCGCGGCGTACGGCGGCTCCGCCGCAACGCTTTCGACGGCGCTCCCCGCAAGATCGGCCGCCGTAATTTCCGCGCCCGTGCGGAGAACAAGTTGCGCCGCGCCCGTATCGCGCAGATAGCGGGAAGGAAGGCTTCCGTCGAGCAGGACGACGCGTTTTGCGGCCACCATGTCCGTGGGTGACACCTTATTTCCGTCAAAACGGAAGGCCCCGCGGGTATAGTAGAGCGTATCGCGGTGGGCAAGGTAGAGGGCGGCGCGCTCGATGGGCGCAAGCCCGTATGTATTGAGCGTAAGAAGCTCCAAGAGGCCGCCCGTTTCGAGGATGGCGTGGACGCGGGCAAATGCCTCGCCCGTCCCCACCGTACCCCGCGTTCCGCCGCGTTCGAGCAAGATCGCGCCGTCCTCAATGCCCGCAAACGAGGCGAGCGCCGCGGCATAAGGTTCCTCCCGCTCGCCGCTCTCCCAGCGGCAGAGTACCGTCCCCGCGGGGACGCGGCGCGGGATGCGCCAAAAGAGCATGAGGATGCAGGCCGCCGCAACCAAAAGGGCAAGCGCGGCGGAAAGTATTCTTTTGAGCGGCGTCACCATTGCAGACGGTGCAGTTCGCCCGCCGCCGCAAGCCCCGCAAAATTTTGACGGCGCAGGGCTTCATAGGCCGCGACGGCGACGCAGTTGGAGAGGTTCAGCGAACGCTTCCCTTCAAGCATGGGAATGCGCACGCAGGAAGCGGGGTGCGCGACGAGCAATTCTTCGGGAAGCCCCGCCGTCTCCTTCCCGAACACGAGAACGTCGTCGGGGCCGTAAGAGACGTCGGTATAGCATGTCCGCGCCTTGGTCGTGAAGAGCCAAAAGGGTTTGCCGAGGGCGTAGAGCGCCTCTTCGAGGCTATCGTGGACGCGGACCTCCACGGAATCCCAATAGTCGAGACCTGCACGCTTCAAATAGCGGTCGTCGAGCGTGAAGCCGAGCGGACGCACGAGATGGAGCATGCTTCCCGTGGCCGCGCAAGTGCGGGCGATATTGCCCGTATTTTGCGGGATTTCGGGTTCGACGAGTACAATGTGCAACATGACACTATTGTAATACATTTTTTTTGTTTTGGCAAGTACCTCTCAAAATTTCGGACAGAAAGAAAGGCATTACTCCGAAAATACGGAATAATGCCTTTGATGTGAAGGCGGGACGCGTACACCCCCTACCCTTGGCGCCCCTTATAGGGGAGCTGGCACCACAGGTGCCTGAGGGGTTCGGGCAGAGCGCTACCCATGCGCCCCACCCCCTTGGGGGGGCCCCCTCCCGTGGGAGGGGGTAGAAGCGGCCCGTCGCTCGAACATGGTGGGTCGATGCCCCGAAGGGGCGCACCCGCAGGGCGCGTACACCCCCTCCCCTCCCCCGTCTCACGCGGGTAGAACCCCGCGTTCGGTCATCGTTCGCGCTACAAATGCGCTCACTCACCGCAAAACGCCGCCCACAGCACACCGTGCTGATGTGCGAGAAGTGCGTTTTGCGACCCTCAGGTATAAGGGGGAGGGCAAGAAAGTTCGAACAAGCGATACGGGTAACCCAACTGCGGAGAGACGAGCAGAACGAGGAGCGCGCGGCTTCCCGCACGGAGCGTACTTTATCGTACGTGACGAAGGGAAACGTAAGCGCAACGAAGTTATGCGATGTCTATACGCAGTTCGTACGTTATCGCAGATAGCTTCCTTTTGCGCTCTCCATCACGCGGAATATCTCCACCTCTTCGCCCGTATTGGCGTCCACGTAGACGATATATTCCTCTTCCCCGTACGTGCAGCCGAATTCATAGGCCACGACTTCGTTGCCGTCCGAAGGGATGAGCGCAAGATTTGCGCTGTAAACTTTGAGTCCGTCGCCGAGTTTGCCCTCGGCCTCCTGCCGGGACAGGCGGTGCGCCGTGTTGTGATCTTTGCTGTTGAGCAGGTACCCGCGGGCATCCAGCCCCACGACGCGCCCCTTCTCCTCGCATACCCGCACGCGGAGAACTTCGGGATAGATGCGCACGCCGTCCTCCACCGTCGTGTAGGTGAGATTGGCGACCATGCCCGCATCCGAGAGCCACACGGCTTCCACGTTCCCGATGCCGAGACCGCTCAAAAACTCGCGCGCCAGAGCGTCGCATTCGTCGAGATCGAAGTTCTTATCGCTGCATTCCTCGTAGGTATCGAAGAATATCAGCTCGCCGCCCTTCTTTGTGATCTGGGCGAAGATCTCGCCGCCGTTTTCATCCGTGAGCATGAAATCATAGCAACTGAAATCGGGGGTCACCGTCTCGCCCGTGTAGCGGATATCCGAGACATGGTATGCCGCAAAGTACTCTTCCGCCCTCGCTTCGGCCTCCGAAGAAGAGATCTCTTCGAGGGTGGCGATGCGGTTTTCCCCGATGTTGCCCTCCTTTGCGAAGGGCGCATCCGCGATCTCGGCGGGACGCGTACTCTTGGCGAGCTTGGTAAAGCTCTCGGCCATACTGCCGCCGCCCGCGAAGAAATCGCGAAGCTCGTTTGCGGACATCTCCGTGATGAGCGTGTTGAGTTCCTGATACAGCCCGTCGTTGATCTCATAGAGAGATTTTACGCGCGCCCGCTCCTCCTCGGTGAGCTGTCCGCCCGCCGCGACCTTTGCGAGCATCGTGCGCGCAAACGACCCCGTGCGGTTGATAAAGGACGAGATATCCGTACCCGTGGCCTGATCGACGGGGAGCTTTTCGACGGAAGCCTCCAACAGCGCGGTATCCACGAGGATATCGGTGAGGAGCTTTCTCTGCTCGTTTGCGCCGCCCGAAAGACGGAGCTTGCCGAGGCTGTCGTCGAGGTCCTCGCAGGTCGAGACCATCTCATAGAGCGTGGAACGGTATCCGCTCTCGGCCTCCGCGGCCATATCGTTCATGCGGAACGCCCCTGCCGTAATGACGGTCGCCAGCACGAGGCAGGCGGTGCCGAGGGAGATGACGGCGGCCAGCCAACCGCCGAAGCCGGGCGTACGGCGGCGCTCCGTCTTTTGTTCGCGGCGGTGCTTTTTATCGTCCGCCTTACGGCTGCGCGCCGCTTCGCGCGCTTTGAGCTTATCCTCGCGCGCCTTGATGCGCGCCTCCTGTTTCTTGGCCTTCAAGGCGATGCGCTCGCGCTTTTCGCGCTCGATGCGCTTTTGCCGCTCGGCCTTGGTCTCGTTTTTGAGAAGTTCGCGGCGGGCCGCCTTTTCGGCCTTGCGCTCGATGCGCCTTTCTTTCAGCTGTGCCTTGCGGCTCTGGCGTTTCTCGATGCGCTCCGCCTTCTTCTTGGCGAGCATCTCCTTTTTCTGCAACTTTTTCTCGGCCAAAGCGCGCTTCTTTTCCAGCTTCTTCTCTTTGAGCGCGGCCTTTTTTTCGAGTTTCGCGCGTTTGAGCCCCGCCTTCTTTTCCGCCTTTTCCTGCTTCTTTTCGGCGCGTTTTTTGGCCTCGGCAACGCGGCCCTCGGCCGCCTTCTCCTCCTTCTTCACGGCGCGCTTTTGCGCCGTTTTCTTGGGGGATGTTTTGGACATGGTAGCCCTCTTTTTGGTCTTAGCCGTCTCTTGGACGGGGACACCAGAGTCCACGCTCTCCTGTGTTACCTTTTCGACGCGTTCCACTTTTTTCGCCCCGCTCGATACGTTCTTTCCGATTTGCTTTTCCATAATTCCTCCTTAAATGGCAAAGACGTGCTTGCCGATCACAGTCACCGTCTTGCGCCCGAAGATCCACGAGCTGGTCGCGACGGCAGGGTTGTAATAATAGAGACATCCATAGGTGGGATCCCAGCCGTTCATGGCGTCGCGCGCGGCGTTGTATGCCGTCTGGTTGGGTTCCAGATTGATCTGGCCGTCGGTGACCGCCGTAAAGGCGCCCTTCTGGTAGATGACCCCTGAGATGCTGTTGGGGAAGGAAGAACTCTTCACCCTGTTCATGATGACCGCCCCGATGGCGACCTGCCCCGTATAGCTCTCTCCCCTGCCCTCGGCATAGATGGCCTTTGCGAGAAGATAGAGGTCGGACGAAGTGTAGTTCGATGAACCCGAACCCGAAGGCCTGTTGTTGGAACTGCCCGAACCTCCGCCGTCGAGGGCGTTGTAGGAATCGTTCATGCCGAGCGCGGCGTAAGTAGCCTTGCCGACGACGCCGTCCGCCGTAAGCCCGTTCTTCTTCTGGAAGGCGATGACCGCCTTCTTCGTCCCCGCGCCGAAGATCCCGTCCACGGCGCCCGTATAATAGCCCCATTGTTTCAATCTGCGCTGGACTTCCTTGACCTCGGCCCCCGTACTCCCCTGGCGGAGAATGGCGGCGTCTATGGCAAGTTCAAGCGCGGTATCGGCATTGTGCGCGACGGTTGCGGACGTTGCCGCGACCCCCGCGACCGTCGCAGTGGCGAGTGCCAGCGAGAGTGCGCCGATGACCAAAAACTTCTTCATAATTTCCTCCTATGCGCAATGTGTGCAAGGCGGAAATTTTTTATGCGCGGCGCGGCGGGCAGAAATCGCGCCTTGCCCCGCGGCCCGCCCCGAAAGCCGCCGCCGCAAAAAATGCAGGGGCTTCGGCGGAAAGTATGTATAAAAAAATTCCTTCACGGCAATACCTTATCCGCAAAGGAGAATGGCTATGAAAAAAGCGATCTTAATTTTACTGCTCTTGGTATCATCCGTGGCCGTCGCGCTTTCATGCGGGGGGATCGCGGACATGGGTGGCACAAACGACGTCACGGGCGCATACCTTCGGGTACATATCCGCGCCGATTCCAACGAACCTGCGGCGCAGGCGGTAAAATACAAGGTGCGCGATGCCGTCGTGGAATATCTCACGCCAACCGTAAGCGGCGCAACCACGAAGGAGAAAGCGATACAGCTCATCGGCTCCAAGCTCGAAGGCATCGAGCGCGTGGCGGAGCGCGTACTCGAAGAAAACGGCTTTTCGTACGGCGCGAAGGCGAGCCTGCGGCGGGAGGAGTTCCCCACACGCGTCTATGAAAGCGTCACGCTTGAAGCGGGCGTATATGATGCGCTCATTTTGGAACTCGGCACGGGCAAGGGCGATAATTGGTGGTGCGTGGTCTATCCGCCCCTCTGCTTCACGGCGGGCAATGCGAACGTCGTCTACAAGAGCAAGATCGCCGAGATCATCCGCAGTTTCTTCGGCCAATGACCTCGGCATCACGCCCGAAACCCCTCTGTCACGGCCTTTGGCCTCGCCGGCCCATAGGGGGCGACGAGGCCTGCCCCCTTTCTAAGGGGGCGGGTGGCGCGGCTTTGCCGCGTCAGGTGGGGGTGTAACTTTTATTACGCCCCTCATCAGTCACCTTCGGTGACAGCTTCCCCCCGAAGGGGGAAGCCTTCCATACGTCATTTCGAACCCCGCAGGGGTGAGAAATCTCAAAGAAAAAGATTTCTCACTTCGTTCGAAATGACATGTTAGGCCGAAAGGGTTCCCAAAACCCCTCTGTCACTCGCAAGCTCGTGACATCTCCCCCACAGGGGGCGACGAGGGCGGTTCTCTTGCTCCCTAATAGGTCGTAAAGGGTCTGCGAGGGAAAGTATGATAAAAGCGCTCCCGGCGGGGAGCGCTTTTGCTTTATTGCTTTTCCGATTACAGCTCGGCGAAGTACTTGATGGTGCGGACCATCTGCGACGTGTAGCTGTTCTCGTTATCGTACCAAGCGACGACCTGCACCTGATAGGTATCGTCGTCGATCTTGGTGACCATGGTCTGGGTGGCATCGAAGAGGGAGCCATAGGTGATGCCGATGATATCCGAGGAGACGAGCAGTTCCTCGGTGTAACCGAAGGAAGCGGAAGCGGCGGCCTTCATGGCGTCGTTGATGCTCTGCTTGGTGATATCCTTGCCCTTGACGACGGCGACGAGGATGGTCGTCGAACCGGTGGGAACGGGAACGCGCTGTGCGCTGCCGATGAGCTTGCCGTTGAGGGCGGGGATGACGAGGCCGATGGCCTTCGCGGCGCCCGTGGAGTTGGGAACGATGTTCACGGCCGCGGCGCGCGCCCTTCTCAAATCGCCCTTGCGGTGAGGGCCGTCGAGGACCATCTGGTCGCCCGTGAAGGCGTGGACGGTGGTCATGATGCCCGAAACGATGGGATACGCGTTGTTGAGCGCGTTGGCCATGGGAGCAAGGCAGTTGGTGGTGCAGCTTGCGGCCGAGATGATGGTATCATCCTTTTTGAGGGTCTGCTCGTTGACGCCGAACACGATGGTGGGAAGATCGTTGCCCGCGGGAGCGGAGATGACGACTTTCTTTGCGCCGGCCTTGATATGCGCTTCGGACTTCGCCTTGGAGGTATAGAAGCCCGTGCATTCGAGAACGACGTCTACGCCGAGGGCGCCCCAAGGAAGGTTGGCGGCATCCTTTTCCTCATAGATCTTGATGGACTTGCCGTCCACGGTGAGCGTTCTCTCTTCGTCGTTGGCGGAGACGGTGTGGCCCTCGTATCTGCCCTGCGCGCTATCATACTTCAAAAGGTGCGCGAGCATGGTGGGGCTGGTGAGGTCGTTGATGGCAACAATCTCATACCCTTCCGCGTTGAACATCTGCCTGAACGCGAGACGGCCGATGCGGCCGAAACCGTTGATTGCTACTTTTACGTTTGCCATGATGAATCATTCCTCCAAAAATTCTTTGGCGCCTTCGGACGCCTCTTTACCGTATGCTATTATAGCACGCTTTTTTGCGTGCGTCAATGCTTTTTCCACAATTTTCCTCGCGCAAACTTTCACGGATTTGCGGAGCGGAAAAGCGGAAAAATTCAAGCGGGCGGGATCTCTCCCGCCCGCCGTTTCAATTAGTAACCGCTGATATCGTACAAAGTCGCACTGCAAGTATCGCCGTCGATCGTGATATTGAAATAGAGGTTTGCGTAGCTGCTATATTCGTCGTAGTAGTCGGCATATACGTCGATTTCGCAATTATACTCGCCATCCGTCATTGCCGCGTAATCGATACGCTCCCAAACATACTTCCCGTTGTAGAGGAATTCCAGGCCGACGACCTTATAGTCGCCTTCCTCGGCAGCGGCAAGATAGATACGATAGGTTTTGTCTTCCGTCTCTGCCACGAGCAATTTGACGGTCTGCATGGTGTTTTCGCCCACATTGACGACGAAACACATCGGCGTTTCGGCATCGACAAGAATGGTACGATCTCTCCACGAAGTATAATTTTCTCCGATATGCGCCGCATATTCCGTGCCGCCGACTTTGGCGGAAATTACCCCGATCACGTCATCGCTTTCGACCACGACGGCGATCTCGGCGTCCGCCGTTTCATCGGTAAACGTCTTGATCTCACGCTCCGCAATCGTGCATTTGCCCGAAGTAATATGGGCGCGGTAGGCCTTCTCCGTTCCGAAGAAGAGATAATCGTCCTCCACCGTCAGGAACTTTGTATAGGTCTCGGTCCCGACCGTAAGCGTTGCGGAAGAGATGACCCCGTCGGGTCCCGTCACGATATGCAGGCTCCCTGCGAAATCGCTGTCCTCCGAGGATCGATAGGTGATATCCGCAATGACGATTTCGACGCTTTCTCCGTTCACGGTGAGGTAATAGGTCATTCCGCCGTGCGTCACTTCGAGATAGCCCTCCTTTTCGGAGATCTCCTGTTCATCCACCTTGGAGTATACCCCGTCCGTGTTGCGCATATAGAGCATGGAAATATCGTCGCCCGCATAGAACACGATCGCATATGTGTTGTTCAGATATCCCTTTGCGACCTTGCCCGAAGAAATCTCTCCCGTGAGCGCATCTCCGCTGCCCGTGAGCGTGAGTGTGTAGTGGCCCGCATAATTATAATTGTAGATGACCCACTCGTGGACCTTGCCGTCCTGCGAGGGCGTATAGACGTAATCTTCCGTCTTGCCGTCGAGTTCTTCCCAATCGTAATTGCCCATGAGGTAAGCGGCGATGTTCGCCACTTCGCCGTCTTCGTTCTGATAGATGACGGCGCGGAAACTGCTGTTTTGGACGACGGTACGGCGTTGCGCCTCCACCTTATAATCAAACTTGCCCGTCTCGGTCTCCACGGTAAAGGTAAATACATAGCTGTACCCGTCAAAGACGATCGCATCCTTTACCTTGAACGACTTGCCGTCAGCCTCGACGGCCACCTGCGAAGCGTTGAGCGGGGTCCCATCGCCGTCCCTGATGCTTGCGATGACGAAGGAAGCCGTGTACTGCGTGGCCGCTTCGTCGTTCTGCGAAAGAGCGAGATAGCTCGTATCCTCCGCCGTGTAGGTCGTGACGACGGGGATGAACACGGGATCGCCGAGCGAGACCTCCTTAGACGAGTAGCTGATGCTCATGCTCCTGCGATATTTCCCATCCACCACCATATACAGCGTGGTGCTGCCGTACATGTTTCTTTCCAGGACTACCTTGACGTTTTTCTCTGCCCCGTTCTCATCGAACACGGCATCGACCTCGAAGATCGTGGAGGCCGTGTAGAAATTTCCCTTAACGGGCGTGAACGTGAGCGTGGTGTCCACATCGGTATAGGAAACGGTCAATTCAAGTGCATTCCCTACCTCATAGAAGTAATACCATGAACCGGGTTTATAATCAATGCCGTAGCCATAAACATCCACGAGAATCGTGTGCGCCGTTTCGTCTACATCTCCGAGAGACACAGGCTCCGTAAGGCCGTTCCGATAGACGAGCAACTGCCCTTCTTTGATCTCATACGCCCCGTACGCCGTGACCGAACCTTCGCGGATGATCTTGACTGTTCCATCCAATTCCAACGCCCACACGTTACCATAATTAAAGCAATAGAACGAACGCGGCGTATCCGCGATACCGATATAGAGACTGTATTCTGCCCATGATTTATCCGCATAGAACTTCTTGACCACGGACATGGTAGGCACCTTTACGGTGTAATACGTCACGCCCGCGAAGAGATCCGCGCCGATGACGGGAACACTTTCTCCCTCGAAAATGAGGGTGAGCGGGGCCTGCTCTTCCACGTAAGAGCGTTCAAAGACGCCCGTGACCACCTCTTCGGGCGTACCGAGCTGCGCAAGAGTTTCGCCGAACGTCACCGTCTCCAACAGGAAGCAATCATAGAACACGCCTTCATAGAATTTGACGGCGGCGGGGAACTCGGCGGAGATCAATCCGTGGCATTCGCTGAACGCCGCAGAATAGACCGTCGTCACCTTGTCAAACCCGATGTGTTCGAGCGATTCGCAGAGATGGAAGGCAAACTCGCCGATGGTCGTAAGTTTTTGCATGGTGACCGCGGAAAGCTCGATGCAGCCATAGAACGCGCTCTCTGCGACCGTCAGCACCTCGTTGCCCGTCACGCTGACGAGTTCGGTGCAGCCGTTGAAGGCGTTCGCGCCCACGCTCGTAACGTTTTTGAGATCGAGCGTGACGATGGCGGCGCCGTCGTAACGCGACCCCGATGCGCGTTCCGAGAAGGCCAAAGCGGCGATTTCCGTGATGTTATCGGGAATGACGACGTTCTTTTCGCCGCCCAAATATTTCACGAGGACTTTGCCGTCGGTGACGAACCCGTCCGTGGGGACTTCGCAGGTCTTATCCTCTTTGATGACGATATACGCCGTGCCGTCATATGTCTCCGATCGGAAGGCATAGACGTGCGCGGAACGCTTGGTGTACGTCCCCTGATAGGTGATGCCGAAGGCGTCGGTAAAGTAGGCGTTTCCGAAGCCGTCGAGGGTGAAGAACTCCCACTTGGCCGAGCGGTACGTATCCGCCGCCTTATCCTCGACGGTGTAGAAGTGGCTGAGGTCCTCGCCGTCGCTCACTGCATACAGCTTGACGGCAAAGCTCCTCTCTTCGAAGGTGATGCGCAGGATCCCCTCGTCGGCATCGAGTACGGTGTACGTCCCCTCTTCGAGCTTGGTGAGGTTGCCCTCGCCGTCATGCTCGGTGATATTGTACCGCGTGACTTTGCCGTATCCGTCGAGATCGAGCAGGTCGTCGGAGGCGTCGTCGTAATAGCGGCCGACCTCATAGCCGCACGCTTTGTAGGTACCATGTCCGAGGTCGAGGTCGAAATAGCCCTCGAAGATACCCTCTTCGGTCACGCCATAGAGATAGATGCGCGTATCGCTGACGAAGGTATATTCCGCGGTCAGCTCTCTCCCTTCGCCGCGGTAAATTGCAGTATAGTAGCCGTCGAGCGCGATCGAATTCTGCCCGTTCGTGAAGGTCTTGACGCCCGTCCACTTATCCGTGTGGACGGCGAACGTCCCGTCTGCGGGGTCGAGCAAGAATTGCAGGGTGACGTCCTTGCCGTCCTGCGAATAGGTCAGCGTCCCTTCGCCGTCCGCAATGGTATAGGTCCCGTAAGCCTTCTGTTCGGCGTCGTCCTCCGCGATCTCGCGGTAGAACGCTTTGCGCTCCTCCCCGTTGGCGGCAAGGAAGAGCTTCACTTGCTCATCGACCGCGCCGTCCGCATAGAGCAGATAGAGGCCCGTCTCTTCGCCGAGGACGGAGAACGTCGCATAGACCTGTTCATCGTTCTTGACGAAGCGGAAATAGCGGGTCTCGCCCGTCGAGATATCCATAAACTCCCCGATGTCATAGGAGAGGCCGAAGTCCGCGCCGTTTAGGATGGTGCAGACGCCGAGATGGGAGGCGCCGTCCGCGCCGGTATAGACGGCGTCGCCCGCGTCCGTCAAGACGATCGTACCGCTTCCGTTCTCCCCGCTGAGGGTGCGGACGCCCGTCTGCTCGGCGAGCGGATACATCTTGAAGTAGTGGAAATAGGAGATGCGCCCCGCCACTTCAAAGTAACCCTCGCCCAATTCATACTCGAATTTGAGGGCGGACGAAGTGAAGAGGAAACGGTTTTGCGAACCGCTGACCTCAGACACGGTACCCTCCGTTACCGTCTCTTTGCTCTCATAATATTTGGCGGAGCCGTTTTGCGCGACCAGCACGGGCCAATTGACGTCGATCTCGCCCGTATCGCCATAGTAACGCAGATACTCCGCATAGTTGCCGCCGCCGAGACGCTCCATGGTGTGGGTAGAGGTGTCGATGCGGAAGGTGATGGCGTCCCCCGTCTGCGGGATGAGGCGCACGGCGAGGCCGAGCGGCGAAGGCTCCAAGGTAAAGATGCCCGAAGTCTCCGCGCCGTCCTTGGTATAGACGGCGCTCCCATAGACCGCGCCATAGCGGTCGAGGACGAGCTTTGCGCCGTCGGAGTCGGTATAGGTCCCCGCATAGCCGAGGTCAGCAAACCAGACGGGCCGCCCGCCATAGGTCATGAGTTTGGCGCGCATTTGGGTGATGTTGCCCTCGCTGTCCGCCAGCGTAAAGTCAACTTCGCCGCTGTCACCGTCGGGGACATAGGTCCCCACGTAATATAAGGTCAGCGTCTGCGCGGCGAGATAATCGTCCCCGTCGAACAGATAGGCATGGCCATAGCCGTCAAGCACGAGCAGGTCTCCGTAGATGCCCTCCGTGGTACTGCCCAAATAGTGGAGGGAGATGCCGAGATACGCCCCCGCTTCCGCGCCTTCGAAGATGAACGCGGGCGTGGAAGTCTCCCCTTCCGTGAGTTCGGTGAGCATGAACGAAAAGCGCGCCGTGCCGTCCGTATAGGTAAAGGTATAGGACATGGTGGCGGGATCGTAGGTCACGGAACCCGTATGCGCGCCAGCCGCGTCGGTAAATTCCGCCCCGCCGCGTCCGTCGAAGGCCAGCGTTGCGCCGTCGGCATGCGCCGCGCCCGTGTAGGCGTCCGCGTGCTTGTAGCTAACGTCCTTCATGGCGTCGCGGTAGTAGACGAAGGTCCCCGCCGCGGCCCTGCCCTTCAAAATTTCATGGCCTTCCGCATCCTCGAAGGAGAAATTCTCGCCGTCGCGCGTACCCGTAAGTTCCTGCCCCGCGCGCACGAGCACCGCCTCCTTTTCATCGGCCTGCGGGAAGAACAGCAGATCGGCGCCGCCGAAACGGTCGGCATACGCCACGTCCCAGACGCCGAAGAGATGCACATCCGCGGAAGGGGTCAGCACCTCGCCGCCGCGGTATTCCACCGCGCCGCCAAGCTCCGTCGCCCAGCCGCCGAAGCGGTATCCGGGGGAGACGGTGTATGCCTTGCCGTCCGCCACCGTGACGGAATCGCCATAGCGCACGGCGGAAGAGGGGATCGAGCCTTCGAGGCCGGCCTCCGCAGGGGCATAGGGAAGATACATGACCGTGTACGTCTCGATCGTGTAGTAGGCCTTGAATACCTCGTTCTTGCCGAGCGCCGCACTCGAAAGCCGCGTCCCCTCCCGGTCGCTCTCAAACGCATAGTGTTCGACCGAGGGCGCCGTGAGGGTGAGCGGGTCGCCGAAGATGGCCCTGTCCGTCTTGCTCTCCGCCTCGGACTTTACGAACGAGCCGTCCTCTTCGAGATAGACTTCGAGGGTATATTGGGCATAATATTTTGCGGTTACAGTACCCCCCCCCGCGGACATGGTATCGCCCTCTTCGATGGGCTTGCCGTTCCAATACCATGCCGCAAAGGTGAGGCCGTCCTCCGGCGTCGGGGTCTTATCTTTGAGAAATTCATAGAGATCCGCCCCCTCTTCCAGCTCGTATTCTTGCGTAGCGACCGTGCCACTCCCCGCATCGAGGGTGAGCGTGGCCTTTTGCCCGCCGTCGCCGCCGCATCCCGCGATGCCGAGCAGCGAGAGCGCCGTTGCCGCAAACAACGCGATCAAATAGCGAAGTTTCCTATTCATATTGACCTCCTTCCGATGTTTTCATGAGAGTATGTCACTATCCATTATATCATCGCGCTTTTGCAATGTCAACCTTACAGGTATTCGTGTTGCTTTTAGTAAGAATAAGGTGTACTTATGGAAGAGCGGCAAAACGGAAAAAATTTCCCCCATTTTGAGCCTATCCTCTTGCAATTTCCGCGCCGTTGGATTATAATTGAGGAAAGTCAATCCGGGAGGAAACCAAAATGCCAATCGTAACAACCAAGGAGATGTTTGAAAAGGCGTATAAGGGCGGGTATGCCGTCGGCGCGTTCAACGTCAACAATATGGAGATGATCCAAGCCATCGTGGAGGCGGCGAACGAATGCCGTTCCCCCGTCATTTTGCAGGTATCCGCGGGCGCGAGAAAGTATGCCAACCCCGTATATCTTCGCCACCTCGTGCTGGCGGCCGCAGAGACTACGGATATCCCCATCGCCATGCACCTCGACCACGGTGCGGATTTCGAGATCTGCAAGGACTGCATCGACCTCGGCTTTACGTCCGTCATGATCGACGCCTCTTCCAAGCCTTGGGAGGAAAACATCGCGCTCACGAGAAAGGTCGTGGAGTATGCCCATGCCCACGGCGTTGTGGTAGAAGCCGAACTCGGCAAACTTGCGGGGATCGAGGATGACGTCCACGTTGCCGCGAGCGACGCCATGTTCACTTCGCCCGACGAAGTGGAGGAATTCACCGCGCGCACGGGTTGCGATTCGCTCGCGATCGCCATCGGCACCTCCCACGGTGCATATAAATTCAAGCCGGGGCAGGATCCCAAGCTCCGCATCGATATTCTCGAAGAGATCGGCAGACGCCTTCCGGGCTTCCCCATCGTGTTGCACGGGGCATCGAGCGTGCCGCAGGACCAAGTGGCCATCGTCAACGAATTCGGCGGTTCCATGCCGAATGCCATCGGGATCCCCGAAAGCGAACTCAAAAAGGCGGCAAAACTCGCCGTCTGCAAGATCAACATCGATAGCGACCTGCGCGTTGCCTTCACGGCGGCCATCCGCAAGCACTTTGTGGAGAACCCTTCGCACTTCGACCCCCGCCAATACCTCGGCGACGCCCGTGCGAACATGAAGGCCATCGTCAAGCACAAGATCTGCGACGTCTTGGGCTGCGCAGGAAAGGCATAAAAGATACGTTCTGTGTACGCCTTGCCCACCCGTTGGGAACGGCACGCGCGAGCGTGACTTAGGTGGGGTGTATCATGAGGAAAACCAATTCATCCCCACTCCCTGAATCCCCCTCCCCAAGGAGGGGGTAGGGCCCGTCCGTCATTACGTCATTCTGAGCCAAATAAGCATGACTTTCAACGAACTGCCCATCCGTCATCACGTCATTCTGAGCCATGAAAGTTTGACTTTCAACGAACTGCCCATCCGTCATCACGTCATTCTGAGCCGAATAAGCATGACTTTCAACGAACTCCCATCCGCGAAGAATCTTATTGCGACCAAGCGCCGTGTAAGCGGACTTTGTTCTTCGGGATGTTTCGCTTCGCTCAACATGACTCGAAAGGGCGGTCAAGATGGCATCGGACGAGATCCCTCACCTCGTGACGTGTTGGACTTCGTTCGTTCCGCTTCTCCCTTTCCATATGATAAACATCAGCGGCGGCGCCATGTTGGCGCCGCCGCTTCCTGTTTGAAAAAAATCACTTCGTCTTGTTGGTAAATTCGAGGATGCGTTCGGTGTTGCCGAACACAACGAGCTGGTCGCCTTCCTCAAACACGTATTCGCCGTCGAGTTCGTAACTTACCTCCGCACCCTTCTTGACGGTAAGAATGTTCATGCCCAAATTTTTGCGCGGGTTGATGTCTATGAGGCGCTTTTTTACCCACTTTTTGGGACACGCGATCTCGAAGATGGAATACTCCGTATCGAGGTCGATATAGTTGATGACGTTGCTCGAATTGAGACGGATAGCGAGTTTTTCGGCGATATCGCGGTCGGGATAGATGACCTCATCCGCGCCGACGCGGCTTAAAAACTTGCTCTGGATCTCGGTCGCGGCGCGCGAGATGATGCGTTGCGCCTCCAAGTCTTTGAGGTTGGACGTGATCTCCAACGACGCCTGAAAGTCCTCCCCCACGGCAACGATACAGGCGTCGTATGAGGGGATATCCATGGTCCTCAGATTATCGAGGTTCATGCAGTTTGCAATGAGCGCGTTGGTATAACGGGGCGCGAGGGAATTGATGATGTCCTCGTTTTTGTCAACGATGGTGACTTCGTCGCCCATGTTGAGCATTTTTTGTCCGAGCGTACGCCCGAACTTCCCCATACCGATCAGAAGAAAGGATTTCATAAAACCTCCTACTATATTCACACATTTTGTTGTGCCAACAAAATGTCGTGAGACGATTTTACTTTTTACTTTTACGGGTTTGGTCCCGATAAGATGTTCTCGCGGACAACAAGCAGACAGGGCTCTGCAAATTGGGTCGCCCACGCCCGAAATCAATTCGGGCTAAGGCAAAAAAATTTTATGTTCACACATTTTGTTGTGCCAACAAAATGTCGTGAGACGATTTTGCTTTTTATTTTTACGGGCTTGGTCTATATGTCATTTCGAACGCCGCACTTCTATTGTCATCAAAGGCGCACGAGCGCGCAGCGCGAAGTAACGTAGTGAGAAATCACTAACACGTCATTCCGAACGCATGTGAGGAATCTTGTTCTTTGAGATTTCTCGTCGCTTCGCTCCTCGAAATGACGGGCGAAGCGGGCGGCTGTCTCTGAAAGCGAAAGTGGCGCGGAGCGCCGAAAGGGTTTCCAAAGCGCCTCCCTGGGGAGGAGCTGTCACGCGCGGGCGTGACTGAGGTGGGGAGTATCATATGGTAAACCTATTTACTCCCCACTCCCCTACCCCCCTCCCCAAGGAGGGGGTAGAAGCGGCCCGTCGCTCTGGCGTGGCGGGCCGATGGCTCCGTAAATGCCTGAGGGGGTTCAAAACCCCTCAGGCTCGGCTCCGCCTCGCCAGCTCCCCTCATAGGGGCGCCAAGGGGTCACATTACGTCATTTCGAACGTAGTGAGAAATCTCGTTCTTAGAGATTTCTCGTCGCTTCGCTCAGGATGACGGCGCGAACCCATTCCAAATTACTTGCCTTAGCCCGAATTGATTTCGGGCGTGGGCGACTCAATTTGCAAAGCCCTGTTTGCTTCTTGTCCGTTGAAACGAAGAAGAGACCTCAACCCATTAAGACGCCAACGCACATTTCCCTCGCGGAATTTGTTTTGCGGATTTAAGACACCCCTTGGGTCGCGCAAAGGCGGCGCGACACTTTCCCCTCAAAGGGGACAGCGAGAATACAAAAAACAAATTTCGCGAAAAACTTTCACCCGATGAAGAACGTATCGACGGGGTAGCGGATCTCCGCCGTATCCCGCTTCTTCGCCAAGGCAAAGGCGAGCGTAAGAACGCCGACGCGGCCGAGGTACATCAGAAGAATGAGAATGATCTTGGACCACACCGTGAGCGTGGACGTCAGCCCCATCGAAAGCCCCACCGTACCCAACGCCGAAACCGTCTCAAACAGCGTGCACGCAAACGTATTCGGCCCGTCCGGCTCTATGGCACAGATGATGACGGTGGAAGTAAGGATGAGGAAGAGATATGCCGCGAAGATCGCAAGGGCCTGCGCCAATAGCTTGCTCTCGATGCGCCGCTTGCCGAAACTGATATCCTTCTTGCTCCTGAACGCCGCAAGCATCCCCATGATGATGACGGCAAACGTCCCCACCTTGATGCCGCCCGCCGTGGAACCCGAACAGCCGCCGATGAACATCAGAACGAGCATCAGAAGATAGCCGCTGTCCGAGAGCGTCGCGGGGTCGGTCGTATAGAAGCCCGCCGTCCGCGCCGTCGTCGAATTGAAGAGCGAAGCGAGCAGTTTCTGCCAGAAATTATACCCCGTATAGAGCGGATTGTTCCACTCAAACAGCAAGAAGAGCAGGGTGCCGCCGAAGATCAGAACGGCGGAGGCAATGAGAATTACCTTGGTGTAAAATTGAAATTTTTTGGGATTGAGCTTGCAATCGAGGACGTCCCCCCACACGCAGAAGCCGAGGCCGCCGATGATGATGAGCGTGCAGAGCGTGAGCGAAACGAGCGGGTCGGTGGCGTAATACGAGAGCGAACCCGCACCCACGACCGTGCCGCCGAGGATATCGAAGCCCGCATTGCAGAAGGCGGAAACCGAATGAAAGACGGCGCACCAGATGCCCTGCGCCACGCCGAGCGCGGGAATAAAGCGTATGGAGAGCAAAGCCGCGCCGCCGATCTCGAAGCAAGCCGTGCCGATGACGATGCGGCGCACGAGTTTCTTGACGCCCGCGAGGTGTCCGCCGCCCACCGACTGCAAAACGGCGCGGCGGTGGTATTGCCCGATGCCGTGCTTCACCATGAGAAGGAGCAGGGTGACGAAGGTCATGAAACCGAGGCCGCCGAGCTGGATGAGGAGCAGGATGACGGCCTGCCCGAAGATGCTCCAATGCACGTTGGTTTCGAGGGGAACGAGACCCGTGACGCAACCCGCCGAGACCGCAGTAAAGAGCGCGTCGATATAGCTCGTGCCGCCCTCTTTGGATGCAAACGGGAGAACGAGAAGAATACTGCCCACGAACATCACGGCGAAGTAGCCGAGCGCGAGGTAGCTCCAAACGTTCATCTTGGTTTTCAGTCTCGGAAATTTCATCTGAAAAATAGTATCACGCTTCTTGCGCGTTGTCAACCGTTTTTCGGGGGCTTGGCGAAGGGAAAGAATAGGCACCCCTCCCCTACCCCTCCCCCTCATGTATAAGGGGGAGGCGCGAATTGTTCGAATAAGCGTTGTGGGTCACCTCAACTGCGGAGATGCGAGCAGAACAAGGAGTGCGAGGCTTTTCGCAGGGAGTGTACTTTTTCGTACACGACCAAGAAAAACGCAGCACGACGCAGTTATGCGACGCAGATACGCAGTTCGCCCGTTATGCCAAGCTAACTCTGTCTGAGACGGACTTCACAAATATCCCCTTCTCCTCCCCATACGCAACGCAGTTGCCGAGAAACGCCGTGAGGCGTTCGGACGGGCGGAGTTCCTTGAACATCCCCGTCACGACGGCGGCGAGTTCATCCATATAGAGCGCGACGCGCTCTTCGAGCGCACCCTTGATGAGGGACACCATCTCATAGACGGTGAAGTCCTCCTCCGTGCGGCGCAGGGCCTCCCCCTCCTCCACGCGGAATTTTCCGGGCAGGATGGCCTTGGGGTTCTTGTAGAAATAATCCACCCCCATCACGCGGTCGCGCTGGAAGGCGCATCCGTCGATGAGCGCATCGAGGCGGGCGTCCACGCGGGTGCCGCTCTTGGCGATGCCGAACGTTGCAAGGCAGCGTTTTCTGAGGAAGGCGCGCGAAATGGGTTCCTCCACCGCCACGATCTCTTTGAGCCGCGCCATGATCTCCGCGTCGTTTTCGCCGCCCGTCACAAAGACTGCCGTCTCCATGCCCGTATTCTTGACAGAGCGGTACGGCTTTCTGAAACGCGCGAGACGCGCTTCCGCGTTCTTATCCTTGCCCGTGAGGCGGTCCAAGACGTCCTTGATGCGTTTGAGTTCGCGCTTGGGGTTGTTGTAGTAATTGACGGAATTGATGCGCATGACGTTCCAATTGCTGCGCTTCAAGGTCTGCACCTGCAACATGTTTCTATCCTTCACGGAGAAGGTATCGTCGCCGTCGCAGAGGATGCCGAGGATGAAGCGGTGCCTGTCGGCGGGGTCGACGACGGCCACGTCGAGCTTGAAATCCGAGGCGCCCACGTCGGCGCGGCAGTCATAGCCGTACCCCGAAAGCTCTTCGGCGATATACCGCCCGATCCCCGTCCCCGGACGCACCGTGCTTGAACGGACGGCGAGCGTCGTGCGGCCCTTCTCGGCGAATTCGAGGAAGGCTTTGAGGCCCGCGACGCCCTTCGACGAAGTTTTGGCGAGGTCGATCATGGGGGCCGTCATGGTGGAGAAAACGAGCATCTCCTCCCTTGCGCGCGAGACGGCGACGTTGAGACGCCGCCAGCCGCCCGCCTGGTTCAGAGGCCCGAAATTCAGGGATACTTTGCCGAGACGGTCGGGACCGTAACAGACAGAGAAGAGGATGACGTCGCGCTCGTCGCCCTGCACGTTTTCGAGGTTCTTGACAAAGAGCGGCTCTTCGCGGTCGTAAGCCGCCGCATCGAGGTGCCGCGCCACGATCTCCTTGGTGAGCAAGCGTTCGATGTCGTCGCGCTGGACGCTGGAAAAGGTGACGATCCCCATGCTCGAACGGGAGAGGACGGGGTCGGAGAGCCGCCGCACGACTTCCTTGACGAGCGCCTCGGCCTCGTTTTTATTGCGCTTGGTAAAGCCCCTGTCGTAAACGCCGTCCACGAGGATCAATTTTACCTTGCTTTCGAGCGCATCGGGCGAGGGGAAGGTACACAGGCGGTTGTCGTAATACATGCTGTTGGAGAAGGCGATGAGCGACTCGTGCTTGCTGCGGTAATGCCATTTGAGATGCCGCTCCGGCATACCGAGGGCGAGGCAGTCGTCGAGGATGCTTTCGAGGTCCTCGTTTTCGAGGTCGTCCTCATCCACATAGGTGGAGTGGAAGAACACGGTGGGCGGCAACTGTTTGGGGTCGCCCACGATGACTGCCGACTTGGCCCTCGCGATGGAGCCGATGGCCTCCGCCGTGGACATCTGCGAGGCCTCGTCGAAGATGACGAGGTCATAGCTGTTGGCCTCCGGCTTCAAATACTGCGCCACCGTGATGGGACTCATCAGAAGGCAGGGGCATACCACGGAGGAAAGCGTGGGGATCTCCGCGAGCAGACTGCGGATGCCCGCGCCGCGCAAGTTGGATTTGGAGAGCCGCGTAAACGCGGCGAGTTCGAGCGAGAAACTCCCCTCGTCGTCCGCCTTGGGCAGGCGGGAGATGAGCTTGGCGCGGATACAGGCGCGCGTGATCTTGCCGTATTCTTCCCACGCGAGGCGGAATTTTTCCACCGTCTCTTCGAGCGTCCCCACCGTCATGCGCGAGAGCGCGGGGTCGGCGGGGATGTTGATTTCCAGAAAATTCTTATAGACGTTCTTTTCAAATCCCGCAAGAATATTCTCCACTTTGAGGCGGCCGCTTTCCAGCGAATCGGTGATAAAGGTCAGGCCGTATCCCGCCAACTTTTGCGCCGTAGCGCGATACATGCACCAATTGGGGAGCATGTCCACGTTGTCGATGAGCGCGGAAGCCTTGGCGGAGAAATAGTCGGGCATGTCGTCCTCGCGCAGTTTGCTCCTGTCCGCATGGATGACGTCCAAAAAGCTCTCCTCGGCCGCGAAATAGCTCTCCGTGGCCTTCAAATACCCTTCGAGGACGGGGGCGGTATAGCCGTTCGCCGCGCGGATGCACATGCCGTTGAAGGCATCGGCGTTGTAATCGAGGAAGCTCTCCGCGGCGAGCGCATGGAGAGATTCGAGGTCGGCGAGGAAATCGGCGCGCTTCTTGAACACGATATGGCCCGCGCGGTCGGTGAAGTTCTTGGAGAGCTGTGTGCAGGACGTGATGCGGCGGATGGCGGCGTCGATATCGACGGCCGTCTGCAAATACTTGGGGACGTCCTCTTCGGAGATCTCGTGCAGGGCGGCGCGCATCAGCTTTTTGACGAGGTTCTTCGCGGGGCGGTAGAGTTTCCAATCGCCGCCCAGCTCCATATAGCGCCCCACCACCTCGCATCCTTCGAGGTCCACGAGGACCTTGAAGTGTTTATAGTAATAGGCGAGTGCCGCATCGAGACGCTTGTTGGCGTTGAAGAAGGTATAGAAGGCGTCCTCCTTGACGCCGTAAAAGTACTTCTCGTATTTGCCCGAAGCAAGCCCGCGGGCGATGGCCGCGATGGAGGTGAGTTTCTTGCGGGTGAGCGTGGAGACGCGCTGGCGGTAAAATTCGAGGAAAAGCCCCAAAAAGGATTTCAGATGCCTGATCTCGGCGAGCATCACCTCGGAGGCGCAATAGACGCGGTCGCGGAGTTCCTGCGAATACTCCGTGAGATTGACGTTTTCGAAGGGAGAATTGAACACCCCGCCGCACTCTTTGGCCGCGGAAGCCGCCGCGAGGATCATCGTCTTGCACTCGGAGAGCTTCTTCTCGGTGAGCGTATCATAGAAAGAACTCTCGATATCGAGGATATCGGGCGCGTTCTTGTTTTTGAGATATTCGAGGATGGCCTGATAGACGGAGATGCCGAGGCGGCGCTTCATATGAAGGGCGCGCATGGGTTCTTTGAGTTCCTCCCGGAGGGCGACGAGTTCGCGCGTTCTCTCGCCGAAGGAGACCTCCTCCGCCGTTCCCGCGAGGGCGAGCGTATCCTCGATGCGCTTCAATACCCCCGCCTTATCCGTCTTTCCCGAATGCAGTTCGAGGCAGAAATCGCCGATGCCGATGGCGTCGAGCCGCTTCTTGACGACGTCGAGCGCGGCCTTCTTTTCGGCGACGAAGAGGACCTTCTTTCCCTGCACGAGGGCGTTTGCGATGATGTTGGTGATGGTCTGGCTCTTGCCCGTTCCGGGAGGGCCGTGGAGGACAAACGAGGCACCCGTGTCCGAAAGCGCGATGGCGGAAAACTGCGAACTATCGGCGGGAAGCGGCAACAGGACTTCCTCAGGATCGGCCGTATCCTCCTCCTTCGGCACGGGGAGTTCCTGCTTTTGCGCCCGTCCCTCGAAGAGGGCGGCGACCGTCGCGTTTTTGCGGAATTCGTCGATGCGCGTGCGGATGTCGTTCCACATGAGGAAGGTCTGGAAGGAGAAGGCGGAGAGATAGACGTCGGACGTGACGTCCCAGCCCTTCATGGCCGCCGTCTCGGCGCGCACCATGGCGATGATCTCGGAAATTTTCAGGCCCGTGACGTCCCCGCCGAGGCCGCGGATATCGATGTTGAACTCCTGCTTCAAAAATTCGAGCAGGGTGGCGTTGACGAAGTACCCCTCTTCGGACGCGGAGACGGAGAAATCCTCCCCGCCCTTGGCGCGCGCGAGGCCGACGGGCGCGAGGACGATGGGCGCGTGTTTGGGAAGGCCGTCGTCCTTGCCGAGGTAGCGCAGGAATCCGAGCGCGAGATAGAGGATGCGCGCACCCGATTCTTCCACCGCCTCGCGGTTCTTCCGCATGAGCTTTACCGCCGTCTCCTGCGCAGAACGCGCATCGGTGAGCGCGCGCAGGATGCCCTTCTGCCGTTCGAGGGAGTTGAGGTCGTGTTTTTGCGTCGTCGTTCCCGCGCCGAAGGGAGCCTCTTCGCGGCCGTCCGCTTTGAGCTTCATCGTCTCCTGCGCGGAGAGGCTGCAATAGAGTTCGTCGCAATCCGCCTCGGCGAGGTGCAGGGCGTTCTTGCCCGAAAAGGAGAGCAACGGGTTTTTCGTGGTGAGATCGAGGAGCCGCCGCTCCCACTGCTTGTTCTTGGGCTGTTTGCCGTCGAGTTTCAGATCCTTGAATACGGGCAGCGGCGCGGGGGCGGATTCGGGAGACATCTCCTCTTCACGGTAGATCTCGAACCCTTTGAGGCCGCGTCCGCGCATGGGACAGACGGCGACGCCCCCCATGCGGCAACGCCTAATATCCACAAAGCATTCGTAATACCCCTCGCCCAACTTTTCCCTGAAATGCTTCTCGGAGGGGGTATAGGCGACGTTTTTATCGAGGAAGAGGTCCTCGACGTCGAAGAAACTCAGATTATTGATGCCCTCGGAGATATACTTGCCCACGAGGTCGCAATCGTCGGTGACGGCGTCGAGGAAACAGCTGTCGTATAGCCATACGCCCACGCCGAGGCCGCTTCTCCCCACGGCGATGACGGGGTGGAGATGCACCGCTTCGAGGCAGGCCGCCGCAAACAGGGCGAGCTGGAAGGGCGTGGCGCGTCGGTCCTTCAAGATGGAAGTTTCGCGCGCCGCGAGGGCGGGAAGGTAGAGGTCGGGTTCGCCGTCGTTCTCGATGCCGGCGGCGCGGAGCGATGCGAAAATGGCGGCGATGATCTGCCGCACGGCGTTCTTATCCGCCCCCGTATAGCCGTAAAATTCGGCGTCCTCGCGCCACTTTTTCAACCGCTTCCCCGCCTCTTGCAGAACGACGGAGCAATCGGCGATGCGCGGGCGCACATAGGTCGCGATGCGCTCGGCATTGCCCGTGAGGCCCTCCCAAAAGTCGAAGGGAAGCACGGTGATCTCCGCAGTTGCCGCGGCGATCTCCTTGCCTTCGTTTTTCGCCGTCACGCGGACGGCCGCCCTGCATATCTCGTTGCATTCGGCGAGATACACGGGCGAAAAGATATTTTTGGGTTCGAGAACGACGGCGCTCTCGAAGGGGACTTCGATCTTCTCCTCATACGGCACAACGAGGCCCTCCCCGCTCTCGACGGTGACCGTGAGCGGAAGAGCTTCCTCGAAACTGCTCTTGACCTGTATGGAGACGGAGGTCTGCAAAAAGTAGTCGGCATAGCCGACGTATTGGGGAAAGCGCAATTCGAGCGCCACTTTTTCGCTGTTCAATTTTCTCTTTCTGATCGCCATATCTATCCTTACCCGTATCAAAAATCATTGCGCAGATACAGGGGCATTATACCATTTTCCAAACAGAAAAGCAAGGATACGAGCGTATGTTTGGAAAATTTTTCCCATTCGCCAAAATTCGCAGAACTTTGCGCGGCGGCGCGGCGCGCCGCCCCCATCCCCTTTACAGCGGGCGGGATCCGTGCTATAATGGGAGACGATCATGGCAGAAATCATTGAAAAACCGACGTTTTTATTCGATCTCTATGGCACGCTCGCCGATATCCTCACGGATGAGGACAGCGCGAAGTTCTGGACGGAGATCGCCGCCCTTCTCGGCACGGACGATGCCGCGGGCGTGAAAAAGAAGTACCGCGCCCTATGCGCGGACGCCGCTTCGGCGATGCCGCAGGACGCGGAGATCGACCTCATCCCCGTGTTTGCGCGTCTGCTTGCGGAGTACGGAAAGAGCGGCGCGGCGGCGTTCGCACGGCGTTTCCGCGCGCTCTCGGCGGTGCGCCTCAGGCTGTTCCCGTGGACGCTTCCCCTCCTCGGCGGGCTTCGGGAGGCGGGCACGAAAATTTATCTGCTCTCCAACGCGCAGGCCTGTTTTACGAGGGACGAGTTGGAGATGTTGGGCCTTTCGCACCGTTTCAACGGCATTTTGCTCTCCTCGGAGGCGGGCTGGAAGAAGCCTTCGCCGCAGCTCTTCGGCATTGCGATGCAACGGTTTTCGCTCTCGCCCGCACACTGCATCTATGTCGGAAACGACCTGCGGGACGACGTGGGCGGCGCGCGCGAGGCGGGGATGAAGAGCGTCTACATCGAGACGGAGCAATCCGGCCGTTACTGCGGCCTGCCGCCTGCGGATTTCACGGCGACGCCCTCGACGATCGTACCCCTTCTCCTCGGCCTCGCCGAGGCAAAGAGAGGATAAAACATTCACACGGATACAGGCACAGCGAAGGCCCGACGGGTTTCCCGTCGGGCCTGTTGTTTTTGCTCTTATGCGGTGCAACTTGCTGTCCCTTTTAGGTCGCAAAACGCGCTTCTCGCACATCAGCACAGTGTGCTGTGGGCGGCGTTTTGCGGTGAGTGAGCGCATCGCAAGGCGCGAACGGTGACCGTCCGACCGAGGCTTCTATTTATTATCGAAGGTCGCCACGAGCCGCAGGCGAAGTAACGCGGGGTTCTACCCGCGTGAGACAAGTGGCCCGAAGGGCCGAAAGGGTTTCCCCTCATACCGACCCCGAACGCAGTGAGCGGGGAGTGTATCCTGAGCGAACAGGTTTCATAAAAACAATTCGAATTCACTCACTCCGCTTCGCTTCGTTCGGAATGAGGGAACGCGCCCTTACGGCCCGCCCGCCCCCAGAGACCTGCCCCCTTTTAAGGGAGCGGGCGGCGCGGCGAAGCCGCGTCAGGTGGGGGTTATATTCTAATTACACCCCTCATCAGTCACCTGCGGTGACAGCTTCCCCCAAGGGGGAAGCCTTGCCGCCCTCTCCTATGCGGAGAGACGCGTTGCGGGGGTACCATGTCCGAAGAGGGGGTCAACGGAAGATGGCGATGGAATAGGGTTGCATGGTGAGCGTCGTCCCCTTGACGGCGCTCGCGGCGTCGCCCGCATCGAGGATATCTTGGACGCTCCCGTAACCCGAAACGTCGATCTCGAAACTTTCGAAATCCGAAAGATTGACGAGAACGGTGATCTTGCTCCCTCGGTACGTCTTGGTGAACGCGGCGACGTAACGGTTATCGAGGTCGACGCGTTCCACCGTGCCGCGCGCGAGTTCGGGATGGCGGTTCCTCAGCCGCATGGCGGCCTTGTAATAGTTGAGGATGGAGGTAGGGTCATCCTGTTGCGACTCCACGGAGCCGTTCGGATAGGCGCTCTGCCCCATCGCGACCCCCGCCTGCGGCGGGATGAACACCTGCCCTTCCGCCATGTCCTTTTCCGACCAGCGCATGGCGATGCGCTTGGTCGGGTCGGAATCGGGATCCGCACAGCGCATGCCGATCTCATCCCCATAGTAGACGAACACGTTGCCGTTCATGAGGGAGAGAAGCCCCGCCCCCATCTTGATTTGCAGTTTCCCCGCGAACATATTGGCCGCGCGGGAGGTATCGTGATTGCAGAGGAAGGGCGCCTGCGTGCCGATATCATAGATGCTTTGGTAGTCGAGGAGCAGCTGCTCGAAGGCGTCGCCCGGCTGCGTCTGGATGGACCCCATGAGCGCCTTGATGGAGCTGATATCGCTTGCGCCCGCGCTCATCGGGAAGAGGAAACAGCTATCGATGCCGCTCTCATAGTATTGGCGGATCTGCGCATTGGACCCCAGCCATACCTCGCCCACGATATAGGCGTTTTGCTTGATGCTCTTGGCCGTATCGTTGACGAACTTCAAGAACGCGACGTTCTTTTCGGTATTGCCCGTGTAGTAACTCGTGCAGGCGTCGAGGCGGAAGCCGTCGCAATCCATATCCGTGAGCCAAAACTCCATGATATCTTTGAGTTCCGCGCGCACCGCTTCGCTATCGAGGTTGAGGTCGGGCATGTTGCTATCGAACTGCGCCTCGTAATACCACCCCTCCGCGCCCGAAACGGGGAGATACCCCGAAAGCTCGCTCCGGGAGAAATTATAATAGTCGATATACTTGGCGTTTTCGCCCGTCGCGCCCGAACGGAGCGCCTCGACGGCATTTTTGAACCATGCGTTGGCCCCCGAAGTATGGTTGAACACCATGTCCACGATGATGCGGATGCCCCGCGCATGCGCCTCTTCGACGAGCGTTTTCATGTCCTCGTTGGTGCCGTAATCGCTTTCCACCGTGCAGTAGTCCACGACGTCGTACCCGTGATAGGTCGTCGATTCGCACACGGGCATGAGCCAGATGCCGTTATACCCCATCTCCGAGATATAGCCGAGCTTGCCCGTGAGTCCTTTGAGGTCGCCGACGCCGTCCTCGCCCGAATCGCAGTAAGAGCGGACAAAGACTTCATACCAATTGCGGTAGTTATCGTCGAGGATGTTGAGCGAGGTATCCCCGCCGCCGCACGCGGCGAGCGGCAGGGAGACCGCCAAAATCAGCGCCAGAGCCGCAAAAAATTTTTTCTTCATCTCTTCTCCTTACTTGACCGCACCGCTCGAAACGCCTTCCACATAGTATTTCTGCATACTGAGGAAGAGCGCGGTGATGAGGCCGCCGACGATGGTCGCGCCCGCGCAGAAAACCGTGAAGTTCTCGCTGAAAGAACTCTTTTCCGCGTTGATGAGGCGGTAGAGGCCGAGGGCGACGGTGTACTTCGTGGCATCGTTGATGATGGTGTTGACGAAGATGAAATCGCACCACGGCGAGATGAAGGATGTGAGGACGGTATAGACGATGATGGGCTTCGCGAGCGGAATGGTGACGCGCCAGAAGATGGTCCATTGGTTGGCGCCGTCGAGGATGGCCGCCTCTTCGAGCGAACGCGGGAGCGTATCGAAGAAGCCCTTGCAGATATAATACGAGAGCGCCGCGCCGCCCGAATAGACCAAGATCAGTGCGAACAGGGAGTTGGTAAGCCCCATCGCCTTCAAAATGAAGTAGACGGCGATCATGGACATGAAGCCGGGGAACATGCCGAGAACGAGCATGACGTTCATGAGCGGCTTTCTCAGCTTAAAGCGCATGCGCGAAAAGGCATAGCTCACCATGAGGATGAAGAGCGTCGTGAGCGCGCACGAACAGACGGCGACGAGGACGGTATTTCCAAGCCACGTCGGGAACATGGTCTCGTTGAAGAGGCGCACGAAGTTGCCGAAACCGAGTTCGAGGTCGGGCGGGATGACGTCGTAAATGATGCCCGTGGAGGGGGTCACGCGGAAGGCGGTATAGAGCAGATAGACGATGGGAAGCACCCAAAGTATGCCGAGGACGGCAAGGATCACATAGATGATCCCGTTGACGATCCCCGAACGCACCTTCTGCCCGAACAATTTCTCTTTCACAGAAGTATCCTTCATCATTGATAATCCTCCTCGTTCTTATTTGCCTTGGAACGGTTGAAGGTGATGAGCGAAAGCGCCGCGCTGATCACGAAAATGATGATGCCGATGACGGAAGCGAGGTTATATTGCGGGTTGACGTCCGTCGTGAGGCGGTAGAGCCACGTCACGAGCAAGTCGGTCGCCTGCGCCTTGGAGCCGCCGCCATAGTTGATATTATCCACGGGTCCGCCGCCCGATAGCAGCCAGATGACGTTGAAGTTGTTGATATTGCCCACGAACTGCGTGATGAGGTAGGGCGCCGTGACGTGCAGCATATAGGGAAGCACGATATTGCGGAAGATCTGGAAGGGATTTGCGCCGTCGAGCCGCGCCGCTTCATACATTTCGGGCGGGATGTTCATGAGGATGCCCGAACACATCAGAATGGTGTAAGGGATGCCTATCCACATGTTGACGACGATGATGGTGACGCGCGGGATGATCGCCCAATTCGAGCTGTCGCCCAGCCACAAAATTTTGTTGTCGCCCGTCAGCCCCAAAATGACGTTGAGGATGCCGTCCGCATCGAGGATCTTCTGCATCAGAAGCAGGGTGACGAACTGCGGCACGGCGATCGCGATGACGAACATCGTGCGCCACAGCATTTTGAGTTTGATGCCCTTCTTGTTGATCATGAGCGCGAGGATCATGCCGAAGAAGTAGTTGGTAAACGTTGCAAAGATCGCCCAGATGAACGTCCACGCGAGGACGCGCAAAAAGACGAGCAGGAAATTCGAGCCGCCCCCGCCGATGGAGAAGATCTTCGCGAAGTTGGCAAAGCCCACCCAATCGAAGAGCGCTCCGGGCGGAGTATGCTCATAGTCGTAATTGGTAAAGGCGATGAGGATCATGAAGATGAGCGGCATCACCGTAAAGACGAGAAGCCCGATGAGCGGCACGACGAGGAGCGGCACATAGAACTTCTTATTCACATACTGCTTGCAATCTTCGCGGAAGGTGGAGACCCTGCCGCATTCCCGCAAAAAGGCCGCCGCCGCGAGCGCGCCGTCCTTCGTATAGAGATAGACGGGATATTGGAGATATTCGCGGGAAAAGACGTTTTCATCGCGGTAGAGTTCGTACATGGTACCCTCTTCCGTGGTCTCGACGGCCGTCACGAGGAGCGCGCCGAACCGTGTGACGCCCGCCTCGATCTCCTCCACCGCATGGCGTTCGCCGCCGATTTCGAGGACGCCTCCCACATCGCCCGCGAGCGTGAGTTTTATCCTCCCGCCCTGCACGCATATCGAATTCTCCGAGAGCGATGCCGAAGCAACGCCGGGGACGATGCGGCCGAGCGCATCGGTATAGCTCTGCGGGGGCGCGATGCCCGCGATATTGCAGATCTTATCGTTGCGGATATTGCCGCTGACGTTCATGCACCAAACGGTGATGAACAGGCAAAGCACGATGATCGAGACGACGCCGTAAAGCAGGATGAGAAAGCTGTTGTCGCCCTGCGTATAGACGAAGCTCTGCGTGACTTCATCCCACGTTTCCGTGCCGAGCCGGGTGCCGAGGTCGCCCGAAAAGAGGAAACCGAGATATCTCCCGCCGAAAAACACCATGTAGAGTACAAAGAGTACTTCGATGAGCAAGTAGAGCGCGCCCTTGATATATTGCCCGCGCATCATCTGCCCCGACCCCATGAAGAGGCAGGAGAGCTTTGTGGCGAGCGAGCCGTGGGCGATGCCGAGGAAAAATTCCTTGACCTTGCGCCCTGCGCGGACGATCAAGCCCTCTCTCGCCCTGCCCGCGGCCGCCTGCGGACGCGTTTCATTCGTCGTAATGTCCATTGTCATTCCTCCCGGATAAAAGGATGCGGGGGCATTCCTGCCCCCGCAAGAAAGGGTGTTCTATCAGGTTGCCGACTTGATGAAGCCGTTGACGAGGGCTTCGAGCTGTTCCTGTGCATTGAAGGTCTCGCCGTCGCCGCCGAGCGCATTGATCATGGCAGTGCCGAGGCCGGCCATGGGCGTCCAGAAATCGCCGGGTACGTTCTTCTGCGAGTGCGTGAAGGGAAGCTGCGCGCTGATGGCCTTTGCGCAATCATCCGCCGCAACTCTCGCATCCGCCTTGGCGTCCTTATTGGTGGGAACGAAGCCGCGCGCATCGAAGTGTTTGAGCTGGCTCTCCTTGCTGGTATAGAACTGCGCAAATTCGAGCGCATCCGTCATGTTGGGAGAACGCTTGGAGACGCCGAGCAGCTTATAGCCCGCGAACGATTCGAGCTGCACCTGTTCGCCGTTCAACGTGTAGGTGGGAAGTTTGGCAACGCCGAAGTTGTCGCCTAAATACTCTTTGATCTGCGATTTGTTCCAGATGCCGCTCACGCCTGCGATGGCCTTGCCCGTCTGGAAGCCCGTGATGAGCTTGCTGTCGTCGGAATCGGCCTTGAAGCCCGGCTTCTGGACATAGCCCCACAGCGCCTCCGTGACGGCGAGACCCTTCTCGTTTCCGAAAGTCGTCGTCACTGTCAGCTCGTTGAGCTGTTCGCCGAGGGTGACCTCATAATCGAGGCCTGCGCCGAAGAAGAAGGCGGAGCCATACCAACCGTCGTTGGTGGGATAATAGAACTGCTCATCCGCGCTCGTCTTGGCCATGATGCCGTCGAGCGTCTTGACGTCCTCTTCGGTGAGCTTGGACTTATCATAGTAGAGGAAGAAGGTGTTATCCGTGTAGGGGAAGGCATAGGTCCCCTCTTCGCCTCTGAGCGTAACGGTCGCCGAGTCCACGGCGTCCGCCTCGTTGTTATCCTTGATCCACTTCAACCTGTCGCCGCCGATGCGGGCGAGCGCGTCGCCCACGATGAGCTTGTTGATCTGGTCGCTTGCGAACGAGAACACGTCGGGCGCGTTTTCGACGTCGTTGAGGACCTTGGTCGCCGCGTCGCCTTCGCCCTGGATCCCGAATTGGAACTTATACTTCTTTTCGGGGTGCGCGGCCTGGAAATCCGCCGCGACTTGCTTTGCGAACTCGTGGTCCGCTTCGGGGCACCACACGACGAGCAAAGTCTCTTTGCCGTCGGTGTTATTGTTTCCGCCGCCACCGCCGCAGGCCGCCGCCACAGAGGCGAAGCCGAGCGTCATGCAGGCGCCGAGCGTGAGAGCGATAAATTTACCGAATTTTTTCATTTTGACCTCCTAAGGAGCCGAAACGGACTCCCCCTCCCGCTTTCGCGGGGAGGGGACTCCGTTCTGCTTGCTTTACGCAACTGTGACAGTGGCGCTATCTGCGGTGATGGTGAGCGTTACGGTATGGCTACCCGCTTGGAGATACCAATTGTCTCCGTCGTGAGCATCGTCGGCATACCAAGTCTTGATACCGAGTTCGCATCCGAACACGACCTTGATCGCAAACACGCCATCCTTGCCCTGGTCCTTTATCCAAGAATAGGCACTGTTCGAGGTGACGTCTTCCACCGTAAACGTTGCGGTGTAGGTGCCGTCGCTGCCGGTGAGTTCGGGCGTGACGTCCTTCTTCACGGAGAAGTTGACTGCGGTCTCGCCGTCAAGGAAGGTGCCGACCACATAGTACTTGCAGAGTTCCACCTGGACCTTGCCCGTCGCAACGGTGTACTTCACGCCCCACGTACCTGCGGTGAGTTTGATGTTGCCGCCGTCGAGTACTTCTGCGCCCGTATCGGTGTCGCCGCCGAACCAGCCGTTGCCGATGGCGTTGAACACCTTCATTTCGGCATAATCGTTGCCGTCGGAATAGTCATCCGCAGTAATGGTGACAAAGCCCGTCCACGTCGCCTTGTCCTCAGATTCCTTCATCGCGATGAGCTTGGAAGTATCGGTGCTTGCCCAATCGTTCATGGAGCCGATGATATACATCTCGTGCGTCTTGGTGAGAGCTTCGAGCGGCTTATCGAGTTTCCACTCGATGTAGTTGTTGGATTCCTGTCCGGGATAGGTGTGAAGGGTGAAGGTATAGGTGCCGTCGTGGCCTTCATAGCAGACGATGTTCCAATTGGTGGAAGCATTGTCGTTCTCGTTGCCGCCGTGGAACACGATGTCGCCATCGGTATTCTTGACGACCGCATAGTCCTGATCGGCCGCCGTGCCGGAAACGCCACTCATTTTATCCGAAGGGTTCTGGCCGACTTCGAAGTCCGCATATTTTGCGCCTTCCACATAGCCGATGCCCATCTGGCCGTCCCAACTGCCGAAGCAGATCTGGAACCTGTCGCCCGCATACATGTCGAGGGTGATGGTGTAGACGTTGGTCTTCCCCTCCACCTTTTTGAGTTGGAGCGCTTCCACCGTGGGGCTGTGCGTCCAATTGCTATCCTTCATCGTGCCGGTACCCGTGCCGATGACATAATAGCTGTTGGTATCCTCCGTCACGTTGGTGGTATCCAGCCACTTGGAATAGATATCGGTATCCTCTTCGAGCGCCTTGTCGAAGTCAAACGCCGTGGTAAGCGACGCCTCTTCGAACCAGCCCTTGAACTCGAAGCCGGTTTTCTCAGGCGTCCACTCGGTCGCCTTTGAACCCTTGTCGATCTCTTCGGTTCTGAGTTCGCTACGGCCGTCGTACCAAGTAACGGTGATCTTGTCGCCCCCGCCGTTGCACGCGGCGAAGACCGCCGTCATCGAGATGGCCATGGCAACCGCCATGAACAAACTCAGCCACTTCTTTGTTTTCATTGTTTTCTTTTCCTCCTGATATATTTTCGCAGATTCTCTGCGATATCATCCGCTGCCGTCTCCCGTCCGCGGGGCTTTTGCGCCGCCCCTTTTTGCGGCGAAAGACTTCCTGATAAATGTTTTTTACGGTATTTGGGAGAAATACCGTAAGCAAGAGGGCGCCCTCTTGCCCGAATTTGAAAATTGTTTTCAGTGACTACATTCTATCACGCCCGCGCCGAACTTGTCAACGATTTTTTCGAAAAAAGTTTGGCGTTTTCAAATTTTGCTAAAAACGTAACAACTTATCGCGCCGATTTCCTGCGTTCCTGACAAATTGCTTTCGATCGCGGCGGCGCCAGCCTGCGTGCCGTTTGCATACAGCGCCCAATTGCCCGCGGGAAGTTCGACGGAAGCCGCCGTCTTTGCGGCGTTGTAGACCACAAAGAGCTGATGCGCGGAGTTCGTGGGTTCGGTCATGGTGAAGGCGATCAGAGCGCCCTCGGCCTTGACGAGGTTGCACACGTTGTAGCCCTGCCCCATCGTCGTTGCCGAACGAAGCACGGGGAAGGCCTTGCGGAGCGCGATGAGGCCCTTATAATACTGCATCATCTTGTACTCTTCGGAGTCCTTCGTGAGCAAGTTCCATTTCAGGTTGTTGACCTCGTCGGAGGCGTTGTAGCTGTTTTCGTTATAACTGCCGTCGGCATTCTTCTTCTGGCGGAGCATCTCTTCGCCCGCCTGCATGAAGGGGATGCCGAGCGCCGTCTGCACGATGGCCGCCGAGAGACGGTTGTATGCGAGCCGCTCGGAGAGCGTATCCGCGCCCTCGCCATAGACGTGGCAGATGCGGTCCCACAGCGTATTGTTGTCGTGCGCGGAGGCGTAATTGACGACGTTGGTCGGGTTATACGACTGCCAGCCGTTCGCATTCTTGGTCCCGAAGGAGGCATCGTTGACGCCGCCGTTCACGCCGAAGCGGATAGAACTCGATGCGCCCGCCTTGCCGCCCGTGGCAAAGCCGACGTCGGTGATATCAAAGACGGACCCCTTGATCGCATCGCGGATGACGTCGGAGAACATCGCGATGCCGTTGGTGTGGTTCTTGCTGTCGCCGCCCACGCTCGCGTTGACGGCGCGCAGGTTCGCAAGGACGCTCTGCTGCCCCGTGGAGAGCGTGGAGGTGCCGCCCGTCCAGCCCTCGCCATAGAGGAGCGCGTTGGGGTTATGCGCATGCACGGCCCTCTCGATCTTCTGCATCGTGGCCGTATCGTGCAACCCCATGAGGTCGAAGCGGAAGCCGTCTACATTGTATTCCTTCTGCCAATAGGTGACGGAATCCACCATGAAGCGGCTGAACATATAGCGTTCGGAGGCCGTCTCGTTGCCGCAGCCCGAACCGTTGGAGGCCGTGCCGTCGCCGTTGAAACGGTAGTAGTAATAGGGTACGATGCGGTTGAAGTTGGAATCGAGGCCGCTCGTGTGGTTGTAGACGACGTCCATGATGACGCCGATGCCCTGCTCGTGCAACGCCTGCACCATCTGCTTGAATTCCCTCACGCGGACGGCGCCGTCGGTCGGGTCTGTGGAATAACTTCCCTCAGGCACGTTGTAGTTCTTGGGATCGTAGCCCCAATTGAAGCCCGTCCCCGCCGCCTCGTCCACCGTCGCATAGTCGAAGGAGGGCAGAAGGTGGACATGGGTGATGCCGAGTTCTTTGAGGTAGTCCACGCCGACGGGGATGCCGTTTTCTTTGAGGCCCGTCTCCGTGAAGGCGAGGAACTTGCCCTTATAGGCAGACTGCGTAATTTTGTTGGAAAAATCCCTCACGTGGACTTCCCAGATCTCCGCGTCCGTGTAATTCTTGTAATTTTCGGGGACAAAGAGGTCGTCCGTCCAGCCGTCGGGGTCCGTGGAAGCGAGGTTGAGGACCATGCCCCTATCGCCGTTCACGCCCGCGGAGACGGCGTAAGGGTCCACCGCTTCCTGTACGCCCGCAGACGTGGAGACGGTGTAGGTATAGTACTTCCCGTTCAGGTCCGCGTTCTCGGTGTAGCTCCACACGCCCTTCTCGCCCCGTACCATGTCCACGGTCCTTTCGGCGTTTCCGCCCTTTCCCGCCGCAAACAGGTTGAGCTTTACATCGGAGGCCGTGGGCGCCCAGAGGCGGAATACCGTCTTGCCGCCCTCGATCTTCACGCCCAACTCGCCGTCATAGTTATAATTTTCGGCAAATTCCGCGCCCGAAAAATAGGTGAGCGGCACGACGGGTACGGGGTCCTCGAAGCCGCTGATCGCGAGCGTGTATGCCTTGGCGAGATCGAGCGGCGCCGCCGTCTCGATGGTGCCGTTTGCGTTGTTGGAAGTCACTTTGGAGACGGCAACATCCTTCCCGTCGCCGTCCTTCAAGGAGACATCTTCCGCCGTGACGCTCACGGCCGTGCTGAGGACATATTTGATATGCGTGAGATCTTGCAGATCCGCGATGTTGATGTTCTTCAACTCCTTCAACGTTTGCCCTCCGTCCTCGCTGACATAGGACTTGGCATCTCCCGCCTTGGTGTAAATGACCGTCTCGCGTTCCTTCAAGGAGACGAAGCGGTCGCTGTCCGTCGCGTCCTTGGTGGCCGTTCCCCACGTCTCGCCGCCCGGCTCCGAACAGCCCGTGCGGATGATAAAGCCCACCTGCGTCACGCTATCGGGGACGTTTAAGACGACTTTCGCGCCGTAAGCGCATTCGTGCATCGGGTATCCCTTCCCCGCAACGTCGCCATACCACATCCAGATATCGCAATCTTCGTATCCGGCCGCGCGGTAATAATAGATGGTGAGCTGCTTTTTCCCGTCTTCAAGGGGCAGGGTGTACTCATCCTTCGGCCCGCCGCCCTCTTCGGGTTCGGGCGGCGTCTCGTTGCCGCCGCATGCGCACAGCAGAAAGAGCAGTGCGAGCAACATGGCCATGAGCGCTGTGAATCTCTTCTTCATTCTGTTTCCCTCTTTTTGGTTTATTGAAACGATCTGCCGCTCCCGGCTGCGAGCGCGGCAAGGCGTTGCATGGTACCCGCCGAAAGATCCGAACGCTTGAAGCGGAAGGACCAATTCAGCGGCGTGACGACGGAGGGGAAATTCATCCTCCCCTCCTCGCCGAGCAGGAGTACGTCCTGCAAGGGTACGATAACGGCATAGGCGGGGCTCGCATAGAGAAGCCGGAGCATCGTCCTGCATATCTCGCGGTCCGAACTCGCGCGGAACAGCACGCCCGCCTTCACGCACTCCGATCTGAGGTCGGCAAGCATGCGCCTCCGCGCCTCCCCCAAAGTTCCGCTCACGCGGGAGAAGAGCGTGAGGTTATCGTGCGTCCCCGTGTAGGCCACCACGCGCTCCGTATAATTGGAGGGCTTGTGTTCGTTGTAGGGGTCGCCGTCGAATGCGTGCTGCAAGATCTTCATTCCGGGGTAGCCGATGGCGTCGATGGCCTGCCGCGTCTCCGCGTCGATGAGGCCGAGATCTTCCGCGATGACGGGCGCGCCTTCCAGCCCCTTGAAGAGCTTTTTCCCCGGCCCCGCGTTCCACGTTCCGCGGCGCGCATCCCGCTCTCCCTCCGGAACGGCGTAATAGCGGATGAAGCCGAGGAAGTGGTCGATGCGGACGGTATCATACAGGCTGAGCGCGTTTTGGATGCGCGTACGCCACCACTTGTAATCATTCTTCTCCATCTTGGCCCAATCATATACGGGATTCCCCCACAGTTGGCCCGTTTCGGAGAAGGCGTCGGGAGGGACGCCCGCCTGCGCGGAGGGCATTCCCTCTTCATTCAAAAGAAACAGCTCATTTCTGTATTTCCACGTCTCCACGCTGTCCCGTGCGACGTAAAACGGCATATCGCCGACGATCTCCACCCCGCGCGCATTGGCATATTCTTTGAGGCGGCCCCACTGTTTCAGGAAGAGATACTGCGTGAACTGACGGAATTCCACTTCCTCGCGGTGCGTCTCTTCGAATGCGGACATGCGCGCCTCGTCGTAGACCGCATCCTCCCCCCATGTCTCGAAGGAGGCGCCGCCGTGGACGTCTTTGAGCGCCGCAAACAGCGCATAGTCACGGTATTCCCCCCGCGCGAGAAATTCCCGCCATTCGGGGAGCGAGCGGCCGAACCGCGCAAACGCCTTTTTCAGGAGCGGGATGCGGAAACGGTAGAGCTTGCCGTAATCGACGCGCGCCCCGCCCCAATCCACGCTCCTTACTTCCTCGCGCTTCAACAGGCCGTCGCGGATGAGGAAATCGAGGTCGATGAAATAGGGATTGAGCGCGCCTGCGGCGCACGATTGATAGGGACTGTCCCCGTAAGAAGTGGGTTGCAGGGGCAACACCTGCCAAAGCGAACAGCCCGCGCCGCAGAGAAAATCCACGAAGCGGTAGGCTTCCTTACCGAGCGTCCCGATGCCGTAAGGTGAGGGCAAAGAGGAGACCGGCATCAGCAATCCTGCAACTCTCTTCATGCGAAACTCCCCTTTGCGTTTTTCATCATCATATCACCTGATGGTAAAAATTGCAAGCGTTTTTTCGAAAAATGTAAAGATTTTTTATTTTTTGCTCTCTACTATCGTTTTTCGAAAAACTGATTCCCGAAATCGGTTGACAAAACACGCATACACATGGTACAATCGGCTTATGACGATCACGGATATTGCCAAAGAACTCAAATTATCCATCTCCACGGTGTCCAAAGCGCTCAACGGGTCCTCTGACATCTCCCAGCAGACGCGTGCGCTGGTGTGCGAATACGCGAACGCGGTCGGATACCGTTCGCGCAAGGCGTCGGCGATCGTGGGGCGTATCGCCGTTCTGTGGGGCAGGCAGCCCAAGGAGGCGGAACCCCTCGCGGTCATCGCGGAAGCGTTTACGCGCGCGGCAACGGCGGCGCGGTATATCGTGGTATCCAAGGCGGTCGACGAGGACTTCGATCTCAACGAATATCTCGCGGACAACCGTTTTCAGGGGGCCATCCTGCTCGGTATCAACTTCCGTTCCAAGATCTATGCCCAGCTCAAACACGTCAAACGGCCGCTTGTCCTCATTGATAACTATGTTGCGGGCAACCCGTTCATCTCCGGCGTGGGGAGCGATAACATTGCCGCCGTCGAAGAGGCGGTGGATTATCTCGTCTCGATCGGGCATGAACATATCGCGTTTTTGGACGGCGAGCGGGAATCGCTCGTGGGTGCGGAGCGGCTGGCGGGGTACGTGTTGGGGCTTGCGAAGAACAGCATCGAATACCGTTACGACCTCACCTATTTCGGCGATTACACCGAACAGGCGGGCATCGACGCGGCGGAGTATTATCTGGAATACGGCAAGCAGTTCACGGCCATCATCTGCGCATCGGACGTGATGGCCGGCGGGTTTATTTCCCGCATGCGGGAGGCGGGGAAACGCATCCCCGGCGATATTTCCGTCATCGGCTACGACGATTTGGGCGCGAGTTTTTTGGAACTGACGACGATACGGCAAAACTTCGAACGGACGGGCGAGCTTGCGTTCACCGTGCTTGCGGGCAGTATCGGCGGAATGCCCGCCCAGCGCGCGATGGTGGAACATGAACTCGTCCTGCGCAGTACCACGCAGGCGCGCAAAAAATAAGCAAACGAAAGAAGTATGGAATGCGGTCCCGAAAGCGGAAGATGCAGGAAACGGACCGATAAGGACAGTATAGAATGAGGTCCCGATAACGCGGGCGCGTTATCGGGACCTCTATTTTGTTTTCGTTTCCCCGCGGAAAAGCGCATATTAGGCCCTTCCCCGCGGACATGGTATGCCCCTTTGCGGTCCATCGGCCCATATGGGCGGCGGAAGCGGCGGGGTGCGCAAAAGCAGTTGGCAAAGCGCGGAAAATGTGGTAAAATAGATGCAAAGCGGGGAGGCGGACCTTGAAACTGATCATCTCGGACAACAGAATGCTTTCGGCGGACGAGGCCATGCGGATACTCGCGTATTTTCCCGCGGCGCGGCGGGCGGAGATCTTGCAATACCGGCGCGAGCGCGACCGCGTCCGCAGTATCGTGGCGGAAGCCGCCGCACGGGTGGAGATCATGCAGAAGCTCGGCCTGAAAAACCAAGCCATCCGCATCGTGCGCGGGGAAAACGGCAAGCCCCGCCTCGATTGCGATTGCGCTTGCGCTTTGAGTTCTGCGCCTTCGTTTTACTTCAATCTCTCCCATTCGGGGGAGCTTTCCGTCTGCGCGGCGGATGAAAGCGAGGTGGGCGTGGATGCGGAGATGGTGCGTCCCGTCCGCTATGCCCCCATCGCGGCGCGTTGTTTTTCCGCGCGGGAGCGGGAAGAGCTGCGGAAGGCTCCTGCGCCGCTTGCCGTCTTTTTCCGCATCTGGACGGCGAAGGAGAGCATTTTGAAACAGCGCGGCACGGGCCTCGGCGGCGCCTTCGGGCGGCTGAGCGCCCTCGAAACTGCCATGGACGCGCAGGACGCATCGCCCGCATATCACGTGCAAACGTTTGCCCTACCCGCGGACATGGGTACCCTCTTTTCGTTCCGTGAGGGCGAAATTTTGCCCCATGACCCCTCTTATGTACTCTCCGTATGCACGGCGCGGCGGGTTAATGCCGTGGCGGAGTGTTTCTCTGCCCAAGCTCTTCTGCAAAAGTTCCGCGAACTGTGCGAAGCCCGCATGTAACGCCCTCTTCGCCGCCCTTCGCGTCCCCCTTCCGGGCCTCGCTTATTGCCCCACGCCGCGTTTTGCCCCGCGCCGCGTTTTGCCGTCCTCTTCGCAACACTACATCGGTGTAAGGATGAGAAAAAGCCACCCCATGTCGCCATGGGGTGGCTTTTTCTCGGTATCTTCGCTTACGGTTCTTTCTTCTCCCACGGGGTGGGAAGCGATGTTTCGGGGTCATAGTGCCACCAATACTCGCTCTCCTGCCACTTCGCCTCATCGGGTTCCCCCTCGGAGAAGTAATACCGCGTGGCATCGGTTAAATTGTAATTGCCGTAATTGTCAATCGAAATATTGTTCCATGCTTCGGGCGTTCCCTTATAATAGATATTTTTCAGCCCACTACAATCATAGAACGCCCCATCTCTAATCAAAACCACACTTTCTGGAATCGTAATGCTCGTCAGCCCTTCACAACCATAGAACGCATAATTTCCGATTGAGGTCACGCCGCTTCCAATTGTCACACTTTCAAGCCCGTTGCAACCATAGAACGCCTGTTGTCCGATTGAGGTCACGCCGTTAGGGATTTCGATACTTGTCAGCCCGCTACAACCACCGAACGCCAACTCTCCGATCGAGGTCACGCTATCGGGAATTGTAATACTCGTCAACCCGCTACACTGATGGAACGCCGCTCCTCTAATCGAGGTCACGCTATCGGGAATCTCAATGCTCGTCAGCCCGCCGCAATCCTCGAACGCACCATATCCGATCGTAGTCACGCCGCTCCCGATCGTCACACTTTCAAGCCCGCTACAATCCTCGAACGCATAGCTTCCGATTGAGGTCACACTGTCGGGGATCTTTAATTCTCCCGTCAGCCCGCTACAACCGGCGAACGCCGATCCTCCAATCGAGGTCACGCCGTCTCCGATCGTTACGCTTTCAAGCCCGCTGCAATTCTCGAACGCATAGCTTCCGATTGAGGTCACGCTGTCGGGGATCTTTAATTCTCCCGTCAGCCCGCTACAACCACTGAACGCGCTCTCTCCGATCGAGGTCACGCCGTTTCCGATCGTCACGCTTTCAAGCCCGCTACAACCGGCGAACGCACCATCTTTAATCATCCCGTTTGTTAAAACAACCGTTTTCAACGACCCGTGAGGAATATACGAAATCATGGCCGCAGGTATGGTGGCCGACTGAATATTGTTGCAATCCTCGAACACACCATATCCGATCGAGGTCACGCCACTCCCGATCGTTACGCTCTGCAACTTGCTACAATCAGAAAACGCAGAATCTCCGATTGAAGACACGCTATCGGGTATTGTAATACTCGTCAGCCCCCTACAATTATGGAACGCTCTCCTTCCAATCAAGGTCACGCTGTCGGGGATCTTTAATTCTCCCGTCAGCCCGCTACAACCATAGAACGCCGCTCCTCCAATCAAGGTCACGCTATCGGGTATCTCAATACTCGTCAGCCGGTTACAACCATAGAACGCCGAAACACCGATTGAGGTCAAGCCGTCGGGGATCGTCACACCCGTCAGCCCGCTACATTCATGGAACGCCTCATCTGCAATCACCTTTGTATTATCGCGAATGGAATAATTTCCGGAAATTGTATCATTGGCTTTAATAAGGTAATCTTCAATGTATAGAACAGTTCCGTTCTCCCAATTGTCAATATCATTATAATAAGCTGTTTGATAAAATGCCAAACTTTCGATCGAAGTCACACCGCTCCCGATCGTTACGCTTTCAAGCCCGCTACAATTATAGAATGCTTGCTCTCCGATTGTGGTGACGCTATCGGGAATCTCAATACTCGTCAGCCCGCTACAACCAGCGAATGTCCACGCTTCAATTGAGGTCACGCCGCTCCCGATCGTTACGCACGTCAGCCCACTGCAATAAAAGAACGCACCATTTCCAATCGAGGTCACGCTATCGGGAATTTCAATACTCGTCAGCCCACTACAACCACTGAACGCATATGCGGGAACTGTTTTTACGCTTTCTCCAAAGGCCATAGTGTTCAAATTTGTACAATTTCTGAAAATCGTATAATCCTTACCATATGACCACCCCCCTGCATCAGTGCAATTTTCCGCATTCCAAATAACGCTTTCAAGCCCGCTGCAATTCTCGAACGCATGGCTTCCGATTGAGGTCACGCCGTTTCCGATCGTCACGCTTTCAAGCCCGCTGCAATTCTCGAACGCATAGCTTCCGATTGAGGTCACGCTGTCGGGGATCGTTAATTCTCCCGTCAACCCGCTACAACCAGCGAACGCCGATCCTCCAATCGAAGTCACACTGTCGGGGATCGTTAATTCTCCCGTCAGCCCGCTACAACCAGCGAACGCCGATCCTCCAATCGAGGTCACACTATTGAGCATTGTAATACTCGTCAGCCCGCTACAATCAGAGAACGCACCATCTTTAATCATCCCGCTTGTTAAAACAACCGTTTTCAACGACCCGTGAGGAATATACGAAATCATGGCCGTCGGTATGGTGGCCGACTGAATATTGTTGCAATCCTCGAACGCACCATGTCCGATCGAGGTCACGCCGCTCCCGATCATTACGCTTTCAAGTCCGCTGCAACCAGAGAACGCCTCCTCTCCAATTGAGGTCACGCCGCTCCCGATCGTTGCGCTCTGTAACTTGCTACAACCAAAGAATGCAGAATCTCCGATTGAGGACACGCTATCGGGTATTGTAATACTCGTCAACCCGCTACAACCATAGAATGTTTCGTATCCAATCGAGGTCACGCCGCTCCCGATCGTCACGCTTTCAAGTCCGCTACAGCCCCTGAATGCACCATCTTTAATCATCCCGCTTGTTAAAACAACCGTTTTCAACGACCCGTGAGGAATATACGAAATCATGGCCGTCGGTATGGTGGCCGACTGAATATTGTTGCAATCCTCGAACACACTATATCCGATCGTAGTCACGCCATCAGGGATTTCAATACTCGTCAGCCCACTACATCCATAGAACGCACCGTTTCCGATCGAGGTCACGCCGTTTCCGATCGTTACGCTCTGTAACTTGCTACAATCAGAGAACACCTTATCTCCGATTGAAGTCACGCTGTCTGGGATTTCAATACTCGTCAGCCCACTACATCCATAGAACGCACCGTTTCCAATCGAAGCCACGCCGTTTCCGATCATTACGCTCTGTAACTTGCTACAATCAGAGAACGCCCACTCTCCAATCGCCGTCACGCCGCTCCCAATCGTTACGCTCGTCAGCCCACTGCAATAAAAGAACGCACCATATCCAATCGAGGTCACGCTATCGGGAATTTCAATACTCGTCAGCCCACTACAACCACTGAACGCGCTCCCTCCGATTGAGGTCATACTTGCGGGGATCTCAATACTCGTCAGCCCACTACAATTATAGAACGCCTCGTCTCCAATTACCGTCACGCCGCTTCCGATGGTTACGCTCGTTAGCTCCTTACAACCATAGAACGCCGCCTCCCCAATCGAGGTCACGGGCTTCCCATTGTATTCTGCAGGGATCACGAGATCAGTGTCTCGCCACGTTCCGATCCCGCCAACGCAATAGCTCGCTTTGTCTTCATTGAGTTTGTAATTGAGTGAATACTCCGCTTCAGAAAAGCCGGGATTGGGGCGCAATCCGCCGCAGGCCGCGAGGCCGAGGCTGAGGCATAGAACCGTGAGGACCGTAAGTAACACGGTCCAAAGTTTCTTCTTCATGTTGTTCTCCTCCTAAAAATTTGTAAAAATAAGGACGCCCCAATATGGGACGCCCGCTTAGAAGTATCCCATATTGTTGCAACACAATCTCCTAAATGTTTATATAGGGTTCAAGAGGATACATCCATGCCTCGGTTGTACCCATATAAACATTTTTTATACGATTGTGTTGCGCATACAGTATATCACCCCCGAAGGTTTTTTGCAACAATTTTAGAAAACTTGTATGAAAAATACGCCGCCTCGTATGTAAATACGGCGCCGTGTCCGAAAAATTACGCCGCCTCGTATGAAAAATACGCCGCGCGCCGCAACCAAAGTTGCGGCGCGCGGCGTCGAAAACCCAAACCATCCGCGAAAATCAAGCCGTCCACGGCCAATTCAAGCCGTCAGCGCAATCAAACCGTCCCGTCGGCGGTGAGTTCCAAGCGGCTCTTTGGGCTTCTAACCGAGACGAACGATTTTTTGATATAGCACAGTCTTATTTTCGGTCAAGGCACCGTCCATGTGATAGTGTCCGAAATACCAATGCCCGTATTGGACGGTGTCCTCAAACAGCGATAGCATCCGGTTTTCGGGGAATGTCTCCATTTTGACGCCCCGCTCCCGAAGCGGCGGATACCACAAAGCCTTTTCATCACAGGAATGCGTGACGATGAAATCTACTCGATTGTTATACCGCTTCAAATTGGCAATCCCCTCGTCGAGTTCCTCAAAGGTGGGCAGTTCCTGCGGCCACCAACTGCTTCCCTCCGTACGCAAATATCGGTCGATGCTCGTTGCGCCGCCGAAGGTGAAGAAGGTCTTCCCCTCGATCTCGAATACCTGTCCGCGCATCAAATGAATGATGTCCGGGCTGATTTTATGCACCTTTCCTCCGTTCCAAATTTCCACGGGATAAGCGCCCAGCATATCGAAGTTTTCGTGATTGCCGTCCACGAACAGCGTGGTGAACGGCAGGCGGGCATACATGGAAAGCGTCGTCTCCAACCCCCGCTCGCTCCATACGCCGCCGAAATCCCCGGCGATGATCATATGATCCTTCTTCGTAAGCCCCGGATGCGCATCCGCGAAATAGAGAAGTTTTGCAAAGTCACTTTGGCCGTGCGTGTCGCCTGTGATAAAAATCATACCGCTTCCGTCCTCTTCGATAAATAAAGACAATTTGTCTTGAACCCGAAATCTTCATAGAGCCGTCTTGCAGCCGTATTGGGCGCGAATACTTCAAGCTGCGCGTAGGCACATTCACGCTCTGCAAAATATTTCTCGGCGGCGGTGAGGAGCGCAGTTCCTATCCCCCTGCCCCTCTCTTTTTCGGTCACGACCAAGTCGCTGATGAAACCGATCTTCGGGCAGGAGGTGGTGATGTCGTGTTCCCCGCCCCCTTGAAAGATCTTGCAAACGACGAGTCCCGCCGCCCCGTCTGCGCCGCGCGCCAGAAACATCTTTCCTTCGTGTTTTTCCATCTCGCCCATGAGATACGCGAAGTAGTCCTCGCGATAATTTTCTTTCAGAACGAGAACTCCCCTGTCGTCCAAGGACGCAAGATATGTTTGAAGTTCGACGAGCAGATCCTTGACTTGCTCTTGATGGGCTTCTTCGTATTCGATTACATCGATGCCTTGGGGGACGGTGCGGGAGCGCACTTGCTTCTCGGTATTTCGCTGTGCTTCGAAGAAATCGACGAGCGCATCATCGTTGAGCGAGGGCTGCCCCACGCGGTTGAGCATCCACGCCGTCTTGAAATAATCCGCCCACTCAAAATTATAATAATACAGCCTATCCCCGTTCTTCATATAGATCACAACATACGGATCAACGGGGTCCTCTTCCCGCCGAAAGCGGATCATCAAAAAATCCTCTGCGGCGTAAGTTGTTTTACACAATCTTCCATCGTGCAGGACGATATGAAAATCTCCGTCCGAAAAGAACATTTCTCCGTCTTCGCATTCGCCTTCCCCCACTTCATCCAAACAGCATCCGAATGCGTTTTCAATACACATGCGTAATTGTTTCGTAATTTCTCTCTCTTTCATATGTTTTCTCCCGATAAACCAAGCGCTTTGAGCCAAAAACCGGCGAGCGTTTTGTGCCCTGCCCGCGTCGGATGACAAGCATCCAATGTCTCATAGCGTTTGCCGAAGGCGGCAATATCCGCCAGCATACACCCTTCTTCGGCAACAGCCCTTGCTATTGCCTCGTTGTAGCCCGTATCCTCATCGTATCCTCCCGCATCGCCTTCTTGCAAGCGTCCCGCCGGCAGGGTCGCACAGACGATCTTCGCGGACGGATAATTCAGCTTGATTTTTTTCAACATTTGCCGGTATGCGCCATAGAAGCCGTTCGGATCCGCGGGATTTTCCATGCCGAGCGGGACCGAAAGCCCCCGATCGTTGGTTCCCATATAAACGAAAATCATATCGGGGGCATCTTCGGCGCCTAAGGCAGAACAACGTTCGTCGCTGCAAGCGGACGGGAAAAACATCCCCGCGACCGTGCTGCCGGAAAAGGAATCGTTGATATAGAGTTCCCCGCCGAGCGCACCGATCACTTGCATCCACCAAGTGTCCTCTACGCTTTCAAGTTCGTTGTCATAAAGCCTGTCGTCCCGGTAATAGACGGAATATCCATAGGGCTGATAGCCCTCATACGTGGAAATGGAATCGCCTAAAATAGATATTTTGGGTTTGCGCGTACTCATGATCATTCTCATGCGATCATTACAAATCGCTCAGCTCGATGCCAAGGACGCCGTATTGCCGTTCTTGCTCCGTCGTGTAATACCGGTGCATGCAATCGGCCGCATCCGAGGGGGGCATGTCCGAAAACCCAGCCTTCGCAAGCATATCCGGCATCTCAAAGAGTTCCGCGAACGTCGGCGCGCGGTAGAGCGCCTTCACGCACTTGCAGAGCCATTCCGAGCCGTTTTCACGGTAAAACACGATGACGTCCCCCTCGCGGATCTCGCGGCGTTTTTCATCATACAGCCGGACCTCCACGGTCTTTTCTCCGCTCAGTATCTGTTTGAACGGCAAGTCCGCAAGGTGCATTTCAACGGCATCTTTCAGGCGGACGTTGTTTTGTTCGGCGAAGGCGAAATAATCTTCAAACTGTTTGTGATAGGCTTTTACGAGTACCTCGTCGTTCTCATCCATGAGTTCTCCGTCCTCGTCCGAAGCCTTACGTTTCTTTTTCATAACCGTACCTCCTGCCCTATTATAGCACATCGTGATGCGTTCCGCAACGCGCTCATTTCTTTTTGTCCTTTTCAAGCAGATCGTAATACTCTTCAAACACATCGATCGCCGTAAGCTCATTGGTCTCCACCATGAGAACGGGCGATTCCGCCGACGACTCATCCACATAAAAGACGATGGCCTCGTCATCGGCAACGCCTTCTATGCGGGTTATGGGCTTCAATATGCAGTAAATTTTATCATCGTGCGGGATTATGGCTACCTGCTCGAAAAGAAGTTCGCGGCCTTTGCTATCCGCAAGCCGAATGGGGTCCCTATCATCCTTATCGAGCAACACATCTAAGATATTTATCATGGCTTCCTCCTTGTCATTGAAATTTTCCGTATTTTTTGATAAATTGCCTTTTTGTCATAAGCACCCTTCGCGTTCGGGTGATTTCATCGAAGGGAGATATATACCCCATGCGCTCCATCCATGAAATGATCTTCTCGGCATGGGCATATCCTACGCAACAGTTGCGCTGTACAAAGGATAAGGACACCTTGCCTTCTTGGATCACGGTCGCCAAAGCCTTGATATACACGGGATTTACGGGTTCTTGCTCATCTTTCTCCGCGGGATTTGCGGCATCGGCCTCTGCGGGAGAACGATCCGCCCCTTCGTCTTTGGGGGTATCATTCTGTGACTGTTTTGCCCCTAAGAGGCCGGCGCGGTTCTGTTGATATTCTTCTTCGGACATCTTCGTAAATTTTTTCACGCCACCTGCATAGACGAGGATATCATCGATGTTTTCGCCGTCCTTCACGCCTTCATAGCGCTCCCGCATGCCTAAAACAAGCTCACGGAACCCCATTCCCGGTTTGGCAACCAAAAGCTCCTTCGCGGCATCCCAAATCTTGTCCTCCGCTTTCTTGTATGCAAGGCAATCGGCGACGTCCTCTTCATTGATCGTTATGATGCGCTCCATCGCGGCAAAGAGACGGAACATACACGGCACGGCATCTTCGGGGGAAACGAGTTTGATCCTGAGTTCGTCCCCCACAACGCTGACATCATAGCGGTCTACGATGCAGCCGATTTGTTCATCGATGCCCTCGCTGTCAAAAGAGACGTTGTTTCCGAGTGAAAGCAGGGCAAGCCCGCCGTCCGAAAGATAGACGCCGTCATCGCGGGTAAGGATCTGAAAGCGAACCTCCGACCCTTCCGTTTCCAGCCCTTCCGGAACAAGATAATATTCCCCGTCCGATCGGCTGACGGATACCCCTTCTCCGACCGCTTGGGAGATGGCTTGTACTTCGGGCGGAGTTTCATCGTCCGCATCTTCATCGTCCGCATCTTCATCGCCGTCCTCGGAGCCGTCGAGCGGCTCCACCTCCAATTCGCCATCGTCATCGTCCTCGTCGTCATCATCGTCGTCATCATCATTATTGACGACTTCCTCCCTGATGCTTTCACGCATGCGCCTGAGGATCTCCCGCCTGCGCTCTTCCAAAGCAGCGCGCTGTTTTTCGAGATCGTCCACCTCATCGGATATATGGGTTAAACGGTCCGCCCGGTTTTTCTGTAAAACGGAGTACTGTACGCCCGTTCCGAGTTCAAGCACGCCCTCGGAAACCATCTTATGTACGTTCTTTGCGATCGTCAGATAGTCCGACGAAAACAGCCTTTGCAGTTCGGGGATCGTTACCGTTCGCTGCCCCTTGACATAATCCAAAAGTTCCTGATATTCCACCATACTGCTCTCCTTATAAGTCAAATATGCTTTTCCATGAATGTTTGCCGCTGTTTTTTTCCGAAAGGTGATAGATGTATTTCTTGTCAAACGGATTCGCCGCCCCGCTATACTCTTTTTCGTCGGAAAGCGGCATATCGGTAAATTCCTTGCAGAGATAGTAGCGTTCCAGCTTGGAGAAAAGCACGTATCCGCAGTTTGCCTCCGTCACGATGCACTCGCCGGGGGAAAAGTGCGCAAGCATGCTCTTGGGGATCAGCTGGATGGTTTCAAATTGGTAGTAATCCATCTCCGCCCCCTTCCCGTTCAGGGCAGACGCGGGGGCTACCCGCGTATATTGACCGCATTCCCTCGAAAATTCTTCGAGAGTCTGCGGATTGTTTGAGCCGAAGAAGATGTGCATATTGAGATTGTCCCTTATGATGGCCGCGACCGCATCGCCGTACACGCTGTTGAGCTGCGCATAGGACTGAACGATCAGAATAAAGAAGATGTTCCTTCCTGCACAGGCGGAAATCGTGGTTTCAAAGTCATTCATGGGCGGGAAGTTGCCAAACTCATCGAGAATGAAGTAAAAGGGAATTTTCCGCTTCCCGTCGGGTTGACGATTGGCATGTTCGATGAGGAGACGATAGGCGTCCTGAATGAAGAGGCTGATGACCTTAAAATGCACTTTGAGTTCGTCGCGGTAGTCAATAAACAGCGCAACGGGCTTGTCCTCCGTGAGGATATTCATATCGAAAGAGTTACAACTCGTGACGAGGCGCATCGCGCATTCGCGGAAGATGGACATCTGCGAACTGAATACGCTCGTGATACATTGGCGGGTAGTCTGTGCGTTTACGGGGATGGTCGCCTTTTCGATCTGATAGGCGCGGGACGTCTTGGGGCGTTCGGTGAAATACCCTCCGTCGAAATCCACTTCGGACTTGTTCAAAAGCCCCATGAGCGTGATGATCGTTGCGAAGGAAAAGGTCTCTTCCGTGATCTGCGTTCTGCCCGAATCTCCCAATAATTCGGGGCGGCTATCTTCGAGCATGCCCCAAATGAATGCTTTGAGAAGTTCGCGGCCGCTATCCTCCCAATACGGGTCCGTTTGTTTGCAGGTGGGCGCGATCATGGTCGCAAGATCGTCGATATCGTTCCCGACCTCTTCCATCATGAGATTTTCCCATTGTTCCAGCTCTTCGTCGAGTTCGGCCTGGTTTTCATATATCTTCCCGCGCAACCGGTTGCGCGGACCGTTCTCCGTATCTACGACCTCGATCTCATTGTAAACATCGAAAATCGAATGGTATTTCCGGTAGATGGGCGTCAGCGGATTCCAGCATTCGGAATGTTTATAGTCGCGGAAGTTGAGGAACAGGATGGTATAGCCTTCCTTGCGGAGCATGGCCGCCGTGTGGCGGAAGATCTCCCCCTTGGGGTCGGAAACGATCATGCTCTTCTTGTTCTTTGCCCGCGCAAAAGACTGCACGGTGGGAATGACATAGGAAGTCGTCTTTCCCAGCCGGGTCGCCGCGATCACGCCGACGTGGTTATCCTTCTCCGAGTAGGTTTGCAGGAGCCGCCCGTTTACATAGCGGCATGATTTCAGTACGCCGGTCACCTCATGTTCCGGAAGCTCGTCATACCAAAAGCTGTTCGGAAAGGCTTCGCCGAGTTCATCATAGTGGTAGTATTTGGTATTTTCATACCCGTTTAAGAGTTCATTCGTGATCGTCATGGATGCTTCCTCCAAAGCCATATGCTTTTCGTTTTGCCCCGATGCTTCCGATGTAAGGCAGTACCAGGGATTCCGTAAGACAAAGCGTTTTCGCGCGATGTTCGCGCACGGCGTCGTCGATCGCCCTGTCAATTTCGTCCATGCCGTATGCGGCGAGCTTCTCTGAAAGGCCTTCCTGCATCGTAAGCTCATTCATGCCGTACACGGCCGCCTTTTCCCGAACGGCTTTTTCCGTAAGCAGCCGCTTTTCTCTCGCGGTAAGTTCTGCTATGCGGATCAAGTCGCAATACTGTTTCAATTTCTTGGCGTTTTCCCTATCGGCGAAGCAGACGGGAAGCACGGAAGAGAGGTCCAGCACAACGCCGGGATGGTTCAACCGATATTTCCCGCGCGTACCGCTCTGCAAAAAGTTCTTTACGTGATCGAAGGCTTTCTCCGGGATCTCCCCGCGGAATGCGAGCAGATACAGGTTAAATACGTCCTCATCGCAACTGCGCACGAAGATATTGTTCTTGGTGGGTTCGAAATCGTAATCTACAAGGTCGCAGATCTCGATCCGTTCCACGTGAGAGGTCTTAAAGCAACGGGAAAGCGCCGCCGCATAGTAGTCGAGCATATATTTGCTGTCTGAAACAAAGCACAGCGGGCGGTAGGTCGCCAATGCTCTCAGGTCAATGTTTCCAAGCGCGCATAACACTTTGTCGCATTCTTCACGGTGGTCGGGACGGATCCCGTCCAACGCCTGTGCGGGAAATTCGGCCGTACCATGTCCGAGTTTGAGGGGCAACGAACTTGCTTCTGCGAATAATTCTTTGTTCGGCGTAAGAACAAGCGTTTCCTTGTCTCGTTCACCGAGGATCTCCGAATAGACGAGCCGGGCATAAGATTTATTATACATGTCCCGCTTGATGATCCCCTGACGGAACGCCTTTTCGAGAAGTTTATACTCCCCGTGCCGTCCCTTAACGTACGGACCGTACTGTTCCACAACTCTCTCGAACACCTCGGCGTGTCCGATGCGGACAAGACAGCCTTGCAGGCATTCGAGATATTTTTCGCGGTTTATGGGGTCATAGTAAAGCGCCGCCAGCAGGCCCTCTTCACTGTTCCACTCTGCCGCGCAAAGAATTTTCTTGCGCCCGTTTTCCTTGTCCTTCAGGAATACGATCCCCTCCGACTGCAACACGCCGAGCGCATTGAGCGCAAGCACGAGACCATTCTCTGCGGCGATCGTCAGATTTTCACAGGCAACGGTGCGCGCATCCTTTGCGCTGACCATGAGTTGAAAGTTGAGCGCCATCGCAAAAGCAGTCCCTTTTAGGTCGATGATCTCATCGAGTTCGGAGTCCTCCCTGTGCGAGCGCGCGTTCATGGAAAGGTATTGCTTCATGCGCAGATATTGGTGGTATTCCTGTTCGCTTTGGATCTCCAACACCTCTTGCGTCTGAGATAGCGCAAAGAGGCGTTCCGCCTCTTCTTTGTCCAAGAGAAAGATATCGGCATAGACGAAGAACAAAGCCCGCTTATCCGGGTTAAAACGCCCGACGGTGTTCTCTGCAATATAGTAGCTTTTCAGCATAGTTTCTGTAAGATGGTCAAACATCACTGTTCCCTCCTTTGGCTTTGTTCCGGCCGGGGATGACATCGTCGATGAGTCCGTATGCTTTTGCGTCTGCGGCGCTCATAATGGTGTCGCGGTCGGTGTCTTTTTGGATCTTTCTGATTGGTTGGTCGGTATTCTCGGCCATGATTTTGTTGAGCCTTGCGCGGATACGTTCGATGTGGTTTGCGGCGATGATGATATCCGAGGCTTGTCCGCTTGCCCCGCCGAGGGGTTGGTGGATGAGGATCTCGCAGTTTTCGGTTGCACGGCGCATCCCGCGCGTCCCCGAAGAGAGCAAGAACGCCGCCATGCTTGCGCACATCCCCAGCCCCACCGTTGCGATCTTTGCGTCGATGTAGTTCATCGTATCGTAGATGGCGAGGCCGTCCGAAACGCTTCCGCCGGGGCTATCGATCTGAATGGTGATGATGCGCTCCTCCATCGGTACTTCATCCGTGCGGAACTTGTCGTCAAGATATTGCAGCTCGCCGATCACACGTTCCGCCGTCATCGACGTGATCGCCTCAAAAATGTTGATCGTGTTTCTCTTCAAACTGTACTGCTCTGAAAATTCTTCTTTCATTTCAACCATTTCCTCCTCCTTATATGGGTCCTTTTCGTTTGCTTTTGACATCGGAACCGGGTTATCCTATTGTTTTTTACATTTTTTCCACTCCGTGATTCGTGCGTTTCGCGCACTCATTTCTTATGTCATTATTGTAACATTGTTCAATTCGTCTTGTCGAGAGCATTCCTCGTACCCCAATACAAGTAACTAAGATAAAAATAAAGGAACCTCGCAATTTTTGCGAGGTTCCCGAAAGCATAAAGAGATAGTTCTATTTTATAAAATATCCGGGCCGATCCGAAAACTCAATCCCACAGGAAGAACCGCAGAAGCGCAAAGAGGAACAATAAGAGTACGGCGGCGATGCACACTGCGATCACTGCGATATCCGAGGCCCCCACCTTTGCGCCTTCGGGCGAGATTTTGCGGTTGATGCGGTCGATGAGCCGCGAAACATGCTTATATACAAAGAAACTCACGAGGCTCGCCACCAAACACCTCAGCAGATTGAACGGGAGTACCGAGAGCCAAAGGTAGTAGAGATAAAAATTTTCCTGCGTGATGGACGGGAAAAGATTTTTGAGCGCGGGGATGACGTGATCCCAACCGCCGTAAAGCCGCACAAAGAAGGGAATGAGGATGAAGCGGTTGGCAAGGATGGCGACGGCGACCGAACAGACCGACCCCGCCGCAAGGCTGACGACCGCGCCCTTCATCGTGCGCCAATGACGGTAGATAAGCCCTGCGGGGATGACGAATGCCCATCCGATCAGAAGATTTGCAAGCTCTCCCACGAAGAAATTGCTCGTGCCGATGCACACCAGCTTGACGAGCAGTTTCACGACGACGATGAGGCACCCTGAGACCGGCCCCAACGCGAAGGTGCCGATAAAGAGCGGGATATCCGAGAAGTCAAACTCCAAAAAGCCGGGGAAGGCAAAGGAGAGCGGGAATTTTGCGATGTGCAGAAGTCCCGCCAGCGCCCCAAAGAGCGCGATCATGACGATGCGCGTCGTGGAAAAAAACTTTTTGTTTTGCATGAGAACACCTCGAAAAAATGATTTTCGGATATCCTCTGTGGATCCTGCGTATTTGGCCATAGACCAAAAAGGACGCCCCCATGTCTGAAAGGGGGCGTTCATGTTCGCGCATTTTCTTTTCTCATCCGGACTATACCGTCGGTACGGGAATTTCACCCGTTCGGGCCAAAAGGCTTCGCAGACTATACTGCCGGTGGAGACTTTCACTCCGCCCCAAAGAATATTCGATCGTGGATATTATAGTACGCCTCCCGTCGCAAGTCAAGCGTTTTATATCAATTCACAAAAGCATCGGCCGCTCGATGCCCAAAAGCTCATAGAGCGAGACTTCATAGAGTTCGGAGAGCGCAATAAGTTTCTCATAATCGGGCCGCGAGACGTCGTTTTCCCAATCGCTTACGTTGGATTGGCAGATGCCGAGCCTTTGGGCTACCTCCTTCTGCGAAAGCCCGCTCTGTCTGCGTATTTTCCGAAAATTTTCTCCGAATTGCATGGCTTCATTTTAGAAAAAATGTGCGTTACACATTGACAAATATGTGCAATACACATATAATTATAACTATGCTACCCCGCCGCACTACGGCAAAGGACTTCGGAATGATAAACTTCAAGGAAGAACAAAAGGAAGCGCCCGAACAGGACAAATTTTACGAGACATTTCTGCCGCGCCGCCACCATTTAGAATCAGTGGCGGCTATTCATGGCTTCGATGTAGAGGGCGAGCGCGTCTTTCTGTGCGCCGCTTAAATCCCGCCATTCGGAGAGAATATTTTCCTGCGCCTCGGTGAGGGCGGGCGCGTCGATGTTCATATCTCCGCATTCCCACTTGTTTGCAAATTTTACTCAATGATAAGTTCGGGGTCCGTGAAGAGCGGGTCATCGAAAAAGGCGGCGGGGGTCATATCAAGCCCCTTTATGATGAGCATGAGCGTCGTCAAATTGACACTCTTGTTTCTCTCGGCCATTAACGATTTCAATGTGCTGTGCGGCATGGCAATTTTCCGTTCGAGCCGATATTGCGAAATTCCTTTTTCCTGCAAAATCCTACCGATTCTCAATGCAATTGCCGTACTTAGCTTCATAGGTTTCTCCCAAATAGGGTTATTTTTACGACACTATTTTAGCAAAGCAATCATTTTACTTTACGGCGTAATTCTGACCCTATCCCATTGCGCATCGTGAAATAGGGGACGGAATAAGAAGTCCGCTTCCCCGTCATAAGCGTTACTTTCTCGCACAATTTCATAAATTTCGCTCTATCGCCCTTTAAGGCTTGACAAAAAATTCGTTCTGTGCTACACTGAGTATGCCAAACAGTTAATCTAAGTCCCCCGCACAGGCGTACGGGCATCTTTCGTTTGTCAAAAAAGTAATTTCATCCTCTTTTGGATATCGGTAAAAATGCAAAATCCGATCATAGAGGGTGAAATTACATTCACGGCTTATGATTACTGTTTGGCGACAACGGAGTTTGCGTTTTTCATGCGCTGACTTCGGTTGGCGCAGTTTTTTTATATTTGGGAGAAATGCAATGCGGGAAAAACTTTCCGAAGAAGAATTGATAAAACTCCGACGCGTACTGCTCGCGTTTTGTGCCATTGACGTCAATTCCATCTTCAATGCCTATGTGATTGAAAACGTAGTTTTTGGCGATCTGAAACCGGGGGATAAGATCCCGTTCGATAAATTCATAGAGGATTTGGAACTGACCGCATGGAAAGTTTACTGTGTTCGGGACAGTATCGAGGGTGTAGCTATCGCGGAGGATGAAACCATCGCGGATAAGGAGATCGCCTTTTTCGAGAAAGAGTGTTTTATCTTCCACATGAACTATGTCTTTGACACCGCGCCGTATAGCAAGCGGAAAGACGACGATGAAAACGGTCTGCGCCCGTTCAACAAAGAGGGGTTGAGCGATTATATCATGCGCCTGTTCCCGCTTTTTCAAAATATCCTTGCGACGGAAGCAGAGCATAACTTTTTCGAAACGGCATCGCCGTTCCCCGACCGCGTCGTGCAGACGGCGTATTATGAAAAAATCGCCAAGTTTTTGGTGGCGATCATAACGCGGGGACTGCGGCAGGGCAGCTGTGTTGACCGCTACA
>CANQSR010000005.1 GCA_947626575.1 uncultured Clostridia bacterium | reverse complement strand
CTTTTTTTACTTCCTCATCGCTTCTGCTTACTCTATTCTCCCCAGCTTCCGCTGGGGGTTTCGACCATCAATGACAAGGGTGGCGAGGAACGGAGCGACGAGGAATCTCAACGTTGAGATTTCTCACTTCGTTCGAAATGACGCGGAAACGCGCGCCTTTCACCCCCTTCCTGTCACGGCGGAGCCTCCCCCCAAGGGGTAGTCGCGTCAGGTGGGGGTGACCCCTCGCTGTCCCTCTTAGGGCGTAAAAAGCAGGCAAAATAAAACCCCACGCCGCCCAAAGGGTGGCGTGGGGTTTTACGGTTCCGTTAAACCAATTCGATGACAGCAAGCTCGGAGGCATCCCCGCGGCGTTCGCCGAGCAGATAGATGCGCGTGTAGCCGCCGCCCTGCCCCAACTCTTCCTTTCTCTGCGCGTACTTGGGCGCGATCTCGTTGAAGAGTTTCTCCATGAGCGGGTGCTGGATCTTGCCCGTGCGGGCCTTATAATCCTTCTTGCTCTCGTTGAAGGCCTTGATCTCTTGAAGATCGTAAGTCTTGGCCATGATCGCGCGGCGGGCAGAGAGCTTCCTCGGACCGTCTTTATACGCGGTCGTCTTGACTTCCTTGCCCTTCTTATCCTTCGCGACGACCTCGATCTCCACGACGTCCTCGTAGGTATTGATCGCCTTCGTGATCAGCTTCTCGACGTAAGGTTGAAGTTCCTTCGCCCGTGCCGCCGTAGTTTCAAGTTTTCCGTACCAAAGGAGCTGGGAGGCCTGATTTCTGAGTATTGCGAGCCTCTGCTCCGTCGTTCTGCCCAATTTACCCGGCATGATTTAATCCTCCTTTTTTTCGAGCGAAAGACCGTACGCTTCGAGCTTTTGAATGACTTCGTCGAGGGACTTCTTGCCGAGGTTTCTCACCTTCAACATGTCTTCCTCCGTGCGGCGGATGAGGTCTTCCACGGTGTGAATGTTGGCTCTCTTCAAGCAGTTGTAGGAACGGACGGAGAAGTCCATATCCTCGATCTTCATGGAGAGGATCTGCTGCTGCTTGTCGTCGTCCGTCTTGACCAGAATATCCATATCCTTGATGGTATCCGAGAGATTGACGAACAGATTGATGTGATCCTGCATGATCTTCGCGGCGAGCGAGACGATCTCTTTCCCGGAGAAGGTGCCGTCCGTCCAGACCTCGATGGTGAGGCGGTCGTAATCGATGTTCTGGCCCACGCGCGCGGGCTTGACTTCGTAATTGACCTTCTTGACGGGCGTATAGATAGAGTCGATGGGAATGTAATCGATCTGCGGCTGCTTGTTATCCTTGGCGGGATGATACCCTCTGCCGCGGCCGATCGTGATCTCCATGTCTATCTTGCCGCCTTCGTCGATCGTACAGATGTACTGATCGGAATTGATGATCTCTACTTCCGAATCCTGCGAGATATCGGCCGCCGTGATGACCGCGGGACCCTCCTTTTCAAGGCGCAGGATCTTGGTGTAATCCTTATCTGTGATCCTCGTTTTGATGGCGAGCTGTTTGAGGTTCAAGATGATTTCGGTGACGTCTTCCTTTACTCCCGGAATGGCCGAGAACTCATGCTTGACGCTCCCGTCCAAAAATCTGATCCCTTGCGCGGCGGCGCCGGGAAGCGCCGATAGCAAAATTCTTCTCAGACAGTTGCCTATCGTAAGACCGAAGCCCCTTTCGAGCGGCTCCACGACGATGCAGGCATAGCTCTTATCCTCGCTCTCCGTAACCTCGATTTTGGGCATATCCATTTCGATCATATAGATACCTCCTTATTTTGTGTTGATTACTTGGAGTACAACTCGACGATCATATGCTCTGCGATCTGACTGTCAATATCCTCTCTTGTAGGAAGAGCAAGAATTTTGCCTTCGAGTTTATCGAGGTCAAATTCCAACCATTTGGGAAGGGCGGGAGCTTTCGTCCCTTTGAGTTCGGTAAAGAACTTGTTGTTCTTTCTGTTCTCCTTGACCGCGATCACGTCGCCGACCTTCACGATATAGGAGGGAACGGTGACCGTTCTGCCGTTGACGGAAAGGTGCGCGTGGTTGACGAGCTGTCTCGCCTGCGTACGCGAAGCGCCGATGCCCATACGGAATACGACGTTATCGAGGCGTCTTTCAAGGAGCGAGAGCATGTTTTCGCCCGTGATGCCCTTCTTGCGCTCGGCGATCTCGTAATAGTGGCGGAACTGCCCCTCCTGCACGCCATAGATGCGCTTGGTCTTTTGCTTCTCGCGGAGCTGTTGGCCGTATTCGGAGACCTTCTTTCTGCCTGCGCCGTGTTGTCCGGGAGGAAGGGGCCGCTTATTGAAGGGGCATTTCTCCATGTAGCACTTATCCCCTTTCAAAAAGAGCTTGCCGCCCTCTCTTCTGCAAAGTTTGCATTTTGCTTCTCTGTAAACTGCCATGTTGCTTCCTCCTTAAACTCTTCTGCGCTTGGGCGGGCGGCATCCGTTGTGTGCGATCGGGGAGACGTCGGAAATGAGCGTGACTTCAAGATCGCAATTTGCAAGCGCACGGATGGCGGACTCTCTGCCTGCGCCGGGACCTTTCACATATACCTCAACGGAGCGGAGACCGTGTTCCTTGGCCGCCTTGGCCGCCGTTTCGGCCGCCATCTGCGCTGCGAACGGGGTCCCCTTACGGGAGCCGCGGTATTTCAGCGCGCCGGCGCTCGACCACGAAATAACGTTGCCGCTCATATCGGTGATCGTGACGATCGTGTTGTTGAAGGTAGATTGAATATGAACTTGTCCTTTGTCGATTTTTTTGATTTCTCTGCGCTTACGCGAGACGGTTTTCTTCTGGCCTGCCATATCTCGTCCTCCTTACTTCTTCTTGTTCGCGACGGTGCGGCGGGGACCCTTGCGGGTTCTCGCGTTGCGCTTGGTGCTTTGGCCGCGGACGGGAAGGCCCTTTCTGTGGCGGACGCCGCGATAGCATCCGATTTCCATCAAACGCTTGATGTTGAGGGATACCTGCCCTCTGAGTTCGCCCTCGACCGTGAGGTTGTGGTCGATATATTCTCTCAGTTTCGAGACGTCGGTCTCATTGAGATCCTTGACGCGGGTATCGGGGTCGATCCCCGTGGCGGCAAGGATTTGCTTGCTCGTGGCAAGCCCGATACCGTAGATATAGGTAAGGCCGATCTCGACCCTCTTCTCTCTCGGTAAATCCACACCGGCAATACGTGCCATGTAATTTGTAACCTCCGTTTTTCGGTATAAAAAATTTTGATCTATGTGTTCCGTGGCCGCAGGCCGCAGTGGAAAATGCAGACCGTGCGAATACGGGAGTTATCGGTAGGGTATTCACACATTTTGTTGCAGGCAACAAAATGTCGTGAGGGAAATGTGCGTTGGCGCCTTAACTTACTTGGTCCTCTCGTTCGTTCCAACGGACAAGAAGCAGACAGGGCTCTGCAAATTGGGTCGCCCACGCCCGAAGTAAATTCGGGCTAAGGCAAGAAAATTTAGTATGGGTTCACGAAATTTGTTTTGCTTTTTTCTCGCTGTCCCCTTGAGGGGAAAGTGTCGCGCCGCCTTTGCGCGACCAAAGGGGTGTCGTATTTCGCAAAACAAATTTCCGTGAGGGAAATGTGCTTTTGCGCCTTCAATACTCCTTGCTGCCTACCCCCACCTGACGCGGCAAAGCCGCGCCACCCGCCCCCTCCCAAGGGGGCAGGTCTCGGTCCCCAAGGGGCTTTTTAAGCGCAAAGCAAGCCGATTTCCCGCAACGGATTTTTGCGGGAATCAGCTTCATGTACGTTCTTCACTGTATTTATTTCCAAAAACAGCAAAGTTTATTATACCACGTAAACAGGTCCTTGTCAACTGATTTTTAGCCCTGTCTTTGCTTATGGCTCTTGTTTTTCGAGCAAATGACCATCACTTTGCCGTTTCTCTTGATGACCTTGCACTTATCGCACATGGGTTTTACGGAAGGTCTGACTTTCATGATTTTTACCTCGTGTTCGGAATAATATTGTCACATGCGGCTTCGCCGCCGCACGTCCCTCTGCGTTCTGCACCGCAGATCAGTTTTTGCTTCTCCACGTGATGCGGCCCTTGGTCAGATCGTACGGACTCATTTCGAGCTTCACCGCATCGCCTTCGATGATGCGGATATAGTTCATTCTGAGTTTGCCCGAAATATATGCCGTGATCACATGGCCGTTGGTGAGCCGTACTTTGAATGTTGCATTGGGGAGCGCTTCGATCACCCTGCCCTCCGCTTCGATGACGTCGTCCTTCGACATGCTTCCTCCATTTATTCTCAGAGAGTTAGTATTTCCACGCCGTCCTCGCGGATGACTACGGTATTCTCGTAGTGCGCCGCAGGCCGCCCGTCGAGTGTGACGGCCGTCCAGCCGTCGGGCAATACTTTCACGCGGAAGGTCCCTGCCGCGATCATCGGTTCGATACAGATGACGGTCCCCGCTTTCAGGCGGACGCCCGTGCCGCGATGCCCCACATTGGGAACGGCGGGGTCCTCGTGCATCTCCCGCCCTATCCCGTGGCCCGTGTAGGCGCGGATGACGGAAAAGCCGTTCGCCTCGGCATGCTGTTGCACGCGGTAGCCGATGTCATAGAGCGGCGTATCCGCCTTCAACCCCTCGATGGCCTTGAAGAAACATTCCTCCGTCACGCGGATGAGCTTCTCCTTTTCCTCGCTCACCTTGCCGATACGGAAGGTGCGCGCGCCGTCTCCGTGGAAGCCGTTTTTATAGGCGCACAGGTCCACGCTGACGATATCGCCCTCGCGGAGGACCTGCTCGGCAGACGGGATGCCGTGGACGACGGTCTCATTGACGGAGACGCAGGCCGAAGCGGGGTATCCGCAATAGCCGAGACAGCTCGGTTCGGCGCCGCTCGCGCGGATGAAATTTTCCACGAGCGCGTCCACGTCTTTGGTGGTCATACCGGCCCCGATGCGCTCGCCCACAAACTTCAAACAGTCGCGGACGATGGCATTGGATTCGCGCATGAGCGCGATCTCTTCCTCACTTTTGACGAAAATCATATCATTTCGCGAGCGGGTCGAGTACCTTCTTCACCTCTTCGAAGAGGACTTCGGCGGGAGCCTCCGTGCCCGTGACGTTGAAGATGATGCCCTTTGGGGTGTAATAGTCGATGAGGGGCGCCGTCTGTTCGTTGTAGACTGCAAGGCGCGCGCCGACCGTTTCGGGATTATCGTCCTTTCTCTGATACAGTTCGCCGCCGCAACGGGCGCACGTCGTTGCGCCGTTCAGCGTGGAGACGTGATAGCTCTCCCCGCACTCCCGGCAGACGCGCCTGCCGCACAGACGGTCCATGAGAAGTTTATGGTCGATGTTGATGTTGACCACGCCGTCGATATGTGCGAACTCGTCGAGGGCGGCCGCCTGAAAGAGATTGCGCGGGAACCCGTCGAGAAGGTAGCCCTTTTCGCAGTCGGGCTGCATCAGGCGGTCCTTGACGATGGCGACCGTCACCTCATCCGGGACCAGCTCGCCCTTATCCGTATAGGACTTGGCGAGAAGGCCGATCTTCGTGCCGTTTTTGATATTGGCGCGGAAGATATCCCCCGTGGAGATATGGACGAGACCGTAACGGGCGGCGATCTTGGTGGCCTGCGTACCCTTGCCTGCGCCGGGCGCGCCGAGTAGGATCAGATTCATACAAACTCCTTTTTATTCACGAAATTTGTTTTGCTTTTCCTCGCTGTCCCCTTGAGGGGAAAGTGTCATGAGCGAAGCGAATGACCAAAGGGGTGTCGTATCCCGCAAAACAAATTTCCGTGAGGGAAATGTTCGTTTACGTCTTAACTTGCTTGGTCCTCTTATTCGTTTCAACGGACAACAAGCCGCAAGCTGGCAAATTGAGGGCGAAAACCAAAATTGTGATTTTGGTTATTCGCATGAAATTGGAATGGGTTCACGACGTCATTTCGCCCGCGCGAGGCTTCTATTGTAATCTAAGCGCGTCACGAGCCGCAGGCGAAGTAGGAGCGAAGCGACGAGAAATCTCTAAGAACGAGATTTCTCACTACGTTCGAAATGACGTGACGATCCAAACCCCTCTGTCACTCGCAAGCTCGTGACATCTCCCCTTAAAGAGGCGACGAGGAGAACGCCGCTCGTTCGGGCAGGACACTGCTCATGCACCCCACCCCCTTGGGGAGTCCCCCTCCCGTGGGAGGGGGTAGAAGCGGCCCGTCGCTCAGGCAGGGCGGGTACACCCCCTACCCTACCCTGTTTCGGCGGCAGGAACCGCCGAAACCTCGTCGGCGAGGCCACGCCTCCCGTCACGGTGCCATTCACAGCCCACAGGGCTGTTGAATGAGAATTGCACCGTTCCACCCCTCAGGTATAAGGGGGGAGGCGACGGGAAGCTCGAACAAGCGACCCGATAACCTCAACTGCGGAGAAGCAAGCGAGACGAGGAGAAGGAGCATTCCCGACGGGCGCGTACTTTTTCGTACACGACCAAGAAAAACGCAGCACGACGCAGTATTGCGACGTCTATACGCAGTTCGCTTATTTCAAGAAGCCCTTGTAGTTCTTCATCATAATCTGCGACTGCAACTGCTTATCGATCTCCAACGCAACCGAGACGACGATGAGAAGTCCCGTCGTGGAGAACACGTTGACGAGATTCTGCCCCGCCCAGCTGAACATGACCGACGGAACAAAGGCCACGAGCGTGAGGAAGATCGCGCCGAAGAGCGTGATGCGCTTGTTGATCTTCCTAAGGTATGCCGCCGTGGGTTTCCCCGGACGGATGCCCTGTATGAACCCGCCGTTCTGCTGGATCTGCTTCGCAACGTCGTCGGGATTGAACTCGATCTGCGCATAGAAGAATGCAAACGCAAAGATGAGGATGCACAGCGCAACGGAATAGATGACCTGCCCGTACCACATGGGCGAGGAACCGGAGAACCATTCCGCAAGGCCCGTCGCCGCCGGCGTATTCGGCCAGAAGAGGCTGATGAGCATGGACGGGAAGGAGATGATCGCGAACGCAAAGATGAGGGGCATGACGCCGCTTCCCGTGATCTTCATGGGGATCACGGAGCTTTGGCCGCCATACATCTTGGTGCCGCGCACCTGCTTGGCGTATTGCACGGGTATCTTCCTCTCCGCGAGGTCTACATAGACGATGGCAAAGAAGATGATGACGGCAAGCACGGCGAACAGGCCGAGGTTGAGAAGATGGATGGGATCGGTGAACACCGCCTTGATCTCTTCCCAGATGGAAATGCCGCCCGTCGAGAGAATGCCGACGAAGATGATGAGCGAAATGCCGTTGCCGACGCCGTAATCGGTGATGCGCTCGCCGAGCCACATGACGAGGCAGGAACCTGCCGTGTAGACGATGGTCATGTAGATGCCCGCAAGCCAGACCTGATTGAAGAAGAGGTCGGAGCGGATCGCGCCCTCCGTGTTCGCCGCAAAGTTGACGATGATGCCGACGGATTGGATGACGGCGAGGACGATGGTGAGAAGCCGCGTATAGAGCGTGATCTTCTTGCGCCCCTCTTCGCCCTGTTTGGACAGCCTTTCAAGGTAGGGAATACCCACCGTCAAGAGCTGGATGATAATGGAAGCGTTGATGTAGGGTCCGATACCGAGCGCAAAGAGCGTGCCGTTTGCAAGCGCATTGCCGGTGATACCGCTCATCAGCGTAAGGAAATCGTTGCCGAGAATCGCGTCTTCGAAAGCCGATCTTTCAAGCCCCGGTACGGGAATATAGCACCCAAGACGGAAAATGAAGAGGATCAGCAGAGTCATCAGGATCTTGTTCCTGATGTCCTTGTTCCGAAAGGCGTTTTTTAATGTTTCAATCATTTCATCACTCCTTTCAATGACGGGAATGACGAAAGTCTCAAAGGATGACTTCCGCCGTACCGCCTGCGGCCTCGATCGCAGCCTTGGCCGCCGCGGAGAACTTCGCCGCCTTCACATTGAGGGCAACTTTGATCTCGCCGCCGCCGAGTACTTTCAGCCCCGCGTTGTTCTTGACTTCCTTCGCAAGCCCGTTTTCGAGGACATAGTCGTAATCCACGACCGTCCCTGCGGGAAGCGCGTCAAGCGCGGAGATGTTCACGATGACATAGTCCTTGCCCCACTTATTGTGGAAGCCGCGCTTGGGGATCCTGCGCGCAAGCGGCATCTGGCCGCCTTCGAAGCCGGGTCTTACCCCGCCGCCGGAGCGCGCCCACTGCCCCTTATGGCCCTTGCCGCTCGTCTTGCCGAGGCCCGAACCGATGCCTCTGCCAAGCCGCTTTTGAGATGTTCTTGCTCCCTCGGCGGGAGAAATGGTGTCAATTCTCATGGTGTCTCCTTATTCCTCCTCGACCTTCACAAGGTGAGCGACTCTCGCGATCTGGCCGCGAAGCGTGGGGCTATCCTCAAAGGTTTTGAAGGTGCCGATCTTCGTGAGACCGAGCGCGGCGACCGTCGCCTTGACGGCCTTGACCGAACCGATGGGACTCTTGATAAGCGTAACCTTGATCATTTCTATCCCCTCCTCAGCCTACGATCTCTTCGACGGTCTTGCCGCGAAGGGCCGCGACCTCTTCGGCCGTTTTGAGTTCCGCAAGCCCCGCCACGGTTGCCTTGATGCAGTTGCCGGGGTTTTGCGTACCGTGCGACTTGGTTCTGATGTTCTTGATGCCTGCGGCTTCCATCACCGCACGCACGGGGCCGCCCGCGATAACGCCCGTACCTTCGGCGGCGGGGAGCATCAAAACGGCGCCCTTGCCGAACTTGCCGAGTACTTCGTGGGGGATCGTGGTATCCACGACGGCCACCTTGATCATGTTCTTCTTCGCGGCCTGCGTCGCCTTCTCGATGGCTTCGGGTACTTCCTTGGACTTGCCCGTGCCATAGCCGACGTGGCCCGCACCGTCACCGACGACCACAAGCGCCGCAAAGCGCATGTTCTTGCCGCCCTTGACCGTCTTGCTTACGCGATTGATCTCGATGAGCTTCTTGATAAGCCCGTCGTTTTCTTCCTGTCTTCTCTGGGGTCTTGATTCTCTTGCCATAACTCCACTCCTCTCAGAATTCCAGCCCGGCTTCGCGTGCGCCGTCTGCGATCGCCTGCACGCGCCCCGTATAGCGGTAACCGCCGCGGTCGAATACGACCGTTCCGATCCCCTTTTCCTTGGCGCGTTCGCCTGCAAGTTTGCCTACGATCTTGGATGCTTCCACCTTGGTTTTGCCCGCGATCTCATCCTTCACGCTCTTTTCGAGGGTGGAGCAGGATGCAAGCGTAACGCCGCTCACATCGTCGATGAATTGGACATAGATATTCTTGGAACTCCTGTAAACGGAGAGACGGGGGCATTCGGGCGTGCCGGAGAGGTTCTTCCTGACGCGCTCATGGCGGCGCTGTCTCACCGCGTTCTTATCAATTCTTGTTATCATACCTCTTCGCCTCCTTACTTCTTGCCCTTGCCCGAAGTCTTGCCTTCCTTGTGTTCGACATGCTCGCCCTTATAGCGGATGCCGTAGCCATGGTAGGGTTCGGGAACGCGGAAAGCCCGAAGGTCGGCCGCGACCTGTCCTACAAGGACCTTGTCAATGCCCGAAACGACGATATCCGTGGGACTCGTGCATTCGAGCTTGATCCCCTCCGGCTGCATGAATTCGACGGGATGCGAGAAGCCGATGTTCATGACGAGCTTCGTGCCCTGCATCTGCGCCTTCCAGCCGACGCCCTTGATTTCAAGCGCCTTGGAGAAACCCTCGGAGACGCCCTTCACCATGTCCGCGATGAGCGCGCGGTACAGGCCGTGGCGGGCGTTGGTATCTTTGAGTTCGTCGAGCGCGACGACGTGTACTTCCGCGCCCTCGTTCTTGACGTCGATATTGCCCTTGATCTCGCGCGTAAGCGTACCCTTGGGCCCCTTGACGGTGACGACGCCATCCTTGAATTCGACTGCGACGCCTGCGGGGACCGCGATCACTTTTTTACCGATTCTTGACATAAGTCCCCCTCCTTAATAGACGTAGCAAAGCACTTCGCCGCCGACGCCGAGCGCCTTGGCCTTCTTATCCGTCATGATGCCCTTGCTCGTGGAGATGACGGCAATGCCGAAGCCGCCGAGTACCTTGGGCATGTTCTTCGCGCCGCTATACGTCCTGAGACCGGGCTTGGAGACCCGTTCGAGGCCGCCGATGACCGGCTTGCCGTTGACATATTTGAGCGTGACGTTGATAATTTCGCCGTGTTCGCCTTCCTTGATCTCAACGCCCGAAACATACCCCTCTTCGAGGAGAATGTTCGCGATCGCCTTCTTCATGTTGGAAGCGGGGATCTCAACGGCGTCTTTCTTGACCATGAGCGCGTTTCTGATTCTTGTGAGCATATCTGCGATCGGATCTGTCATTTCTTGCCTCCTTACCAGCTCGATTTCTTCACGCCGGGGATCTGTCCCTTGTAGGCAAGCTCTCTGAAACAGATACGGCAGATGCCGTACTTTCTGAGCACCGCGTGAGGCCTGCCGCAGATCGAGCAGCGCGTGTAGGCGCGCGTCGAGAACTTCGGCTTTCTTTGCTGTTTGTTGATCATTGATTTCTTAGCCATACCCGTCTCTCCTTACTTCTTGAAGGGCATTCCGAGCGCCCTTAAAAGTTCTAAGGCCTCTTCGTCCGTCCTCGCCGTGGTCACGATGACCACGTCCATGCCGCGGATCTTCTCTACCTGGTCGTAAGTGATCTCAGGGAAGATGAGCTGCTCTTTGAGTCCGAGCGCATAGTTGCCTCTGCCGTCGAACGACTTATCCGATACGCCGCGGAAATCGCGGACGCGCGGAAGCGCGATGGAGACGAGCTTATCATAGAAGTCATACATCCTTCTGCCGCGGAGCGTCACTTTGAGGCCGATGTTCATGCCCTCGCGGAGCTTGAAGTTTGCGACCGACTTGGTGGCCTTGCGGTAGATGGGTTTTTGCCCGGTGATGAGCATCAGCTCTTTTTCCACCGTCTGCATGGACTTCTGGTTATCCTTGATATCGCCGAGACCCGTGTTGATGACGATCTTTTCCATCTTCGGACACTGCATCACCGACGAATAGCCGAACTTCTTCATGAGGTAAGGAACGACTTCCTTCTCGTATTGCACCCTCACTCTGCTCGGCTCGGAAGGGGTTGCGGGTTGGACGGGAGCCGCTTTCTTAGCCGTTTTCTTGTCTGCCATGGTCTTCCCTCCTTATTCCTGGACCTCTTCGGTCTTCTGCGTACGCTTTCTCGTGCGCTTCTTGGGCGCCTCTTCCTGCGCGGGTTCGGCGGGCTTGTTGCCCTTCACTTTCTTCGTGTACGCCTTATCGAGGCTCGCGCCGCATCCCTTCACGCCGCCGTGGATGCGGATCTTCTTGCCGTCCACGACCGTGTGATAGACGCGCGTGGGCTTACCGCAGCCGGGGCAGACGATCTCGACGTTGGAGACGTCGATGGGCGCCTCTTCGGTGACGATGCGGGAGGTCTGGTCGGCCTTCTTGGCCTTCTCGTGCTTGTGGACGAGGTTGATGCCCTCCACGATCACCGTGTTGGCCTTCGGGTCGGTTTTGAGGACCTTGCCCTGCTTGCCCTTATATTTGCCCGTTAAGACGAGTACGTTATCATTGACTTTGATATTCATAGCTTACAGCACCTCCGGAGCGAGGGAGATGATACGCATGTAGTCCTTCTCCCTGAGTTCTCTCGCGATGGGCCCAAAGATACGGGTGCCTCTGGGCTGTTTCTGCGCGTCGATGATGACCGCCGCGTTGTCGTCAAAGCGGATATAGGTCCCGTCCGGACGGCGGATGCCCTTGGCGCTTCTCACGATGACCGCCTTCACGACGTCGCCCTTCTTCACTGCGCCGCCGGGGTTGGCCGTCTTGACGGAAGCGACGATGACGTCGCCGATGTTGCCCGTCCTTCTGAAACTTCCGCCCAAAACGCGGATGCACATGATCTCTTTGGCGCCGGAGTTATCGGCTACCTTAAGTCTCGTTTGAGGTTGAATCATAATTCTCTATGCCTCCCCTTACTTCGCCTTCTCGACGATCTCGGCGACGCGCCAATTCTTGTCCTTGGAGAGCTTTCTCGTCTCCACGATGCGGACCTTATCGCCCACGCCGCACTCGTTGAGTTCGTCGTGCGCCTTGAATTTCCGCGTGCGGGTGATCGTCTTTTTGTAGACGGGATGCTTTGCCTTATCCGTCACCGCAACGACGACCGTTTTATCCATCTTGTCGGAGACGACGACCCCGACCCTTTCTTTTCTCAGATTTCTTTCCACGTTACCTGCCTCCTTACTTCGCCTTGCGCGCACGCAGCTCGGTATTCACTCTCGCAATATCCCGCTTGCACGTTCTGATGGAAACGGGGTTTTCAAGCTGGCCGCTCGCATGGCGGAAACGAAGATTGAAAAGCTCGCTTTTGAGGTCTTGCAGTTTCTTTTCGAGCTCGACGTCCGTCAGCCCTTTTAACTCATTCCCTTTCATCATGCCTCACCGCCTGTCGTTTGATTTTCGGCGGCGGGTTCCGCCGTCTCCTTCTTGACGAACTTGCATTTGATGGGGAGCTTGTGCGAAGCAAGACGCATTGCCTCGCGCGCCACGTCCTCGCTCACGCCCGCCATTTCAAACATCACTCTGCCGGGTTTCACCACCGCGACCCAAAATTCGACCGCGCCCTTGCCCGAACCCATACGGGCTTCCGCCGGGTGCCGCGTGATCGGCTTGTGGGGGAAGATGTCGATCCAGACCTGACCGCCGCGCTTAATGAAACGGGTCATCGCGATACGGGCGGCTTCGATCTGGTTGGCCTTGATCCAGCCCGCTTCCTCCGCGACGAGGCCGTAATCGCCGTATGCGACGATATTTCCCTTATGGGCAGCGCCTTTCAGGCTTCCGCGGTGCTGCTTTCTTCTCTTGACTCTCTTGGGGATCAACATATTATTTGCCTCCTTCCTTCTTCGCGGCTTTGAGGACGTCGCCCTTGTAGACCCAGCACTTGACGCCGATCATGCCGAACGTCGTGTGGGCTTCCGCGAAGCCGTATTCGATATCCGCGCGCAACGTTTGCAGGGGAATGGACCCTTCGCTGTAATGCTCGGTACCCGCGATCTCGCGGCCGTCGAGACGGCCCGAAACCTGCATCTTCACGCCCTTTACGCCGGCGCGCATCGTCTTGCCGATGGCCTGCTTCATCGCCCTTCTGAACGAGGTGCGCTTTTCGAGCTGCGCCGCAACGTTCTCGGCAACGAGCTGGGCGTCCGCATCGGGCTTTCTGACTTCGGTCACGTTGATGATGACCTGCTTGCCCTTCGTGAGCTTTGCAAGGTCCTTCTTGATGACCTCGATCTCCGCGCCCGCCTTGCCGATCAGAACGCCGGGGCGGCCGGTGTGGATGGTCACGACGATCTTGCCCGCCGCACGCTCGATGCAGATGCGGGAAATGGCCGCCGCATAGTACTTCTTTTTGATGAAAGTGCGGATGGTGTGGTCCTCTTTGAGGTACACGCTGAATTCCTTCTTATCCGCGTACCACTGCGTATCCCAGCCCTTGTTGATGCCGACTCTCAATCCATGAGGATTCACTTTCTGTCCCATTACAGTTCTCCCTCCGCTTTCTTAACGTCAAGAATGACGGTGATGTGGCTCGTTCTTTTCAGGATGGCGTGTCCCCTGCCCTTGGAAACGGGCTGCATGCGTTTGAGGCTCGTGCCGCCGTCGGCGAAGCACTCGGCAACGTAGAGGTCCGCCCTGTCCAGCCCGCGGTTGTGTTCCGCGTTGGCAACGGCGCTCATGAGTACCTTGCGGGTGGGCGCGGCGCCGCCGTTGGGCAGATGCGCAAGGATGGCCTCGGCCTCCCTCACCGACTTGCCGCGGATGAGCGCAAGCACCGTTCTTACCTTGTAGGGAGAAATCCTGATATACTTGGCGACCGCGTAGGGACGCTTATCCCTATTCTCCTCGATGCGCGCGGTCTTTTTCTTCATATTACCTGCCATATCTCTCCTCCTTACTTACCGGGCGTCGTGGACTTGGCCGTGTGGCCGCGGAACGTCCTCGTGGGAGCAAACTCACCCAGCTTGCAGCCCACCATATCTTCGGTGATGTAGACGGGAACATGCTTTCTGCCGTCGTACACCGCGATCGTGTGACCCACCATCTGAGGGAATACGGTCGAAGCCCTCGACCACGTTTTGAGTACCTTTTTCTCGTTTGTCTCGTTCATCGCCTCGATGCGCGCAAGCAGTTTTGCTTCCACATAAGGCCCTTTCTTGACACTTCTCGACATCTCTCATTCCCTCCTTTAATTGATCCTCTTGAGGATGAACTTGCTCGTGGGGTTCTTCTTCTTTCTCGTCTTGTAGCCGAGCGCGGGCTTGCCCCAAGGCGTTTCGGGACCTGCATGGCCGACGGGGCTCTTGCCTTCGCCGCCGCCGTGCGGGTGGTCGTTGGGGTTCATGACCGAGCCGCGCACCGTGGGACGGGTGCCGAGGTGGCGGGTCTTGCCCGCCTTGCCGATGCGGATGATCTCATGCTCGACGTTGCCGACCTGCCCGATGGTCGCACGGCAGCCGACGGGGATGAGGCGCATTTCGCCGGAGGGCATGCGGATGGTCGCATACTGCCCTTCGCGCGCCACGATCTGCGCCGAGATGCCCGCCGCTCTCGCGACCTGGCCGCCCTTGCCGGGCTTCATCTCGATGTTGTGAACCATGGTGCCGACGGGGATCTCCGAAAGCGGGAGCGCATTGCCTACTTTGATATCCGCGCCGGGGCCGCTCATCACCTTATCGCCGGGGTTGAGGCCCACGGGAGCGAGGATATACTTCTTCTCGCCGTCCGCATAGACGAGCAGGGCGATGTTGGCGCTGCGGTTGGGGTCGTATTGGATGGACTTCACCGTTGCGGGGATGCCGTCCTTATTGCGCTTGTAATCGATGATGCGGTACTTTCTCTTGTTGCCGCCGCCGATGTGGCGCACGGTGATGCGGCCCGCATTATTTCTGCCGCCCGACTTTCTCTGATCTTCGAGGAGGGCTCTTTCGGGCTTCGCCTTCGCGATCTCGCCATACTGCGGGACCGTCATGAGGCGGCGCGCCGCCGATGTGGGTTTATATCTCTTGACTGCCATTTTCCTATCCTCCGATTACATGAGCGCGCTGAAAAACTCGATGGCCTTGCTGTCATCCGTGAGGGTGACGATGGCCTTCTTGGTCGTGGGCGTGTACCCCTCGTTGCGGCCCATTCTTTTGAGCTTGCCGCGCCGGGTGACGGTATTCACGCTCTTGACCTTCACCGAGAACATCTTCTCGACGGCGATCTTGATCTGCGTCTTGTTCGCCGTTCTGAGTACGGTGAACGTGTATCTCTTATCCGCGATCCCGTCCGTCGCCTTTTCGGTGAGTACGGGTTTCAAAATGATATCTTCGGGTGCCATTAGCAATACACCTCCTCAAGTTTCTTGACGGAACCCTGCGTAAGGACCACGACGGCGTTGGAGACTACCTCATAGGTATTGATCTCTTCCACGGAGATGGTTTTGAGGGTGGGAAGGTTGCGCGCCGCGATGATGACGTCGCTATCGTGTTCATCCATGATGACCACGGTGCGCTTATCGAGGTGGAGCGCCTTTCTGAACGCCTCCATCTCCTTGGTCTTGGGCGCAGAGACTTTGAGTTCGTCCACCACGATGAGTTCGCCGTCAGCAAGTTTCTTGGAGAGGGCGGAGATGAGCGCGCCGCGGCGGGCGGTGATGTTCATGTGCTTGGTAAAGTCGCGGGGCTTGGGTGCGAACACGACGCCGCCCTTCGTCCATTGGGGCGCTCTCGTGGAACCCTGCCGCGCACGGCCTGTCCCCTTCTGTCTCCACGGCTTCGCGCCGCCGCCGCGCACTTCCGTGCGGGTGAGCGCAGACTTCGTGCCTTGCCTCTGGTTTGCAAGGTAGGTGACGACCGCCTGATGAATGAGCGGCTCGTTATATTCGGCGCCGAACAGATCGTCGCTCACTTCGATGGTGCCGACCTCCGCGCCTTTCATGTTATATACTTTCACGTTTGCCATTGTTTGTCGCTCCTTCCTTACTTGACGGTCGTTCTGATCGTTACGATGCTGCCCTTGGGGCCGGGGATCGCGCCTTTCACGAGGATCGCGTTTCTCTTGACGTCCACGCGGACCACTTCAAGGTTCTGGACGGTGACGTTCTCGACGCCGTAATGCCCGGCAAGGTGCTTGTGCTTGAATACGCGCGAGGGATCGCTGATGGACCCCATGGAACCGGGTTCCCTGTGGACGGGGCCGACGCCGTGCGTTTCCTTCAAGCGGTGCTGGTTCCATTTCTTGATGACGCCCGCAAAGCCGTGTCCCTTGCTGATGCCGGAAACGTCTACCCGTTCGCCTGCGGCAAAGACGTCTGCCTTGACTTCCTGCCCGACGGAGAAACCCTCCATGTCCCTGACTTCTTTCAGGACTTTGCAGGGCTTGACGCCCGCCTTTTTGAACTGCCCAAGATCGGGCTTCGAAAGGTTCTTTTCCTTGGTTTCGAGGAAACCGAGTTTGAGGGCGCTATACCCGTCGCTCTCCACCGTCTTTACCTGCACGACGGGGCAGGGGCCTGCCTCGACGACCGTGACGGGGATCACCTTTCCGTCCTCCGCGAAGATCTGGGTCATCCCGATCTTGCGTCCGATGATTGCTTTACTCATTGATAAAGTTCACTCCTTTCTTTTTTATCTGAATACCGCGTACGCAGTATTACTTTACAATTTGACTTTGATATCGACGCCGGCGGGAAGATGGATGCTATCCAAGAGCTTCGCGTTGGGCGAATAGATGTCGATGATGCGCTTATAGGTGCGCAGTTCGAACTGCTCGCGGGAATCCTTATCCTTGTGGGGACTCCTCAAAATGGTGACGATCTCGCGCTCCGTGGGAAGCGGGATAGGTCCCGAAATCTTTGCCCCGCCCTTTTGCATCGTCTCGACGATGCGGCTTGCGGCCTGGTCCACGAGTTCGTGGTCATACGCAGACAGCTTGATCCTGATTTTCTGGCTTGCCATAGTGGTTTCTCCTTAACCGAACTTTTTATTTTGCGTCAACGCATCCGTGCGTGTCGAGGCCTCTTCGTCAAAAAAACACTTGCTTTGCAGTGTTTTTCCGCAAAAGCCCCGGTCCGTCGCGGGAATCGAAGTCCCACAATTGTCAGCGGAAATTATCTGCCGGGGGGCTTTCATCCCCGGATTTCAGTAACTTCCCGCCTCAACCCAACACGCCGTAATGACAGCACGATAAAGCGCCGCAATGACGCAGCTTCCTTATCATAACAAAAGAAAACGGCGTTGTCAAGGTTTTGACGCCGTTTTTTGAAATTTTTTCCGCAAAATTTGTCTTTTTTCCGAAAATCCTGCCATATTTGCCGCCGCGCGTAATATTATTATTATTATTTATTGTTACGCGTACGCGCGCGCGAGGGCTTCCATTGTTCCCGCGATGGTTCCTTCTATTGTTCCCGTGCGCGCCCCATGCGCAGCCGCGCCTTGGAGAGGATGTAGGCGGCGGTAAGGCCCGCATACGCCGCAAAGAGGATCCCCATCCCCGCCAAGAGGGAGATCTCTTCCCAAAACTTCTGCTCTGCGGTCGCGGTCCCGCCGCCCCAGAACACACGGTAGGTCACGGCCTCTGCCGCGGGGGTCAGAAAAACCGTGAGCGAAGTCAAGGTAAAAATCGCTACCGAACACGCGAACATGGACATGGTATAGGCCTTTTCCGTCCAACAGCACAAAAAGTCGAAGGCCGTGAGCGCCAAAACATAGTGCAGAAGATAGACGCCCTCGCCCGCACCGACTACATACATGTTCATCGGCGGCCTCCGGTCGTGAAAGGCGTCCGTCAGCACGGCGATATTCTCTTGCAGGCGCATGATGCTGACGGCAAGGACGGCGGCGCACAGCGAGAGGAACACCGCCCTGCGGAAGGCGTTTTGGGGCGCATCGGCGTGATAATATGCCGCGCAGGCCTTTTTCATGCGCGCCTTGGAGAGGATGTAGAAGGCGGCGAGCGCGGCGAACGCCGCGAGCGTGAGCGCCTCGCCCGTGACGATGGGGATCATGCCCGCATACATCTCAGGATCGTCCAGCGTATCGTATAGGCCGGACACGATATTCTGTGTATAAGGGCGGAGCGCGACCGTGAGTACGGTGAGCAAAAGGAGGGCTACCGAACACGCGAACATGGACATGGTATAGCGCTTTTCCGTCATACAGCAGAGAAAATCAAAGACGGCAAGCGAAAGGATGATGCGCATTCCGTAGACGCCGTCTATGATGCCGCGGATATCGGTGTTGACAAAGGGGCGCGGCCGATAGCCTGCGGCAAACGTTTGGGATAGGCCTACTATCCCGGAGACGATCTTGTTCAGTCCCACCGCCGCGAGGCACCCCGCAAGCACGATCAGGAAGATCTTTCTGATATCTTTCATGCGCACCCCCTCACCAAATACTCAGCAGCGTGACGTTGAGAAGATAGAGGACAAGGAATTGGAGCAAAAAGAAGGTGAGCGTCGCGCCGACGGAGACGCCCGCGACCGTCAGATGTTTGACTTCCCCCATCCTGCCTTCCCGCCATGCGGCGACCGCGCTGACGGCGAGGCCCGCGGCGCACAGCAAAAAGGAAAGGATGAAGCCGATAATGGAGAGGAGCCTGCACAATTTTTGTTCGCCCTCCCGCGTTTTCTGCGCCTCTTCCTCGGACATGCCCCCCTCGTTTTCGCTCTTCGGCGCTTCCTGTACTTCCTGCGCGGGCATTTCGCCGAGGAGCAGGCCGTCGATGCTGACGCCGAAGAGCCTGGCCATTTTGACGACGAACTCCGTATCGGGGATCGCCGCGCCCGTCTCCCACTTGGAGACAGACTGCCGCGAGACGCCGATCTCCTCGGCGAGGGTCTCCTGCGACATCCCCTTCTCCGTGCGCAACATATAGATTTTTTCACCGATGGTCATAACCGCCTCCTATGCGAAAAGTGTACCATGCCTGCGGGGTTTTGTCTATCAACTTGCGTTGGAAATTTTTCAAAACGGCGTCAACTTTGGTTTACATCGCCGTTTTAAGCCCCCGTATGCGCTCTTAACGAAAAAAGAATGGCCTAAGGAAGGTTTCGATAGGGTTTTGGGTAACGGGAAAATCGTTGCCTTTATTTGCAAAAAATTTGTCACATAACAAGTCTCCCCGCAAAAAACTATGGTATAATAAAACCAAGAATATGGCGCGCGCATGGGATTGGAGGAGCGGAAAAGGAAAGCGTTATGAAGGGCACGATATCCCGCCCGACCCGAATTTTCATTGAGAGAGGAAAATTATGAGCAAGAAAAACCCATATAAAAAAGATATTTCGGGCGTCTGCACTGTCTGCGGAAAGATCGCCTTTTTCGATGAATTCGGAAATGGGAAATGTCCGCATTGCGGTTGGGAAATGGAGCGAGACGAGGAGGAAATGGGGAGAGCGCAGGGAATCAGCTATCCCATGCTCGTTCCCGTTTGGCGGGCAAGAGAGCAGTACAAGCAAGGAAAACCATTCAAGGCGACATTTGAGGACTTCGTCAATGGCTTGTATTTTTACAGCGAGATGTCTTTCGTTCACAAAGGAATTTTGTATGGCGTCATGTTTACGCAAGGAAAAATTTGCATCGGGCACGACGGAGAATATCAATTGTACGATACCCGCGAAGAATTTACGGAAAAAGCAAACATTGACGGACGGCTCTTGAAGGACGTTTGGGACGAAGTGGAAAATCCGAGCTATATGTTCGATTAAAGGAGAGATATGCAGGAAGAACTTACGGAATATGAAAAACAAAAGGCAAAACATAAGCGCGAACTCGTGCGGAACGAGTTTCAAACAGTGGGAAAGTATCAATAAAGAATTTCTTCCTACAACGTATGAGTGGACGAAAGGCCTCGATTGGAAAGAAAAGGCAAAATTTCTTGCCGAGAAGCACACGAGAAATCAACTATGATCCACGCAGGGACACGCCGTTTATGCCATAAGCGAAGTGTGCTGTGGTTTACTTTGAAAGATAAAATTAAGGGAGACGAACGTCTCCCTTGTTTGTTTTCCATGGCTCTCACGAAACCATTCTTTCTTTGTTCTCTTTCTCTTACTTGCTCATGCCCTCTTGGACGGCAACGGCGACTGCGACGGTCGCGCCGACCATGGGGTTGTTGCCCATGCCGATGAGGCCCATCATCTCGACGTGCGCGGGAACGGAAGAGGAACCCGCGAACTGCGCATCCGAGTGCATACGGCCCATCGTATCCGTCATGCCGTAAGAGGAGGGACCCGCCGCCATGTTATCGGGGTGCAGCGTTCTGCCCGTGCCGCCGCCGGATGCGACGGAGAAGTACTTCACGCCGTTCTCCACGCACCACTTCTTATAGGTACCCGCAACGGGATGCTGGAAGCGCGTGGGGTTGGTGGAGTTGCCCGTGATGGAGACGCCCACCTTTTCGAGCTTCATGATGGCCACGCCTTCGGGAACGTTGTCCGCACCGTAACACTTCACCTTGGCGCGGGGGCCGTCGGAATAGGCGATCGTGTTGGTGACTTCGACCGTCTCGCTGTAAGGATCGAACACCGTCTCGCAATAGGTGAAGCCGTTGATGCGGGAAATGATCATCGCCGCATCCTTGCCGAGGCCGTTGAGGATGACGCGGAGAGGATTCTTTCTTACCTTGTTGGCATTGAGGGCAATGGAGATGGCGCCCTCTGCCGCCGCGAAGGATTCATGCCCCGCAAGGAAGCAGAAGCATTCCGTCTCATCGGAGAGAAGCATCTTGCCGAGGTTGCCGTGGCCGCGCCCGACCTGACGGTTTTCGGCGACGGAACCGGGGATGCAGAAGGATTGCAGGCCGATGCCGATCGCTTCGGCGGCGTCGGCGGCAGACTTGCACCCCTTCTTGATGGCGATGGCCGCGCCGACCGTGTAAGCCCAGACGGCGTTTTCGAAGCAGATGGGCTGCGTGCCGCGCACCAGCTTATCGCAATCGACGCCCTTGGAGAGGCAGATATCTCTGCACTCCTCGACGGAGGAGATGCCGTATTCTTTCAATGTCTTGTTGATCTTTTCGATCCTTCTTTCATAACCTTCAAACAGAGCCATAATGCACCTCCTTATTCCTTACGGGGGTCAATATACTTGACCGCACCCTGCTCGGCAGTAAATCTGCCATAGTGGCCGATGGATTTTTCCCAAGCCTCGTTGGGCGTAAGGCCCTTCTTCACGAAGTCGGTCATCTTGCCGAGGGAAAGGAACTCGTAGCCGCAGACCTCGTTATCCTTATCGAGGGCGAGACGGGTGACGTACCCCTCCGCCATTTCGAGATAACGCACGCCCTTGCGCGCCGTTCCGTACATGGTACCCACCTGCGACCTCAAACCCTTGCCGAGATCTTCAAGGCCTGCGCCGATGACGAGACCGTCGTCGGAGAAAGCGGACTGCGTTCTGCCGTAAACGATCTGCAAAAAGAGTTCGCGCATGGCCGTGTTGATGGCGTCGCAGACGAGGTCGGTATTGAGCGCTTCGAGAATGGTCTTGCGGGGCAAAATCTCCGCGGCCATGGCGGCGGAGTGGGTCATACCCGAACAGCCGATGGTCTCGATGAGGGCCTCCTGAATGATGCCGCCCTTGACGTTCAGGGTGAGTTTACACGCGCCCTGTTGCGGTGCGCACCAGCCGACGCCGTGCGTAAAGCCGCTGATGTCCGTGATGAGCTTTGCGCATACCCACTTCCCTTCTTCGGGGATGGGCGCGGGGTCGTGTCTCGGCCCTTTCGCAACGCAGGTCATCTCTTCCACTTCACGTGAATATTGCATGTTCTTTCCTCCATATTACTTTCCCTTCGGCGGGAATTCTTTCCCTATTATCTTAGCATATTTTGCGCCGAATTACAAGCGCTTGACGGAAAAAAATCCCTTTCCGCTTGACTTTTCGCAAAGAACACCGAGGCCGCGGGGAGCATCGGGCGCGGCCGCAATAAAATCTTTCCTAAGTTACGGCCGCGCCGCCCGCAGCAATTTTGCTGCGGGCGGCGCGCTTCATTTTCCCCTCATTCCGTCATATAGACCGAAAACGGCCACACCATGTCCGTGATTGGGCTGTCAGAATCGATGATTGGCATCTGTTTTTAACACAGGATGTGCGGGTCAATACATGATGTGCGGGAAGTGATCGCGGGAGGACCTTCTGTAAAAGATCGCCTTCCTGCCGATGACGGCCACCACCTCCGCTTCCAACAGCTCGGCGATGTTCCCCGCGAGATTTTCGCCGTCCTCGCCCGCCGCGGGCAGAAGGGTCACCTTGATGAGTTCATGCGCCTCCAAGGCGTCGGAAAGCCCCGCGAGGAGGTTTTCCGTGATGCCCTCTTTGCCCACCTGACCCACGGGTTTGAGCGTCGCCGCCATGGACCGTAAATTTGCGCGTTGTTTGGATGTAAACATATTTTTCTCCTTGTTTGTTGTTTTAGGCTTCCCCCTTCGGGGGAGGTAGTTACTCCCGTCCAAGGCTTCCCCTCCGGGGGGCGCCAACGGCGGTGATGAGGGGCAATTATAATCCCCCTCATCCGTCACGGCTTCGCGCGTCGTGTCCCAAGACGTCATTTCGAATCCCGAAGGGGTGAGAAATCTCTATTGCCGGGATTCCTCCTCCCGTTGGTCGTCGGAATGACATAAGGGCCACCTTCCACGAATGGCGTATGGGCTACTTTTCTCGAATGGCGTAAGGTCTGCGCTCAGGCTCAGACGTATTCGAACTCCACGTCGCCGACGATGACGGTATCCCCCGCTTTGCAGCCCATCTTTTCGAGTTCCTTGAAAACCCCGCGCAATTTCAAAACGCGCTGGAAATAATTCATGGATTCCGGATTGTTCAAGACGACGTTGCGGCATAGCATGTCCACGAGTCCGCCCACGACGACGTAACATCCGTTCTCGTCGAGGAAAATTTCAAACTGCGTGTTATCCGCCTCTTCGAAGGCAAATTCGTCGGCGGGGATGCGCGCGGCGGGCGGCAACGCTTTCAGCTTTTCCGCAAGCTGTGCGATGAGCGCCTCCGCACCCTGCCCTTTGAGGGCGCACAGTTCGAAGATCTCGTATTTTTTGCCGTATTTGCGCCTGAATTTCTTGATATTTTCCTCCGCGCCCGCAATATCGCACTTGTTGAGCGCGACGAGCATGGGAAGCGCGGCCAGCTTTTCGGAATATGCCTTCAACTCACGGTTGATCGTCTCGAAATCCTGCAAGGGGTCGCGGCCCTCCACGCCCGAAATATCCACGACGTGACACAGCATACGCGTGCGTTCGATGTGCCGCAGGAAGGCATGTCCGAGACCCGCCCCCCCGGCCGCGCCTTCGATGAGGCCGGGGATGTCCGCCGCGATGAAGCTCTCATCATAATAGCGCACCACGCCCAAATTGGGGGAAAGCGTCGTGAAGTGGTAATCGGCGATCTTGGGCCGCGCCGCGGAGATCTTGGAGAGCAGCGTACTCTTGCCCACGTTGGGAAAGCCCACGAGGCCGACGTCTGCGATGACCTTCATCTCCAAAATGAGGACATGGGGTTGGGTTTCATGCCCCTTTTGCGCAAAATCGGGGGCATGGCGGCGCGCCGTGGTAAAGCGCAGATTGCCCTTGCCGCCCTTGCCGCCCTTTAAGAGGACGTGCGTCTCCCCGTCCTCATAGACGTCGGTGATCACTTTGCCCGTATCCATGTCGCGGATGAGCGTCCCGCAGGGGACCTTGATGACCATATCCGTACCCCGCTTCCCCGTGCATTGGTTGGAGCCGCCCCGCTCGCCGTTGCCCGCAAAATACTTGGCCGTATAGCGGAAGGACAGAAGGTCGTGCATGTCCTTATCGCCCACGAAGATGACGTCGCCGCCGTCGCCGCCGTCGCCGCCGTCGGGTCCGCACGCGGGCTTGCCCTTATACGCCTTGAAGGAATTCATGCCGTCGCCGCCGTTGCCCGACTTGACGGTAATTTTCACTTTATCGGTAAATCCGTTGGTTGCCATGCAAAGAGTATAGCAAATTTTTGCACGCTTGGCAAGAAATTCTGCGGGAATTTTTCAAAAGCGCTTGACAAGTGTACTTGGCAGTGATAGGATATAGTTGCCAAGCGTACTTGGCAAAGGAGCATGTCATGGAAGAGAAGGAAACGAGGCTCTCCAAAGAGACGCAAGCTGAGAGCATGGAAGAGACGCTCTCGCGGGAAGAAGTCCTCTCGCGGGCGAAGAGCGAGAACAAATACGGCGACGAGCGGCAACGCGGGCGGATGAAGTGGGCGAACTATGCGGGATTCATCGCCATGGAGTTTGCCTGCTGTATCGTCCTGTTCGGCAAGATCTTCACAAGCGATGAATTCTCGCCCGAACTCTTCTGCATCCTGTTTACGGGAATTGCGGCGCAGAACATCGTGCAGGCGTGCGTCAACAAGAACAAAAAGACAAAGACCGTCTTTATCGTCTGCGCCGTCCTCATTACGGCGTGTACGGTCCTCTATTGGGTCTTTTGGATCCTCGGACTGTGCGGCATTGATTTTTGAGGCGGGATATGGACGATAAATTGGTACTGCACAACCGATTGAAGGAGATCCGCGCCGAGAAGGGCCTCTCGCAAGAGGGACTTGCGGCCATGGTGGGCGTCTCGCGCAACACGATCAGTTCCATCGAGACGGGACAATACTGTCCCACGGCCAAGCTCGCGCTCATCCTCTCGATCGCGCTCGATAAAAAATTCGAGGAACTCTTTTACTTTTAAGCCTCGAAGCGGCCGGGAAGGAAAACAATTTTAACCCAAAGCCCCTTGCCCACCCATTGAGGGGTGGGTGTCACGAGCGAAGCGAGTGACGGAAGGGGTGTCATACAAATACGCCACCCCCTACCTGTCACGGCAAAGCCGTGACGTCCTCCCCCCTCACGTATAAGGGGGGAGGCGGATGTACCTTGCTATCCCTTTTAGGGAAAGTGGACGAGTGCAATGAGGCCGAAAGGGTTTCCCCCCTCATACCGACCCCGAACGCAGTGAGCGGGGAGTGTATCTTGAACGAAGAAGCCTTGTAAAAGCAATTCGTTAAAGATTCACTCACTCCGCTTCGCTTCGTTCGGAATGAGGGGAAAGGTTTTTTACGTCATTTCGAGGAACAAAGCGACGAGAAATCTCAAAGCCGTTTCTCACATGCGTTACTTCGCCTGCGGCTCGTGACGCGTAGACTACAATAGAAGCCTCGCGCGGACGAAATGGCGTGAACGTCGAAACCCCTCTGTCACTCGCAAGCTCGCGACATCTCCCCTCTTAGGGGCGACGAGAATTTTACCTTGCTGTCCCTTTTAGGGAAAGTGGACGCGAGGAACGAGCGGCCGAAAGGGTTTCTCTCCTCATACCGACCCCGAACGCAGTGAGCGGGGAGTGTATCTTGAACGAAGGAGCCTTGTGAAAGCAATTCGTTAAAGATTCACTCACTCCGCTTCGCTTCGTTCGGAATGAGGGGAAAGGTTTTTTACGTCATTTCGAGGAGCAAAGCGACGAGAAATCTCAAAGCCGAGATTTCTCACTTCGTTCGAAATGACGTGAACGTAGTGGCGACGAGGCAAGCCTTCCCCTTGTGAGGGGAAGGTGGCACGGCATAGCCGTGACGGATGAGGTGCAAGGGTTTTAATAGCGCCCCTCATACTTCGTCGCTTACGCTCCTCGTGACGACCTTAGTTCACAATAGATGCCTCAGTCGGGGCAGTCACCTTCGGTGACAGCTTCTCCCCAAGGGCGGAAGCCTACCTGTGTCCGTTTATGGGCAAACGGCAATTTTCCGAAAGTGTGTTGTAAACGGGAAAAATTGTGGTAAAATAAAGGTGAGGTATTGTCATGGATTACTTATTTTTCCTACTCATCCTGCTGCCCCTGCTCGCGCTTTCGGGCTGGGCAAGCGCAAAGGTCAATTCCGCCTATGCCGCCTTTGACAAGGTGGAAAATTCCTCGCACATGACGGGTTACGATACCGCCGTGCGCCTCTTACAGCGGCACGGCGTGACGGGCATCTCCGTGGGCCGCGTGAAAGGACGGCTCACCGACCACTACAACCCCGCCAAAAATCTCGTCAACCTCTCGGTGAGTACGTACGGCTCTTCGTCGGTGGCGGCCGTCGCTGTGGCCGCGCACGAGATCGGCCACGTCATGCAGAAGGAAAAGGGATATCTGCCCTACAAGATCCGCACGGCGCTCGTACCCATCGCCAACCTCGGCTCGCGCATCGCGCTGCCGCTCATCCTCGCTGGCATTCTCCTCGATATCTTTCTCTTCGCCGCCACGGGTTCCTCCGCAGGGCAATGGATGATGATCGCGGGGATCATCCTCTACTCGGCCTCCACGCTCTTCATGCTCGTGACGCTGCCCGTCGAATTCAATGCCTCCGCGCGCGCCAAAAAGATGCTCGTCGAGGAGGGGATCCTGCGCGAAGAGGAACTCCCCGGCGCGAAAAAGGTGCTGAACGCTGCGGCCATGACGTATGTGGCGTCGCTTCTCATCTCCCTCGTATACTTCCTCCGCTACCTCCTCATCGTCCTCTCCTTCGTCGGAAGAGGACGGGACAACTGATTTTTCCGTACATGAAAGCGGCCCGCCGTGCGTTGCACGGCGGGCCGCTTTTTTACGCATTGACGCAAAACGCGCATACCATGTCCGCGGTATCACCTCCGCTTCGCGCCCTTCCTGCCCGAAAAGACGGCGCCGTCGAGGATGCCAGAAGTCAGCACTTCGCGCTCGCTCACGAGTTCGGCTTCATCGAGAAGGGAGAGCAGAAAATCCCTGCTTCCCGCCAAATTTTCGCCGAACAGGTAGGCCGCGAGCGACCCCGGAACGGTGTTGAGTTCGTTGAAATACACCTTTCCGTCCGAAACGAGGAAATCCGCCCGCACGACGCCCTTTCCCTCGCACGTCTCGTACAAAAGGCGCGCGTATGTACGGATCTCCCCGGCCGTCTCTTCGCCGAGGTCGGCGGGGACTTTGCTCCCCCGCCCCGCCTCGTATTTCTCGGAAAAGGTGAGGATATCCTCGTTGGAAAAGACTTCTTCGAGGGGCGAGAGGACGGTTTCGCCGCGCAGGCGGCAGACGGCGCAGTTGATATCCCGCTTGTTCGCGAGATATTGCTCCACGAGGACGCTGTCATCGAGGCGGAAGGCGAGCGCGAGCGCCTTTTTTAGCTCGTCTGAGGTATGCGCCACCTTGATGCCGATGCTCGACCCCAGCCGCGCGGGCTTGACGATGACCGCGCCGTATTTTTCCGCAAAGGCCGCGGCCCGCGCCTCTTCACCCTCGCGCACGCAGACCCCCTCCGCCACGGGGACGCCCAGCCCGCGCGCAAGCGCCTTCGTGAGCGTTTTATCCATGTAGACCGCGGACATGGGTGTCTCAGGCGACGCCGAAGGGATGCGGTAGAAGCGGAGGAGCGCGGCGAGCGTGCCGTCCTCCCCCATCCCCCCGTGGCAACAGTTGAGCGCGCAGTCCGCGCTGAATTTTCTGTGGCGGATGAGGACGCCGCCCTCCGTAAAGCAGACGGGAACGAGCCGCAGTTTGGCATTCTTTTTGAAGTCGGCGGGGCCGCGGAAGTCCCCCGTCGCCATGCCCCCCGCAGGCAAGAGATAGACGGGTACGACGCTGCACCGCTCTTTGAGCAGGTTGACGGCGAGCATCCCCGTAATAATGGAGATCTCCCGCTCATTGGAATTGCCGCCGAAGAACACAAGCACCTTTTTTTCCATACAAAAACACCCCCTTGATTTTTTCATCGGGAGTGCTTCGGATTGTACGGTTTTTCAGAGGTATTTATCGGGCAGATCGTTGAGGAAGAGGACGCAATCCCCTGCAGAAAGTTCGGCCGCGAGGACATCCTGCGCCTTTTGCAGCGTTGGTACGACGCGCAGTTTGGCCTCGTCGCCGCCCGCCGCAAGATAGCCGCGGCGGACGGCGAGTACGAGCGTCTCGCCGACCAAAATCACGCCGTCCAGCCCCGCAAGATCCGACCCCATGTCCTCATTTGCCTTCTCTTCGAGTTCGCCGAGTTCCACGAGGCCGGGGGTCACGACGTACTTTTTCCCCGCAAAGAGGCGGAGGGCTTCCACCGCGTCGTGCGCGCCGAGAATGTTGGAGTTATAGGAATCGTCGAGGATGTGGACGCCGCCCTCGCCCATAAAGTGTTGAAGCCTGTGCGGCACGCATTCCGCCTTCTCCGAGGCCGCCGCGATCTCCTGCGGGGTCATGCCGAGCAGGAAGGCGAGCGCGCCCGCGAGCGCGAGGTCCTCCGCAACATGGCGTCCCAACAGCTTCGTCCTTACGGGCAGGCGTTCGCCGCCCAAAACGAGGTCGAACGAAGTCCCCTCCTGCGTGCAGACGATGTTTTCGGCCGCAAAATCCCGCCCTTCGAGCAAGGCTTCCGCGCAGAGGCCTTCGGCCGTCGCGCCGAGAACGGTGCGCTGTGCGCGCGCGGCAAGCACGCCCTTTTCCTTGCGGATGGCTTCGAGAGAGCCGAACGTTTCCAGATGCTGCGGGCAAATTCCCGTGATGACGGCAACGGAGGGGCATACCATGTCGCAAAGCTCGGCGATATCGCCCGCCTTGCGCGCCCCCATCTCCGCAAGGAAGATATCGGCATCCAGCCCGCCCTCGTTCACGTGCTTTGCAATGCCCGCGGGGGTATTGTAGGAAGCGGGCGTCGCGATGACGCGGTATTTCTCCGAGAGGATGCCCTGCGCGAAGCGCTTGACGCTCGTCTTGCCGAAGGAACCCGTGATGCCCACCTTGATACAAGCGGCCGCCGCGAGTTTTTCCCTTGCGGCGCGGATGAATTTTTTGGTGTGCGGGACCTCGTATGCCTTCGCAAGCAAATTGGAAAGCGCAACGAAGAGCGGAAGCAAGAGGGGCAGGAGCGCAAGCGGGACGCTCCTTAGAAAGACATGGGCGAGCGGATGCCCGATGGCAACGGACGCGGCACCCATGCCCAAGGAGAGGCCGAAGTAAACGGCAACGAGGATGCAAAAACAGACGACGGAAAGGCGCAGGATGCGCGGCGTCTTTCGGAGCGGAACTTTGAGCGCCGACCGCATCGCATAGAGAAAGACGGCGCACATGCCGAGGTAGCCGATATGGGCGGCGAGGATGCCCACCCACATGCCCGCAAAGGAAAAGATGAGGGCGAAGAGCGCCGCAAGGAGGGCCGAGCAGAGCGCAAGCAGCGCATAGCGCCTGATCATCTCCCCCTTTTTGCGGTAAAACCAGCCGAGGAGCGCCCCGCCCGCGTATCCCTCCTGTTGCAGGACGCCGAAGAGCGGCCCCGAAACGAGGGTGAGCGCAAGGCCGAAAATGAGGGCGTAAGCCGCCGATGTGAGATACATTTCAGTCGTGATCATGGAAAAAATCCTCCGCCGCCAGCCGAAAGCCGAGCGGGTCGTCAAGATAAGCAAAATGTCCCGCGCCGTGCAAGACGACGAGGCGCGAACCCTTCACCGCCCTGCAAAGCAGGGTCACGTTTTTGAGGGGCGTCTCCCTGTCGCGGTCGCCGTTTACGAAGAGGACGGGGCGGGCGATGCGGCCGGCCTCCCCGCGGAGGTCCTCGCCGACGATCTTTTTGAAGCTCTCCCGCATGACGGGCGAAAGACCGCGGTAGTCCGCGCTCCCCCAATTGGCGGCAAGGCGGGGCGCGATCTTCTTGATCGCCTTGTATGCCCCCACCTTGATGCGGTATTTCGGGCCGTGCCTTACGACGCCCGCACAGCCCACCAGAACGGCGCGGTCCACACGCCCGCGCGCGAGCAGTTTGATGGCCACCCGCCCCCCGAACGAATGCGCAATGACCAAGGGGTTACGGACACCGAGCGCCGCCATCGCATCCTGCGTCCAATCGGCGTAATCGCCGACGGAATAGGGTTCGGTGAGCGCATCGGCCCCACCCATGCCCAAGAAGTCTGGTGCAGTAACGCGGTAATACTTGGAAAAATATTCGATCTCGTGATAGAAACTTTCCTTGGAGGCGAGGTAGCCGTGAAGCATCAGAAGGTCTCTGCCCTCGCCCTTTTGCACATACGAAAGATTCAACCGAACTCCTTCATCATCACGACGGCGTCCTCGCCGTCGGGATAGTAGCGGGTGCGGCAGTAGAGGCCGCGGAACCCGCTCTTCAAATATAAGATCTGCGCGGCCGCATTGGAGACGCGCACCTCCAAAAAGATGCGCCGCGCGCCGTGCGCCCGTGCGATCGCAAGAAGGTCGCCGAGGATCTTTTGGCCTCTTCCGCAACGGCGGTACATCTCGCTCACCGCAATGAGCTGGATCTCCGCATCCTCCATCACGACGCTCACCCCGCCGTACGCGACGATCGCCCCCTCTTCCTCCAACAGCACGCCGTGAAAGTGTTCGCTGAGGAAGCTATCGGCGAGCATGCGGCGGTTCCACGGGTCGGAAAAACACTCCTTTTCCATAGCGGCGATGGCGTCAAGGTCGTTCATCGTCCAAGCTCTGCCGTTCATCGCCCTTCCTCCGCATTGGATTTTCTCAGATACACCGCGGCGAGCCGCGAAGCGGGATGGGGCGTACCCGCCAGACAGGCGCAGTCAAGCCCCTTTGCGATATCCACGGCCGAAGCGGGAAGCGGGACTTCCTCCGCAGAGAGGATGCGCGCCTGCGTTTTCGCCGCGTGCGAGGCGATCTCTTCCACGGAGTAAAAGCCCGCGGGAAGATGCGCCCTGCCGAAGCCCTCGGCATAGACGTGTCCGTGGCCCGCATCCACGACGGCCACCTTATCCTCCGCCTTTTCAGCATATGCGATGGCGGAAAGAGTGGTGACGCCGAGCGCGGGAAGATCGGCGCCGAAACACAGCCCCTTTGCGCAGGAGATGCCGATGCGGATGCCCGTAAAGGACCCCGGCCCCACCGTGCAGGCAACGAAATCCAGCTCCCGCAGTGCCAGCGAAAGGCGCGCGAGGACTTCCCCGACGGCATCCATGAGGACGACGGAGTGCTGTTCGCGGCCCTGTGCGCAAAATACGGCCGTCTCTTCGCCCTTGCGCGCAAGGACGGTAAGTCTCAGGCTGCTTGTGTCGATGGCAAGATAGTTCAAAACGTGATCTCCCGCGTATCCCCCGTTCCCGCGATGCGCACGGTCTTTGCGCCGTCGGGCAGGAGTTCTTTGATATTTTCGCCCCACTCCACGAGGCAGATGCCGCCGCGCCCGAAGTAATCGGCCAGCCCAAGCCCATAGGCCTGCGCCGCCGAAACGATGCGGTAGCAATCGAAATGAAAGACGTCGCCGTATTCGTTGACATAGGCATACGTGGGGCTTGTGACCGCATCGGTGATACCCATGCCCGCGATGATACCCTTCGCAAGCACGGTTTTACCCGCCCCCATGGGGCCTTCGAGCAGCACGGTATCCCCGCGCCTCAGCGACTTTGCATAGTCCTTCGCCCATGCGGCGGTCTCCTCTTCGGAGTGAGAATGAAAAACAGCCATATACGGCAATATTATACCGCATACGGCTGCAATTTGCAAGGATTTTACATGAAGTCGGAGCCACGATTTGCGAAATCCGTCCGCCGCCCTCCGCTCTTTCGGAAGGCGGCGGACGGCCCCCTTCCCTCAGCTCAAAAATTCAATGCGCACGCGCACGTCCGTGCCGCCCGGAAAATGGAGCAGGATCCCCTCCTCTTCCCTGTTGACGACCGCCACAAATTCGTCTGCAAGCGCTGTTTCGATCTCTTCGGCCAATAACTCTTTTTGTGCTTCCATACCTTTCTCCTTTGATTTTCCCGTCGCGGGGTTATGATACTCTAAGTATACATTCCACGAAGTGAACTGTCAAGGGAAGTTACCATTTCGCGGGGCGAAGATTTTGTCGAAAGAGGTCTAAGATTGTATGAAATTGTCGGGCGGCGCGCGGCGGGCTGCGTCAGGGGCATTTTTCGGCAAAATGCCGATAGGATGGCATAAAAAACCGCACCGCGGCATCGCGGTGCGGTTTTTTATGCGGTTTTATGCGAGGATGGCGATCGCCAACCCGCAGAAGATGATGAGAGAAACGGCGTCCACGATGGTCGTGATGAAGGGCGAAGCCACGGCCGCGGGGTCCAATTTGCACTTCTTCACGAGGAGCGGCAGGGAGCATCCGACGATCTTTGCGACGACGATGGTGCAGAGCAATGCCAGCGAGACGACGGCGCACAGGAGCGGCGTGTAATCGTGATAGCCGAAGATGAGGTTGTCGATGAGCATCAGCTTTGCAAAGCAGGCAACGGCGAGCGTGACCGCAAGCAGAAGCGACGCGCGGAATTCCTTCCACAGCACCCGCCACGTATCCTTGGTGGTAAGTTCGCCCAGCGCAAGGGCGCGGATGACCGTGACCGAGGCCTGCGAACCCGAATTTCCGCCCGTATCCATGAGCATGGGGACGCATGCGAACAGCACGGTGCTGATGGCGTTCAGACGGCTCTCGAAGGTGTTGATGATGAGGCCCGTGAACGTTGCCGAGACCATGAGGATGAGAAGCCACGGCACGCGGTTTTTCCAGATGGAAAAGACGCTCGTTTTCAAATACGGCTTGTTCTCGTGGACAATACCGACGATGTGTTCGAGGTCCTCGGTGGTCTCTTCCTCGATGACCGCCATGGCGTCGTCTACCGTGACGATGCCGACGAGGCGACGCTCCCTGTCCACGACGGGGATGGCGAGGAAGCCGTAATCTGAGATCTTCCGCGCGACGTCCTCCCTGTCGTCGAGCGTATTCACATAGATGACGTTCTCCTCCATGATGTCGGAGATGAGCGCACCGGAGGGCGCGAGCATCAAGTCCTTCGCCGTCACGAGACCGATGAGTTCGTTCTTCGCATTGGTGACGTAACAGGTGTAGATGGTCTCTTTGTCGATGGCCGTCTCGCGGATGCGGTCGAAGGCCTCCTTTACGGACATGGTAGGCACGAAACGCACGAACTCGATCGTCATGATGCTTCCCGCGCTGTCCTTGGGGTACTTCAAGATCTCGTTGATATACGCCCGCGTCTCGCTGTCGCTCTGCGCAAGGAGCCGCTTGACGACGCTGGAAGGCATCTCCTCGATGAGGTCGACCGTATCGTCGAGGAACAGCTCGTCCATGACGTCCTTGATCTCGCGGTCGGTCAGCTTTTTGAGCAGTTTTTCCTGCGTATCGCTGTCGATCTCGACGAACATCTGCGCCGCGAGATCCTTGGGCAGGATGCGGTAGAGAACGGGAAGATCCTCTTCCTCCGCGCTCTCGAAGATCGCGGCGAGGTCGGTCTCGTTCATCGAAGAAAGAAGCGGCTTCAAGACGGAAAATTTCCGCTCTTCGAGGAGCTTTAAGATCTCGTCCTCTTCCGCGATGCGGCGGGCGACCTCTTCGGGCATATCCTCGATGATGTCGGCCGTGTCGTCGACGGAGACGTCCTCCATGACCTCGTGGAGTTCGTCGTCGCGAAGGCCGCCGATGACGGCCTGTTGCAGGGGCGCATCGAGCAGGACGAGTACGTCCGCGAGGAAATCCGAATCGAGGGCGCGGCAGAACGGAATGACGTCGTCCGCGTCCATTTCAGACAAAATAAGAGCCGCCTCATCGGGTTTTTTCACCGATGCGGCAGCCTGCGCGTAGTCCTTTTCCGCAAGGAACTTTTTGATCTCTTCATCCATAGCTTTCACCTCCACGCAAAATGAAAAAGTGCGCGCAGACGAAGGCAAGGCTTTCGGTTATGCGGATTGCGCCGCAAAAAGCCCGTCCCGTATGTCTGCGTCTCTACTTCGTCCTTTCACGGCGTTTTTCCTCCTTGATTTTCTGATCCTCTATATTTTACTCCGTACGCGCAAAAAAGTCAACTGTTTGGCGCCCCCATTCCGCAAAAAACTCTTCTGACGCTTGACATTTGCGGGGAAATTTGCTATCCTGTTTCATGCAGTGTAAAATCATATCGGGAGGAATAAAACCATGTTTGAATTTCAAAAACTCTGCCGCAACGCGGAAGCGCTCACGCCCGCCGAAAGAGCGGCCATGCTCGCCGATCTCTCGGTAAGCGTCATCGCCCGCCTGAACGCGCTTGCCCCGGAGATCCACCCCGCCGAGATCCTCGCTTCCTTTATCATCGGATCCGTCGTCTCGGACGGCTCGGTCAGCGAAAAGGATTACCTCGGCATCTATCCTTCCCTCGCGAAGGCATTCGGGGAGGCATGCGACCTCGCGGGGATCCAACGCGTGTATAAGGTCTCCAAGGACGTTCAAAGGGAGATCTCCGGCTACACGCGGCAGCTGCTTGACCTCATTTCCGTGGCGGATGAACAGCTCGCCGCCGATATCATCTTCCTCTGCCTTTTGGTGACTTCGGTGGACGGGAAGGTCTCTTTGAAGGAACAGCGGTATATCAAACAGCTTTGCAGGGGCTGACGCCCTACATGGGGGAGGCCGCGCGGCGGCTTTACGGTTTACGGTACGGTGCAACATCTTACGGGCGGGAGCCGGCTCCCGCCCGTATTCCGTTTGCGGCGTATTTTTTCTGCCCCATCCCCCTTTTTTGCATACCCATGTGGACAAAACCAAAAAAATGTGTTATACTGCTTGCATGGAGGTCCCATGAAAATCGCTTTCTTCGATACCAAAGATTACGATCTTCCGTCCTTCGGGAAATTCGCAAAGGAGCGGAATATCGAGTTCAAGTTCTTTGAGACCCGCCTCGACGAAGATACCTGCGGGCTGGCGCGCGGCTTCGACGGCGTGTGCGTGTTCGTCAACGACGACGTGAGCGCGCCCGTCATCGATAAGCTCTATGAATACGGCGTGCGCATCATCGCCCTCCGCTGTGCGGGCTATAACAATGTAGACTTAAAGGCGTGCTTCGGCAAGATCCACGTCGTCCGCGTCCCCGCGTACTCGCCCTATGCCGTCGCCGAGCATACCATGGCGCTCCTTCTCACCTCGGTGCGGCGCATCCACAAGGCATATATCCGCACCAAGGACTTCAATTTTTCCCTTTCGGGCCTCACGGGCTTCGATCTCCACGGAAAGACGGTGGGCGTCATCGGGACGGGCAAGATCGGCAAGATCTTCATCGGCATCTGCCGCGGCTTCGGGATGAACGTCATTGCTTACGATAAATATCCCGACCCCAAAGCGGATTGCGCGTACGTCTCCCTCGACGAACTCTTCCGCCAAAGCGACGTCATCTCCCTGCACTGCCCCCTCTCCGAGGAGACCTACCACATCATCGGGGAAGAGAGCATTCCCAAGCTCAAAAAAGGAGCCATCATCCTTAATACTTCGCGCGGTGCGCTCATCGACGCGGATGCGCTCTTGGACGGCATCAAACGGCGGATCGTCGGCGCGGCCTGCCTCGACGTCTATGAAGAGGAGACGGACGTCTTTTTTCACGACTTTTCGGGGCATATCGTGGAGGACGATACCCTGGCCCGTCTCATCTCCATGCCCAACGTCATCGTCACATCGCACCAGGCCTTTCTCACCGAGGAGGCGCTTGAAAACATTGCGGATACGACGACGCAGAACCTTCTCGACTTCGGGCGCGGCGCGCACCTCGAAAACGAGCTGTGTTACCGTTGCGGCAGGGTGGAAGATTGCATGAAGGAGCGAAAAGAACGTTGCTTTTAAGCGCCGCAGGCGAAGTAGGAGCATGGCGGCGAGAAATCTTCCTCATACCGAGCCGAAGGCGAGTGTATCTTTAAGATTCACTCGAAGATTCACTCGGCTCCTTACGGAGCCTCGGAATGAGGACGCGGGAAACCCCTCTGTCACGCAAGGACGCGTGACATCTCCCCTACAAGGGGCGACGAGAATAACACCACGCCCCGTCCTTGGGCGGACAACAAGACAGCCGGCGGAGATCTCCGTCGGCTGTCTTTCATGAAACCGTTTCATCCATGAATCCATTTCATCCATAAAACCATTCAAATGAAGGCATTCTCGTAATATTCGAGGTCTCCCCCCAAGACGGAGGCCACATCGAACCGCACGGCAAGTTCCCTGCCCTCCGTCCTGCAATAAAAGTTCGCGATCATGCGGTAACGCCGCTGTTTCTCCCTCGTCACGGCCTCCGCAGGCAGGCCGAAGGCATCCGTTTCGCGCGTCTTGACCTCCACGAAGCAGATATAGCCATCGCGGCTTTGCGCCACGATATCGGCCTCGCCGAAGGGCGTCGTGTAGTTGCGCCGCAAAATTTTATAGCCGTGCCGCTTCAAATATTTGCAGGTCAGGGTCTCTCCCTTCCGTCCCAATATTTTGTTACGAAGGTCTTTCGGTGAATTTTGCATATGCCCACCTCGCGGATCGCTTCAATGTGCTTTTCGGTGCCGTATCCCACGTTGCTCGCAAAGGCATATTCGGGATACACGGCGTCGTATGCGCGCATGAGCGCATCCCGGTAAACTTTCGCGAGAATACTCGCCGCGCCGATGGAATAGACGTTCGCATCCCCCTTCACGATGCTCCTCTGCGGGATATCGAGATCTAACGTCATGACGCCGTCAACGAGTACCATGTCCGCGGGTACCCCCAACGATTCGATGGCTTGCTTCATGCAGAGGCGCGTCGCTTGGAGAATATTGATGCGATCCACCGTTTCCGCGTCCACCTCGGCGATGGAATAGGCGCGGGCCGTTTTTTTGATCTCCTCGGCCAGCGCTTCCCGCTTCTTCGCGGAGAGCTTTTTGCTGTCGTCCACGCCCTTCACCCGCTTCTCCTCTTCGAGCGGCATGATGACGGCGGCGCATACCACGGGTCCTGCAAGCGGGCCGCGGCCCACTTCGTCGACGCCGCATACGGCGCGGTAGCCCTGCGCGGCGAGTTCGCGTTCCCATGTCGGAATATCCATAATTACCTCATTGGTACGATTTTTACTGACGCTTTACAGCCCGACGGAGGCGAGGTCATCCAAGCTATCGAGCGTGACGCGGCCGAGCTTGCCCTTGCGGAAGTCGTCGAGGACGGCGCGTTCGCCGCGCTCATAGTCGTATTCCCCGCCCCTGAGGATAAATCCGCGCTTTTTGCAGACGGTCTCCAAGAGTTCGAGCGGCGTGCCTTCACAGCTTCCGTAACGCTCTACGAGGGACATGGGGTAGGCATTTTGCATCTCTTCGAGCAGCGCGAGCGCGATCTCGTCGATGGCGAGGATATCGTCGTTGATACTGCCCACGAAGGCAAGGCGGCGGGCAAGCGTTTGGTTCTCGCACGCGGGCGGCATGGTGCCGGGGGTATCCAAAAGTTCGAAGTCGCCGCACTTGACCCACTGCTTCGAACGGGTCACGCCCGCCTTATCCCCCGTCTGCGCCTTCTTTGCGCCCGCAAGCAGATTGATGAGCGTGCTTTTGCCCGTGTTCGGGATGCCCGCGATCATGAAGCGGACGGGCTTTTTTACGCCCTTTTGGCGGTTCCGCTCCAACTTTTCCGCAACGAGCGCGGTCATGGCCGCCCGTAACGGGCGGATCCCCGCCTGCGAATTGGCCGCCATCGCGATCGCGCTCTTCCCGCCCTCGCGGATGCGTGCGGCAAAGTCCTTTCTCGCGTCGGCGAGGTCTGCCTTATTGAGGAGGAACAAGACGGGCCTGCCCTTTACAAGGGACAGAAGCCGCGGATTGAAACTCGCGGCGGGACAGCGGGCGTCGAGAACGAACACGACGGCGTCGCTGAGCGATAAATTTTCCTCCATCATGCGCATGGCTTTGGCCATGTGACCGGGATACCATTGGATAGTTTTCATTGTTCACGAAATTTGTTTGGACAACCTCATGCCTCCCCCTTTAACAGAGGGGGAGGGTAGGGTGGGGGTGTGCATCAACGAACGCCAAACAAATTTCCGTGAGGAAATTTTCGTTGGCGCCTTCACTTACATGGTCCTCTTCACTGTTTCAACGGACAACAAGCAGACAGGGCTCTGCAAATTGGGTCGCCCACGGCGGAAGTCAATTCCGCCTAAGGCAAGTGATTTATATTCACGAAATTTGATTGAACGAACTGCGTATAAGCGGCGCAATACTTCGTTGAAGATGCGCTTCCCTCGGTTGCGTACGAATAAGTACGCGCCCGTCGGGAATGCTCCTTCTCCTCGTCTCGCTTGCTTCTCCGCAGTTGAGGTAACCCATAGCGCTTGTTCGGACTACCTGTCATTCTGAGCGTAGCGAAGAATCCCGAAGAGCAAGCAACGGACTTCGTTGAAGGGGATCCTTCACATTCGTTCAGGATGACACGTTTGACAAAAGCGACGGGCCGCTTCTACCCCCTCCCGCGGGAGGGGGACTCCCCAAGGGGGTGGGGCGCATGGATAGCGTCCTGCCCGAACGAGCCGTAGGCGAAGTAGCCGAACGGTTAAGCGTCATTCTGAGCCGATAACGTTTGACTTTCAACGAATTGCCTATCCGCGAAGAATCCTGTTGCGACCAAGCCCAATGCAATCGTTCTTTGAGATTTCTCACCCCTACGGGGTTCGGAATGACGTGAACGTCCGAACCCCCACCTGACGCGGCAAAGCCGCGCCACCCGCCCCCTTAAAAAGGGGGCAGGTCTCGTCGCCCCTTTGAGGGAAGATGTCACGCGCCCTTGCGTGACAGAGGGGTTTTGGAAACCCTTTCCCCCTTCGCTCCGCTCAGGGTACTTTCCCTAAGAGGAACAGCAAGTTACACCCCCTACCTGTCACGGCAGAGCCGTGACATCCTCCCCCCTCATGTATAAGGGGGGAGGTTCTCGCCTCCTAACGGAGCAGGTCGGGACGGTTTTTCTTGGTCAGGGCGACGGCCTGTTCGCGCCGCCACTTATCGATCTCCGCATGGTTGCCGCTCCTGAGAACTTCGGGGACTGCGAGGCCGCGGTACTCCACCGGCCGCGTATATTGCGGATACTCCAAAAGTCCCTCCGAAAAACTCTCGTCCACGAGCGACTCCGGCGAAAGTACGCCGTCGATATAGCGCGCCACGCAGTCGGTAAGCACCATCGCGGGAAGCTCCCCGCCCGTCAGAACATAGTCGCCGATCGAGAGTTCTTCGTCGATAAATAAGTCGATGGCGCGCTGGTCCACGCCCTCATAGTGGCCGCACAAAAGAACGAGGTGCGCCTCTTCCGCAAGGGAGATGACTTTCTCCTGCGTGAGCGGCTTCCCCTTGGGGGATAGATAAATTCTGTGGGCACCATGTCCGGGGTCTACCCCCTCGATCGCGCTTCCGATGGGTTGCGCCATCATCACCATGCCCGCCCCGCCGCCGAAGGGATAATCATCGCATTTCTGGTGTTTATCCTCGGTATAATCGCGGATATCGACGACTTCCAGCTCCAATCTGCCCTCCTTTTTGGCACGGCCGAGGATGGAGGAATCGAGCGCCGCGAACATTTCGGGAAACAGCGTAAGAATGGTGATTTTCATGCGATGAGGTTGACCTTATTCCTTAAAATATAGCGTACGAGGAAGAAACAGCCGACTTCCACGGCGGCAGAACATACGATCCTCAGCCAGATCAGAATGTGCTGCGCCCCCGCAACGTGGGTATAGAGGAAATTCTGCAAGGGCAGCTCCACCAGCACGGAGAAAATGTTGCCGCCCACATAGAGCGCGGCGAAGATCAACAGCACCATGCCCACGCGGTGGGAGGTGAAGAGCTGACCGAGCGAGATGCCCGCATAGATGACGAGAAGCGAGAGCGGGATGGAAACGACGGCGCTGATGCCGAGTTCGACGAGATAGAGGATGCCCCCGCCCGTCAGGTCCTCGAACAGGATGCCGAACGTTTCAAACAGCATGCCGATATCCATCGCTTCCCCCACCACGCCAGAAAACAGGATCACGAGCGAGCCGAGGCTTACGACGGCGGCATACGCCATCACGATGAGCGCGGAGAGCAGTTTGGACCAGATGAGCTGGCTCGCGGTCGCGGGGAGCGAGAGCGTCATATAGCCCTCCCCCGAAAACAGCGACTTCGTGAAGCGGTAGATGGAGACCGCCCACGCCGCAATGACGAGCGCGCAGATGGAGAGGACGTAAAATACCACGATGAAAATCGTCACAATGAGCATTTGGTTCGTAAGCCCGGAGTCCGTCGCCGCCTGCACGATGGTCTCCGAGAGCAGAAGCCTGCTGATGATCGCAAACAGCACGACGGCGAGCGAGATCCAAAGAACGATGCGGAAAAGCGCATACAGCTCGTGTTTCATGAGCTTTCTTACCATTTGAATTCCTCCCTGAAAAGTTCGTCGAGCGTCTTACCCGTCCGCTTCCGCACGGACGCCACTTCCTCGTCGAGCGCGATCTTGCCGCAGTTCAGAAAGATGGCGTGGGTAAGGATGGGTTCGATATCCGCGATGAGATGGGTACACAAAAATACGGTGGACCCCTGCGGGCGGTTGCCCATGATGAAATCGAGAATGAAGTCGCGCGCGGCGGGGTCCACGCCCGCGATGGGTTCATCGAGGATGAACAGCTTCGCATCGCGCGCCATGGTAAGGATGAGGCCGAGTTTTTCGCGCGTACCCTTGGAGAGCGACTTGATGCGCTGACGCTTCCCGATGCCGAGGCGGGAAAGCATGCCGTCGGCGCGCTCACGGTTGAAGTCGGCAAAGAAATCCGCGCTGTACGAAATCGCCTGCCCCACGCGCATCCACCCGCTCAAAAAGTCCTTATCCGGAAGGTATGCCGTGATGGCCTTGGTCGCAGGACAGGGCCGCTTGCCGTCGACGAGGACTTCGCCCTGCGTGGGTTGGAGCATACCCATGGCGAGCTTGATGAGCGTGGATTTTCCGCTGCCGTTGGGGCCCAAAAGCCCCACGACGCCGCCCTCTTCCACGGCAAAGCTCACCCCCGCAAGCGCGGGCGTGGAGCCATAGCTCTTATAGAGGTTCTTGCATTCGAGAATGGCCATTCTTTTGCTGTTTCCTCCTTAACTTTCTTTGCAAAATAATTGTCACAGGACCGCGACTTCTTCGAAGCGTTTCCTGTTGACGACGATCTTTTTGCCCTCGGCGTCCACCTCGGCGATCACGCCCTTTGCCGCGGGGAACAGCACATTGCGGCCACCCATGTCCAAGGTATAGACGTCGCAAGCCGCCTGTGTGATGTCCGTAAGCGTCCCCAAGGGTTCGCCCTCTTCCGTCACGACGGCGCTCCCCAAGAGGTCGGCGATATAGTAGCTCCCCTCCGGAAGGGCGGGCGCCTCCTCGCGCGGGAGCAGGACCTTTTTCCCGCGCAAAAGTTCGGCGGCATTACGGTCGGGAACGCCTCTGAGGCCCAAAAACACGCACCCGTCCCCCGTGCGCACGGAGAGGACTTTGTATTCTTCCCCGTCCAAAAATACCCGCTTGAAGGCGGAAAAGGTTTGGGGGGTATCGGTGAAGGGCTTCACCTTCACTTCCCCGCGGATGCCCTGCGGTTTCAATACTTCCCCGACGGTGAGCATATTCATGCCTTGCCTCCGAACAGGCCGTCGGCGAGGCGGCGGACTTGGGCCTGCGTCTGCATCCTGTCCTGTTCGCTCGCCACGACGGCGATATTTTCCTCATCCTTGAAGCGTTCGAACACTTCGAAATATTTTGCACGGATGAGCCGCTGCCGCTCCAAATTTTCATACCGTTCCCGCTCGGTGCGGCGGCCGACCCGCGCCATGCCGTCCTCGGCGGGCAGGTCCAAATAGACCACGAGGTCGGGGCGCAGAATCTCCATTGCGGGGCGGTTCAATTCGATGACCCATTCGAGGGGCGCGAACCCGCCGTTGTAGGCGAAGGAGGAGAAATAATAGCGGTCGCAGAGGACGGTCTCGCCCTCATTCAGCCGTGCGAGCATACCGTCTGCGGGCCTTTGGATATGGTCGAGGCGGTCGGCCGCAAAGAGCGCCGCGATGGTGCGCTCATCGGTATCTATCCTGCCGGACATACAGTCGCGGAGCAGGGAGCCGAAGGGCGACGTCGTGGGTTCGTGCGTCATGGAGACGGGGATGCCCCGTGCGGAGAGGTATTCGGCGAGCAACTTCATCTGCGTCGTCTTGCCGCTGCCGTCTGTCCCTTCAAATACGATAAACTTGCCTTTGGTGTTCATACTGCGTCTATTATAGCAAAGGCGGGTGGGTTTGTCAAGGTTTCCGCGCCAAACCGCCGCGGCGAAAGGGTATATTTTCCGCGTATGCTGTCAACACTAAGCCTGCGGTGAGCAGAAAATTTTCCCGTTACATACAATGATAGCGGGGGATGGCTCACAAAGGAGAAAAGTATGACGGTCAAGCGCGGCGAACTCTATTATGCAGACCTCTCCCCCGTTGTGGGGAGCGAACAGGGCGGCATCCGCCCGGTCCTCGTGGTGCAGAACGACACGGGCAACAAGTACTCCCCTACCGTGATCGCGGCGGCCGTGACGAGCAAGATCCACAAGGCCCGCCTGCCTACGCACATCGAACTTCCGCAGGCATTCGGGCTGCAAAAGGATTCCGTCATCCTGCTCGAACAGATCCGCACCATTGATAAAAAGCGGCTGATGTCACGCATCGGCGAACTCTCGGCGGCTACCATGTCCAAGGTCAACCGTGCAATTTTGATTTCGCTCGGCTTTGGCGAACAGCTCGGCAGGAGCGATTTCATCTCCATTTGATGCGCGGAAAACATTACGGATTTCTCCCCTCTTCCCCGAAGAGGCGGAGAAATTTTTTTGGAAATCGTTTGAAACGCGGCCAAACGTGTGATATAATAGTGTAAACCCGCGCGCCATGGGCGGGCGATGCGAGGCAACCTTGTCTCCCCCTTTATACCTGAGGGGGGAGGATGTCACGGCTCCGCCGCGACAGGTAGGGGGTGACGTTCCATTCGTATAACACCCCTTCCGTCACCTTCGGTGACACCCACCCCTCAATGGGTGGGCAAGGGCCACATTGTTACAAGAGCCTCGCGCGGACGGAATGGCGTAAGGCCTACCCCCTTGGGGGGAGGCTCCGCCCGCAGGGCGGTGGTGGGGGGTACGGAGTTAGGCTTCCCCCCCCCATCCGTCACTCGCGTTGCTCATGCCACCCTCCCCCCGTTGGGGGTAGGGCTTAGGCTTTCCGCAACACATTCTCAAATGATTGCGAATAACCAAAATCGCATTTTGGTTTTCGCCCTCAATTTGCGCGTCAAGCGCTTCTTGTCCGTTGAACATCTTATCGGAACCAAGCCCTTCCGGCACAAAAGCATAATCGCCTCACGACGTTTTGTTGCTTGCAACAAAACGTGTGAATAAATTTTCTTGCCTTAGCCCGAATTTACTTCGGGCGTGGGCGACCCAATTTGCAGAGCCCTGTCTGCTTGTTGCCCGTTGAAACGAATAAGAGGACAAGCAGGTTAAGACGCAAAAGAACATTTCCCTCACGGAAATTTGTTTTGCAGATTTACGACACCCCTTTGGTCGCGCAAAGGCGGCGCGACACTTTCCCCTCAAGGGGACAGCGAGAAAAAGGCAAAACAAATTTCGTGAACAAAAAAGGAGTTTCTATGATCCGTACGAAAATCTTGTCCGTCATACCCATGCGGACGCAGGTCATCTTTCCGAATACCACGGTGGGGTTCGATATCGGGCGCGGCATCTCCCTCGCCGCCGTTGAACGCGCCGCTTTCAACGAATCGTACGTCTTCATCACCCGCCAGACGGTGGATAAGGAACTGCCTGCCGCGGAGGACCTCGCCCCCATCGGCACGGTCGCGCTCATCCGCCAAAAGACCCGTATGCCCGGCGACCGCGTCCGCATCCTCGCCGAGGGCCTTTACCGTGCGCGCGCACGCGATTTCCGCCTCGAAGACGGCTATCTCTATGCCGTCACCGACGAACTCCCCCCCATCCACGGCGACCCCACGCTCGAAGAGGCACACTTCCGCACCGTGAAGTCCCTCATCGAGGAGTATGAAGTCAGCGACGGCAAGATCGCAAAGGAACTCGGAGCCGCCCTCACGGGCGTTGCCGATATCGACGAATATCTCAACATCGCCGCAAGCTGTTTGAATTTTAAGGACCCCGTCAAGCAAAAACTTTTGGAAACCGAGGACGTCATCGTCCGCCTGATGCGCTTCGAAGAGCAGATCGTCTCCGAACTCGAAATCGCAAAACTCGAACGCAAAATCGCGCAGGACGTCCGCAAAAATATCGATAAAGCGCAGAAGGAGTACTTCCTCCGCGAACAGTTGCGCGTCATCCACAGCGAACTCGGCGACGACGTCGAAGAGAACGAGAAACTGCGGACGCGCATCCTCGAAAAAAAATTGCCGAAAAAGGTGGAGGAGAAGGCGCTGGCCGAGCTTACCCGCATGGACAAGATGCCCCCCTCCTCGCCCGAATATACCGTACTCCGCAACTATGCCGATTGGCTTTTGGACCTCCCGTGGAACGAAAAGACGGAGGATACCGAGTCGCTCGCCGACGTGGAAAAAGTTCTCGAAGAGGACCATTACGGTCTGGAAAAGATCAAGGAGCGCGTCGTCGAATACCTCGCCGTCCTCAAACTCACGGGGACTTTGAAGGCCCCCATCCTCTGCCTCGTCGGCCCGCCCGGCGTGGGCAAAACGAGCATTGCGAAATCCATCGCCCGCGCGCTCGGCAGAAAGTTCGTGCGCATGAGTTTGGGCGGTCTCAAAGATGAGGCCGAGATCCGCGGCCACCGCCGCACCTATATCGGCGCGATGCCCGGCCGTATCCTCTATGAGATGAAGAATGCGGGATCCGTCAACCCCGTGTTCCTCCTCGACGAGGTGGACAAGATCTCGCAGGATATGCGCGGCGACCCCGCCGATGCGCTCCTCGAAGTACTCGACCCCGAACAAAATTCCACCTTCCGCGACCGCTATCTCGAAGTGGAGTATGACCTCTCCAAGGTCATGTTCATCGCGACCGCCAACACGCTCGATACCATACCCATGCCCCTGAGGGACCGCATGGAGATCATCGAACTCACGGGCTACACGCCGCAGGAGAAGGAAGAGATCGCCCGCCGCTATCTCATCCCCAAAAAGCGCGCGGAAAACGGCCTCACCGAAGAACAGCTCCGCATCTCGGACGGCGCGCTCGCCGGCATCATCGACGGCTACACGATGGAGGCGGGCGTGCGTACGCTCGAACGCACCATCGGCACGGTATGCAGAAAGGCGGCCGTGCGCATCGCCAAAGGCGAAGCGGCGGGGCTTACGGTCAACAAGAACAATCTCGGAAAATTCCTCGGCGCGAAGCGGTTCACGGAGGGCGGCATGCTGGAAACGGATGAAGTCGGCATGGCCACGGGCCTTGCATGGACGGCCGTCGGCGGCACCACGCTGACCATCGAAGTCTCCGCCATGCACGGCAAGGGCGATATTCTGCTCACGGGCAAGCTCGGCGACGTGATGAAGGAATCGGCGCGGGCGGCCATCACCTACATCCGCGCGCACGCCGCGCGGTACGGCATCGACGGCGAAGAGTTCGAAAAGACGGACGTGCATGTCCACGTTCCCGAAGGCGCAACGCCCAAGGACGGCCCCTCCGCGGGCATCACGATGGCGACGGCCATTCTCTCCGCATTCACGGGCAAACCCGTGCGGCGGGACGTCGCCATGACGGGCGAGATCACCCTGCGCGGAAAAGTTCTGCCCATCGGCGGGTTGAAGGAAAAGGCGCTCGCGGCCTCCCGCGTGGGCATCCACGACGTCATCATCCCCGAAGAGAACAAGAAGGACGTGGAGGAGATCCCCGCCGAAGTGCGCTCTTCCCTCAACTTCATCTGCGTCAGCGAAGTGGACGAAGTGTTCAAAACGGCGGTGCGGGGGATAGACTATGCGTATTAACGGCGCGAAATTCATCACCTCGGCGGCGCGGGAAGAACAGTTCCTCCGCCCCGATAAGCCCATGATCGCCGTGTGCGGCCGCTCCAACGCGGGAAAGAGTACGCTCATCAATCTTCTCGCGGGGCAAAAAAACCTCGCCAAAACGAGCGCGGCGCCGGGACGGACCCGCCTCGTCAACTATTTCGACTTCGGCACATTCCTTCTCGCCGACCTGCCGGGATACGGGTATGCGGCCGTCTCCAAAGAGGAAAAGGCCAAATGGGGTCGCATTTTGGACGCATTTTTTGCAAACAAGGGCGACATTGCGCACGTCTTTCTCCTCTCGGATATCCGCCGCGACCCCTCCGCGGACGACTTGCAGATGGTGGCCTATCTCAACTACCACATCATCCCCTTTACGGTCATTGCCACGAAGAGCGACAAGCTCTCGCGCATGAAGGCAAAGGAGCGGGTGCGCGCCGTGGCCGCGGGCTACGGCCTCGGCACGGCAAACGTGATTGCGGTCTCCGGCCTCACGGGCGACGGCAAAGACGCGCTCATCGGAAAGATCGCCGAAATCTTATCCATCGGGTAAGCCGAACCGCCGTAAAAAAGAGCGCCCGCACGGGCCAATAAAAATAAAAGGAGAATTTCACATGCCGTTCATCGATTGCAAACTGACCGTTCCCGCGGATCCGGGGCAAAAAGAGGCCGTCAAGGCGAAGCTCGGCCGCGCCGTCTCCTGCCTACACAAGGGCGAGACCTACCTCATGGTGGGTATGCAGGAGAACTATGACCTCTGGCTTGGCGGGAAAAAGCTCGAAAAGGGCGCCTATGTGGAGGTGAGCCTGTTCGGGAGCGCCTCTTCCGCCGACTACGAGCGCATGACGGGCGAGATCTGCCGCATCCTCTCGGAGGAGCTTCTGATCCCCGCAAACTGCGTCTATGTCACCTACCACGGCCTCTCGGATTGGGGCTGGAACGGCTCGAATTTCTGAGCGAAAAACAGCAAAAGAACAAAAAACAACGCGCCTACCGCAGACATGGTAGGCGCGTTTTTCGTCTGATCGGATTTAGGCGTCAGGGATGCGCGGCGCGGCGGCGCGGGAGCGCCTTGATGCGCTTTACGGCGAGCGCGGCGGCCTTATACAGCTCTCCGAGCGGCACGATACTGACGGAAAGAGCAAATACGGCGGCCCATTCGAGGGGCGTAAGCGCCGCAAGGGCGAACAGCGCGCGAAGCGGCGTGGCGACGAGAAGGACGGTGAGCAGTACGCCCACGGCGGCCGTAACGAGCAGCGTTTTGTTGGAAAAGAAGTCCTTCATCTTGGACATGGTGGCCTCGTTTCTTACGTTGAAGGCATAGAAGAGTTCTAAGAGCGAGAGCGTGGCGAAGGCCATCGTGCGGGCGACATCCTCCCCGCGGAGCCGTAACGCGCCCAAGAAAACGCCGACAACGATCGCCGTCTGGATGCTTCCGAAGACCACGATGCGGAGAAGCGCATCCTTGGAATAGATCTCCCTATCGTGCGTCGGCGGGCGCAGCATGGCGCCCTCCGTCCGCTCCACGCCGAGCGCCAGCACGGGCAGGGAATCGGTGATGAGGTTGACGAAGAGCAGCTGCGTGGAGGTCAAAAAGTTGTATCGCCACAAAAAGAGCGAGACGATGAGGACGCACAGCACTTCGCCGAGATTGGTGGCGAGGAAGAAGGAAATGGTCTTTTTGATGTTGAAAAAGACGTTCCTGCCCTCCTCCACCGCGCGCACCATCGTGGAAAAGTCGTCGTCGGAGAGTACGATATCCGCGGCGTTCTTGGTGACGTCCGTCCCCGAACCCATGGCGACGCCGATATCCGCCGCTTTGAGCGCGGGGGCGTCGTTGACGCCGTCCCCCGTCATCGCAACGGTTTCGCCCTGCGCTTTGAGGGCATGGACGATCTCGGACTTATGCCCCGGCGAGACGCGCGCAAACACGGCATAGCGGTTGGCGCATTCCGCGAATTTTTCGGGCCCCATGCCGTCGATCTCTTCCCCCGTGGTGACTTCGGCGCGGCTCTCTGCGATGCCGAGGCGGGAGGCGATCGCATAGGCGGTATCCGGGCTGTCTCCCGTGATCATGACCGTCTTGATGCCCGCCCCCTTGCACGCCGCGACGGCCTCCGCGGCCCCTTCCTTGGGCGGATCGAGCATGGCCGAAAGCCCCAAAAAGACGAGGTTATCCTCCCCCTCCCCCTCTTTATAGGCAAATGCCAAAACGCGCATGGCGCGGCGGGAAAATTCCGCCGTCCTTAGAGCGGCGGCTCTCCGGTCGGCATCCGTCATGGGGCGGACGCCCGCGGCCGTTTTGTAGCCCGTACACTTTTTCAGGATGACCTCGGCCGCGCCCTTGGCATAGACATACCGAAGGCCGCCTTTGGTCACGGTAACGCTCATCATCTTGCGCTCGGATGTGAAGGGTACACCCCCGACATGGGTGGGGTCAAACACCTCGCCCTGCCGATCGGCATACTCCAAGAGCGCCACTTCGGTGGGGTCGCCGAGGTAGCTCCCCGCGCACCCCTTGACGGAATGGCAGGCGCGGATACAGCGGAAAAATTCGGTGCGGTCCTCGAAGAAGGTCTCCTCGACCGTCATGCGGTTTTTGGTGAGGGTACCCGTCTTATCCGAGCAAATGACGCTGCACCCCGCGAGCGCTTCCACGGCGGAGAGCTTGCGCATGACGGCGCGGCTCTTTGCCATCCGCTGTACGCCCATCGCAAGGATAACGGTGACGACGGCGCCCATGCCCTCCGGGATGGCGGCGACCGCCACGGCGACGGCGCTCATGATGTTTTCGAGAAGGCTGACCCGCCCCGCCAAAAGCCCGCCTATGAAGATGATGCAGGCGACGGTGAGGACGGAGACGGTGATGATCTTTCCGAGGCGGGAGATGGTCTTATCGAGCGGCGAAGGCTCCTCGCGGCTCTCCTTCAACAGCGCGGCGATGCGCCCCATCTCGGTCTGCATCCCCGTCGCCACGACGACGCACCGCGCCGTCCCCTTGACGCAATAGGTGGAGGAAAAGACGGTGTTGCGGCGATCGGCGAGCGACGTTTTTCCGACGATGCAGTCGTATTTCCGCACGGGGGCGGATTCGCCCGTCAGGGCGGATTCGTCGCAGCGGAAATCTTCGGAGGAAAGAATGCGGGCGTCGGCGGGGATGCGGTCGCCTTCGGCGAGTTCGATGACGTCGCCCACGACGATCTCCTCGGCATCCACCACGGCCACCTTTCCGCCGCGCACCGCCTTGGCCTCGTTTGCGGAGAGTTTTTTGAGCTTTTCGAGGGCGGAATCGGCGCGGTATTCCTGCAAAAACCCGACGAAGGCATTGAGGGCGATGATGACGAGCAGGATGGCCGTATCCACGAGTTCGGCGGTATCCCGCGTCAAGAACGCCAGAACGCCCGAAAGGACGGCCGCGGCGATGAGGATGAGCGTCATCAGATCCTTGAACTGCGCAAAAAACAGCCTTAGCTTGCTACGCTTTTTGCCCGTGCGGATGACGTTTCTCCCGCCGCCCGCAAGGCGGAGGGCGGCTTCCTCGGCGGATAGTCCCCCACTCCCGCTTCCCGTATTTTTCAAAACGTCCACAGCCGGCAGACGATATTGTTCCATACGGATATGCTATGTTTGCCCGCCGCCGAATATGCCCTATGCGCCCCACGGGGCATACGAAAGTTTGCCACGCAAAAGGCCCCCGCCGCGACATGCGGCGGGGGCCCATCCCAAAGCCGTTATTCTTTCCCGGTCACGGTCAGCGTAAAGCCGTTGCTGCCGCGCGTGATCTTGACGGTGAACGTCTCCGTGCCGCCGTCGTCCGTCTCGGCCTGCACCGTCCAAGAGCCGTCACCGTTGTCTTGGAAGGTCGCAGAGACGCTGTTATCGCGATAGGAATAGGACAGCAGGTATTGTACTTTGAACTCGCCGTTTTCAACCGTATAGACAAAGGCGATCTTGTGGACGACGCCCTGCGTGGCCTCGCCATAGCAGTATTCTGCGCCGTCGCAGACCGCTTCGGTGACGATGCGATCTTCATCGTACGTGAGTTCGATGACGTACGTCTCATAGGCCCATGCGCCCGTCGTCGTGTTGTAATTCCCGCGCACGAGCAGGGCCTTATTGCCGTCCTCCACGGTGGAATTGAAGATGGTCTCGGTGACCCCGCTCGCCGGCACGGTAACCGCGACCACGCTGAGCTGCTCCGCGCCCTTGTAATCCCTGCCCGCCTTCCAGAGCTGGACGACGGTGACGGGACCTACCTGTTCGATCTCAAACGTGCGGTCGACCGTCAAAGAGATGAGGATGAAGGTATTTTGGGCGGTATCGAGGAAGAAGCGGAGCGTATAATCCCTCCCGTCCTCACCTGTTATCGTGATCACCTTGCCGTAGCCGAAATGATAGTCATACTGCATTATATCCGTCTGCACTTCGGAATAAAGCCCCTTATAAGAAATGGGCGCACCGGAAGAATCGGGAATGCCATTAAACTCCGCTTTCAGCGAATCCGTGACGAGGAACTGCCCCACGCGCAAGCCGTCGATGATCAGTTTGTTGGAAGCATCGGCGCTGTCCGTAAAGGTCGCCTTCTCGCCCAGCGGCCGGACGGAGAAGGTATTTTCGCTCCCCGTAAAATGCAGGGTGAGCGCGTACTCTTCGGGCAAACTATCCTTGGCGTCGCTCTGATAGTGGAGCGTCACGGATACCTTGCCGTCCTCATAAGAGACAGAAACGGAGTACCCCATGCCCGCGATATCCCCCTTCGAGAAGTCTGCGGGAGCGGTAAAGATCGCCCCGTCGGGCAGGAAGGAAAGGGTGAGCGTGACGCCCGCATACTCGGTATCCGTAAAGGTGACTTCCTCCGAGAGGAGACGGTATTGCGTTCCGCCGAGCGTGTACGTATCCCCGTCGGGAAGCGGGATGGTATCCTGCGTCCCGTCCGCGGCATAGCGCGTGACGGTGCCGTTCGCGACGGTATAGAAGTACTCTTTCCCGCCCGCAATGAGCTTGGCGAGGCCGAATTCTACCGCGGAGAGATCCTCGGCATAGTAGGTCGCAACATGCTCGCTGTTGTCCACGAAGGCAAATTTTTCGCCCGTGAGCGTGACGAGCGTCTCATAGCCCGTGGCCGCGAAATAGCCGAGCGTATCCGTGATGCGCGTATAGGAGCCGCTCAGCACCGTGCCGTAACGGCCGATGAGCGTTGCGCCGCCGAACCCATCCTGTTGCAGGACGGCCCAATCGGCGTCGGAGATATAGACGTTGTCCAACGCGGCGGAATACTGCTCATAGATATACGTCGTGAAGTCATCTTCATCCGTCACCGACGACGTGCGGAACACGAAGGAGCCGCGTTCCCCATCAAGCGTCCCCTCGAAGAGGTAACGCCCGTCCGCAAGCGCGGAATAGGTGCCGCTTCCGAGGGAAGTATATCCCTTCTTGATCTGTGCGCTCCCGTGGCCGTCGAGCGAAAGAACCGTCTGCGTATCCACGCCGTCGCGGCTACCCAAAGCATAGTCGCCGTAAGCAAGCGTGCGGAGAGAGAGTTGCCCGCTTTTGACGTCGAAGATGAACTCCGTATTCGTGGCGATGAAGTTTTCGTACACCCAGAAGCGCACCGCGCTATAATTGGAAGCGTCGGCGGTGGCATTGATGAACTCGTGGCTGCTTGTACCCGTGTTCACGCGGCCGAGATACATGTTGCCCTCATAGGTGTTCCCGTCGGCATCGGTATAGAGCGCGACCTCGTTCGGATAGCCCACGCTCGAAACATGCCCCCCGCCGATGACCTCGAACTCGCCGATGCGGTGCGGGATCTGCTTCTGATAGAGCGGCATGACGTCGCGCTCGGTGCCGTTGGAAATTTCATAGACGCCGAGCAAATAGTTGCCCGCGACCCCCTGCCCGCTGATGGTATATTCGAGGAAACCTTCCGACCAATTTGCCGTGCGTTGATAGGTGGCGCGCGTCTCGCTCAGCGTGCCGTCCAGCGGGTTGTAGGCATAGAACACGGCCACGCCCCTTCCGTTCAGAACGAGGTATTCGTATTGCGAGATGAGGCGGTTGTCATTCATCTCATACCAGAACCCCGCGTCCGTTTGGGTGACGTCGTACACCGTATTCCCGTCGGCGGTCAGCATGTAGGAATCGCCGCCGTCGGCCGCGAAGAAGAACAGCGTCCCCACTTGGCTCACGATGCGCCCCGTAACTTGCTTTCCGCCGTCCGTAAAGGTGAACGTGCCATAGCCGTCGGTGGTGAAGTTCGTGTAGCCGATATCCGCATTCTTTTGATAGAAGACGCCGGCGCCGCCGTCCTGCCCCTCCGTACGCTTGTAGTCGAAATTCGAATAGTCGGCGAGATCGGAGGCGGTGAAGTCGTTGAGATAGCCGCTGTTCAGCGAGAAGTGTTCGGCGTCTCCCGTTTCGGTCACCGTCCCCTCGCCGATGTAGCGGTAGAGGCCGCCTTCGAGCAGGAAACCGAGGTACACATGCCCCCCGGCATAGAGGAGCTGTCCCGAATACTCGTTCTCCTCGGCCCCGCCGGGGTAGGCGATGTTATACATATTGCTCAGGAACACTTCGGTGAACGTCTTATTGTCGGAAGTGATGAAGTAGCGCGTTTCGGTCTCGCCCGTCAGGAAGATATAGAGGTCGATATAGCCGAGCGTGAAGCCGTAAGCGATGCGCGTGCCGTTGTAGGTCGCGATGCCCTCCGTGAGGTCGACCGTAAGGCCGTCTGTGATGTGCAAAACATCGTGCGGTTCGGGATAGACGGCCGTCCCCGTTCCCGCGGCTTCGTCGACGGTGAAATCGAAGGCATTCTCATAGAGATTGCCGATGCCGTCGCCCGATTGGTTGAAGTGATAGGTGCCGTCTGCATTCTTGGTGACGGTACTCATGAGTTCGGTATAGAGGACATAGGCGAGGTCGCCCGAATTCATCTCGGCATACACCGACCAGAACTCGGCGTCGCCGTTTTCAAAGATATAGAGGAACCCGGTGGAGAACATGTTGAGGACATAGACGGATTCGAAGTCATAGCGGCCGTAAGGGATACCTTCCGCGAAATCGCCCGCCGCAATGGAGCGGTCGAGTTCGAATTCGCCGTTTTGCATATCGAGGCGGAAGTAGACGACCCCGCCGCTTTTGGGAAGGAAGCGGACGAGCAGATAGTCATCCACGACGTCGCTATCCTCCTCTTCATAGACATACAGCCACGTGATGAGCGTGTACGTGCCGTCCTCTCCGCCGAAGGTGCCGCTGCCGTAGCCGTCGAGCATGAGGGCCTTGTCCGTCGTACCCCATTTATCGGTATAATCGCCGCGCAGGCCGTCGTCCATATGCGCCGACCCCTTGATCTCGCCGATATTCTCATAGTATTCCGAAGGCGCAGGGCCTTTCTCGCCGAGGGAGAAGGTGAACTCTTTGAGAATGGAAACGGCGTCGCGCGTATAGGCGAGATACAGCTCGCTCTCCTCGCTCCACTCATAGTAGCCGTTCGCGGTGAGGATGGGGCTTCCTAAGATCTGATACTCGTAATTTTGGTTGTTGTAGTGATATTCGAGGCCGCCGAGACCGTCGAGATAGAGAACGATCTTGGCGTCGGCGTCGTAATAGTAGCCCTCCTCTTCGGTATCCTGGCGGCGGAATACGACGTCGCCGCCGTTCAGCTGTTCAAAGAGGGAGAAGAGGAAGGAAAGTTTCGGGGAGTTGAACGAGAAATACAGGGTATCAAGGTCGATGCCGTAAGTTCCTGCATAATTTTCACCTTCCAATGTATAAACCGCTTGGCCGTGGGGCGAAAGCGTGAGGGTGGAATCGGAGCCTTCGAGGTCCTTGTAGGTCGCCTCATAGGCGTCGGTGAAGTAGAAGAACCAACGCTCGGTGACCCTGCCGTCCAAGACGACGTTCTCCCCGTCCTTGAAGGAGAATACGCCCGTGGCGGGGTCGTAAGTCCCCTCTTTCTCGCCGATGACGTCGCGGCGAAGATGCACAACATTCTCCTCGGTAATGGAGACATAGAGCGTATCCGCGCCCCCGAAGAGGTCTTTAAGGCCCACCTCCCAGCGGGCATACAGGCGGATGTCCGTCGTGGGGGAAAGCTGGTCGCCGGGGAGATATTCCACGTCGCCGCGCTCGGTGGTTGCCCAGCCCGCGAAGCGGTATGCCCCGGACATGGTATAGCCGTTTTCTGCCGCGCCGACGGAACTTCCGTAGAGAACTTCTTCTCTTGTGGTACTGCCCGAAGCCTCCGCGCCGTCGGGCGCGTTGGCGATATAGATGACGCTATATACCTCGCGGGAGAGGTAGACGGCAAACTCCGCGGCGGCGGGAAGCGCATCCGTCTCGCCGAAATAGCCCTCGGCGTCAAGGTCGAGGAAGAAGTGTTCGGGCGTTTGCACGAGCGCGGCGGCGTTGAACTGCTCGCCGTAGAAGGCGGAACCGGACGGGCCGTCGGAAGCGGCATAGCTTCCGTCGATGGTCTGCGTATAGACTTTCACCGTATAATTTGCGGTATATTTTGCCGTCAGCGTAAGGGGGGATGCGGGCATGGTGGCCCCATCTTCGATCTGTTCGCTTCCGCGGAACCAACCCGCGAAGGTCAGCCCCGTTTTGATATCCGTGGGCGTGCAATCCTTCAAGACGTCGGAAAGGAGCGTCCCCACGGGTACCTCGAAAGAGGTCTTGGGGAGCGTGCCGCCGTCGTTCGATGCAAGGGTGAGCATGGCGGGCGCGGCCGCGGTCCACTTGGCATAGTACGTGACGTCCTTTTCGGGCATGACGGTGGGCAGACCCTGCCGCGTGCCTGAGCAATCGGATTCGAGATACCAGCCCCCGAACACATAGCCGATGCGCACGGGGTCGGCGGGAAGTTTTTCGCGGATATCTTCGCCCGCCTCGGCCGCGATGGCCTCAATGGCGGGGCCGCCGTTGGTTTCAAAGCGGAGCCTGATTTTTCCGTCCCCGCCGCCGCAAGCGGCGAGCGCGAACGATAAAACGAGCGCAAAGAACAGGGAAAGCGCAACAAGACAACGTTTTTTCATCGGACACCTCCTCGGTGCATACAATTATGCAATCAGTATACCATAGACAGCGGAGAGATGTCAATGAAATACGCCTCTCCTTGCAAATTTCACGGAATTTTCAGTTAAGGCTTCCCCCTTCGGGAGGGATAAATCCGTCACCCTGGGCTTGCCGAAGGGTCAAGCGTCATTCTGAGCCATGAAAGCATGACTTTCAACGAATTGCTCATCCGCGAAGAATCCTGTTGCGACCAAGCGTTGTGGAAACGGACTTCGTTCTTCGGGATCCTTCGCTTCGCTACTTCGCGCTACGCGCTCGTGTCGCGCTTAGTCTACAATAGAAGCCTCGCGCGTTCGGAATGACGTAATCCCCCATTGGGCAAGAGCGGGATAAAAGAATGGGGGCGGGAAACCGCCCCCATTGCGTTACTTTGGTTGTTTACGCCTCTTTCGTAAAGGTGTAAGTCTCGGAAGGCTCCTCGCTATTGAAGTCATAATCGCAACTCTCTACCGTGATCTCATCCGTTCCGAACGTGATGATATAGCACGTCGTATTGTAAAGCGCATAGACGCTTCCATCGGAGTTCCGATAAAAAATCTTGAAAGCCGTTCCCTCCGCCTCTTCCAACTTTGTCCACGTTACAACGCCTTGGGCGTCAATGGAAAGCGAACCACCCAAATCGGATGTCCAACTCGTATTCAAGTTCGGGGCGAGCGCATGTAACTCAAACCAATCCGTATCAAGCGCAAAGATAAGGATTGACCCGCCGAGATCGACCGTGAGGAAACTATCACTATCCTCCAAAAACGCAAAGGTAAGCTGTCCGTTATCTCCGAAATCGGCCGTGAAACCGGATTGATCGGCCGAAATGATCGTACCGGGCATCCCCATAAACGTAACGGTCTTGGCGCCATTGGCAAGTTCCAATACTTCGCCTTCGTCTGCCGGTGCATTGATCTGCGTCCAATCGCCGGCGAAGTAAGAAGGAAGCGCAACGCCTTCGTCACCCGTGCTTTCGCTCTTAGTGTAAACCGCTGTGTCATAAAATTCACCCGTCTCCGTATCGTACGAACTATAATCCACGCGGGTGAGCGTATCACCGCTGAAAGTGAGCTGATAGCAATAGGTGGAATACCTACCTTGCTGCACCGCATAGGCTACATGGGTGTTGCCGAACACTCCCGGCTGCTGTGCAAAGATCGTGTACGGAAGAAGGTCCTCCGAAATCTTTCCTTCCGCATCGACGGTGAGGGGATCCACATCATCCGAAGTCCACGAGGTACCACGATATGCGGCGGGCAGGAAGAGTTCCGTCCATTCTTCGCCTTCATTTAAGTAATATACGATCAACGTGCCGGAAACATCGACAACGATGAACGGCGTACTTCCGTACGCATCCAACATCTTCACCGTCAACCCCGTCATGTCTCCTGCGGAGAAAGTGAGGCCATTCTCGTCGACAGCCGTCACCGTACATTCCTGCACTCCCATATAGAGCGCACTCAAATCGAGCGTAAACGTGGAAGTTCCCTCTGTGAGCGTCAAGATAGCCTCGCTGTCCGTGACTGCCGTCCACGTTCCGCCGAACTCGGTGGGAATGGTCACTTCGTCCGCTCCGCCGCCTTCGTCGCCGCCTTCACCGAAATGCGAACTGCCGTCCGTAAAGGTGAGATCTTGCCCGCGAAGCGCGTGGAATACCGCCTGCCCCTCTTCAAACATGGCCTCATAGAATATGCCGTTCATAAAGACGTCTACGATATACACTCCGTCGTCGCTGTTCATCCCAATGCTGTACGCATACAATTCAACGGGTTCTCCATCCCACGAAATAGACATGACGCCCGCTTCGCTTACGGTGAGGGTAAGGGTGTAGCCGCCGCTCTCCATATCCGCCGTATAGGTATAGGTGCCCGCATAGGCCGTAAGGCCTTCATTCTTCACGGGGAGATCTTCGACGGTCTTGCCCTCTTCAAGGTAAAATTCTGCACCGTCTTTGTTACTCACAAAGAGAAGATAGGCCTTCCCGTTCACGATATACGTCAGTCCGAGGGTATAGGACGTGCCGCCCGTCGCGAAGGTGTAGCTATCGTCGTGGTTTTTGAGGACGCCGCACTGCTCGCCGTCATAGGTGAGGTTGCCCTGCGCGTCGATAATGACCGTCTTGTCATCTTCGCCAAAGAACTTCCACGTGCCTTGGTAATCGGCAACGTCGCCGCTCTCAATGGGACCGGGTTCAAGCGGGGTGAAGGTATAGCTTAATCCCCCGACGACTTGTTCCGCATAGATCTGCTTTTCGCTGATCGTGAACTGCCAATAGGCGCCGTTATAGAACGCATGGACGGTCGTGATGGTGTGGGTGAGTTCTCCGCCGCCCGACTCTTCGGTCGTGATGGCAAAAGGCGTCACAGGCGTACCGGAGACGCCCCACGTCGCCTTGCCGTCGCCATCGATCGTGATGTCGCCGAACCTATTATCGCACGTCCACGTGGTGTTCTTGTAGTCATCCGGGAAGGCAAGTTCCGGCGTTTCGCCGCTCTTATTATAGAACGCAAAACTACCCGAACGCAAGGCGAGCGTATCGTCTCCGAGGAAATAGAGGATATACTCAAATCCCATGCCGTTTATCTTGAAGGAATAGTAGGTATAGTCGTCGCCGTATTCGTCGGTGAGGGAAAGTTCGCAGTCCACATCGTCGACCGTCACGTTTTTCTCGTTCACCTTAATGGTGTGTTGGAAGCTGGCAACCGTCTGCGCGAACTGCTTCCACTCGCCCTGCTGTGCCGCCGTGAAAGAGATCTCCGGCGTGGTGGCGGGCGTATAGGTGAAGGACATCTCGCCGCTGTAATCCATGATCACAAACCCCGGATCCATGCAGACGAACGTATAGAGCATTCCATCCTCGTCGATCAAATACCAAACCGTCGCATCGTCAAATTCTTCGAGAGTATCGGTGGCGAAGAGTTGAAGCGTCCCGCCCATGAAAGTGATGACGCCGTCGGCGCTGATTTCAAGTTCGGGAGCGCTATCCTCATCTTCACAGACATAGGTCCCCGCATACTGCTTCGCGGGCATCGTCAGGTTCATAAGATCGTCCACGGAATCTTGGACAAAGAAATACGTCATTTGGGCGTCAAATTCGGTGAAACCGTCGAGAATGAGGACCCAATCGGCATAGCCGATCGAAAGGTTATACGTCGTTCCGTCGATGGTCACCGTGTACAGCGGATTTCCGTCTGCGTCTGCGGAAGCCGTGACCGCATACGTCTGTCCGCCGAACGTGAAAGTATCCTTCGTGATGCCGACGGTGTGCGTGCCGTCGCCGCCGAGTTCCACCCAATCGCCTCGATAATCGACCGGGAACGTAATGGAAGCGGCCTTGGGGGCAAACGCATACGTCGTGCCGCCGACGGTGAGAGAAACAGCCTCGGAGGAGAGCGTACCCGTCACATAATCGGCGTGGTAGATGCCCGTAAAGGAATGCGTGCCGTCCGTGCCGTCCGTGCAGGTCAAAAGGAAGACGGGATCTTCGCCGAAGAAGATATCGCCGTCCTCGCCGATGGAGAGCGTGGAAGCCTTATCGGCCGTCTCCCATTCGGTAGATTCGAGGCCGGTAGGCGCAAACTTGGGGCTTACGCCGTCCTTAATAAACACGGCGGTCTGCGCCGCGCCCTCTGCGGGCGTACCCTCCGCCTTGATGGCGTTATCTTCGGCAAAGAGAACGATATGGGCCGTCCACGTGAGATCGCCGCCCTGCGCCTTGAAGGTATAGCCGCCGTTCGCGTCCGCGGCGATATCCGAGACGGTGTAGATGACTTCGGTGTCGGATGCGGCGGCCTCCGCCAAAGTGAGGCTGTCCGCCGCAATGGTGAGCGTAAGGCCGTGCCAAACCGTTTCGGGCTTGTTCACGGCAAGGGGCTGCTCATAGAAGATATCCCACGCGCCGATGTAGTTTTGTTCAAAGCTCACGGTCTCGTCATCATCGCCGCCGTCGTCATCGCCGCCATCATCGCCGCCGTCGCCCTTATCTTCCGTCGCCGTGAAGGTCGCCTTGATGGTCGTATCCCCCTCCACTTCAAACGTATAGGTACCCCCCCCCGTGAGTTCCACGGAGGCCTCGTTGACCGTGACCGCGCCGATCTCATAGCCCTCGTTGGCCTTGACCGTCGCCGTGACTTCCTCGCCCTGCGCATAGCCTTCGGGGTCCTCGGAATCCGTCAACGTGATACTGCCTTTCGCCGTATCGCATTCCACCGCGATCTTATAGAGCGTCTTGCCGTTATTGCAGGCCGCCACAAAGAGCAGGGTGCAGACGAAAAACAACGAACTGAAAAGCGCGATGAGCGTCTTTTTTACCTTGTTCATAGATTTCGCTCCTTCTTGGATTTGCATCAGCCATTTTATTCATTAAATCGAATATTTATGCAGACTCATGCAGGATTTATACAATCATAATAGAGAACAAATTGCCGTCTGTCAAGTAAAATTTGTGCGCGAATGCAAAATTTCACACGCGCGCACCATAAATATTTTTTATAAGTGTCATAAGCAAAACAAATACTTGCAAGTTTATGCCGTATATTTGGATGAAATCACGGGCGAGACCGCCGCACGAAGAACAGCGCGAGAACGAACAGCAGGGCAAATGCGGCGCCGGAGAGAACGCCCAAGCCGAGGGAGCCGAGGCCGTCGGCGGCGAAGCCGACGGCGGCAGGACCCGCCGCACAGCCCAAGTCGCCCGCGAGCGCGAGGAGCGCGAAGAGCGAAGTGCCGCCCTTGGGGAGTTTGCGCGCGGCGAGGGAATAGACGCCCGGCCACAGCGCCCCCACCGAAAATCCGCAAAGCGCGCACCCCGCCAGCGACAGCGCGGGGATGGGCGAGAGCGACGTGACGAGGTACCCCGCCACAAGAAGTAGCCCGCTTGCCGCGAGGTACGGTATGGGCCGCCTATCGCCGAATTTCGCCTGTATGAGGCGGGCAATGCCCATCATGACCGCGAACAGGCAGGGGCCGAGGATATCGCCGATCTCCTTGGAGACGCCGAGGCCCTGTTCGGCGAAGGCGGAAGCCCATTGGGCGATGCAGAGTTCGGAGGCCCCTGCGGCAAACATGAGGACGACGAAAGTCCAGAAGAGGCCGGAAGAAAAGAGGTCGCGCCACTTCATGCGGCCGCCTTCGGGAACGAGCTCCGCAATGGGGACGAAGAGGAAGAAAAAGCCGTTGATAAGGGGCAATATCGCCCAGATACAGGCCAAATAAGGCCAATTTTCTATGCCGAAGAGCGCGAAAAAGAGCGTGGAGAGCGCGATGACGAGGACGACGCCCCAGCAGTAGGAGGAGTGCAGAAAGCTCATGGCGGCCGACTTCCGCCGCGTGGGGCAGGCTTCCACGATGGGGCTGATGAGCGTCTCGATGAGTCCGCCGCCCACCGCATAGAAAACCGTCGCCACGGCAAGTCCCCCAAAGACGGGCATCACGCGGGGCAAAAGGGCGAGCAGGGCAAGCCCCGCCGCCGCAAAGATGTGGGCGGTGACGGCGAGCGGGCGGCAGCCGATGACGTCCGCAAGGCGCGCGGAAAAGAGGTCGACGAGGAGCTGGGTCGCGAAATTGAGCAGGATGATCGCCGAAAGTTCCTTCACGGTGACGCCGTACCCCTGCAAGGTCACGAAGAGCAGCGGGAGAAAATTGTTGACGACGGCCTGGCAGACGTACCCCGCATGACAGGCGGCGATCGTGGACGTATAGCGGTTCATACCCCCTATCATACGCGGTTTGCGCGGAATTTGCAAGTTTTTCCGCAAAGCTCTTGCCTTTTTTCCCAAAAAAGCGTACCATATAGGCATGCGGCTGAGAAAGAAGATCTTATACGTCATTTTGGCGGCGCTCACAACGTGTACGCTCGCGAGCCTCATCGCATGGAGCGCCATACAAGATCTCACCCTGCTCATCGTTTCGGCGAGCCTTGCGGGCGTCTTTTTCGTGTACTTTTTCTTCCTCGCCCTCTATAACATGAAAACGGGGTGGATGGATGAAAAAACGCCGCGGCGGCGCGTCCTCTCGGAGGAAAAACTGCTGCTCGACGCATACCCCCGAAAGCGGGGCGTCGCCGTGGACGTCTACCTCGCCTCCGAAGCGGAAAATACGGTGGCGGCCATCGCCCGCGTTGCCGATCACGAAGGGTCGGATGCGGACATGGTAGCCCTCTCGGAGGTCTATGTGGGCTATACGGTGCTTCGCACGAAGGATATTCCCCGCATCACGGGCAAGATCTTTGCCATCGGCAGAAATGCCGAAATTCCCGCGCTCAGGGCGTGCGCGAAGAAAAATACGTTCCTCTATTATTGAACCATGGGCATCGAAAACAACGTAAAAGAGATCCTTTCGGAACTCGCCGCGGGCAATGCCTTCGGTGAACCCGTGACCTTGGTCGCCGCCACCAAAACGCGCCCGAAGGAGGAGATCTGCCGCGCCGTTGCGGCGGGGATCGGCGACGTAGGTGAAAACCGCGTGCAGGAATTCCGCGAAAAGCACGGGTGCGTCGGGGGCGCGCGGGAACACTTCATCGGCCATTTGCAGACCAACAAAGTAAAATACGTGGTGGGTTGCTACCTCATCCACTCGCTCGACCGCGACGAACTCGCCGAAGCGATCGCCCGCGAGGCGCAAAAAAAACACACCGTGCAGGATGTGTTGCTGCAAATCAATATCGGCCGCGAAGAGAGCAAGGGCGGCTATCCCTATGAGGACGGGCTTTCGGCGCTCGCGCGTATGGCGGCGTATCCCTCCCTGCGCGTGCGGGGCTTCATGGCGATGCTCCCCCTTACCGATGACGAGGCCCTTTTGCACCGCCTTGCGGCCGCGATGCGCACGCTCTTCGACGAGGCGAAAAAAATGAGCGGCGATATCGCCTTTCTTTCGATGGGCATGAGCGGAGATTGGAGGCTTTGCCTCGGACATGGCGCCAACATGATCCGTCTCGGCACGGCCATCTTCGGCGAGCGCAGCTAAGGAAAGCCGCATATGCGGCGCGTACATTTTTCCGAAAAACAGACATACTGAGAATATGCCTTCGAGTATTACCCATGAACTCATCGCCCAAGAGGCGCTGGAACGCTTGCATTGCAATGCAAAGGAACTTGCCGAGCGCGCGCCCGATTACTACTATCTCGGCGCGCAGGGTCCCGATCTCTTTTTCTTCTATCGGCCGCTCTCCCGCGAGAACTTCGGAAAATATCTGCACAGGACGCGCGTTTACGAATGGTTTTCCGCGCTCTTGAAGGCGTTGCCCGGCCATACGGGGGAAGAGTTCGAAAAGTGCCTCGCCTATGCGCTCGGCTTCTGTTCGCACCTCGCGGCCGACGTCGTCTTTCACCCCTTTGTCTACCGCTATCTCTCCGAGACGGATGCGCCGAGGATGACGCACCAGGAGATCGAAAACGATTGGGACGTCTACTTTCTCGCTTCGCTCCGCGGGGAGTCTGCGGAAAATTACCGCTTTCCCTTCCGCCTCGGCGAGATCGCCGCAGAGGGCATTCTATATCGCTATCTCTCGGAAGCGGGGCGGCTCTTCGGGCAGACCTTTTCGGCGGCCGCGTTCCGCAGGATGCTGAAACTTTTCGGGGTCTACCTCACGCATTTCCACCGCGCGCACGGGCGCATTCTGAAACCGTTCTTCCCCGAACTCTACCCGCGCAAGGACCCCGCCCCCGCCTACCTCGGCGGAGGGAGTTTTGAGCGGCGGACGCGGGGATACGGCAAGGATGCGGACGCCCTGTTCATGCGGGCGGCCCAAGAGAGCGCGGAGCGCATCTGCGCCTTTTTGGAGGCCTTCAACGCGGACATGCCCCTGCCCGATGCGCTCTTCTCCTTTCATTTGCTCACGGGAGAACGACTGTAAATATACGGGGGAACGACTGCAAATATAAGGGAAAATGACTGTAAAAATAGCGAAAGCCCCGCACGGCGCGATCATGCGCCGTGCGGGGCCGCTTTTCAATGGCGTAAGGCTTCGGACGGCGCATACGTCATTTCAAACGAAGCGAGGGATGCGTCATTCCGAACGTGCGAGGAAACCCTAACGAGTCATTTCAAACGAAGCGAGGGATGCGTCATTCCGAACGTGCGAGGAAACCCTAACGCGTCATTCCGACGACCAACGGGAGGAGGAATCTCGTTCTTTGAGATTTCTCACCCCTCCGGGGTTCGAAATGACGTGGATGTCCAACACCCCTCATCTGTCACCTTCGGTGACAGCTTCCCCCCAATGGGGGGAAGCCACCCCCACCTGACGCGGCAAAGCCGCGCCACCCGCCCCCACAAGTAGGGGCAGGTCTCGGCTTGGTCATTTGCTGAATTTACAGCCGCAATAGTTCTGGCGGTAGAGGCCGTATTCGCGCGAAAGCTCGACCGAACGCTGATATCCGCCCCGCTTCTTGAAATCGGAGGGCAGATAGCGCACGCCGTACTCCCGCTCCAACGCAAACCCGATCTCGTTGATGAGCGCGGCGTTTTTCAGCGGGGAGACGGTGAGCGTCGTCGCAAAGAAGTCGAAACCGCCCCGTTTTGCCTCGGCGGCCGTCTTTCCAAGCCGCAATTCAAAACACTTTTTGCACCGCGCGCCCCCTTCGGGTTCGCCTTCCAGCCCCGCGACGGCCGAAAGATAGTCCGCGGGCGCATAGTCGCAATCGAGCATATCCGCAAGATGCGTTTCGGAAAGGAAGCGCACTTCCTCGGCCTTGCGCTTACAGTATTCCTCCTCCGTATCGAGGTTGGGGTTATAGAAGAGGACGGTGGTAGCCATCTTGCCCGCCACCTGTCCGAGGCAGTAGGAGGAGCAGGGCGCACAGCAACTGTGCAAAAGCAGGCGCTTCCCCTCGTTCTCGCACAGCATCGCGAGCATCACCGCATCGTAATTGGGCGTATTCATGCCGTGATTTTACCACAACTTACGGCCGCTTGTCAACTCAGCCGAGAAAAATCGAGACGATCTTATCTACCTGCGCCGCCGTGACGCCGATATCGAGGAGCGCCGCGCGCGCCTTATCCGAGAGTTTTTCGCCCTCGTATTGGTTGATGATCCAATTGAAGCCCTTCCCCGCCTTGGTGATGCCTGACATCTCGCGCGCCCCTTGGATGTAGGCAAAATTCGAGAAGAGATAGTCGCGGGCGAGGTCGTTTTCATCCACGCCCAGGAGCGCGTTCAGAAGGTAGGCCACGAACCCCGTGCGGTCGGTGCCGATACTGCAATGGAAGATGATGGGATAGCTCGCCTCGTCGGCAAAGATGGTAAAGATCTCTTTGAGCTGATGCGGGTTGAGGTCGAAGATGTTCCCGTCCCAATTCATGCCGATGTGATGATAGGCGACGCTGTCTCCGAGCATGCTCCTCTCCACGTTCCCATACTCGCTCGGATCGTTCTCGCCGCCGCGCAGGTCGATCTCCGTCTTGACGCCGAGCGTGTTCAGCATGGTGTCGATGCCCGCTTCCGTCACGGTGATCTTGCCCGTGTAGTTCTCATTGAGGCGGCCGCAGCGGAACAACAGCCCCTGCTTTACCGTCTTGCCGCTCTCGGTCGCCCAGCCGCCCATATCGCGCACGTTGGCCACGCCGTCCACATAGAGATTGCGGGGACCCCGCCCCTCCGTCGTGAAGCTCGCCGCCCCGCTCACCGCTTCGCCTGCGGCGACCGTCCAATAGTAGGAAGTCCCCACTTTGAGGTTATAGACGGAATACGAGGTTTCCTCCGTCTTGAACGTCCACGGGGTACCCATGTCCGCGTTCTCGCTCACGGAAAGCGTGTATTCTGTCCCCGCGGGCGCGCCCGCCGCCGTCCACGTGAAGTTGACGGGCGCGGGATGGCTCAGCTCCCTGTGGTCGAGACCCGCCGCGGGGTCGGCATTGACGCCGTCGGCATAATTGGAGATGAGCGCAACATATTTGCTTTTCAGATATTTGGATTGCAGTTGGGTGTGCAGCGAGACCTCCGTGCCGAGGTCGGGAAGTGTGAAGGCGACGCCGCCCGCCGTTCCCGTAAAGCCGCTGCTGATCCCCTTCTCCTCTTCCTCCATGGGTGGGTCCTCTTTGGGCGGGTCCCCGCCCGTCTGCCCCCCGCGCGCGCACGCCGAACAGAGCGCAAAGACGGCCGCAAGCGCAAACGCGCCGAAAATATGCAGTTTTTTCATCGTTTTCTCCTTATCACCGTTTTCTCCATTATACAGGAAGCCCACCCTTCCGTCAACGGTTTATGAAAAAATTTTTCTTCATGATTATCGGAAATTGCATGTTTTGAAAAATATTTTCAACATTTTAAGATGCGGAAAATTGAGTTGCGCCGCGGCGGACGCGGACGCGTGCGGTAAAAAATCAAAAAATGCAAACTTTTTTCTTTTGCCCCCTTGATTTTTGCCGCATGAGCATGTATAATAGTTCCAAACGGGCTTTTTTGCCATTCTATGATAAGAGGTATAACATGGGAGTTTCTGCAACGAATATCCGCAACATTGCGGTAGTCGGCCACAGCGGCGAGGGCAAGACCACCCTCTGCGAAGCTATGCTCTATAATGCCGGCGCCATCGAGCGCATGGGCAAGATCGACAACGGGTCCACCGTCTGTGACTTTGACGAACAGGAAATCGCGAGAAAGATCTCCATCTCCCTCGCGTGCGCCTATTTGAATTGGAAGGACGCCAAGATCAACCTTTTGGACGTTCCCGGTTTCTATGACTTCGAGGGTGAATTTTACTCCGCGATGCGCGCGGCGGGCGCGGCGCTCGTCGTATCGGGTGCGGGCGGCGCCGTCACGGTCGGCGCAGAGAAGGCCATCAATCTCTGCCTCAAAGGCAAAAAGCCCATCATCGTGTTCATCAACGGCATGGACAAGGAGAATGCCGATTATCAGGGTACCGTGCGCGCCCTGCAAGACCAATACAAGGGCAAGATCGCGCCCATCCAGATCCCCATCATGGCGGGCGACAAGATGACGGGTTACATCAACGTCATCGACGGCAAGGCCTATGAGTTCTCGGAAAAGGGCGTGCAGGAAGTCTCCGTACCGGATAGCTACCGCTCCGAACTCGAAGAGATGCAGGGCGTTTTGCAGGAAGCCGCCGCCGAAAACGACGAGGAACTGCTCGAAAAGTATTTCGACGAAGGCTCGCTCTCCGTCGAGGATACCGTCTCAGGCCTTCGCAAGGGCATCATGAGCATCAGCGTCATTCCCGTGCTTGCGGGGAGCGCCCTGCAAAACAAGGGCGTCATCAACCTCATGAACGCGCTCATCGAATATCTGCCGCAGGCGGCCGAGCGCGCAGGGCTTCCCGCCACCGACTTAAAGACGAACAGCCCCATCTCCGTCGCGTGCGAAGAGAATGCGCCCTTTGCCGCGCAGGTATTCAAGACAGCTGTGGACCCCTTCGTGGGCAAAATGAACTATATCCGCGTCTGCCGCGGCGTCATGAAGTCCGGCTTCGATGCGTGGAACCCCAACACGGGTACGACCGAGCGCATCAACTCGCTGTATCTCGTGCGCGGCAAGAAACTCGAACCCACCGCTTCGCTCAGCGCGGGCGATATCGGCGTCGTCGCCAAACTCGCGAACACGGGGACGGGCGATACGCTCTGCGACCCCAATGCGCCCGTGCAGTTCGAACCCATCGTGTTCCCCGAACCCGTGCTTTCGATGGCCGTCTCCGCTACGGTGCGCGGCACGGAAGATAAGGTGTTCGGCGGCCTCAACCGCCTTGCGGAAGAGGATAAGAGCTTCCGGATCGTCAAGAACCACGAGACGGGCGAAACGCTCGTCTGCGGGCAGGGCGAAGTCCAGCTTGAAATCATCAAGCGCAAATTGAAGTCCAAGTTCGGCGCCGACGCCGAGTTCGCCACCCCCACCGTCGCCTACCGCGAGACGGTCACGGGCAAGGCGGAGGCCGAAGGCAAGCACAAGAAGCAGTCGGGCGGCGCAGGGCAGTTCGGCGTCGTCAACATCCGCTTCGAACCGGGCGCGGCGGACGGCGTGTTCGAGTTCGTCGATGCGACCATCGGCGGCTCGGTCCCCAAGCAGTTCATCCCCGCCGTGGAAAAGGGTCTGCGCGAGGCCATCCAGAAGGGCGTTCTCGCAGGCTTCCCCATGGTGGACCTCAAAGCGACGCTCTTCGACGGGAAGTCCCACCCCGTGGACAGTAAGGAAGTTGCCTTCGTCTCCGCGGCCAAGCTCGCCTATGACGACGGCGTCCGCCGCGCAAGGCCCGTGATTTTGGAACCCATCTGCTCGATGAAGATCACCGTCCCCGAACAGTACGTCGGCGACATCATGGGCGACCTCAACAAGCGCCGCGGCCGCATCATCGGCATGGATACGGTGGAGGGGATGCAGGTCATCACCGCCGAAGCGCCTGAGGGCGAGATCTTGACGTACGCCACCTCGCTCCGCTCCATGACGCAGGGCAGAGGCCGCTTCTCGCAGGAATTTGCGCGCTATGAACAGGCGCCCGAAAGCGTCCTGCAAAGCCTCAACAAATAAGACAAGGGGGACGCGATCAGCAGATCGCGTCCCCCATTTTTTTGGTATTCAAAACCCCGCCCCGCATTGCGCGGAGGCGGGGTTTTTCGCACCACATGTGCTTATTCGCCGTCGTCGTCGGGTTCCAGAGCGGCCGCTTCGTCGGCGTCCTCGAAGTCCTCATATTGGGCGCAGAACTCTGCGAACACCTCTTCGAGCAGGGCGTCGTCCTCGATCGTTTCGAGTTGCTCGTCGTCCTCGCCGCCGACCAAGTGGTAGATGGCAACTTCGTCGCCCTCGTCCTCGTTCTCGCCGTCCGCCTCTTCGGGAGATTTTTCGGGCGTGAGCGCAACATACCACTCCTTTTTGTATTCAAAGGTCAACAGATGCTCATAGCGGTAGCTCTTGCCCTCGTCGTCCACGATCTCCACGATGTTGTTTTCCTCGTCGTAATCGTTCCTTTCCTCTTTCATAGTTTCACTCCTTTTTTGATTTTCCAGATAGCTTTCCAAAATATACGCCGCCGCAAGAGAATCGACGTGCTTTTTTTTCTTGTCCCTTTTGGCGCTTACGCCCATGAAATTCAAGTCGCCGCGCGCGGCGCGCGTTGTGAAGCGCTCATCTTCGAGGACGACGTTTCCCCCTACCATGTCCGAAAGCGCAGCCGCGAAACGGCGTGTTTTCTCCGATTGCACGCTCTCGGAGCCATCGGCATTCAAGGGCAGGCCGCACACGATGACGTCCGCCTCTTTCTCCCTTGCGATGCGGGAGACGGCCGCGACGTCCTCTGAAAATTTCCCCGTACGGAAATACGTATCGGCGGGCAGGGCGTAAGAGGCCGAAGGGTCGGAGACCGCGACGCCGATGCGCCTGTCCCCGATATCGAAGGCGATCACTTTCATGGCATGAGTATAACATACCCCGCAGAAAATTGCAATCGTTTTGCGGCCCCGTCCGCAAAAAGCCCACGCGCGGCGGACGGATAAAAAAGGCGGGAAGCAATGCTTTCCGTCTTTTTTACGTTCACGCCGATCACTTCTTGGCGCTCTTTTTCTCGGTCTTTTCCTTGTCGCCGCTCTCGCTGCTTTCGCATGCTTTGAGGCGCTCATCCATCATCTCGTCCACCTTCTGCATCACTTCCGCCTGGCTCTTCTTCACCAGCGAACGGAGTTTATAGCTGTTGGCAACGAGAAGCGCGCCGCCGACCATGCCGAGCGCAACACCGAGACAAAACAACTTTTCCATAGCTTCCTCCCGTTGTCCATAGCTTGTGAAGGTACGAACGCGTTCATACACGCCGCCGTTTGGGAGTTGTTGGAAGCCGCGGCGCGGAAAAGCCTGTCATTCGCCCTGTTTGAGCTTTTCGATCTCGGCACGGAGCCGCTCGTTTTCCCTGCGCAGATCTTCGGCGATGCGCTCATAGAGCGCGTCGATCTCCCGCTCCAAACGGCGTTGCAGGAAGGGGTCTACCTCAGACATGCCTGCCTCCTTTGCCGCCCGCTCCACCCGTTCGGGCTGTTTCTTCAAGAGATTCCGATACTTGTTCTGCATACGGAGCATGCGCTTTTCATCGCCGCCCGAAGCCTCGATGATACTGCGCCGCACCGAAAGCCCGCGCTTTCTGCCCTCGATGACCTTTGCGAGCAACTCGTCCGTCTCCTCCTCGGTAAACGGCTTGATCGCGCCCGCCGCGAGGCCCTTCCCCTCCAAAATGCGCCTGACGCGCACATCGTCCTGCTTTTTCAGGAAGGCATAGTAGTAGTTGCGCACGCTCCCCTTTGCGCGGCTATGCTCCTTGCCGTACGTCTCAAAGAGATAGGAGAGCGTCTTGCCCGCATTTTTTCCGAGGTAAATATACTCGATCAGCCCCGTGGCCTCCTCTTCCGTGTAGCCGTTGATTTTATTCATGATGACCACCTCAGGCAAATTGTTGACATAATTTTTGCGGCTTATACATTCTTTATAGTGATGCGCGTATATTTTTTATCCGAAAAACCCTGCTTCCTCAAAGCGGGCGGCCTGCCCCTCGGCGCCGTGGACGGCTTCGAACGCACCGCCGAACTCGACCCCGCAGACGGCGTTCTGCTCGAATTTATCTGTCCCGGCCATCACCCCGCCGTCTTTTCCTTTGGTGAAGAGTTCCTCTTTTCCCCGCCCGAAAACGTCGAGGTGTACTTTACGCGGACGGGCGTGGCCGTGTACGTCTCCCGTTTTCTGCCCACGGACTGCACGTTGAAGCCGCTCGCGCAACAGCGCATCGGCGGCGCGCTCTGCACGCTCTACCGCCAGGGCGGCATCCAGCTCTCCGTGCAGACCGAAACGGGGTTTCACATCGCCGATCTCCCCGATGCCTTTGAGCAAGCGTCCATCTTCGCGTCGGGTGAAAATATCCTGCTCGAAGCGCCGTCCGCCTTCTGCATCTTGGACCGTGAAGGCCGTATCCTGACGCAATCGGAGGGTACCGTGTCCGAAAGAGACCCCATCGTTGTGGCGGAAGTCCCCTTTCATGACAGTCTCGGACACACGGCGCGGTGCAGCTATGAAAACGGCAAGCTCACGGCTTGCAGTATCCGCACGGCGCGGCAACCGACGCCCGCGACGTATGCGCTCGCGCTCTTCGAGACGGTCCTCATCGGCGGCGACGTTCTGCCTTTCCTCGCGGAAGGCCTCGCGGAAAAGGCGGCCTCGCTCGGAGAATATCTTGGGGGGTTCCGTTCCGTCGTCCTCGGCGCGTCGCCCGATGAGGCGGGCCTCGTCTACCCTGTGCGGCCGCGCGTCTATGAGGTGCGCTATTTCCGCGTGACGCTCGAAGAGGACGGAAAGATCTCGAACATCCGTCCCGAATGACCGCACAGATGTCCCGCGCCCACGCGCGTCATTTCAAACCCCAAAGGGGTGAGAAATCTGGCTTTGAGATTTCTCGTCGCTTCGCTCCTCGAAATGACGTAAGGGAAAGGCCTACCCCTTTGGGGGGAGGCGCTCTCGTAGCCCACGCGCGTCATTTCGAACGAAGTGAGAAATCTGGCTTTGAGATTTCTCGTCGCTCCGCTCCTCGCAATGACGCGCACACACCTACCCCCACCTGACGCGGCAAAGCCGCGCCACCCGCCCCCTTAAAAGGGGGCAGGTCTTGTCGCCCCTACCCTCTCCTTGGGGAGAGGGACTTGGGGAGTGGGGAGTAAATCCGTCACCCTGAGCTTGTCGAAGGGTCACATTATTATAATAAGGTGATTCCTCGACTGCGCGCTCCGCGCTCCGTTCGGAATGACGAATAAAAGCATCCGTCGGGCGGAATGACGATTGGAATACCCCACCTCAGTCACGCTATCGCGTGACAGCTCCTCCCCAGGGAGGCGCTTTGCAAGGCTTCCCCCCTTCGGGGGGAAGCTGGCACCGCAGATGACTGATGAGGGGCGTTATGAAATTTACACCCCCACCTGACGCGGCAAAGCCGCGCCACCCGCCCCCACAAGTAGGGGCAGGTCTTGTCGCCCCTTTGAGGGGAGATGTCGAGCGTTAGCGAGACAGAGGGGTTTTGGAAACCCTGTATCCTCATTCCGAACGAAGCAAAGCGGAGTGAGTGAATCTTTAATGAGTTGGTTCCATGAAGCCATTTCGCTCAGGATACACTCCCCACTCACTGCGTTCGGGGTCGGTATGAGGGGTGAAACCCTTTCGGCCTCATTACATTCGGCCACTTTCTCACGCGGGTAGAACCCCGCGTTCGGTCACCGTTCGCGCGGCAAATGCGCTCACTCACCGCAAAACGCCGCCCACAGCACACTGTGCTGATGTGCGAGAAGCGCGTTTTGCGACCTAAAAGGGACAGCAAGGAGTAACCCCCACCTAGCGCGGCAAAGCCGCGCCACCCTCTCACGCGGGTAGAACCCCGCGTTCGGTCACCGTTCGCGCGGCAAATGCGCTCACTCACCGCAAAACGCCGCCCACAGCACACTGTGCTGATGTGCGAGAAGCGCGTTTTGCGCCCCCACAAGTAGGGGCAGGTCTCCGCGTCCCTATGGCGAGGTTAAACGCACGCAAGATTGATGATACATTTATGGAGCCTGGCGGCGTACATGTATGCCTTATACGCTCCGCTGTTGGCTCTCTCCTCTGCATAAAACAGCACAACGTCGCTTTGGTCTATCATTGCGCAGTTGCGATAATAAATCGCCGTGTACCACCAACCAAAATCTTTACAGGGACACTCATAGCCTTCGTACTCCTTTTGACGGAACCAGGGCGGAGGCCTTCGCAACTGCTTATCAAGCGGAAAGCAAAAGATCCTTTTGAGGCCGAGTTGCGCTTCTTTCGCCTTTTTCTCGGATACGATATCATATACGAGATCGTCAAAATCGCTCCTGCCGCCGAACAGGAATACCCGAACGCCGCCGGCGACCGCCTTATCGATCTCCTCGCGCGTTCTTGCCCGCAACTCATCGGTGATCTCGACGGTAAAGTGGCCGAAACAAGAGCATACTTTTTCTGTTTTTGACATAAAGAAACGCCGCCCCCGAAAGAACGGCGCTCCGTAGAATACCGTCCCTTTGAATGCGACTTCATTAAAACCTCTTTTCGTTTGAAATTCAGCTCGGAACAGGTATTACTACCAATATTTTGCTGAATTTCAAATAGAAACAAACGCCAAAATGCCATTAGCACGAACTCCTCCCCTTAGGGGAGGTGCCGAGGTTTATTCTTAATGAAGTCGCAATCATATTATAGCACCTTATCCGAAAAATATCAACAAAAAACGCTGTTCCTCTCCTCCCTCATAAAATTATCCCCTCTTGCGTGCGAGAATGCTTTTTGCGACCTAAGGAGGGCGCTCTCGCCGCCCCTACCCTCTCCTTGGGGAGAGGGACTTAGGGAGTGGGGGGTAAATCCGTCACCCTGAGCTCGTCGAAGGGTTACATTATTATAATAAGGTGATTTCTCGACTAAGCTCGAAATGACGAATAGATTGCCTCGGTCGGGCGGAATGACGATTGGAATACCCCACCTCAGTCACGCTATCGCGTGACAGCTCCTCCCCAGGGAGGCGCTTTGCAAGGCTTCCCCCCTTCGGGGGGAAGCTGGCACCGCAGGTGACTGATGAGGGGCGTTATGAAATTTACACCCCCTGCCTGTCACGGCGACGCCGTGACATCCTCCCCCCTCAGGTATAAGGGGGGAGGCGCACTCGTCGCCCCTAAGGGGGCGGGTCTTGGCGGCCCTATGAAAGACAGCGAGGGGAGACAAGAAAAACCGCCCGCCGCATAAGTGCGGCGGGCGGAAAACTATTCGCGTAAATCAATATTTCGTAACTTTCACCGACTTGACGATGATCGGCGCGGTGAGCGGCGTCTCGAAACTCGTCGTCCAGCCGCCCTTTCTGATATCCTCAAAGGGATCGTTTTGGTTGAGCTTGACGTTTTCCTGCGTCGTCGTGAAGGAGAACGAACCATCCTCTTCCTCATCCGTGCGCTCGGCGATATAGTCGTTGATGGCCTTCAACAGGCCGTTGGTGAGCTGGCCCGCAAAATCCTTGGCCATGCCGAACACGCAATACTGCTCTCCCAGCGTTGAGTTGGAGGAAGAAAGATAGGTATAGAACAGCGAGGTCGCGCTGTTTTGCAGGTAATTCTCGAACTGCACCGTGCCGTCGTCCGCACGCGTGACGGCCACCTCGTTGCGGACCTTATCGCCCTTATCCGAATAGTACATGACGAGCGCGCCCGCCGTGTGCGAATAATCACGGCCATACTCGTTATCTACCTTGCCGCTCTGCTCGCCATAGACGGTATAAAGGCCCGCGCCCTTCTTCGGGGAGGATGCGCTGCCATCCGTTCTCCACACGGACTGCGTGAAGGTGTATCCTTTTTCTTCGAGCTTCCCCAGCTCGTCGAAGTAGTCGATCTCTTTGAGCGTAAACGTTTTGAGGCTGTTATCCGCGCTGTAATCATAGGGCTGTTCCTGCTCATCCACGAGGCGGTAGCCGCCGCCATAGAGGAAGTTGGCAGTATAGTTATGGATACAGGTCCCGTCATAGAACCCTGCATCGGCGAGTTCGAGGAAGTGCGTCACGGTCTGGGGGGCATCGAGGCGGGAGAGCGTGTAGTCCACCGCATAGTCCTTGCCGTTAAAGGTATAGGTGATGGTAACTTCCGGATGATCGGTAGAGCAACCCGCAAACATCATGAGTGCGCCCGCAGAAACTGCGGCTGTCAGCACGATCGCGCCGATGCGGCGAATTGATTTTTTCAAAATAAAGCCTCCTGTTGGCTTGGAATATAGTACTATTTTACCCGCATTTTTCCGTTTCGTCAAGCGCTTTCGGTGATTTCGGCGTGAAAATTGTGGGCAATCGTGAATCCGCGCCCGCATACGCAAAAAAGTCACGGCAGGAAACCGTGACTTTGCATGATATTTCGCGGACAGCTTACCCTTGGGCGGGCATCTTTCTGAGCTGTCTGATCTTCCGCTTGATGGGGAAGGCCCAGAAGATGGAGACGGCCCACAAGAGCAGATAGCAGACGCCGACGATCCACATCGTGGAGGAAACGGACCCCAATATGGCGAGTGCGACCCCCATACCCTCTGCTTCCACGCTCGCCAAGACGGACTTCGCGATCATGGGTGCGAGGAAGAATATGATGCACGGATAGCATCCGAACAGCTTCACATACCACATCATGAACCGCTTATTGGACAAGAACAGGTGCAACAAGGCAAATACAAACAGCACCAGCCACACGCCCGCATAGCCGTACATGGCATAAGTGAAGGCGGACCCAATGGTGGAGACCATCGTCATGGTACTCTCCAATTCCTCGCTGCCCTCTGCGCCGGCATTGCCGAAGAGTTCCGCAAACAGCTCGTCATACGTCCTGTAAATGGGCGCATTTTCATCGCCGGTCTCATGCGCCATCACTTCGGAGAGCGAGATACAGATGCACGCTTCCACCGTGAACGTCCCGTTGTTCTGTTTCAAGATCTCGTCATAGAGATCGGAGACGGTCTCTTCGATATCCGCCTGCGTCATATCGGACGTGGCAGTGAGGCCGAGTTGCTCCCACAGGGTTTCCGTAAACTCCTTGATGACCGCATCCTTCTCGGAAGGCGAGCAGGTTTCAAGGTCCGCGAACTTCTCGTAGATGAGTTTGGTATCGGCATGTTGCAGGGTCTCCTCGTCCGGCGAGACGCCCGACCCCGACGTGATGACGGAGACGGCGAGGGCGGTCAGCAGGCGGTCGGCCATGCTCTCCACCGTATCCGCAACGAGGCTTGCGATCGAAGCCATGATGTCCCCGGAGCGGGCGATCCGGGAGATGCCCATCGTGGTGATGCTCAGTTTCTGTCCGTCGAGCGAGTTCACGAGCGCATCCATCGCCTCTTTTTGCAGCTCCTCATCTTCACTGCCGCTGCCGCCGCTCGGCTGGTCGGCGATCTCGGCTGCGGCTTCCTGAACGCCCTTTGCCATCTTGCCGAGGTCGATCTCCAAAAGCGGCGCGAACAGAATGCTGAGCGCGGCCACCAGACAGAGCGCCATGACGACGATGTTCACGGGGATCAAGCGGCGTTGATAATGTTTTTCATCGTGCATTTTCTTACTCTCCTGTTTTTTTCATATTATAATCTTTTTTGAATGGCTTGTCAATACTTTTGAATAACTTTATCGGCCGTTATGCTACAAAAATTCAACATTCTATATCTCATTTCCCGCGCATTCTATATCCCCCTTTCCGCGCGCGTTGGCTGTGAAATTTGGGAAAACATGCAAAAAAACCGCACCACAGGTGCGGTTTTTGTGCAATGCTATCTTATTTGAGCTCTGCCGTTGCGCCGGCTTCTTTGAGCTTTGCAAGAGCGGCTTCGGCATCTGCCTTCGGCACCTGCTCCTTGATGACGCCGAGGCTCTCCACAGCCTTCTTCGCATCGGCAAGGCCGAGACCCGTGAGTTCGCGGACGACCTTGATGACGCCGATCTTGTTGGCGCCGAAATCTTTGAGGACGATATCGAACTCCGTCTTTTCCTCTTCCTGCGGAGCAGCTTCTGCCGCCGCCGCGCCGCCGCCGACAGCAACAGCCGCCGCCGCGGATACGCCGAATTCCTCTTCGAGCGCCTTCACAAAGTCATTGAGTTCGACAACGGTCATGCCCTTGACTTCTTCGATAAATTTCTGAACATCCATTTTTGATTACCTCCGAATAAATTAAGATTTTTGGTCTGCGATCGCTTTCAAAACAAACGCAAGATTGGCGATGGGCGACTGCAAGCAGCCGAGCATCTTTGCGATGAGCACCTCTCTCGAAGGGATCGCCGCGAGTTTCTTGACTCCTTCCGCGTCCACATAAGCGCCGCTCACATAGGCGCTCTTCGGGACGATCTTGTCCGCCAGCACGGGCGTTTCCTTGACTGCCTTCGCGATGATCGAACAACCGGTCGTCTCGTCGGGGCAGAACACGAACGCCGTCGCGCCGTTGAGATCGTTATCGAAGCCGTGGACATCCAGCTCGTCGAATGCCTTGCGCACGAGGGTGTTTTTATACACCTTGTATTCGCAACCGGCATTGCGGAAATTGTTTCTGAGATCGGTGACTTCCTTGACGGTGAGCCGCTCGTAATGCACGAGGATGACCGACTTGGCGCCGTTGATTTTTTCCTTGATCTCTTCGACAACGACCTTCTTTGCCTCAAAATTTGCCGACATACATACCTCCTTGTAGGCCTTGCGGCCCGATTTGGAAAAAAAGCTCCGTACGCAGACAGTACGGAGCGGTTCTTAAATACCATTTAAGAAAGTCCGACCTCGACGGGATATTGAGCGCGCGGCACCCGTTGTCTGCGGTCTTACACGATAGTACCACATCATAAAGACGCTGTCAAGCGTTTTTGCGGTGCGGTGATGAAATTGTTTTGCGGGCCGTTCGGGCAGGACGCCCCGAAGGCCCCCCCCCCACCACCGCCGAGAACGGCGGAGCCTCCCCCCGTAGGGGGTAGGCCTTGTGCGGACGCCCCGAAGGGGCGCGCCCGCAGGGCGCGTACACCCCCTACCCTACCCTCCCCCCCTCATGTATAAGGGGGGAGGCGACGAATTGCTCGAATAAGCGACCCGAATACCTCAACTGCGGAGAAGCGAGCAAGACGAGGAGAAGGAGCATTCCCGACGGGAGTGTACTTTGACGTACGTGACCAAGGGAATCGTAAGCGCGACAATGTTATGCGAAGTCTATACGCAGTTCGCTTAATTCTTCGTATAAGCCACCTTGACGCCGGGCCCCATCGTGGACGTCAACGTCACGCTCTTGATGTACTGCCCCTTGGCGGCGGCGGGCTTGGCCTTCACGATGGCCTCCATGAGCGCGTTGAAGTTTTCGAGCAGTTTCTGGTCGCCGAAGCTCTTCTTGCCGATGGGGCAGTGGATGATGGCCGTCTTATCGAGACGGTACTCGACTTTACCTGCTTTGACTTCCTTGACGGCCTTGGCGACATCCATCGTGACCGTACCCGACTTGGGGTTGGGCATGAGGCCCTTGGGGCCGAGGATACGGCCGATACGGCCGACGACGCCCATCATATCGGGGGTGGTGATCATGACGTCGAACCCGAACCAATTCTCGGTCTGGATCTTCTGGATCATCTCCTCCGCGCCGACGAAATCCGCGCCCGCGGCCTGTGCCGCGTCCGCTCTCTCGCCCTTGGCGACGACGAGGACGGTCTTTGTTTTACCGGTGCCGTTGGGGAGGACCAACACGCCGCGGACCTGCTGGTCTGCCTGGCGGGGGTCAATGCCGAGACGCACGTGGAGTTCCACCGTCTCATCGAATTTTGCCTTCGCGTTGGCGAGGACGTATCCCATTGCCTCGGAGGGATCGTAAGCCTTGGTCTTATCGTAGGATTTGAGGCTGTCTACATATTTTTTACCACTCATATCGACTTCCTCCTTATTCCTCGACGGTGATGCCCATACTGCGGGCAGTCCCCTTGATCATGCTCATCGCGCTCTCCAAAGAGGTGCAATTGAGGTCGGGCAGCTTGGTCTTGGCGATCTCCTCGACCTGCGCCTTCGTGAGTTTGCCCACCTTCACCTTGTTGGGGGTGGAGGAAGCCGTTTCGAGACCGAGCGCCTTCTTGATGAGGACGGGTGCGGGCGGCGTTTTGAGGACGAACGTGAACGAACGGTCGGCATAGATCGTCATGACGACGGGGATGATGAGTCCCTCCTGCGAAGCCGTTCTCGCATTAAATTCCTTGGTGAAGCCGGGGATGTTCACGCCGTGCGGGCCGAGCGTCGAACCGACGGGGGGACCGGGGGTCGCTTTTCCGGCAGGGAGTTGCAGTTTGACGACTGCTGTTACTTTCTTTGCCATAAAAAACTCCTTTGTGGTTATGATGGCGGCAGGTTTGGGATTTTACCGCCTCCCACTATCGAAAACGCAAACTTGCGGTTTCTTCTTTAATGTTTATGTGCGCGTATGCGCGCGACTGAGGTGGGGCATTCTATTCGTCATTCCGTTCGCGCGGATGTCATTTCGAACGCGCGGATGTCATTTCGAACGAATGTGAGAAATCTCTCTTTGGAGATTCCTCGTCGCTTCGCTCCTACTTCGCCTGCGGCTCGTGACGCGCTTAGATTACAATAGAAGCCTCGCGCGGTCGGAATGACGCAAGGGAAGTCGAGACCTGCCCCTACTTGTGGGGGCGGGTGGCGCGGCTTTGCCGCGTCAGGTGGGGGTCATTCTAATAGCCCCCTCCTCAGGCACCCGTGGCCTTTATTCTTCGTCTCTGGGGATCTCGACGGCGTCGGCGGAGATCTTGGTCATCTGGACGTATTCCACCTCGACGTCCTGCTCGCGGCCGAACATCGTGATGGTGACCTTCGCGCGCTGCGTCTCGTTGTTGCATTCCTTGATGGTGCCGATAAAGCCTTCCAGCGGGCCGTTGTCTATGGAGACGCGGTCGCCTGCCGTAAAATCGGCGTCCACGACGAAATCTTCGAGGCGCATCTTGCGGATCTCTTCTTCCTTCATGGGAACAGGGCGGCCCTGCGGGCCGACAAACCCCGTGACGCCGCGCGTGTTCGTGACAAGATACCACAGCTGGTTGGAATAGATCATCTTGATAAAAACATAGCAAGGGAGCAATTTGCGCTCGACGACTTTCTTCTTGCCGTTTGCCTTCTCCTCGATGGTCTGCTCCATGGGGATCTTGACGTCGAATATCTGGTCGCCCAAGTTGTTGTTTTCAATGAGCCTGAAAAGGCTCTCCCTGACGAGCAACTCGTAACCTGAGTACGTGTGCAGGATATACCACTTGGGTTCGGTATCGTTACTTGGAATCATTACTTAGCCCCCCAACCCGGTGAGGAATTCGAGGAAATAGGTAAAGCCGATATTCACGGCAGTGACAATGACAAGGAAAATCAGCACGATGACGATGACGACGCCCGTGGATTTGAGAGCCTTGGGGAGCGTGGGCCACGTGACGCGTTTGAGTTCGGAGAAGGTCTCCTTCAAGCGCCTGCCCATGCGGACAAAGATATTCGGCTTCTTGTCTTTATCCTTCTTTTTGACGTCCTTGCCGCCTTTTGCGTCCTTGACGTCTTTGCCCTTGTTTTCTTCCGGGTCAAGATCTTTTTTTGCCATGATGATACTCCGTGGTGATTACTTGGATTCCTTATGGACGGTGTGCTTCTTGCAGACGGGACAATACTTCTTAAGTTCAAGACGATCGGGATCGTTGCGCTTATTCTTGAAGCTGTCATAATTTCTGTTTTTGCATTCGGTGCATTCAAATGTGACCTTCATGCGGGTGGATTTCACAGCCATTGTCGTAAAAACTCCATACGAAAAAAATTACACCCCTCGGTGCGTACATCAAGTGTAGCACAGCGCAGGGTGCTTGTCAACCGATTTTACAGCCGAATTTGCGAATTTTTTTCGGCATCTTTCTTTTTTTACGCCCGCACGCGCGGCCTTATCCCGCGGCAGGGCATGGTTTCACAAAATTTTACAGGATAGCGAGAAACTCCTCTCCCGCGCGCAGGTCACAATCCGTCTGGCGGCGGACGTATACGCGAAGCAGCCTTAGGGCCCGCACGATACCGTCGAAGGAGGGCACGCCTTGCGGGGCGCTCTCCGCGCCCCCGCTAAGGTAAAAGCGGATGGCGTCGTAAGTCACTTCGCTCGCCGGGACCCCCACCGCGCACGCGGCGCAACCGAACGCGCCGTTCTCCATATCGAAATAGCGTTTTCCCGCGATCTCCTTGCCGCAGTGCGGGCATTTCCCCGCCGAAACGGGATACCCCGCGAAGGCGAGCGCCTTCAATAAAAAGACAAGGACCGCGGACACGGGTGGCCCGTCTGCCGTCCCGATGGCTTCCAGAGCCTCCACCGCCGCCACCAAAAGCGGCCCGCAGGGCATCTCTTCCAAGGCGAACGCATCGCATACTTCCGTCACGCTCGCCGCGGCATAGAGACGGATGAGGTCGCTGTGCAGGCCGTAAAACCCGTCGTGGAGGGAGGCCTCGATGACCGTGCGGCGGCCCGAACGCTCGGTAAGCACGTATTCCGCAAAGCAAAAAGGCTGGGCGGCGAAATTCAGCTTCGCGCCCGCACGCCGCACGCCCTTCATCGCCGCGCCGATCTTGCCTTGGGGGGTGAGGAGGGTCACGATCTTATCGTATTCCCCCCAATTCACCGTCCTGAGGAGAAGGGCGTCCGTCTTAAATTCCATTCTCTGCCGCCTTATTTTAACCTTTTGTAGAGCATGTAGTAGCTGAAATTACCCGTCTGTTCAAAGAGGTCCCACGCGATCTGTTTCGCGCTCTTCGGTTTTTCTTCCTTCATGCCCGCAGTATGCGGCATCCGGGGGCGGGTTATTCCTCCGTGCCGTAACCGAATTCCTTCATGAGCCGCGCGCTGTCCCGCCAATCCTCGCGGACTTTCACGAACACGGTCAGAAATACCTTCGCGCCGAGCAGTTTTTCCATATCCTGCCGCGCGAACGAGGCGACTTCCTTGATCGCCGCGCCCTGCTTGCCGATGAGGATGGCCTTATGGTTCTTTTTCTCGCAGACGATATCCAGCGAGATCTCATAGGCACCGTTTTCGTGCCGCTCGAAGGCGTTCACGAGAATGGCCACGCCGTGCGGGATCTCCTTCTCGTATTTGAGCAAGATCTTCTCGCGCATGAGTTCCGCCACCATGAATTTCTGGCTGCGGTCGGAGATGACGTCGTCAGGAAAGACGGCTTCGCCTTCGGGCAGACAGTTTGCGACGGCCTCTTCAAGTTGTTTAAGACGCATACCCTTTCTCGCGGACACGGGGTACACGTCCGCGGTCACGCCCGCCTCGAAGAGCTTCTTCGCATCGGCGGGGATCTGCTCCTTGGGCATGATGTCGATCTTGGTATATGCGATGAGCATGGGAAGGCCGAGCGCCATGTATTTCTTCATGAGGGCGACGTCGTCGTCCCCGACGCCCGCATGGCCGTCGTGGACAAAGAGGATGGCGTCCACGCCGTCGGCGGTGAGTTCCGTCGTCTTCATCATGAGCGCGGTGAGCGCGTTGCGCTGGCGGTAGATACCGGGGGTATCCACAAAGACGATCTGGTGGTTTTCCCGCGTCAGGACGCCCATGATGCGGTCGCGCGTGGTCTGCGGCTTGGGGGAGACGATGGCGACCTTTTCGCCCACAAGCACGTTGACGAGGGTGGATTTTCCCGCATTTGCCTTGCCGATGACGGCAACATATCCGCTCTTCATTCCCTTCCGAGGCCCAAGTCCCGCATGAGCCTCTCCTCCTTTTCGCGCATTACCTTCTTTTCGTCCTCGCGCTCGTGGTCATAGCCGAGGCAGTGCAGCATGCCGTGTACGGTGAGATACCCGATCTCGCGCGCCTCGGAATGGCCGTATTCCTTCGCCTGCTCCTTCGCCCGCGCCGTGCAGATGACGACGCTTCCGAGATACATGCGCGCCTCTTCCCCGCCGCAGGCGGGTTCGATGCAGTCCGCATGGTCGGCGGAAACGATCGGCTCGCCCGCCGCGAGATCGGCCGCGGGAAAGCTCAGAACATCCGTCACGCTGTCCACGCCGCGCTCCCGCCTGTTGAGCGCGCGGATCTCCTCTTCGGAGACGAAGAGGAGTTCAAGAACGAGGGGCATGTCCGAGACGAAGCCCCCGGAAAGCGTGTTTTCAAGCATAGTTTTCGAGGCTTCGGGCAGCTCCTCGCAGTCGAGGATCAGTCTTGCGCGTTCACTCATCGCGCTCCTCCGTGTTGACGGCCTGCCGGTCGCGGTTGAATTGGATGGCGGGATACTGCACCCTGTGGTGATGTACGCCCGAAAGCGCTTCGACGAGCGTCTGCTTGATGACGGTGAGCTGGCGCATCGTGATATCGCATTCCTCGAACTGTCCGAGGTCCATGCGCTCCTCGATGATGGAGCGGCAGACCTTTTCCACCTTTTCGGGCGAACGGTCGGGCATGGCGCGCGTGGCGGCCTCGGTGGCGTCCGATATCATGACGATGGCCGAGATCTTGCTCTGCGGAATGGGGCCGAGGTAGGAGAAATCTTTGAGGTCGGCGTCGCCCGAATAGCGGATGGCCTTGTCATAGAAATATTTGATGGGAAGGGTGCCGTGGTGTTCAAGCGCGACGTCGGCGATCGCCTTCGGCAGATGCTTTTCGATGAGAAGTTCATACCCGTCCTTGGTGTGCGAGCGGATGATATCCGCCGAAAGTTCGGGCGTGATCTCGTCGTGTACGTTGTAATCCGATTGGTTTTCGGTGAAGCATTCTGGCTGTTTCAGCTTGCCCACGTCGTGGTAATAGGCGGCCGTACGCGCCAGCTCTGCGTTCTCGCCGATGGCGACCGCGCAGCTCTCGGCGAGCTGGGCGACGATCAGGGAGTGGTTGAAGGTCCCCGGCGCCTTCTGTTTGAGGCTCACGAGCAGTTCGGCGTCCGTACTCGTCAGCTCCCTGAGGCGGAATACGGTCAGGCGGTTGAACGTCCATTCGAAGAAGGGAAGGAGCGCCAGCGCGAGGACGGAGGACGTGATACAGCTGAGGATGCGGAATCCCGCGGAGGAGATGTAGTCGATCCAATCGCCGTGGGAGATGGTGGGCAGGTTGAAGAGCAGAACGAGGAGCGCAACGGGCAGGGCAATGAATACGCCCGTGAGCAACAGCCCGCCGCGCGTCTTTACCCGTTCGCCGAGGAAAATGGCAACGGTGCCGCCGATAAAGCTCAAAAGGAAGGTGGAATAGATCTCGCTGTTGATCTCCGCCACGGGTACGATATCGGTGAACAGGTCGATGACGAACATCAAAAAGGAAAAGACGAAGTTCAAAAAGAGCGCATGCCGCCTGTTGATGAGAAAGAGCGCGAGGAGCGCGAATACCGCCACGGGACGGGAGTAAATGTGGATAAATTCGCCGAACACAAAGGAGATGACCAAGCTGAGAATGAGCAGCGTAAAGACGAGGACGATGTTCTTTATGTTGACGAGCGCGACGGTATCCTCGAAGAGATAGTACATATAGACGATCCCCGAAAGGAAGAAGAGGCTGACGACGAGCGAGATGAGTTGGTTGGAGTGTTCGGTGAAATAGGTCTGCCAATGCGAAAAATCATTGACGAGGATCATCAGGAACACGACGAAGAGCAAGACGAAATAACACCCCACAAAGGCAAGGGCGCTGCGGATAAGAGCCTCACGGTTGCGGCGTTTTTCCGCCCCCTCCTTGCTTTTTACAGATTTCTCTTTCATTGCTTCTCCTTTTTTCGTTTGTTTTCATCCCGTTCATAGGCGCGCACGATGCGCGATACGAGCGGATGCCGCACGACGTCCTTTTCTGTGAGGCGGCACACCGCGATCTCCTCCACGCCTTCGAGGATGCGCACGGCATGTCTGAGTCCGCTCGTCTTTCCCTCAGGAAGATCGGTCTGCGTGAGATCGCCCGTGACGACCATCTTGCTCCCCTCGCCGAGCCGCGTCAAAAACATCTTCATCTGCTCGCGCGTCGCGTTCTGCGCTTCATCCAAGATGACAAAGGCGTCCGAGAGCGTCCGTCCGCGCATGTAGGCGAGCGGCGCCACCTCGATGACCCCCTTCTCCATGAGCTTTTGGTAAGTCTCGAAGCCGAACAGCTCCTGCAAGGCGTCGTAGAGCGGCCGCAGATAGGGGTCCACCTTGGTCTGCAAGTCGCCCGGCAAAAAGCCGAGCTTCTCCCCCGCCTCCACGGCGGGGCGGGTCAGGATGATCTTTTCGATCTCCTTGCCCTTGTAGGCGGCCACCGCAAGGCAGACGGCGAGATAGGTCTTGCCCGTCCCCGCGGGTCCCACGCCGAAGGTGACGGTATGCGAGCGGACGGCGTCGGCATAGGCCTTTTGCCCCACCGTCTTGCACTTTACGGGCTTGCCCCGCGACGTGACGGCCACCACGCCGTGCATGATGCCCGCGATATCCCCCGCGCGGCCCTCCCGCGCAAGCCCGATGCAGTAGAGAAGGCGCGTCTTATCGATCTCCTCCCCCGCCGAGACGATTTCGAGCAGGCTTTTGATGACCTCTTCCCCGACATGGGTGGCCTCGGCGTCGCCTTCGAGGACGATCGCTGTCCCCTCCACGCGCGTCACCAGCCCAAGTTCGCGGGCGACGGTCGTCAGGTTTTCATCGAACGCGCCGACGACGGCTAAGAGCTTGTCCGAGGAGCCGGTTTGTACAGTGACAGTCAAAAATTCCTCCTAAGCGAGGTTGAGGGCGGCCGTCTTTTGCATACGGCCCGTGATCCGCCAACCGCGCTCTGTTTTTTCGCTATGTAACTCCGCGAGCGGGCCGTAGTCCAAGAGCGCCTGCGCGTTCGCCGCCGCCTCGGAGAGTTCGTATTCCGCGGAGATCTCCCGCTCCACGGTGACCGATGCGACGACGAGGACGGGGAGTTTTTCCTCCCCCGCAAGCGTATAGGCCTCCACGACCGTCTGCCCCTCCGTCACTTCGTCCCCCACGCTGACGAGGGGCGTGCCGCGGATGACGGTCAGCCCCGCCACGATGCCCGAAGCGGGGGCTTTGAGCGCCGCGCCCGCGATGGGCTGCACGTTTTCGCTCACGCGCACCTCGACGGTGAACACCCCGCCCGCCCTCTGGAACGTGCAAAATTCCACGCGGGGTAGGGCGAGGATGCGGGCGGTGAGGCGGGCGGTATCCCGCGGCATGGCGGAAAACGCCTCCACTCCTTCCTCTTTGAGGATAGCGCGCACCTCCCGTTCGTAGTATGCGCCGCTCCCCACAACTTCTACTTTGAGTACGCGGCTTTGGAAGAAAAATACGGATACGGCAAACAGGAGCGCGCCTGCTATCAGCCCTGCGGCGCGCAGGGCGCCCCGCTTCGCGCGCGCGGACCCGTAATATTTTACGCCGTCTATATGATAACACGAACGGCGCAAAATTGCAAATGCTTTTTTCATGTCTTTGGCGCGGATGTGCATTTCAAGCACATTTTTTTGCACCTCACGGCAAAATAACACGGGAATATTCTCCCGTGCCAGCTTATCGGGCGCCCGCCCCGCGGAAAGGCTCGTCACGTAAAACCCGACCCGTCCCTGTATCATCGCATCCCTCCCCGCTCAGCCCGTCTCGGAGACGGCATGCACCGCGCCGCGGATGACGACGTCGCCTGCGGCATACTTGGAGATTTCAAGGCCTTCCCCTTCGATCTTTATGCCGCCGCGCTTGCCCGCGCATTCGATGCACGCCGCAGAAAATTCGCGGATGCGCCGCACGTTGCGCAGGTATGCCCCGCCGCCGGAGACGGTGTATGCGATGCGGGCGGGGTCCTCCCCGCCGAGCAATTTGAAAATCTCCTCGCCGAACCTCATTTCTCCCTATTTTATGCGGAGCGGAAGAACATCATGCAAGGGCGGCAAAAAGCCGCAAATTTTCAGAAGGTCTCCGTGATGACGCCGCCGCCGAGGCACGCCCTTTCATCATAGAGTACGGCGAATTGGCCGGGGGTCACGGCGCGCTGGGGCCGGGCAAAGTCAAGGCGCAGCCCCTCCGGAAGGCGGGTGACTTTGGTCTTTTGTTCGCTCTGGCGGTAGCGGAGCTTTACGCCGCATTCCGAAAGCCCATCCGCGGACATGGGTGGGATGTAATTCATCTCCTGCACCAAACAGCCCCTGCTCATGAGCGGCGTTTCGTCGCCGTGGGAGACATAGAGAACGTTGTTTTCGAGGTCCTTTTTGACGACGAACCAGCGCCCCTCTTCCCCCTTTTTCCCGCCGAGGTCGAGGCCGCGCCGCTGGCCGAGGGTATAATACATGAGGCCCATATGCCTTCCTACTTCCTCGCCCGAAAGCGTCAAGATGCGCCCCGGTTTTGCGGGAAGATAGGTTTTCAGAAAGTTGCGGAAGTTGCGTTCGCCGATGAAGCAGATGCCCGTCGAATCCTTTTTCTTGGCCGTCGCGAGGCCGTGCCGTTCGGCGATCAGGCGCACTTCGGCCTTGGTGAGATCGGCGAGCGGGAAGAGTACGCCGCTGAGCTGCTGTTGCGAGAGCTGGCAGAGGAAGTAGGTCTGGTCCTTGTTTTGGTCCTTCGCTTTGAGGAGACTGTGGACGCCGTTTTCATGCGAAATGCCGCAATAGTGGCCCGTGGCGACGCAATCGGCGCCGAGCGCCTTCGCATACTCCTTGAAGGGGCCGAATTTGATCTCGCGGTTGCATAGAACGTCGGGGTTGGGCGTACGGCCCGCCGCGTACTCGCGGAGGAAGTAGGAAAAGACGCGGTCCATATACTCTTTCGCGAAGTTGACCGTATAATACGGGATATCGAGGAGAGACGCCACCCGCTTGACGTCCTCGAAGTCCTCGTCTGCGGAGCAGACGCCGTTTTCGTCCGCCTCCTCCCAATTGCGCATGAAGAGGCCGATGACGCGGTAGCCCTGCTGTTTCAGAAGCAGGGCGGCGACCGAGCTATCCACGCCGCCCGAAAGCCCGACGGCGACCGTCTTTTGCTCCATGTCCCCCTCCCGAAAAATTTTTCTTTATTTTACCATATTCCGCCCAAAATATAAAGCATTTTTCCGAAGATTGTGCTATAATGATTTTTACAAAGCACAAAGCGGGTAGCTGTGGGCGGTGTTTTGCGGTGAGTGAGCGCGCGAGGCTTCTATTATCATCTAGGCGCGTCATTCTGTCCGCGCGAGGCTTCTATTGTAATCTAAGCGCGTCACGAGCCGCAGGCGAAGTAGCCGAAACGGAATGACTTCCAACGAATTGCCCATCCGCGAAGAATCTTGTTGCGACCAAGCGCAATGCAAACCCCTTGCCCACCCATTGAGGTCGCAAAACGCGCTTCTCGCACATCAGCACGGTGTGCTGTGTACGGCGTTTTGCGGTGAGTGAGCGCATTGCCGCGCGAACGGTGACCGAACGCGGGGTTCTACCCGCGTGAGACGCTGTCACCGAAGGTGACGGATGAGGGGTGTTATAAATGAACGCCACCCCCTACCCCACCCTCCCCCCTCAGGTATAAGGGGGGAGGCGCCGAGAACTTTCCCCGCGGCGAAGTACGCCGACCACAATTTCATCATCATATGCACTCGTAGCGCAATTGGATAGCGTGTCAGCCTCCGACGCTGAAGGTTGTGGGTTCGATCCCCGCCGGGTGCACCAAAAGCGGAACGGCCTATAAGCCGTTCCGCTTTTTTTGGTATGAAGGAAGGCTTCCCCCCATCGGGGGGAAGCTGTCACCGAAGGTGACGGATGAGGGGCGTTATTAGATGGCACCCCCACCTGACGCGGCAATGCCGCGCCACCCTCTCACGCGGGTAGAACCCCGCGTTCGGTCATCGTTCGCGCCTTCCGATGCGCTCACTCACCGCAAAACGCCGCCCACAGCACACTGTGCTGATGTGCGAGAAGTGCGTTTTGCGCCCCCAAAGGGGGCAGGTCTCGTCGCCCCTCATAGGGGAGATGTCGAGCGATAGCGTGACAGAGGGGTTTCGGAAACCCTTTCGGCCGCTCGCATACTCGCGGCCACTTTCCCTTTCAGGAACGGTAAGGTTCCTCCCCCCGCGGAATGACGTAAGAGAAATCTGTAAAATCCAAATATCCGAGAGGATTTCCAAGGATTTTGTCTTGCTTTTCCCGGCGGCGTCGGATACAATAAGGGCAAGACATCCATGCGAGGTAACAACATGAAACAACCGATCGGAGAATTTTTGGCGGTCCTGCGCAAGTCGCACGGCCTTACGCAACAGGAAGTGGCCGACCGCCTCGGCGTCTCCAACCGCACCGTCTCCGCGTGGGAGCGCGGCACGGTCATGCCCGATATCCTGCTCCTGCCTGAGCTGGCGGAATTATATGAGGTAACGGTAGATGAGATCTTGGCGGGAGAACGCACCGCGGGCGCGCTTCCCCTCCCCGAACAGACCGGCCCCGCGCCCTTCGAGAATAAACTCGCGCAGTTTACGATGTGGCTCATCATCTTGGCGGCGCTGTTTGCCGTTTCCTATGCGCTCTTTTTCGCGGGATGGTATCTCCACGCGGAGGCTTACCGCCTTTACGGCTCCCACCTGTTCGAATGGTGGTGGCAGATCTTGCTGTACGGCGGGCTGATCTTGACGCTGCTCACGCTGACGGTTCTGTTCGCTCTCTGGCGGCGGTGGGAGAACTTGGGCGGCGCAGACCGCCCCCAAGCCTATTTGCGCGCGCTCCGCAAAAGAGTTGCATATTTTTGCTTTGCGGCGGGCGGCATCTCCCTGCTCTTTCTCCTCGTTACGGCCTTCCCGCTCGGAAACCTGCTAAGCGGCATGGCGCAGTTTTACGCCTCTCAAAACGGCGAAGGCCCGCTCGTCTCATGGATATGGGCCGTCAGCAACAACGCGGTGGAGAGACTGCACATCTATATCGCCATGGCCGCCGTGTTTTTCATGGCCTCGGCCGCCTTCTTCGTCTGCGGTCTTTTGCTCGTGAAATTGGCCCCGAAAGAGTCCGCACGTTGTCATTCCGTCCGACCGAGGCTTCTATTGTAGACTAAGGTCGTCACGAGCCGAAGGCGAAGTAACGCATGTGAGGCTCCTATTGTAGTCTAAGCGCGTCACGAGCGCATAGCGCGAAGTAACGCATGTGAGGAATCTCAAAGCGGGATTCCTCCTCCCGTCGGTCGTCGGAATGACGTAAGTGATGAGGGGCGTTATAAATTCCATTGCCCCTTTTAGACGCGAACCGCCTTCCCTGTGTGCAGGGAAGGCGGTTCGTTATCAAATGGGAAAGGTAATCAAGATTTTTTCATAAGCGGAACGCCGCTCTTCCACGCTGTGCCGACCTTCTCCCCCGTCGCGTAATAATCATTTCGCATTTGGTCGAAGGAAAATGCCCCCAGCTTGCTTGCGTCAATGCGCCCCTTTTCATCGAGGACGCGCTCATCGGCGAGAACATTGCATATCTTGCCGAGAATGCGTAAACCGTAAGGCTGCTCCTGTATCTCGGCGACGGTGCATTCGAGCGTCAGCGGATACTCCGCGATGACGGGGGCATCCACCCGCTCGCTCTTTTGCGCATGCAGGCCCGTGCGGGCGAACTTATCCTGTACTTTATTGGCAGTCGCGATGCCGAAAAAATCCGATTCCGCCAGCGTCGAAACGCTCGGCACCGCCAACGTAAACGCCTTGCGCGCCCGCAAATTGGCGACGGTCTTATGGTCCGCTTCGAGATTGAGGGCCACCATGTCCTCGGCGCAAATGCCGCCCCACGCCATCATCATCACGTCGGGCGAGCCATCCTCGTTATATGTTCCGATCATATACGTGGGCATGGGAAACAGATAAGGTTTTACTCCGAAACTCTTCATTTTTTCTCCTTTCGGCATCTCTTGGAAGATATGCCTTTGATATAAGTCATTTTATCCCATTTACTTAAAAAAGTCAACCCCTTTGCCATAAAACGGCCGCGGCTACTCGCGGTCCACCGTGATGACGGGCGTATAGTCGCCCGCAGATATGACCAGCTCTTCAAGCGCCGCAAGCACGGCTTCATCTTTCAGCTTGCAATCGTAAGGGACGCCCGCCTCGAAGATGACCTTGGTCTTGGCCCCGCGCACGATACGGAAATCGTGCAACACGATGCCCCCCGCGACCCGTTGCGCCGCCTCCGTAAGCGCCGCCTTCAACTCGCCCGCCGCCCCGTCCTCCAAATCAATGGGGTCGAGGTGCGTCGTCAGCGCAACGCCCGTCTGTTCCGCCGCCGTATGCTCCATCGCATCGAGTACGGAATGCGCTTCAAGCGCGGGAATTTTTGCGTCCATTTCCACGTGTACGGTCGCGAAGGCCATACCATGTCCGTAAGTGAAGATGTGCAGATCGTGAAATCCCAGCACTTGGCCATAGGAGAGGATGACCGCGCCGAGCGCGCGCGTCAGCTCGGCCGAAGGGGCGCGGCCCAAAAGCTCCGAACTCGCATCGCGGAGGAGCTTCACCCCCTCCCAGACGATGAACAGCGCGACGATCAGCCCCGTCCAGCCGTCCGCGGGGATGCCCGCCGCGGCAAGCCCCATTCCCGCAAGCACTGCGGCCGTGGCGGCGCAGTCGCTCAAACTGTCGACCGCCGACGCCTTCAAGGCCTCGGACCGCAATTTCTTCGCATGGATGCGGAAAAACACGAACATGCCGAGCTTGACGGCCACGGAGATGCCGAGAATGAGATAGACGGGCCACGCGGCCAAGGCGGTCTGCCCCGCCGCGATGGTCTCCGCCGAGGCGCGGATGAGTTCCGCGGCGACGAACAGGATGAGAACGCCCGTGAGCATGGCGGCGATGTACTCGGCGCGCCTGTGTCCGAAGGGGTGCTGCCTATCGGCGGGCTTCTCCGCAATGCAGAAGGAGACGAGCGAGACAAGCCCGCCCGCGCAGTCGCTCAGATTGTTGATGCCGTCTGCGGTCACCGAGACGAGGCCGCAGAGCGCCCCGGCCGCGATCTTCGCCGCCGAGAGCAGGACGTTGCACGCGATCCCCGCGAGGCTCGCCGCAATGCCTCCGAAAGTACGTTTCATGGTCTTATTATACGAAATGCGCCCCGCTTTGTCAACGGGTACCGCGGAAGGAAAAAAGCGGCGCGCGGGCCGAAGTCCCGCGCGCCGCTTTGCCGTTGTAGGATACGGTCACATCATCAGAAAGATACTGCCGAACTGCAAAACGGTGCCGAGCAACACGAACAGGTGCCATACGGCGTGGAAATAGCGCACCTTTTTGCCGAGGGCGAAGAATGCGATGCCCACCGTGTAGGCGATGCCGCCCGCAAGCAGCAACCAGAAGCACGCCGCCGAGACGATGGGCAGAAGCGGCGGCAGAAAGGCGATGGCCATCCACCCCATCACGACGTACAGCGCCATGGAGATGCCCTTGACGATCTTGTTGTTCATGGCGATGGCGTTCATCGTGATGCCGCCCGCGGCGCACGCCCATTGGAGCGCCAAAACCGTCCAGCCCACGGCAGTCCCATAGAGCGGGATGAGGCAGTAGGGCGTGTAAGTCCCCGCGATCAAGAGATAGATGGTGCAGTGGTCGAAGATGCGGAACACGCCCTTCGCCCGCCCGTCCGGCAAAAAGTGGTAGAGCGCGCTCATGGTGTAGAGTACCACGATGCCGAAGCCGAACGCGCACACGGCGATCTGTTCGGCCGCCCCGCGGGCATACACGAGCAGAGCCGCCCACGCCGCCAGCCCGAACGCCCCGCCCACGATGTGCGAGACGGCGTTGAAGATCTCCTCCCCCTTGGTATAAAATGATTGAAACCCTCTGCGGGCCGCGGCAGCTTCCATAGGCGCCTCCTTTTCTCCTATCATATCCCGTTGCGGCAGGAATTGCAACCTACTCTTTTTGTGCGCCGTCCTACTGTTATTTTATGCCGTTCCACCCCCCGCGCGGCCCATTCTACCGTAAAAAATACCCCCTCTACTCACAGTAGAGAGGGCTTTTTCGCCGTTTCGGCTCACTTCCAAAGCGTGAAATACAGCACCAGCACGACGACCGCGATGATGATGACGACGGGATACGTGATGATGCGGATCTTCTTGATCTTCTCATCCGAGAGCGGCTGATACCGCTTGGGGGAGACCTTCTCCTTGCAGTGCGGGCATTCGGTCATGTGGTCCAAAATCTCCTTGCCGCAGTGCGGACAGTTGACGGTGTGCTTTTTTCGGTATTCCTGCTCCTTGCGGTACGCATCCTCATAGACGGTGGTTTTCTTCTTCATGCCTTCATTATAACCGTATATCGGGGCAAAGTCAAGCGGTTTACAGCCATGCGGCGGCCCTTGCGGGCGGCAGGAAATCATTTCAAAAAAATTTCGCTTTACAAACGCGCGCAAGTGTGATAGAATAGAGGAAGCCCAACAAGGAGCCACAGTATGAAGAAAAGATCCACGGCCATCGTACCCGCCGAACCCAAGAACGCGCCCGCACCCGGCGCGGGCGGCAGTACGGAAAAAATGAGCATTTACGACTATGAACAGCGGTACGTCAAGCGCCAGAACACCCGCGGCGCGCGGCTTGTCATCGGCGGCGCGGCCGCCGTCATCGGCGTGTTTTTGTTCGTCCTTCTCGCCCTGCTCGCACTCCGCGTCTATGATATCAACGAGTATGCGGGTTACGCCGCAATGGCAGTATGCCTGCTCGTCTATATCCTCGTGTTCGTCGTCCCTCTCGTCAAGATCTTGCGGACGGGGTACTTCGTCACCAACGTCAACGCTTTCACGGCGCGCAAGGCGCAGCGGCACAACCGGAAACTCCGCCACAGCATCGCGGATAAGATGATCGACCTCTCCGCACGCGTGGACGGCGTGGGCTGGTACGATTCCGAGACCGTCGGGAAACTCGCCGTCGCCATGAAAACGGGCAACGAAGAGGGCGTCAAGAGGCATCTGACCGACCTCTACAAGGGGTCTGTGAAGAAGTCCGCGAAAAATCTCATCTTCAAGAGTTCGATGAAGTCGGCCGCCTACTCCGCCCTCTCGCAGACGGCCCACATCGACGCCGCGCTCATCGTGGTCGTCAACATGCAGCTCATCAAGGACATCGTGTTCCTCTATGGCTTCCGCCCCTCGGATGCCAAGCTCGCGAAGATCTTCGTGCAGGTCATCGCAAATTCTTTGGTCGCATACGGCCTCGGAAGCGTGAACATCGGCGGGAGCGTCGTGAAGACCATGGGCGACGCGGTGCGCGGCATCCCCATTTTGGGGAGCGCCATCGCGGCCATCATCGATTCCTCCGTGCAGGGCCTCGTGAGCGGCGCCTTGACCGCCGTCATCGGATACCAGACCATCCGCTATCTCAACCGTGAATATCATTTGCAGGATATCCTCGACGGCATTGCGCTCGACGATACCGAAGCGGAGATCGAAGAGACCTGCTCCGAACTCGAAAGCGAACTCAAAAAGAAGAAGCGGCGTCCGCTCGCGGAAGCCGGCTGACACGGCAAAATTTCAAGGCCGCCCCGTTCCGGGCGGCCTTTTTTATGATTGGAAGGGCCTCCGAGGCCCATACCATGTCCGCGGTGACCCCTTTGCGCCCCTGTAAATGGAGCTGGCCCGCGCGTCATTCTGTCCGACCAAGCTCAACGCGCGCGTCATTCTGTCCGCGCGAGGCTTCTATTGTGGATTAAGGTCGCCACGAGGAGCGTAGCGAACGAAGTATGAGGGGGGCGTTATGAAAGTTGCACCCCCACCTGACACGGCAAAGCCGCGCCACCCGCCCCCTTAAAAGGGGGCAGGTCTCGCCACCCTTACTACGTCATTCTGAGCCGAACAGGTATGAGTTTCAACGAACTGCCCATCCGCGAAGAATCTTGCTACGACAAGCCCGTGTGAACGAATGAAATAAGGCAGAGATTTCTCGACTACGCTCGAAATGACGTAATAGAACGCATGGTCTGTTCATCAATCACCACGAACTGCATGTGAGCGAATCGAAACCCTTTCGGCGCACAAGGACTGTGCGCCACTTTCCCTACAAGGGACAGCAAGAGGGCCGGACTGCGTACCAAGGCGTCACGTCATGCTGAGCGTAGTCGCCCTATCTCAGCTCGGCGTTCAGGTTGTGTTTGAGGTTTGCAAGGATCTTATTCATGAACCCATCGACGGTTTCGGGCGAAAAGCCCTTTTCCGCCGCAGGGTCGGGCGTGAACGTGATGCGGAAGGCCATGCTCTTCTTGCCCGCGCCGAGGCGCGCATCGCGGTAGACATCGAAGAGCGTGCAGTCCGTGGCCGCCTTGCAGGCCCGCAGGATGCAACTTGTAAGGGCGGCGCAAGTCACCTCTTCCTCCACGACCACGGCAAGGTCGCGCGTTGCCGCGGGGAACTTGGGAACGGGATGGTACGTGATGCCCTTGCGGAACTTCCGCGAGACCGCCTGATAGTCGAGTTCCGCGAGGCAGACCCGCTTTTCGAGCGCAAGCTCCTCTGCGATCGCGGGGTGCAGTTCGCCGATCCAGCCCACCTGCTTTTCTCCGAGCTTGACGGCCGCCGTGATGCCGGGGTGCAGGAAGGGCTTTTCGCCCTTCTCATAGGTAAATTTCAGGCCGAACGCCGCCGCGACGGCCTCAAAGGCGCCCTTCAAATCAAAGAAATCGCCCTCGCCCCACAGGCCGAGCGAGAGATGCTTCCGCTCCTCAGGGAGCTTATCGAGGGGGAGCATGTCCGCGATATAGACGTTCGCAAGCTCAAAGAGACGGCCCGCTTCGTTGCCCCTTCTCACGTTCCTGACGACGTTTGAAAGCATCGTGGGCGCAAGGATGGTGCGCATGACGGAGAGGTCCTCGCCGAGCGGGTTTTTTACCGTCACGGCCTTGCGTTCGGGGGCGTCCTCCGGTAGACGGAGAAGGTCGAGATCCTTGGGCGAATAGAAGGAATAGCCGTAGGCCTCGAAATATCCCTCTTCCGCGAGGACTTCCTTAAAGCGTAGCTCCTCCTTCTGGGCGGGCGTGAGGCCGCCGTGCGTCACGGTGGCATTTTCGAGGAAAGTCGGCTCGATGTGGCCGTAACCGTACATGCGGATGACCTCTTCCGCAAGGTCGGGCCAGCCATCGACGTCCTCCCGCCACGCGGGTACGGCGACGGAAAACGAGGTACCCATGTCCGAGACCTCGAAGCCGAGACGCCCCAAAATGCCGTTTACTTCCTCTTTCGGCACATGGATGCCGAGCAGGCCGTCGATGGCGGCGTAAGAGGTGCAAATGCGCTTCGTCTCCGCGGGGGCATAGCACACGTCGGTAAAGCAATCGGTGGGCGTGCCGCAACCGATCTCTTGCATGAGCGCGAGGGCGCGCGCCATCCCCGCATCGGGCGTGAAGAGCGGGTCCACCCCCTTCTCGAAGCGGGCGGAGGAATCGCTCCTCTGGCCGAGCGCGCGGGAGGTCTTTCTCACGCTGTCGCGCGCAAAGCTCGCCGCTTCGAGGAACACTTCCGTAGTATCGTCCTTGATCTCGCTGTTGAGGCCGCCCATGATCCCCGCGAGCGCAACGGGGCGCTCCGCATCGCAGATGAGCAGGTTTTGGGGGTGCAGGGTAAACTCCTTTTCGTCGAGCGTTACGATCTTTTCGCCCTCTTCGGCCCTGCGCACCACGATCTTGTCCCCGCGCAAAAATTTTCTGTCAAACGCGTGCATGGGCTGGCCCACTTCGAGCAGGACGTAGTTGGTGATATCGACGACGTTGTTGACGGAGCGCAGACCCATGAGGGCAAGGGCGCGGCGAAGCCACCGCGGACTCTTTTCCACCTTCACGTCCTTCACATAATTGCCCTTGTAGCGCGGGCAGAGCTTGGATTCTCTGACTTCGGCGGAGATCTTCACGTCCGTGGGGCGGCTCTCATATCCGAGCGGGAGCGGGAGAAGGCGCATGCCCGTCACCGCCGCGACCTCGCGCGCCATGCCGTAAACGCTCTGGCAATCGGGGCGGTTGGCCGTCACGGCGATGTCGAAAATGTAGTCGTCGATGCCGACGATGGGACGGATATCCGCGCCAAGCGGGGTACCCATGTCCAAGATCAGGATGCCGTTTACCTCCGCGCCCTCATAAAAATCGTCGCTGATGCCGAGTTCCTCGCCCGAACAGAACATGCCCTCGCTCGTGACGCCGCGGAGCTTGCCCGTCTTGATCTTCTGCACGCCGCCCTCGTGTTTTACCGTGGCGCCGTCGAGGGCGACGGGTACGACCGCGCCCTCGAACACGTTGGTCGCGGCGGTGACGATCTGCTTTGTACCGAAGCTCCCGCAGTCCACTTGGCAGACGGTGAGCCTGTCCGCATCGGGGTGCTTTTCACACTTGGTAATTTTCCCCGTATAGACGCCCTCGACGCCCCTTCCGAGGTAGGTGAGTTCCTCCACTTCGAAGCCGCAGGAAGAGAGCTTTTCTTGGAGTTCCTCCGCGGGCATATCCAATTTCACATAGGCCTTTAACAGGCTGTAAGGCAATAACATGTTCTCCCCTCCTCAGTCTTTGAACTGCTCCAAAAAGCGCACGTCGTTCTCGGTGAACAGACGGATGTGGTTGATGCCGTATTTGAGCATGGCGATGCGTTCGATGCCCATCCCGAAGGCAAATCCCGTATACTCGTCGGGGTCGACGCCGCAATTTTCGAGGACGCGTCTGTTGACCATGCCCGCGCCGAGGACTTCGATCCAGCCCGTTCCCTTACAGAGCGGGCATCCCTTGCCGCCGCATGCGCTGCAACTCACGTCCACTTCCACCGACGGCTCCGTGAAGGGGAAATAGGAGGGGCGCAGGCGCGTCTTGCTCGTCTCGGCGAACATGGTGCGCGCGAATTGGTCGAGCATGCCTTTGAGGTCGCACAGCGTGATGCCCTTGTCCACGACCAGCCCCTCCATCTGGTGGAACATGGGGGAATGGGTGGCGTCGTCGTCCGAACGGAACACCCGTCCGGGCGAGAGCATCTTGATGGGCGGCTTTTTTTGCTCCATCAGCCGTATCTGCCCCGCGCTCGTCTGCGTGCGGAGAAGAAATTCATCCGTGATATAGAACGTATCCTGCATATCGCGCGCGGGATGGTCGGCGGGCGTGTTGAGCGCGGTGAAATTATAGTATTCGCTCTCGATCTCAGGCCCTTCGAATACTTCGAACCCCATGCCCGCGAAGATATCGATGAGTTCGTTGCGGGTCCGCGTGATGGGATGCAACGCGCCCTTTGCGGTATGCCGCCCCGGCTCGGTGACGTCCACGCGCTCGCTTTCGAGCTTGCTTGCGAGTTCTTTCTCCTTCACCTTTGCCTCATGCGCGGCAAAGAGCGCTTCGAGCCGCTCGCGCAGTTCGTTCACTTTCTTCCCGAATGCGGGACGCTGTTCGGCCGCGATCTCGCGCATACTTTTGAGGAGAGCGGTGACTTTGCCCGTGCGCCCCAAAAACTTCATTTTGGCTTCATAGAGACCGCGCGAAGTGGTGGCCTGTTCGGCCGCCGACTGCGCCTCTTCTATGATCTTCTCGTTCTCTTCTTCCATAATTGCTCCTTATATTATTCACGACGCTATATTCACACGTTTTGTTGCAGGCAACAAAACGCCGTGAGACGGTTTTACTGTTTATTTTTACAGGCTTGGTCCCGATACATTAGAAATGGCGGGAAGCCTCCTTTAAGGGGAAGACCTGCCCCTACTTGTGGGGGCGGGTGGCTCGCATAGCGAGACAGGTGGGGGTAGGCCTTACCTTGCTGTCCCTCTTAGGGAAAGTGGCCGAATGCAATGAGGCCGAAAGGGTTTATTCGTCATTCCGACGACCAACGGGAGGAGGAATCTCGACTTTGAGATTTCTCACCCATTCGGGGTTCGAAATGACGACGCGGGAAAACCCCTCTGTCTCACTGCGTTCGACATCTCCCCTATAAGGGGCGACGAGACCTGCCCCCTTTTAAGCGGGCGGGGGGCGGTGCAACAAAAGCGCCCCGTCGGCCGAAGCCAACAGGGCGTAAATTTACGCGGTACCACCTGTTTTCATGCACCCATATCGCGGACATGGTATGCACCTTATTCGTCCTTAACGCGGAAAACGGCCTCTCTTGAAGTTCTGTTCGGAGAGACGGCTCGCGGGGGAATACCGCAACTGTTCCCGTCCGTCCTCTCAGCCAAAGGAACGGCTCTCTGTGCGGGAATGCCTGTTGCGTCTCTTCCGCTTCAACGCCTTTTTTTATTTATTATAGCGGTTTTCGGAGGAATGTCAAATGATTTTCGGGGGATTTTATCGCTGAGAATGACGAAGAAAGTCCCCCACCTCAGCCACGCTCATGCGGGACGCTCGTCGCCCTGTACACGTCATTTCGAACGCCGCACTTCTATTGTCATCAAAGGCGGCACGAGCGCGCAGCGCGAAGTAACGAAGTGAGAAATCTCAAAGAACGAGATTCCTCGTCGCTCTGCTCCTCGGAATGACGTATGAGCGCGCGTCGTCCCCCCATCCGTCACTCGCGTTGCTCGTGCCACCCGTCTCACGCGGGTAGAACCCCGCGTTCGGTCACCGTTCGCGCTACAAATGCGCTCACTCACCGCAAAACGCCGCCCACAGCACACTGTGCTGATGTGCGAGAAGCGCGTTTTGCGACCCCGTTGGGGGGAGGGCTTCCAATCACTTGCCTTAGCCCGAATTCATTTCGGGCGTGGGCGACCCAATTTGCAAAGCCCTGTTTGCTTCTTGTCCGTTGGAACGAATAAGAGGACAAGCCTATTAAGGCCTCAATGCACATTTCCCTCACGGAAATTTGTTTGGAGTATGAAACCCCTTTCGGCCCGTTGGGCCACTTTCCCCAAAGGGGACAGCAAGGTAAGTCGTCGCCCAAACAAATTTCGTGAATAAAATCCCATGCGAATAACCAAAACCACGCTTTTGGTTTTCGCCCTCAATTTGCCAGCTTGCGGCTTCTTGTCAGTTGGAACGAATGAGAGGACAAGCAGGTTAAGGCGCAAAAGTATATTTCCCTCACGGAAATTTGTTTGGAGTTCGTTGATGCACCCCCTACCCTACCCTCCCCCCTCAGGTATAAGGGGGGAGGCACGGTTACAACCAAACAAATTTCGTGAATATGATTTCGTGAATTATTTCAAGCAGATCTTTCGCATGAGGGCGTTGGAGCCGACCACGCGGCCGCCGCCAAGTACGACCGCCGTGTGGACGTCCTCGGCGAGATGGGCTTCCATCTGCAACTTGTTTGCAACGTATTCCCCAAACCCAGATACGGCCGCAACGCCGCCCGCAAGATAGACCCCGTTCTTGCACATGGCCGCCGAAACTTCGGCAGGGACCTTCCGCAAAAGCAACTCCGCGTATTCGATGACCTTATCCACATACTTGCTGATGGGATAGAAAATATCCCCCGACGAAACCGTCACCGCGCGCGGCTTGCCCGTGACGACGTCCCGCCCGTTGACGATCATGGATTGGTTATCGTATTCCAGCAGACTGCCGACCGTATTTTTGAGTTTTTCGCTCGTCTGCGGCCCTATCTTTAAGTGATACAGCCCCGCGATATGGTCGATGATGAGGGTATCCATGCGGTTGCCGCCAACGTCCATAGTCAGCCCCGCAATGATGCCGTCCAAAGAGAACACGGCCGTCGAAGTCTTGCCCGCGCCGATATCGATCGCGAATACGGGGTTGGATTCGGAGAGCGCAACGTCCTGCCCCAACGCCACAAGGAAGGGCGTCTCGGCAAATTCCACGCGCGAGATGCCCGCCGACTTTGCGACGCGGTAATACTTCTCCCGCGATTGGATAGACGTACCGCAGGGAACGCAAAACAGCGCTTCCACGCGGAATGCGCGGCGGACGACCTTCCCCAAAAAGTATTCGAGCAGCGCGCCCGCATGGGGTTCATCCACGATCTCCCCCCCGCACACGGGAAAGACCATGGCAGTATCCTCGGCCGTCTTGCCGTGAAGGCGCTTGGCTTCATTCCCATAGGCGCGCACTTCGCCGCTCTCCCTGCTGACTGCAAGGCAGGTAGACTCTGCGAGTACGATCCCGCTCCCTACGCCGTAAATTTTCGTGACCGATGTTCCGAGTTCGATCGCAAGTTTCAACATTGCTTTCCTCCACATGCCGCCCGGAGCATGATCCCCACCCGTTCGGTGGGAAGCCCGACGACGTTCGTATAACTTCCCTCGATTTTTTCGACGAGCGGCCACCCGTCCTGTATCCCGTAGGCCCCCGCCTTGCCGCGCGGAAGCCCGCTCGCGACGTAATCTTGTATCGTTTGTTCCGTGAGGGGGGCGAAGGTGACTTCCGTCCCCACGACGCACCGCTCTTCAAATGCGGGGCCGAGCAACGCCACGCCCGTATAGACGGTATGCGTCCTGCCGCTCAGCCGCCGCAACATGGCCGCGGCCGCCGCGTCGTCCTTGGGTTTGCCGAAGATCTCGCCGTCCAGCGCGACGACGGTATCCGCGCCGAGAACGAGGGCGTCCGGATGGCGCGAAAAGACGTCCGCCGCCTTGCCGTACGCAAAAAAAAGCGCCGTATCGCGCGCGGAAAGTCCCCCGGAAACTTCCTCGAATTGGGAGGGTTCGACGATAAACGAGTACCCCATGTCCGCGAGTAAGGCCTTGCGGCGGGGGGAATTAGAGGCTAAAATCAGTTCACACATTTCATTATCATAATTGAAGCCTCAGGCCGTTCGAAATGACGAAGGCCTACCCCCAACGGGGGGAGGCTCCGCCCGCAGGGCGGTGGTGGGGGGGATGATGGCGCGGCTCGTTCGGGCAGGACGCTGCTCATGCACCCCACCCCCTTGGGGAGTCCCCCTCCCATAGGAGGGGGTAGAAGCGGCCCGTCGCTCGGACGTGGCGGGCCGATGGCCTCGTAGGCGTTTGAGGGGGTTCACAGCCTCGCGTCATTTCGAACGAAGTGAGAAATCTCGCCCTTAGAGATTTCTCGTCGCTTCGCTCCTACTTCGCCTGCGGCTCGTGACGCGCTTAGATTACAATAGAGGCCTCGCGCGGACAGAATGACGGCGCTAACCCATTCCAATCACTTGCCTTAGCCCGAATTGATTTCGGGCGTGGGCGACCCAATTTGCAGAGCCCTGTCTGCTTCTTGTCCGTTGGAACGTATGAGAGGACCAAGAACGTTAAGGCGGCAAAGTATATTTCCTTCACGGAAATTTGTTTGGGGTATGATACCCCTTTCGGCCCGTTGGGCCACTTTCCCCAAAGGGGACAGCGAGGTAAGTCGTCGCCCAAACAAATTTCGTGAATAAAATCTCATGCGAATAACCAAAACCACGCTTTTGGTTTTCGCCCTCAATTTGCCGGCTTGCGCTTCTTGTCCGTTGGAACGTATGAGAGGATAAGCCCATTAAGGCGTCAACGTATATTTCCCTCACGGAAATTTGTTTTGCAGATTTACGACACCCCTTTGGTCGCGCAAGGACGGCGCGACACTTTCCCCTCAAGGGGACAGCGAGAAATAGCAAAATAAATTTCGTGAACGTTCCAATTTTCTGCGAATAACCAAAACCACGCTTTTGGTTTTCGCCCTCAATTTGCGCGTCAAGCGCTTCTTGTCCGTTGGAACGTATGAGAGGATAAGCCCATTAAGGCGGTAACGCACATTTCCCTCACGGAAATTTGTTTGGGGTATGATACCCCTTTCGGCCCGTTGGGCCACTTTCCCCAAAGGGGACAGCAAGGTAAGTCGTCGTCCAAACAAATTTCGTGAAAACTCAGAGTATTTCCAGATTTTTCTTGAAGGCGCGCTTAAATTCTCCGTTCGCCTTCATCGCCTGGCGGATCTCAAGCGTGGCATCGCCGGCAAGCTCCGTCTTCATGATGACGGAATCGCCCAAGACGTCGCAATTCAACCCCTTCACCATGCCGAGACCGCTGCGGTCGAGGCTATCCGCGATGCGCAAAAGTACGCCGAGCTTGCGCACGATATCCATGTCCTCGTCGGTGACGATATCCTTATATCTGTTCCAATCGGAGGGCAGAAGGTCCTCTTTGCGGTGGCATCCCGCCACAAAGGCCGCAAGCACGATCTCGCGGTGCGTTGCGCCGTAAATGCCGCTCGAAAGGATCATGTAACGGCTGTGCTTTTGGTGGTTATAGTAGCGGATGCGCAGGCCGCAATCGTGCAGGCTGGCCGCGATCTTCAACACTTTCAGATAGATGCGCGGGAATTTATGCAATACGCGCAGCTGTTTGAACAGCTGGATGGAGAGATGCACGACGTTCTCGACGTGCTTTTCGTTGCACCCATAGTACTTCACGAGCGTGGAGAGCGAATAGGAAAGTACGTCGGAAATGGGCCGTTCGAGCGTCATGGGAAGGGCCGTATTGAACATGATGCCCTCGCGGAGACCGCACCCCGACAGAGTGAAGCCCTCGATGTGCAGATAGTCGGTAAAGGCCTTGATGATGGCCAGCGCGGCGGGCATGATGTCCGCCCGTTCGGGCGAAAGGCCGCGGATACGCTTACGCTTTTCCACATCGAGAACGCGCACCATCTCGTAAATGGAGGTGAAGTCCTCCGTGGTGAACTGATAGTTATGCACGGTGTTGAGCGGATATTTGCGCACGATGCGGTTGATCTTATAGAGGTTGCGGAAAGAGCCGCCCACGCCGATCATCTGCGTATCGGGGTCCACTTCCGCGAGCCACGGGATCTTCTTGAACTGCTCCGTGAAAAATTCCTCTATTTTGGCCGTCTGTTCTTCGGGCGCGAGGCCGTCGTCGGCAAAGAGGTCTGTGAGCGTCACGGCGCCGAATGCGAGCGTCGTAAAATTGATGATACTGCGGCGGTTGTAATAGATGATCTTGGTGCTTCCGCCCCCGATTTCCAAAATGATGCCCTTGGGGACGTCCATCGAGTTGATGACCCCGCGGTAGACGAGCGTCGCCTCCTCCTCTTCGGAGAGGACGTCCACGCGGATGCCGCAGGTCGCCTGGATCTCATCGAGGAAAGAACGCTGGTTCTTCGCACGGCGGACGGCCGCCGTCGCAACGGCGATGATGCGGTCCGCGCCCTTTGCATCGCAAAGGCGCTTAAACATTTTTAACGTCTTGATCGTCTCGGCCACGCGCTGGGGCTTCAAAAAGCCGTCGCGGTCCATGTCCTGTCCGAGACGGACGCTCTCTTTCAGTTCGTCCTCCACCATGAAATGGCCTTCACCCGAAAGCTGCACGATGACGAGGCGGGCGGAATTCGATCCGAGATCGATGATGCCGATTTTTTCCATTGATTCACCTATTCACGAATTTCTTTTCTGTGCGAAAAGAAATTCCGTGAGCCGATAGATTTTTACTGCTTGATCGCTCCGTGGTCCCGATTATCCGCTCAACGGACAAGAAGTCGCAAGCTGACAAATTGGGGGTACTCCGCAGGGACACCCTGCTACGCACATGAGATCCGAAGCACGAATTTCTTTTCTGTCGGGAAAAGAAATTCCGTGAGCCGATAGATTTTTACTGCTTGATCGCTCCGTGGTCCCGATTATCCGCTCAACGGACAAG